>NZ_CP032050.1:4087484-4707469 GCF_003687485.1 Euzebyella marina | reverse complement strand
GTTTTAGTCATGTCTAGAAATTGATAGTTGTACTATACAATGTATTAAAAAAAACTAAAAGCGTGTTAATGTTGAATGATTTATTGGAATAATAAGTAGGCAAATTATTACTTAAGCCTTTGCGATTTTTTTAGAACATAGAATTTGCATGCGATAAAATGCTCATTTTACCGTGTAGTTAAGATTAAATGTGATTAGAAAATGACACTTAATGTATCTAAAAGTACATTGATACAGAATTAATGACCATTTATACAAAATTGATGGTCTTGCCTGTCTACCTTAAGTATATTTAGCCCACTTTATGAACCTGGTGAAATGAAATCCGAAATTTTAAAATGGGTCACTTTTGTCTGTATGGTAGTTGTCTTGGGATTACAAGAGCTGCTAAAGGGAAGTTGGAAAGTGCCCCAAGCTGAACGGATTAGTGATGTAGAGTGAGAAAATGAGGTTCTAGTAATTGTTCTGTATAGATACGGTACAATATATTGTTTGAGTTAGTTTAGTTTAAAAGCCCGTTACATTGATTCTTGTCTGTTCGGGGGAAGGGCAAGGAAGAAAATTGACGGGTTTTTCCATTATAGGTCAAACTTGATACCCTGCGCCAAAGGCAGTTCAGTAGTGTAATTAATGGTATTGGTTTGCCTTCTCATATAAACCTTCCAAGCATCGGAACCACTCTCTCTTCCGCCTCCGGTCTCTTTTTCTCCGCCAAATGCCCCACCAATTTCTGCACCTGAAGTTCCAATATTAACATTAGCAATACCGCAATCGCTTCCGGCGGCCGAAAGAAACCTTTCCGCCTCGCGTAAATTATTAGTCATAATTGCCGAAGAAAGACCTTGGGCTACGTTATTCTGAATGTCAATGGCCTTATCTACTTCCCCACTATATTTTAAAAGATAAAGAACGGGGGCAAAAGTTTCTTCTTGAACGATTTTGAACTCCGGTTCTGCCTCTGCAATCGCCGGTTTTACGTAGCAACCGCTCTCATAACCATCTCCTGATAGTACATCGCCATGAACTAGAATTTTACCACCTTCCTTTACCACATTTTGTAAGGCCCTTAGATAACTTTCAACTGCATCTGAATCTATTAGGGGACCTACATGGTTATTTTCATCCAAGGGATTTCCAATACGCAATTGTGCATAGGCATCAACCAGGGCTTTTTTAACCTTGTCATAAATTGATTCATGAATAATCAATCTTCGCGTTGAAGTACAGCGCTGACCTGCAGTGCCCACCGCACCGAAGACTGCACCGATGACGGTCATTTTTATATCGGCATCAGGGGTTACTATAATCGCATTGTTTCCACCTAATTCAAGCAATGATTTTCCTAATCGAGCTCCTACGGCCTGTGCAACAATTTTGCCCATTCTAATCGACCCGGTAGCGGAGATAAGAGGCACTCTAGTATCAGTAGTAAGCATTTCGCCCACTCGATAGTCACCATTGATCAAACAACTGATGCCTTCGGGAAGACCATTTTTCTTAAACACATCGGCAGCAATCTTTTGGCAGGCTATGGCACATAGAGGCGTTTTTTCCGAGGGTTTCCAAATACAGACATCGCCACAGACCCAAGCTAGGGCCGTATTCCACGCCCATACGGCTACGGGGAAATTAAATGCCGATATAATACCGACCACTCCCAACGGATGGTACTGCTCGTACATACGGTGGCCCGGCCTCTCGGAATGCATGGTAAGACCGTGTAATTGACGTGATAAGCCTACAGCAAAATCACATATGTCTATCATCTCTTGCACTTCTCCTAAGCCTTCTTGTAGACTTTTACCCATTTCGTATGAAACAAGCTTGCCCAGTGGTTGCTTTAATTCTCTTAGTTTGTTGCCAAACTGCCTTACAATTTCGCCACGTTGCGGTGCTGGCGTATTTCGCCACTCTTTAAAGGCATTTAAAGAGGTGCTTACAGTTTTTTCATAGTCATCTGAAGTAGCTGTGCTTACCTTGGCAATTATCGCCCCATCTACAGGGCTTTTCGATATGATTTCTTCACCCGATCCAAAACAGTCTGAACCGGTAGATACGCCAAAGTTGGTGCTTTCGATATTTAAATCTTTTAAAACATCATTAATAGCAAATTGAGGAGCAGTAGAAATCATAATTTAACTTTTTAAGTACAAATTGTTATATATCAAATATACTTCATTGTTCTTGACAATCCATGCAAACCGGATAATGATAAGAGCTTTTTAACTTTCAATACTACGTGAACAGAATAAGCAAAATGGCTACTAACGCAGGGGCGGCCTGAACAAAGAAAATCTTTTTATCAGCGGTTAAGGCGCCATAAATACCAGCAATACTTACACATGAAAGAAAAAAGAGGGCAACATTCCATTTCCAATCGATGTCTGTGATAAAAAATGTCCATATAAGGCCGGCGGCTAAAAATCCATTGTAGAGACCTTGATTGGCGGCCAATGGTTTGGTGGGTTCGAACAACTCAGCCGGAAACTTTTTAAATATCTTCCTTCCTTTTGTGGTCCAAGCGAACATTTCGAACCACATAAAGTATAGATGTAAGAGGGCGACAAGGCCAATCAATAGCGACACAATCATTATTAAATATAATTAAAAAAGCATCGCCAATGACACTTAATTATTCACTTTGGTTCATGAAAATAAGGTCGAATTGGGTCCCGTTTTCAGCTGATTCGTAGTTCAGTTGAGCCGAAATCTGTCTGCAAAGGGCACGTATGATTTCAAAACCGATGCCCTCTGCTTTATCTAAATCAAAATTTTCAGGAAGCCCCTTACCGTTGTCTTTGATACAAAGTAAAACCGATTCATCATCTAAACGGGTAACATCTATTTTAAGCTCGTTATACTTGGTATTATCAGGATAGGCATGTTTCACCGCATTGGTGACCAGCTCAGAAATGATCAATGCCAAAGGTACTGCACGGTCGAGGTCTACCGTAATCAAGGGGCAATCGATTTTATACGTGAAAAAGGGAGAGATTTTCTTTTGATATTCCATCAGGTCGATAAGGTAATCGTTAAGGTTGACCGCCTTTGAATCTTTATCTTGATAAATTTTCTGATGTGTAAGCGCAATGGCCGATATTCTGGCCTGACTATCAGAAAGTGCCGTAATCGCTTCTTTGCTCGAAAGCCTTCTTTTCTGCATGTTCATAAGGCTTGAGGTTATTTGAAGATTGTTTTTGACTCGGTGATGAATTTCGCGCAACAGATTTTCTTTCAATTTGTTCGAGGCCTCCAGTTCGCTGGTTCTCAGTATTACCCTTGCCTCTAATCTGTCATTATGTTCATCGCTTACCTTAATGGCGTAAATAAGAAGGCCTGTTGTCAGCAAGCCTAAGATCAAGACCAAGTATGATTCTAATACATGTGGAAAATTATAATGTTTGCTTTTCGGAGAGAACTCAATATTCCAAACCCGGTTGCCTGCCTTTATATGTTTAAACGTGCTCTCGTTTGTTCGATTCTCTAAAGAAAGAGGTTCTCGATTGGTATAAAGAAGATTGTCTTGCGCCAAAGAGTCTGTAATTGCCAAGTCGATGATGGCCAATTCATTCTTTAGGGTACGTCTTAAGAAAATATCCATCCGATAAATTGCGGCTACAACACCTTTTACTTCAGCCGTTTCCGAATTAAAAACTGATTTTAGGGCCAAAAAGCCCCGAAACCCATTGTTTTTGAGTACCAATTCTATGGGCGCGCTTAGAACTGTTTTCTTTGACTCAATAGCTTGGTCAATAGCTTCTTTTCTAATTTCTTCGGAATAATTGTCAAAACCAACGGCATCTTTAAGTGGCTCTAGCGGATTTATTAATGCGATGGGAAAATGTACCTTTCGCGATTGGGCGGTAATAAAATTTCCTGATGAATCGGTTTGGGTGATTTTAGGCACTTCCAAATCCTCAGAATTTGCTTCGCTTTCCAAAATACGAGGGGCCCACTCTAAGGCGCCGATACTTCGCAATTCACTTAAATAAGGACTCGTAAACCGTTCAAAAAGCTCTTGGGGCACGTCATCATGGTTTTCGAAAAAGAAGCCCATCGACTCCATTACCAGCGTAATTTTGTTCAATTCGTCATCTATTTTGATCAAAGCCCTAGAAATGGCATTATCTACCAAATCTTTTTGATTGCTTATATATCGATTGTTAATCGAAAAGAAAACAAATAACGAAATAGACGCCCCTATTAAAAGAACGGAAAAGTATTTGAAGATTTGAAACCTTGACATAGAATTACTTGGGGGTTTTAAAGTACTTTTTCTGAATGTCTAGGTTATCTACGAATAAAGACATTGTTTGGCCGATAAACACTTATTCGTCTGCAACAAATCGACTGTCTACTGGCATAACGGTGCCACAATTATCACATGTTCTAAGTTCTTCCGAGCTATAGAAGTGTTTAAAATGACCTAAGAAATCTTTCTCAATATCGTTTAATGTGAAATAGGCCTCGTACAATTTATGGTTGCAATTGTCGCAGAACCATAAAAGACCGTCGTCAACATTCATATCCGCTCTTTTTCGTTCAACGACCAGACCAATGCTTCCTTCTTTTCTTACTGGAGAATGCGGAATTTTTGCTGGGTGAAGATACATGTCGCCAGGCCCCAACTTCATAGTTTTCTTTCTACCTTCGTCTTGAATGTGAACTTCGATATTTCCCTCTAACTGAAAAAAGAGTTCTTCGGTTTCATTGTAATGGTAGTCTTTGCGGGCATTGGGCCCTGCAACTATCATGACTATGTAGTCACCGGCATCTTTGTATAAGTTCTTGTTGCCAACTGGTGGCTTTAAAGAGTCTCGGTTTTCATCGATCCACTTTGAAAGGTTAAAGGGGGGTTGTACCGCCATATTTGTAATACTAAAGGTTAATAATTTGGTAACTACCACCTAAACGTACTACAACTTTGCGAAAGTTCAACGCACGGTTAATTAAAAATGATAAATACCTTTAGGTTTCAAAGGTATAAAATGTATGCCACTAGTTCATACGCATAGTTTTCTAGGGTCGCACCGTACGTTTATCGGAAGAAGATTTGTGTATAGAACAAATTGCCCTCTTCATTTCTTTTTACACTTACAGCGGTATGGGTAAACTCTCCTTCCATAGTCTTTTTATGACTGGAACTGGTCAACCAGCCTGAGAATGCTTCCGAAGCGTTTAGGTAATCTTTAGCAACATTTTCAGCCACAAACTCTGCATCAACCTCAGTTGATATCGTAGAAGCGCGTTTACTGAAATTATCATGGTTTAAAGATCCGACTGTCATCATGTAATCGGTGTGCTCATTGGCCAAAAGATAGGCTACCGAGCTGAATTCTAAAGAGTTTTGGCCTAAAGAGAGCCTGTGTTGATTAACAACTTCAAGTAATTCTTGTTCTATTTCCGGAATGTTCTCGGCCTCAACAATATTTGCTGTTTCCATTGACTCCTTTGTGCAAGACGCCAATGTGCATACAAATAAAACGAGGGCAAAATAATGCCTTGTCATTTTCATATAGTGTTCTATTTGTAAGTAGGTATGTTCTCTAAGGTAGGTCTGAGAAATGGGGTGTTCTCGTGTTCTCAAAAAATCGATAGGGGAATATCGATAAGCGAATATCGAAAATTTAGTCGTCGGTAGAGATAAAAAGTCTTCCTTTTCGATGAATTGCAGCCATATGTTAAACGGCTGTAGGTTTTAGCCTATTAAAAACTATCTATTTTCATTTTTTCAATGTGCCACTGGAAATTACTAGGCGGTCTAATAGCCACTAATATATTTAGAGTATTTAGGCATTGCTTTTTTTAGGATGATAGCCAGAGCCATGCTTACCCCCACTAATAAGAACCAAGCCAAAAAGTAAGTTGCCCAAGGGTAATCACTAGTATAATTAAATATTCGCTTGAATTGAAACAAACCCTGTAGCACATAACCGTGTATAAAGTATATAGCAAAACTGGTAGAGGCCAAAAGAACGAGCAACTTATTGTTGAAAGATTCAAAACGATGTAGAAAAACCATAAAGAAAATACAGAGAAAAGTCTTTTGTAATAGAACTAGGTCAAGGCCATCATAATCGAACATCGGTTTTTGATAGTTGTCGTAGCGGCCGATGAACGCTTGAAAAGCTGCTATACCTAATGCTAAGAGTAAGAGATATAATTCCTTTTTAAGAAATATATAATACACCCTCTCTTTGTAAAGTGAGCAGAGAATACCCATTAAATAGGTTGGTGTAAAATAAACAAGAGACTGAAATACGTTTAGTTCGTCTACCGGTCTATGAACGAACAAGGCGATTAAAAATAATATGCCGAAAACCGAAAACTGAAGTTTGATCGGCCAGTTGATAAATCTTATATGTAGCGGATACATTAAAAACAAACACATTGCAAAAGGTATGTACCAGTAGGCTACCAAGTGGGCTCCCGTAACATAATATAAGCAAATAGGAATCACATAATTATTTAAGAAAGTATCCTCTTGCAAAGGAAAGTAGGTATTCCAAAAATCGGGTTCTGTGCTTAATTTCAGCAGTATCGGAACTATTGATAATACTGTATAAGGAATCAATAACCTCTTTATCTTATTTGGTAAGAAAGTAGTCGTTCTATCTTTTAAAACGAAAATGTGATGAAATAAAAAGCCAGAAATGAAAATAAAATGAAAGGTGCTTCCGGCCGTTAAGTTCGCAAAGAGTGCTTCGCTGAAAGAGTCAACTTTCACGTCGGCTATCGAATAGCAATGCGCCGAAACAATCAGCAATATGGCGATGCCACGATAAGTGTTGAGCGAATTTAAGAACATAAATTGGGGGAAGTTTTTGGTGTCAGATTACAATTTCTGGATTGTCTTCTTGAGGACTGATTTGATATTTGGGCGCGCGAAGTACTTTGGCAAATATAAAGGCACCTATCTTTTTTATGGGTTCATATAGAACCGATTGTTCGACCTTTTCGTTTTTTTCCATTCCCGCTGTTTCGTTGACCCTTTCAAAAAATATGATCAGCGCACCCAATATAACGGCGATTTTAACCACACCGAAAATTCCGCCTGCAATACGGTTCAGCCACCCTAACATTGCAAATGCGGCGATTTTAGTTAATAGTCGGGCAGCAAGATGTACGACAAAAACAATGGCCAAAAACGTTATGACAAATGCAGTAATGTTGATGTAACGTTCTTCCCATTTCATGTTCTCCGATAGATAATCTCCGGCATAATATGAAAAGTGAATAGCACCATAAATGCCTGCAACTAGGGCAACAATAGACGCAAGTTCTATAAAAAGTCCGTTTTTAACTCCCTTATAAAGACCCCAAAGAAGTAGCAGACCGAATATAATGTCTAGAAAGCCCATGAGCACTGAATTTTCACAAAAATAGTGTTTTGATTTGTACCTTTGCACCTCATTATCGCAATAGCAACGAGGGCTTTTGCCCTTACTAAGAGAAGTCTATTATGTCGAGAGATATTAGGTTAAAAGAAAGGTGGGATGTGCTGGTAGAGAAATTATCGTCGCAATTTTCAGATGGAGACGCTCTTGAGCTAGATGCGATTATTTACTTGGTAGGTCTGCAAGAGTTGGGTCAATACCACCGTAAATTCAAAAAGGACGCCAAACTTGATTTGATGCATATTGCCATCTGTCGGCTGCTTGAGCCCTATGGTTACTATGAGTTCGATTTTTTTGACGAAGAGGGTTGGCCACATTATAAGGTGAAAGAAGAATTGCCCCTACTGAAATCCGGTGAGCAATCAGTTCTCATGAAAGAGGCGTTGGTAGACTACTTTATAGAGAAAGAGTATATCACCTAACTACAAACTATTTCGATTCGGATGAAAGAAGGTACTTATTACGCGGTCATCTTTACTTCATTAAAAAAGCCCGATGATGAAGGTTATGCAGAAATGGCCCAAAAGATGGTCGATTTGGCAAGAGAACAGCCAGGTTTTTTAGATGTTGAAAGCGCTAGAGACGAAATAGGAATCACGGTTAGTTATTGGAAAGATTTAGAATCAATCGCGGCTTGGAAAGTCAACCTTGATCACCAAAAGGCTCAAGCAAGGGGAATTAAAGACTGGTACCAATGGTATCGCGTTAGAATCTGCAGGGTAGAGCGCGAATACAGCCGATAGTACGTTTTATATTGTTGTATCTAAATTTGTCCTCATTGTCGTCTTTGTGAATTTTTCGTTACCAAGCCGTACTGCTATACTTTGTACTTTGAATTGCATGGTTTAAACTCTATATTTAACCATAATCAGGGTCGGTTATATGCTTTTCCAAAGCTTATCTCTTATTTCAGGTTTCCTTCGAGAAGAAATAACCGGTACAACTTACTCAACTTATACATGAAATATATTATCTCACTTGACCAAGGAACCACGAGTTCTAGGGCTTTACTTGTCGATGAAACTGGCCAAATCAAAGGAATGGTCCAAAAAGAGTTCAAACAGATTTTTCCGAAATCGGGCTGGGTAGAACATGATCCCATTGAAATTTGGGATACCCAAATGGCCGTATTAGAGCAATTGGTGGATGAAGAAAAAGTAGACCCCAAAGATATTGCTGCCATTGGTATTACCAACCAAAGGGAAACTACCATGGTCTGGGATAAGACTACCGGCGAGCCTGTTTACAATGCCATAGTCTGGCAAGACAAGAGAACGGCCGATATTTGCGAACACTTGAAGAATACCGGTTTGACCGAGCATGTAAAGAAAACTACTGGGCTCGTTATTGATTCCTATTTTTCTGGTACGAAGGTCAAATGGATCCTTGACAATGTTGAAGGTGCCAAAAAGAAAGCTGAGAATGGCGATTTGCTAATGGGTACCGTTGACACTTGGCTGGTTTGGAATATGACCGGAAGAGAAAAGCATGTGACGGATTATACCAATGCATCTCGAACCATGATATATGATATCGTTGAGTTAAAGTGGGATGATAAACTTTTAAAAGCTTTGGGCATCCCCAAGTTGATGTTGCCCGAAGTAATGCCTTCAGCACATCATTTTGGTGATTATGACCTTAAAGGAACAAAAATACCGATAGCCGGTATTGCGGGTGATCAGCAAGCCGCTTTGTTTGGCCAAGCTTGTTTTAAAAAAGGAACGGCAAAGAACACTTATGGTACCGGTTGTTTTATGCTTATGAATACTGGGGAAAAGCCCCAATTTTCAAAAAATGGCTTATTGACAACCATTGCCTACGGTTTAGATGGTAAGGTGAACTATGCACTTGAGGGAAGTATTTTTATTGCTGGTGCCGCCATTCAGTGGTTGCGCGACGGACTCGAACTTATTAAAGATGCCAAGGAAACCGAACCTTTGGCTGAGAGTGTGGAAGAAGAAAACCCCGTTTATGTAGTGCCGGCCTTTGCAGGTCTTGGTGCCCCCTATTGGGATATGTATGCCAGAGGAGCCATTTTTGGACTCACCAGAGATACCGGAAAGGCACACTTGGCAAAAGCCACTTTGGAATCGTTGGCCTACCAGACCAAAGATATTTTAAAGGCGATGGAAGACGATTCGGGCATACAACTAAAAAATCTTCGTGTAGATGGGGGTGCCTGTGCAAACAATTATCTAATGCAATTTCAAGCCGATATTTTAGATTCGGAGGTTCACAGACCTGAGGTTATAGAATCGACAGCCATGGGTGCCGCTTTTTTGGCAGGTATACAAGTTGGGTTATGGAAACAGGACGATGTGGATCAAAATAGACCTATGAACCGAATTTTTAAGCCTAATTTTGATCGGGTAAAAAGAAAGAGACTTTATAAAAAATGGCAAAAGGCCGTTGAACGAACCAAAGGTTGGGAAGAGCAATAAACACCAAGCGTACTTCATGAAGAACATCAAGTTTTCAAATCTAGATAGGTCAAGAACCGCAGAAAAAATATCAAAAGAAAAATATGACCTCGTCGTAATAGGTGGTGGAATCACAGGTGCGGGCATCGCTTTGGATGCTTCTTCACGCGGACTCAAAGTGGCGCTTGTTGAAAAGGGAGATTTTGCTTCGGGTACCAGTAGTAAATCAACGAAATTGATTCACGGGGGTTTGCGCTATCTTAAGCAATTCGATTTTTGGTTGGTCAAAGAGGTGGGTTCCGAGAGAGCTATAGTTCATAAGTTGGCGCCACACCTGGTTATACCTGAAAAGATGTTGCTTCCTTTGATAGAAAATGGCTCGTACGGTAAATGGCTTACTTCGATTGGGCTTAAAGTCTATGATATACTGGCCGAAGTTTCAGGTGATGATAAGCGAAAGATGCTAGAGAAAAAAGAGGCGCTTAAGCTAGAGCCTTTACTTCCCAAAAAGATTTTAAAAGGAGCCGGTTATTATGCAGAGTATCGTACCGATGATGCCCGATTGACCATCGAGAACATAAAAACAAGCCTGCTTTTTGGTGCTAGGGCCATCAATTACACGGCTGTAGAAGATTTCGTTTATAAAAAAGACAAGGTGGCCGGGGTCAAAGTGAAAGACGTTATAAACGGCAAAACATACGATATAAAATCGAAATATGTTATCAGCGCGGCGGGGCCTTGGGTAGATGAACTTAGAAGCAAGAATAATTCTAAGAAGGGCAAGCAGCTCCATTTGACGAAAGGTGTTCACTTGGTGTTTCCACATGAAAAACTGCCAGTAAAACAATCGGTGTATTTTGATATTCCCGATGGGCGAATGATGTTTGCCATACCTCGCGGCAAAATCACCTATATAGGTACTACCGATACCAATTATAATAAGGATAAAGACAATGTACGCACCGATTTGGCCGATGCTATTTATTTAATTTCCGCGGTGAACAATATGTTTCCAAAAATCAATCTTGAAATGGAAGATATTATTTCTTCTTGGGCAGGGTTACGTCCTTTGATTCATGAAGAAGGTAAATCGGCATCTGAGTTATCAAGAAAAGATGAAATCTTTACATCCGATACCGGACTTATCAGTATAGCGGGAGGTAAACTTACCGGCTATCGCAAAATGGCCGAGCGAGTAGTAAATCGCATCGCCAAAAAAATGGAAGAGGAGCACGACACGCAGTTGAAAGAATGTTTTACTGATAAAATTGCTTTGTGCGGCAATACCGATTTCAAGAAATACAAACATGTAAAGAAGTATATCAAAGAGGTTTTTGAACGTATTGAAAAAAAGGGGTTCAGTGAGCATGATGCTTGGTTTTTGGTCACCAATTACGGCAAGCAGACAGAAAAAATCTTAGAATATTATAAAGAGCAGAAAGATGACAACCCCCAATTGGGTATGGCCAAGGCGGAATTACGGTTCTGCATCGAATATGAGATGGTTCAGAACCCAATGGATTTCTTTATAAGACGAACGGGGCGTTTGTATTTTGATATCGATAGTGTTCGGAATCTTTTGGAGCCTATTTTAGAAGAATTCAAAAAATACTTCGATATCAATGACGGTAAAATCTCTTTATGGCGAGATACGATGTTAAGTGAATTAGAAGATCATTCTAACTTTTCATTGGAGCGGTCCTAATTAAATCAATCCAACTTATCGGTCAATGCCAAAAAGACCTTTTTAGCATTTTTACCCTCATAAAGTACCTTATAAACTGCATTGATAATGGGGGTCTTTACCTTTTTTTCAAATTTGCCCTTCAGTTCATAAGCGCTTTTGGCCGCATAGTAGCCTTCGGCTACCATGTTCATTTCCATTTGGGCACTTTTAACGGTATAGCCTTTACCAATCATATTTCCGAACATACGGTTACGACTAAAAGTGGAATACCCTGTAACGAGTAAATCGCCTAAGTAGGCAGAATCGTTAATATTACGGTCGATTTTATGAATGCTTTTGGTATAGCGTTTCATTTCACGAATCGCATTGCTCATAAGTACGCTCTGAAAATTATCTCCGTAACCCAACCCGTGTGCAATACCGGCGGCAATGGCATAGATATTCTTAAGCATGGCGGCATACTCGGTGCCTATGATGTCTTTGGTCACCTTTGTTTTAATATAGCTACTGCTCAGGTTTTTGGCTACGAACTTCGCCTTTGAAGTATCGGCACAGGCAATAGTAAGGTAAGATAGACGCTCCATGGCTACCTCTTCAGCATGGCAAGGACCCGTGATAACACCTATGTTCTTAAAAGGAATGTCATAGGTTTCATGAAAATGTTCGCCAACAATCAATCCCGTCTCCGGTACGATACCCTTTATAGCGGAAAACACTATTTTCTCTTTTATAGAACTGGTTAGTTTTTGAAGTTCGGTATGTAAAAAGGCCGAAGGAATGGCAAAAATTAAAATGTCAGCTTTTGAGACGGCCTCATTGATATCGTCAGTTAGGTGCAATTTTTCTGTGTTGAAAGTGACCGAGGTAAGATAATTGGGGTTGTGTTTTTGAATTTTAATGAATCCAATAGCATCGGTATTTCTCATGTACCATACCACCTCTTCTTGATTGTCGCAGAGCATTTTAACAATGGCCGTTGCCCAACTTCCCCCGCCCAATACGGCAAATTTCAAAGCTTTGTTCATTTAATCTTAGGCTAAAATCATGTTTGTTTTTCCTGAAACAAAACTAGTGAAATAAAAAATCGCATCCTTATTCTTTGATTATCAAAAAGTTAAAAGTTTTGGCACGGTGGTTGTTTTTAATCTGTTGAATTCTAATGCTATGAATATGAAAACAAAACTATTTACGCTACTAATGTTTGGCCTGTTGGCCACCTCTTGTTATACAGAGGTTATAGTTGAAGACGATTATATACAAGAGCCTTCTGTAAATGCTGAAGCGGTATTGGGATCATATGACCTTTGGTACGTAGATATCAATGCAACTCAAGGTAATGGTGAGATACCCTTTTTGCAAAGAGCGTTCACGGTGTCCTTTATCAATGGTAAGCTAATTGCCAATAACAATATTGTGGGTATTGGTAGAACAGGAGATGGATTGGGGGTCGATGTAGGTTACTATAATGGGAGTAATAGTTCTATTGAGGTTAACCACGATTTAGACGGCCATTATATTTTAGATGTATTTGTCATCGATGGTAATACGGTGGAAATATATGATGGCTATACCGATACTTCTTACTTTCTAGATGGTTACCAATTGAACAATTTTGATTTTGACTTCGTCTTTTACGATAACCTCAATTATTTTTTGCAGGAGTATGATGCTTGGGAAAAAGTATACACCAGCGAAAGAGGTACTCTTAATGATTTCGACAATGAGAATTTCTTAAACTTCGAACCTGAATTTTTTAGGTCTTCGATTGATGAGCCCGGAACGGCCATTAATAGGTTACAATGGGATTTTGAAGGCGAATATCAGGTGTATGACATACAAAACGATGAAATGCTCAAAACTTTAACACTGGCCTACCATTCATCGAGCAATGATTACTTTGAACTATACGTTATTAATGATAGTACTATCGAACTGTATCATCCTTCTAGCAGAACGGTCTATAAGTTTAGAGGAAGGGGATACAGGCAATACTTGAAATCAAGCACAGGTAGTACCGATAAAAAAAGAATTAAAACTTCTAATCCTTTAATGAAGGTCGAAAGAAGTAGAGATAGTAAATAAGATTTTTTTGGTTGGTTATTTAGTTAGAGACCGCTCCATTTCACTTGATTTGGGGCGGTTTTGTTTTAGTGCGATGATTTTACCTGTTCCAAAATCTCCGAGTCGATAGTTTGTTTGTCCGATGAATGCAATACCGAGATATCTCCGGTAGTTTCGAAAACTACAGCTTTCACTTCTGAAAGTTGCAAGACGTTGGCTTCTCGTAGTTTTGCCATAAGGTCAGATTTGCTGACCAAACATTTTTTAAGGTTATTTTCTATAATCTCGCCATCTTTCATAAGAAGTACGGGAGAATTGGTGGCGATGTTTTCCAAAGCCTGCGAAGAACTGACCAGTTTGGCAAAAAGCACCTGAAGGCATGCTAGAATTGCCAGGGCAACCACTGCGCTCATGAAACTTTTTGAAGGTTGGTTGACCGCATTCGCCAATATTGAGCCCATGGCTATAGTGATGGCAAAGTCAAAACTGCTCATTTTGGCGAAGGTTCGTTTGCCGGCCAATCGGGTTATAAAAATGATATACATATAGATCAAGATACCGGCAAGAGCGATTTTTAAGATGGTAGAGAGAGTTATTGAAAACATAGTTCTTGATTTTTCATTGACATGTTTAAAACATAAACTATTTACTTTTTTCAATAAACGGTAGAAGATAAATTACTGTCTCTAAAGATTATAACCGCATTTTCATTCTCTTTTTAAAATCTGATGGGTTTTCGCCCGTTATTTTTTTAAAGGTTCGGTTGAAATATGAAAGACTTTCAAAACCGCACTCAAAACAAGTCTCGCTCACGTTTTTGCCAATTAATAATAAACGTTTGGCCTGACTTATACGGTATTGGTTCAAGAAGTTGATAAATGTACTGTTGGTAGCCTTTTTGAAATATCGGCAGAAGGCAGGTTTGCTCAGATTGCAAATATCGGCGACCTCACCTATCGAGATATGGTCTTGGTAATGCTTATCGACAAAAGCATAAATTTCCCTAATTCGAGATTGCTCTTTACTGCTATAGGTGTTGATATATGGTTTTTTGTGTAGAACCTCGAACTCGTTACTGCCAGAAAGTTGCTTCAATATATTCAAGACTTGCATAAAGAAATCGTAGGGGTGCAACTGATAGAGTTGCCTCATCAATGCACCTATTTCTGTTTTGGTCTTTCCGTGAAAGGCTATACCGTACTTTGCCAAGTCCATAAGGCGGTTGAGGTTCTTCAATTCTGGAAGTGGGGCTATAAAACTATCTTTGAATGAAGGTTTTATATGCAACACTTCCTTGCGATATTCTGTTTTAACCCCGTAATCAAAGTTTAAATGCGGAATGCCAGAACCGATGAGAACCAAATCACTTTCGGTATAAGTTGAAATATGGTTGCCGACGTGTCTGGTGGCAGTGGCCCCTTCTATATAGACCAATTCATATTCCGGATGAAAATGCCAATAGAACAAATGATTGAGCTTAGGGTCGTGCAGCAAACGAAAAGGGCTGTCCGACTCAGGTTTTATGGTCTCTAATTGAACTTTCAAAGTTTACTCTAGATTAAAACACTTCATAAAGGTTTCACTAAATTATTAGTATTTCATCTATAAATCATCATAAATATCAATATTGTTCAAATCTATATCAATATCAAGGTAGTTTTCCATTTTCTTGTAGAGTAGTTTTATCTCTAGAAATTCTAAATATAGGCGTCATGAAAAACATTGATGAAAAGCTTGAAATGGCCAACAAGGCACACCAAGAGATACCCGGTAATCCTTCCACGGCAACCACGAGTAAAGTAAAATTAAACGACCGCTCTAATGGTCAACCATTGAGAGTGCTGAGCGAAGAGGATTGGCGATTTTGGATTGAGAACGGTTATATAGTTGTCAAGAATGCCATATCGAAGGAGCAGGCTCAGGCCACGGCAGATTTTATTTGGGAATTTGATGAAAAAGACCCCAACAATCCTGAAACGTGGTATCAAGCACCCCGTGCAGAAATGAAAATGAAAGAACTGACCGGTACTGGTATGGTAGAGGTATATAATCATCAGCACTTATGGAATAACCGGCAAACCAAACGGGTCTACGATGCCTTTGTCGATATATGGGGAACGGAGCATCTATGGGTAACCATTGATAGGGCCAATTTGAATTTTCCTCTACCGGAAGGGGTTAAGAAAAAAGGATTTATCCATTGGGACTATGACCCGGAAACAAGACCTCAAAACGTTCAGGGCGTATTGGCGCTAGCCGATCAGACCGATGAAAATATGGGTGGTTTTCAGTGCATACCATGGCTTTATCGCAATTATGATAGTTGGAAGCTGACGCAGCCCGAAGACCGCGACCACTTTCAACCTGATATTACCGGTTTAGAAGATGAATTGGTCAAAGTGAAAATGGAAGCAGGTGACCTCTTGATATTCAATAGTACCCAACCTCATGGCATACGGCCTAACAATTCGAAGAACAAGGTTAGAATTGCACAATATATTTCAATGATGCCCGCAGAAGAAGACAATGTTGAAATGAAAAATTGGCGGGTCAACTCATGGAAAAATAGAATTGCACCAGAAGGTTATGCCTTTCCTGGGGATCCAAGAAATTGGGAACAGACCAAATATGAAACGGCCGAACTAAGTGAATTAGGACAAAAACTGTTAGGTCTAAGAAGCTGGTAGACAATTTGTTCTGTTGAGGTGATATTGTATAATTGATAGCTATAACTAGGTCAATAGCTTATTTTGGTCTATTTTTGCACGCTCAAAACCGACCATGAAGAAGTATTTCAACCTTTTCGATTTTAAGCAAAAAGTAGATTATAAGACCGAAATCCTTTCAGGACTCACGGTGGCGCTTGCATTGGTGCCTGAGGCAATTGCTTTTGCCTTGATACCAGGCTTTTCACCGCTAACAGGTTTGTATGCGGCCTTTGTTCTTTGTTTTATAACCTCCATTCTTGGGGGTAGACCAGGTATGATTTCCGGAGCAACAGGAGCAGTGGCAGTAATTTTCGTAGGCCTGATTCTTGAATTAAAACGAACTTTTCCTGAAATCGGTCCGGAAGGTATACTTCAATATACATTCGCTACCGTCATTATTGCAGGTATTTTGCAAATTCTGGCCGGTGTTCTACGTTTGGGAAAATTTATTCGCTTGGTTCCCCATCCGGTGATGTTCGGGTTCGTAAACGGGTTGGCCATAATTATTTTCATGGCTCAGTTTCCGAACTTTTATCAAAAAGGTACGGATCAATTGTTGGAAGGATCATCATTTTATATGATGTTGGGGCTTACATTGTTGACGATGCTGATCATTTGGGGTTTTCCAAAGCTGACAAAGGCCATACCCTCCTCTTTATTGGCTATTTTGGTGGTGTCTGCGATTGTAATAGGCTTTGGAATCGATACCGTTACCGTGGCCGATACGATGTCTGAAGGCGAGAGTATTAGTGGTGGGTTTCCTCCGCTTTCCATCCCTCAAATTCCTTTTACGCTGGAGACTCTGAAAATTATATTTCCTTATGCTGCTATAGTGGCTGGGGTCGGACTTATTGAAAGTTTGCTTACCCTGAACATTGTTGATGAAATTACTGAAACACGGGGTAGGAGCAACAAAGAGTGCGTGGCCCAAGGTACGGCCAATATATTCTCGGGCTTCCTTTCCGGTATGGGAGGTTGTGCCATGATAGGTCAAAGTTTGATCAATACTTCTTCCGGGGCGAGGGCAAGGTTGTCGGGCATAACTGCAGCCGTTATGCTTTTGGTCTTCATAATGTTCGGTTCAAGTTTAATTGAACGTTTACCAATGGCGGCTTTAGTGGGCCTGATGTTTATGGTGGCTATCGGTACTTTTGAATGGGCCAGTTTTAAGACTTTCGGTAAAATGCCAAAATCAGATGTGGTAGTCATGGTTCTGGTAACACTTATTACGGCAATTACCCACAATTTGGCCGTAGCCGTATTATTAGGGGTCATCATTTCTGCATTGGCTTATTCTTGGGAAAATGCCAAGAGAATTAGAGCACGCAAGCGTGTAGATGAGAATGGAGTAAAACATTACGAAATTTACGGACCGCTATTTTTTGGTTCCACAACCTTGTTTTCAGAGAAATTTGATGTGCTTAACGACCCCGATGAGGTCATAATCGATTTTAAGGAAAGCCGGGTGGCCGATATGTCTGGTATAGAAGCTTTGAATAAAATTACCGAGCGCTATGCCAAGGTGGGAAAAAAAGTACATTTAAGGCACCTAAGTAAAGATTGTGTGAGGTTGTTGAAGAATGCAGAAGATATTATCGATGTAAATGTATTGGAAGACCCTACCTACAAGGTAGTTTCCGACCAAATAGGCAATTAAGTGCCAAAGTCGATTTTATCTTTCATTATCCTCTTCTTTTTTTGAATCGGTATATCCGCCTGCCCATCCTATCCAATACCTTAATGATATGTATGAGCGTTTTCTATTGAGAATTCTCTCGGGTAAATTATGCTCATTGAGCAGTAGTAGATCTTCTTTCATGTCGCCTAGATTAATTGATGAATGTCTTTGTTTATATAGACGAAGACCTATCTAAGCAATTGATAAAATTTTGTTAAAAAACAAATACCTCATATTGGGCAAAAAAAAACCGGGCTTCATTTGAAGCCCGGTTTTGGTATAAGATAAAATCCTCTTAGAAGGTTCTTAGGTATTCGGCTACCGCCCTTACCTCGTCTTCAGATAGATTTTGATTGAGCATTATAGCATTGTTGTACTCTTTCAACAAAGCTTTAGCAATCGGGTCTTCTTTCAACATTTTATCAGGACCACTGATCATGTTCATTACCCAAGCTGGGTTTCTTCTTTCATAAACACCTTTTAAGGCGGGGCCTATCATTCGCTGCTCTGCCATATGGCAAGCAGTACAGACAGCGTTGAATTTGGCTTCACCGGCAGCTGCCAACTCAGCATCGATTTCACCGTCAAAAGAGATATCTTTAAACGGGCCGACTCCCTCATTGTCCATATCAACAGGAACACCTTCTGATTGGGCTTCTGTAGTTTTTTCTTCGGTTTTGGTGCGGTTCATTTCAAAACCTTCTTTCTTTTCTTCCTTCTTTTTCTCGCCACAGCCAACTACAAGCGCTCCTAGGGCAAGTACAACAAGTATTTTTTTCATTGGTAACAAAATTTATGGGCACTAATATAGTGATTACCCATCTTTAAAGCCCTTCTTCTATGAACTTTATTGCTCTTTTTTCATTGTGATATCGATTACCATAATCCCAAAAACCTACATGTCCTCCAAATTTTGGTATTTCTAAGTAAATATTCTTGTTGTCTTTGGCCTCTTTTATTGGAAAACACTCAGGTCCAAGAAAAGAGTCGTTCTGGGCATTGATGATCAGGGTAGGTATTTGAACGTTTGGCAAGAATTGCAGGCAACTGCATTTCTCATAATAATGCATTGCATTTTTGAAACCGTGCGCGCGACTTGTATAGATGTCATCAAAATCTTTAAGGTTTTTAATGCGAGCGATATCTTTTTTGGTCAGTCGCTCAGGAAACAGAGGTTCTTTTAAGCGAAGTTTGGCTACCAGATGCTTCTTAAATCGTTGTGAATAGGCAAAATTCTTGGCTTTCAATAGTTCGGTCAGTGAACTAGAAAGGTTACAAGGTACCGATATGCCTATCACGGCTTTAATTTCTTTGGGCAGACTTCGAGGTTCACCAATATATTTCAGTGCCAAATTACCACCTAGGCTTACCCCTTTAATATAGATTTCATCGTATTTTTTGAGCCTCAGAATGTGCTGAACGATTTCTTCCAGATCTTCTGTGGCACCACTGTGATAAGAACGGAATAGTCTATTGGTCTCGCCGCTGCAACCCCTAAAATTTACGGCACAGGCATCATAATTTGTTTCATTGAAAACTTGTGCTGACCCTGTGATGTAAGGTCGTTGCCCGTTTCCTTCCAACCCGTGTAAAAGTAGTATCACCTTTTTAGTGCTAGACACAGAGAAACTCCAATCTAAATCAAGAAAATCACCGTCACTCAATTCCAATCGCTCTCTTGTTTGCTGCAATCCTGCCACTTTTCTGAAAAGACCCGAATAAATTGTTGACACATGCCCATTTTTGAAGGGCAAAATGGGGCTGTAATCTGATTCAAGTAGGGGCATTGTAGATGATTATTTCTGTAAGGGAATAGGTGCAGAATTCGAAACTCTGACCTATAAATTGATTTTGAAAGTTGTTGTAAATTTAAGGATGACAATTGCATCAAAAAAATATCTGTCAAACGATACTATAGTAAGGTAAATAGAAAACATGAACGATCCAAGATTTCCTCAATTACCACAAGGGCACATCAATATTTTAAAGGAGTACGGAACTATCGAGTGCTTTAATGAAGAAACCATTCTTTTTGACATTGGCCAACTTAAATATGACTTCTTTGTAGTGCTTCAGGGAGAAATAGATATTATCGACCCTTCCTACGGTCAAAAAATTATTGCCCATCACCAAAGTCAAGAGTTTTCGGGCGATAGCGGCATACTCTCAGAAAGAGGCTCGCAATTCAAAGGTATAGCCAAAGAGGGTTCTGAGCTAATTCGAGTGAGCCCAGATCGCTTAAAAGAGGCGATAGCCAAGCATAGTAGTTTAAGCGATATTCTTCTTAATACATTTCTTCAGAGACAAGACGCAATTTTGAGTGAATATGTAGGCGGACTCAAATTGGTGGGGTCAGGAAATTCGAAAGAAGCTTATGCCATTCGTGATTTTATGGACAAGAATTATATCTGGTATAATTTTTTGAATGTAGACGAATCGGAAGAGGCTCGTGACCTACTCAAAAACTTTGCGCTTGGTGATAAAGACCTGCCGTTGATGATTTGCCATGGGGGCCACCTGCACATGAAACCTACCCTTGATCAAGTGGCCCGATTTTCTGGGGTTCTGATGGATTTTGAGGATAAAATCTTCGATTTATTGGTAATCGGTGCTGGCCCAGCTGGCTTGGCAGCAAGTGTTTATGCCTCTTCTGAGGGGCTCAGTGTAGTAACTATTGATAGCAATGCCCCGGGAGGGCAGGCGGGCAAGAGTTCGAAAATTGAAAATTACTTGGGTTTCCCCACAGGTATATCAGGTAGAGACCTCGCCAATAAGGCTTACCTACAGGCACAAAAGTTCGGTTGTAACATTTCCATTCCTCATAGGGCAGAAAGTATTGAGCATACCGGAAATCATTTTATACTCTGCGCCACCAATGGCAAGGTAATAAAGACCAAATCTATAATTGCTGCTACAGGTGCGAACTATAGGCAACTCGATTTAGAGAATATTGTAAAGTTTGAGGGTAGTGGTGTCTATTACTCCGCTACCGGAATGAATACCTCTTCGTGCAAAGATGAAATTGTCGGCGTGGTAGGTGGAGGGAATTCGGCCGGGCAAGCCGCTCTTTTTCTGGCCGATTACGCTGATGAGGTGCATATTATTTTACGAGGGGACGATTTGGGATCTAAAATGAGCGATTACTTGGTTCAGCGAATAAACGCTTCCTCAAAAATACATGTTCAACTGAACTGCCAAGTGGCAGAACTAAAGGGAACCCATCATTTAGAGGAAGTAACTCTAAAGTATACCGGTGGCGAAAAGTCTAAAATGAACATGACAAACCTATTCACGTTTATTGGCGCCAAGCCATGCACAGAGTGGCTTGAAGGTATTGTAGCCACTGATGAAAGGGGTTTCATTTGTACGGGCCCAGGTATCGAACGAAAAGATCTTTACATGTGCGATATTTATTCAACTAGAAAACCGCAATCGCTAGAAACGAGCATCCCTGGTTTTTTTGCCGTCGGCGATGTTAGAAAGGGATCCGTAAAGCGGGTGGCCTCTGCTGTAGGAGAGGGTTCTATGGCCGTCAGTCAAGTGCATCAATTCTTGTCTGAACTTCGGCAGCGAGAGGTGGCCGTTTAACCGCTAGTTGTAATCATCCTATTTCGGATAGGTTTCTAACCATTTGGCCTGCTCTTCAATCGCTTGTTTAAATTCAGATTTCAATTGGGCAACTAAGTCTTTCACCGGAAGGGTATTGTCTATTAATGCCGAACCTTGACCAGCTGACCAAATTGTTTTCCAGGCTTTTGCTTCGGTATTCAGCTCTTTGCCAAAATCTATTTTGGTATCTTTTTTAAGGTCTTCATCAGATAGACCGGCCGCTTTTAGGCTTTGGCCCAAAAAGTTGGCATGAACACCTGAAATGGCAGCTGTATACACCACATCGCTCGACCCGGCATCCTCAATCATATGTCGATATTCATCATTGGCTCCACTTTCCTCGGTATTGATGAACCTGGTACCCATATAGGCCATGTCGGCACCCATTTGCAATGTCGACGCAATATCACGCCCAGTGCTGATACATCCTGAAAGAATGATTGTTTTGTGAAAGAATTTTTTTATTTCCGAAACCAAGGTCATTGGGTTGATGGTTCCGGCGTGACCTCCTGCACCGGCGGCTACCAAAATGAGTCCGTCAACTCCGGCTTCCTGTGCTTTTTCCGCATGTCTTTTTTTAATAATGTCGTGAAATACGAGTCCGCCATAACTGTGAATCGCATCGACCACCATCGATACGGCTCCGAGTGAAGTAATCACAATCGGTACTTTGTGTTTAATGCACAGTTTAATATCCGCTTCCAACCTAGGATTGGTATTATGAACAATTAGGTTGACACCGAAAGGGGCCGGTTTTTTACCGGTCTTTTTTTCAAAAGCTTCCAATTCGGTCATTATTTCTATCAGCCATTCTTCAAAACCTTCACTTGTTCTTTGGTTTAAAGCGGGAAAGGTGCCCACAATTCCATTTTTACAGCATTCGATGACCAATTGAGGTCCAGAAATCAGAAACATGGGGGCGGCAATGGCCGGCAGATCCAAATCTTTGATAAAGGCAGGTTTGTTTGACATGATGGATCGGATTTAAGTTAATTCGAGTCGACCATAAATCTACACTCAATTCTTGTATTTAGCAATTATATAAAAATGGGAAGTTAAAAGTGATTAAGCCGTTCATAATTTGGTTAACTTGTAATGATCAGCTTCTAAACATTACTTACATGAACAATCGCAGAAAGTTTTTGAAGGATACCGGCCTTTTGTTGGGAGGGCTAAGTATTCTACCTCATCTAAGTTTTAAGCCCCGTTATCAAAAAGATAAGCTGGGTATATGTTTGGTAGGCTTAGGAAATTATAGCGAAAATCTTTTGGCGCCGGCACTGCAATTGACGAAACATTGTGAGTTAAGAGGCATAGTGACAGGTAGCCCGGAGAAGATACCTGTTTGGCAAAAGAGACATGGTATACCCGACAAAAATGTGTACAATTATGAAACCATGCATGCCATTGCCAATAATGATGACATCGATGTAATTTATATAGTGCTACCTACAGGTCTTCATGCTGAATACGCCATTAAGGCGGCCCAAACCGGTAAACACGTTTGGAGTGAAAAGCCAATGGCAAAGACCGTTGCCGAATGTGAGGCTATGATGAAGGCATGCGAAAAGAATAAGGTAAAATTGGCCATTGGCTATCGCATGCAACATGAACCTAATACGCAAACTGTTATAAAATGGGCCGATACAAAACCTTATGGTCAAATAAAAAAGGTTCGGGGCGATGTGGGGTTCAATATTGCAAACCCTGGCAATACCTGGCGAATGGATAAAGAACTGGGCGGTGGGCTAATTTATGACGTAGGGGTTTATGCCATCAATGGGTTGCGCTATATTACGGGAAAAGAACCTATATCGGTAACAGGTCAACATGAGAACAATAGGCCGGAGCTATTTAAAGAGGTGGAAGAGATTACTACCTTTAATCTAGATTTCGGAGGAGGCTTAACCGGTAGCGGCAAAACTTCAGCGGCCGAAAGCGTTAATATTTTAAGGGCCGAATGTGAGAAGGGATGGTATCAATTAGAACCCTTTCAATCATATACCGGAGTCAAGGGTAAAGCTAGCGACGGTACACTTTTGAATACTTATATAGAAAATCAACAGGCGCGCCAAATGGATGATGACGCATTGTCAATCATCAATAACCGCCCCATGATGGTGCCTGGCGAAGAGGGGTTAAAAGATATTGCCATTGTTGAAGCTATTAACAAATCGGCTCAAAAAGGAAGCCCGGTCACCCTTTGAGAATATAATTTGTGTAAAGGCTTTATGATAAGTGCTAAAGCACTCAGATTTATTCGATTGTTTGCGTAATTTTGCGATGATTTTGAGTTGCTAAAAGAAATGACGACAGCAGTTTTCATAACCCCCTTTTTTTTAGATAATTCTTTTCGTGCAGAATGTAGTGTTTTAAAGAAAAAAAAGAAATGCTGCAAAAAGTACAAGAAGAAAGGAAAGACCAATTGTAGGCGTTGCCCAATGCTTTGATATCAATATACAGGTTTTCAAGTCGAAAGTTTCATACCACAAACTATTCTCCGAATTCTTAATTAAATACATTCCTCGAATAGCTTCGGCTAGGGGTTAAAAAAATAGTATTTTTACTATTCCTATGCATGCATAACAAAAACCACGATTCCTATGTACTTGAAAGAATTTGAAATTAGATGGAGCGATTTAGACGCCAATAGACATTTAGCCAATTCAGCCTATTTAAACTATATGAGCCATACCCGAATGGCATTTTTGTTCGAGCTTGGATTTGACCAAAAGACATTGGCTTCACAACAGATAGGTCCGGTGGTTTTCTACGAGCATATGTACTACTTTAAAGAGGCTTTTCCGGGTAGGCCTATTAAGGTTTCTATGGAAATCATGGGAATGAGCGAAGACGCTAAATTCTTTGAATTTCACCATAATTTCTATAATCACAAAGGCGAGCATTTTGCACATTGCGAAATGATGGGCGCTTGGATGGATTTAAACACGCGAAAATTGACCGGTCTTACCAATAATTTTCTGGTATCGTTCAGCGGGGTTGAAAAGGGAGAGGGTTTTCGTGTGTTGACCAAAGAAGATACTCGAAGATTTGCGAAGGTGCCAAAAGATATTAGCATCTAAAACGATTAGTGTTCTACTATTCTCTTGGGCTTCTTACTTGCTAGGTAGACCCCTACAAACACAAAACATGCCGCTACAATTTTCACCGTAGTTAGCCTGTCTTGACCTGTAATTAATGCAAAAAGAATGCCTATCAGTGGCTGCACATAAACAAAGGCGCTCACGGTTGAGGCTTTCAATTGCGTCAATGCAAAAATGTTAAAAAGATAGGTGCAAAAAGTAGTACCAATGATTACAAAGCCTATTCTCCAGACCGCATCGAAATTAAGGGCGCTCCAGTCTGTGGTTGCCAGTTCTTCGTAGCCAAACGGGAGGCAGATAAAAATACCCAAGAAGAAAAGCCATTTCATAAAAGTGAACGGATGGTATTTTTCTATGAGGGTTTTGGCCGTAATAAGATAAGACCCGTATAAGATGGAGTTCATTAAAATCAAAAAATTGCCAAATGGTATATTGGGTGCATCCTGTCTGGTCTCAGAACTAAGTAGAATGAGTCCCAATGCTCCTAAGAAACCGATAGCGATTCCCACTATTTTAAGAGGAAGTACTTTTTCTTTGATCAAAATAGCAGAAAGTAAAACCACGATAATTGGTGTAGTCGTGATAAGAACGGCACTGTTAATGGGCGTTGATAGCGATAATCCTTTAAAAAAGACTAACATGTTAAAGCCCATACCTAAAAGGGCGCAAATGAAAAGACGCAAAAAATCTTTCTTCTCTATTTTTTCTTTTGGCCCCAAAAAAGACATACACCAGAATAAAAAGGCGGCACCGATAACCCTAAGCTCTACCAACGCATAAGCACCCATATAGTGGGGCATTATACCTTTGGCTATGGTGTGGTTAAGTCCATAGATGGTAGTTGCCCCAATAGCGGCCAATATGGCTAACGTTCTTTTGCTCAAGAATGCAATGCTTCTTTGGCCGAGGCCACCGTTTTCTTACTATTGCCAATAAAAATTTGATTGTCTATTAGAATTACAGGTCTTTTAAGAAAGGTGTAATGCTCAAGAATTAGATTTTTATAATCCGATTCGCTTAATTGTTTTTCGTGTAGGCCCTTTTCTCGATATAACCGGGCTCTTTTACTGAACAGAGATTCATATGTGCCTGCAAGTTCATGCATTTGCTCAAGTTGACTATCGGTAATCGATTCGTTTTTAATATCTTGAAGTCCTACTTGGTCAAGAGGTTGCAATTCTTTTAAAATACGTTTACAAGTGTCGCAGGTGCTTAAATGGTAAATTTTCTTCATTTCTCTATGCTCATATTACGACCACAAAGAAACCTAATTCTATGCAATTGTGCTATTTTTACGGCGTACTTTAAATTCAGCACACCTTGAAAAATATACTACACCCTACTCTGGAGAACAGAAAACATTTATATAAGATTTTAACCGAAACTCCGAAAGAGAAATTATTGAAAATTCCGGAGGGCTTTCGTAATAATATTTGGTGGAATATAGCCCATGTAGTCGTGACACAGCAGCTCTTGGCCTATAAACTGAGTGGACTTCAAATGAGAATTCCAGAAGCATTGGTTGATAAGTTCAAAAAAGGTACAGTGCCTGATGGAAAGGCTACCGACGAAGAAATAAAAGAAGTTGGGGCTTTTTTAATCTCTACCATAGAATGGTTGGAAGAAGATTATGAAAACGGACTTTTTGAAAGTTACAATTCGTATACGACCAGCGTAAATGTGACCCTGAACAATATTGACGATGCCCTGGCTTTTAATTTATTTCACGAAGGTTTACACCGCGGAGCGATATTGGCACTTCAAAAATTACTGTAGTTAAGATTTGGTGCGCTTGGTCAAGAAAGGCTCTACTTCTTTAAATGGAAGTGTTACCTCAATAGGGCCGTCTGCATAAGAGGCGACTTCATAAGGGTTATAATGTAGTTTAATGCCTTCGGTGGTGAAGCCAATATTCTCGGGCAGGTAAAACTTATCCCTGTCGAACATTAAGCCAGTGCTGTTAATGGGTTCTTCGGAAGGTATTTGTTCTTGGTCTCTAAACTTTTGTTCGGCAAAACTCTCAAAGTTCTTTCGGTCTTGAAAAAGCTGCCAGTTTTCAAGCTCGACCCCGTTCGATTTGTCAAAGTTCAGGTATCTTTTTGAGCTATATCCGTGGGCACCGCCAGTGAATAGATAAGTGTTGAGTTCAATGGTTATGATAGAATCGTCTTCAAAAGTAACCAGACCGTCGATAGTGGCCTCCCACACCGTGGTTTCTTCGGGGTAAAGTTTTTTTAGGTCCCAATAACCTTGGCTGAAAGTCTTTACCGCATCCTTTATGGTAGTGGCGTCATTTTCATCGTCATAGTTCAAGATTTCGATAATTTCCTCTTGAATGCTATTATTGATGGTTTCACCCACCTTAGACTTCTCAACAGCCTTCGGAATGTTAATAACAACTTCCGGACACTCCGAGCATCGGGTTTCATCTAAAATCAGCGCTTCAAAAACAAGGGTTCTTTCTTCTTGGCAAGCGATAAATAAAAAAGTGAATAAAAGGATGGCGATTTGGGTTCTTTTCATAGCTGTTAAGAAATGGCCTACAAGGCAGGCAGATTGTATGCTAGCAAAGATAACGATACATTTGTAGGGTAAATTATTTAAAATGGATGAAAATAGTTTAAAGTTCAACAGCCGCACCATTCACGGAGGACAAAAGCCTGACAAGGCTTATGGCGCGGTAATGCCACCAATATATCAGACTTCGACCTTTGCGCAGTCGCACCCGGGCGGTCATCAAGGCTATGAGTATTCGCGTAGCGGAAACCCTACAAGAAGTGCTCTTGAAAATTCATTGGCAAGTATCGAAAACGGTAACTATGGTCTTGCCTTTGCAAGTGGTTTGGCAGCGATGGATGCCGTTATAAAACTTCTAAAACCAGGAGATGAAGTCATCTCTACCAACGATCTCTACGGGGGTAGTTATAGGTTGTTTAAAAAAGTGTTCGAAAAATACGGTATCACTTTTCATTTTGTAGGCATGCAAGATGTCTTGAATATTGAGGCGGCCATTACCCCAAAAACGAAACTGATATGGGTTGAGACACCGACCAACCCAATGATGAATATTATCGATATAAAAAGGGTGGCCAAAATTGCTAAAAAGAACCGTATACTTTTGGCAGTAGATAATACTTTTGCCACCCCCTATCTACAAACACCCTTAGATTTGGGTGCCGATTTGGTCATGCATTCGGCCACCAAATATTTGGGTGGCCATAGCGATGTAGTAGCCGGAGCTTTAGTAGTGAATGACAAAGCACTGGCAGATGAGCTATATTTCATTCAAAATGCCAGTGGTGCCGTTTGCGGACCGATGGATAGCTTTTTGGTTCTAAGGGGTATCAAAACGTTACATGTAAGAATGCAGCGGCATTGTGAAAATGGTGAGGCCATCGCGAATTTCTTGAGAAGCCATTCAAAGATTGAAAAAGTTTTTTGGCCCGGTTTTGAAAACCATCCCAATCACCAGATAGCAAAAGAACAAATGCAAGGCTTCGGCGGAATGATTTCATTTGTCACCAAAGGAAATAACTATGAAGATGCACTGAAAATCGTTAGCAATCTAAAGGTTTTTACTTTGGCCGAATCGTTGGGCGGTGTAGAGAGTTTGGCCGGTCATCCGGCAAGCATGACCCATGCGAGTATACCCAAAGAAGAGCGTGAAAAGAGCGGTGTAGTCGACGCCCTTATTCGTTTAAGTGTCGGAATCGAAGATGTCAACGACCTTATTGCCGACCTAAACCAAGCTATCGAATAGCAGGTTTATTGAATTAATAAAAAAATAATAGTTAAATTATATAAATAGTATAATTTTGCCGTTAAATTTTAAATTCAACAATTCGACCTCGAATTAAGGCAGGTCAATTATATATCTTTTAAAATATATGGAAGCAAAAATAAAAGCATTTATGGATGAGGTGAAGGCCCGTAATGGCCATGAACCAGAATTCATTCAAGCGGTACAAGAAGTTGCCGAAACGGTCATACCTTATATCGCCCAGCACGAAATCTATAATGGTAAGAACATTCTACTTAGAATGGTCGAGCCTGAAAGATTGATTTCTTTTAGGGTGGCATGGGTCGACGATTCTGGCGAGATACATGTGAACCGTGGTTATAGAATTCAAATGAATTCTGCGATAGGGCCTTACAAAGGAGGTTTGCGATTTCACCCAACGGTAAATGCCAGTATCCTCAAATTTTTGGCGTTTGAACAAGTTTTTAAGAACAGCCTTACCACACTGCCGATGGGAGGTGGAAAAGGAGGTTCTGATTTTGATCCTAAAGGAAAATCAGATGATGAGGTGATGCGTTTCTGTCACGCGTTCATGACCGAACTATGTCGCCATATTGGTCCGAATACAGACGTTCCTGCTGGTGATATTGGTGTAGGTTCTCGTGAAATCGGTTTCCTTTTTGGCATGTACAAGAAAATTAGAAATGAGTTTACGGGGGTTCTTACTGGAAAGGGTCTTTCCTGGGGAGGTTCGAAAATACGTCCGGAAGCCACAGGTTATGGTACGGTATACTTTGCCGAAAATATGATGAAGACCAAAGACGAGAGTTTTGAAGGTAAAACAGTCGTTATCTCCGGTTCGGGTAATGTGGCACAATACGCGGCGGAAAAAGTTCTTCAGTTGGGCGGTAAAGTTATTACCCTATCCGACTCAAGTGGTTATATCTATGATAAAGAGGGGCTTGATAAAGAAAAGCTTGACTTTGTTATGGATTTAAAGAATAATAGAAGAGGAAGAATTTCTGAATACGCAGATAAGTTCAAAGGAGCCGAGTACCATAAGGGAAAAACGCCATGGGAAGTAGCTTGTGACATTGCCTTGCCCTGTGCAACTCAAAATGAGCTTGATGTTGATGATGCGAAGGTTCTGTTGAAAAACGGATGTAAATGTGTAGCCGAAGGCGCCAATATGCCATGTACGGCAGAGGCTGTTCATGCATTTCATGATGCCAAGATATTGTTTGCTCCCGGTAAAGCCTCCAATGCAGGTGGTGTGGCCACTTCCGGGTTGGAAATGTCTCAGAACTCTCTGCGAATCAGTTGGACAAGGGAAGAGGTAGACGAGCGATTAAAAGATATAATGGAAGATATTCACGACTCATGTATTGAGTACGGAATGGAAGAAAACGGGTTTTGCAACTACGTTAAAGGAGCCAATATTGCGGGCTTCGTAAAAGTGGCCGACGCTATGTTGGCACAGGGGGTTATCTAAAACCTTTGTTTTGTTATTTGATTTAGCGAATCGGGAAGCGGAGCGAACAACTCTGTTTCCCGATTTTTGTTTTCTATTGCACTGCAAAACTTATATTTGCGATAATTCCACTTTAAATGCAGGTTCGCACCAAGGCCATAGTTTTATCGGCACTCAAATACGGCGATACAAGTTTAATCGTCAAGGCTTTTACTGCCTCCGAAGGTTTAAAGTCGTATTTGCTAAAGGGAGTTCTTGCCTCTAAAAAGGGAAAGGTAAAGGCGGCTTACTTTCAACCTTTGACACAACTCGAAATTATTGCATACCATAAAAATAAAGGCACTTTAGAAAGTATTCGCGAGACTAAAGTGAGTTATCACTATCAAACTCTGCATGCCGATATAGCGAAAAACGCTATGACTTTGTTCTTGGCCGAAATGCTATCGAACAGTATACATGAAGAAGAGGCCAACCCTTCGCTATTCGAGTTTTTAGAAGCATCGTTGCAATGGTTCGACACCCATGATAGTATAGCCAACTTTCATATTTTTCTGTTGTTGAGATTGACCAAGTATCTTGGTTTTTATCCTGATGCAGATAATATTGATGCTTCTTATTTTGATTTGTTGGAAGGAGAGTTTACCGATACCCCATCTTTGAACCCAATGCTGGCCGATACCAATCTTGATTTCTTTAAGACCTTCTTGGGCATAAATTTTGATGGTATAAAAAGCATCAAAATGAACAAAAAAAACCGCCAAGAACTCTTGAATTCACTTGTTTCATATTACGAACTTCATTTACAAGGGTTTCGTAAGCCAAGGTCTCTTGCTGTGTTGAACGAAGTCTTTAGTTGACATGAACAAGATTTTACCAATCTTATTCTTTATGGTGTTTCAGGTACTAAGCGCTCAACAAATCAAAATTTTGGACGCAGATACCGGAGACCCCATTTCAAATGTAGCCATCTACAATCTAGATCGGTCGAAAACGATCATTTCAGATATCGATGGTATGGCCGATTTAAGTCTTTTTTCTCCTACCGAACGCATAATGTTCAAACATTTGAGCTATCAGATACGAAGAAGTAGCCGATCTCAAATCTGGAAGCAGAACAACCGACTCTATATGTTAATGAAAGCCGAACAACTAGATGAAGTAGTCATGTCGGTATCGAAATGGGAGCAACAGAAAAAAGATGTGCCCAACAAAATTGAAGTTGTAGGTGCCAAAGAAGTACGTTTCACCAACCCGCAAACATCGGCCGATTTATTGGCCAATACAGGAAAGGTTTTTGTTCAGAAAAGCCAATTAGGGGGCGGTAGCCCCATGATTCGGGGTTTTGCCACCAATAGATTGTTGATTTCTGTTGACGGTGTGCGAATGAACAATGCCATTTTTAGGGGTGGAAACTTACAGAATGTTATTTCTATTGACCCTTTTACCATCAAGAATACCGAAATTATTTTTGGCCCAGGGTCCGTGATATATGGTAGTGATGCTATGGGAGGGGTCATGAACTTTTATACACAAAATCCACAACTGGCCACTACTGACAGCCTTGAGATTTCCGGTGAGGCAGCTTACCGATTTTCATCTGCCAATATGGAAAATACTGTTCATGCCGACATCAATCTGGCGAAAAAAAAGTGGGGATTTTTAACCAGTGCGACCTATAACAATTTTGGTGATTTGGTAATGGGTAAGCATGGTCCGCAATCATATCTTCGTAATTACTATGTGGAATCTAGGGGTGAAGAAGATTATAAGGTCTTGAATGAAAACCCAAGAAAGCAGTTGCCCACAGGCTATGACCAAATCAACCTAATGCAAAAAGTTCTTTTTTCCCCGAACAATAATTGGTCGTACAATCTTGGCCTTCATTATTCAGAAACTACCGACTACTCTAGATACGATAGATTGATTCGACCGAATAGTCAAAACAATGGTTTGCGGTCTGCCGAATGGTTTTATGGTCCGCAAAAATGGTTATTGGGCAATCTTCAGGCAAAACAAAGGGGTAGAGGTATCTTTTATGATGGTCTTAAAATTACGGCTGCCTATCAATTTTTTGAGGAAAGCAGAAATGATAGAGGTTTCAATGATGCCATTAGATATACGACCCAAGAAAAGGTAGATGCCATTTCTACCAATATCGATTTCGAGAATAAACGTATCGGAAACTTAAGGCTTTATTATGGAGGGGAATATGTTTACAATAAGATAGGTTCGATAGGCAGTGAATTGAATATCATAACCAATGAAACTTCTGAATCGGCCACTAGATACCCTGATGGTTCAACATGGCAGACCTTGGCAGGTTATATGAATGCTGAGTACAAGGCCAAGCCTAACTTCACACTACTTTCCGGTCTTCGATATAGTCATGTGTGGATAGATGCTATATTTGACAAGACCTTTTATCCCTTTCCTTTTGACGATGCCAATCTTAACAACGGCGCTTTGACAGGAAGTGTTGGTTTCAGCTGGTTTCCTAAAACCGATTTGCAAATCACTCTTAATGGATCCACTGGTTTTAGGGCACCCAATATTAATGATGTAGGTAAAATATTTGACTCCGAGCCTGGTGCGGTGGTAGTGCCGAACCCTGACCTTGAACCTGAATATGCGTACAATATAGAGTTAGGGGCGCATAAAAATTTTAATGATAAGCTTATGCTCAGAGGGGCTGCTTATTATACTTATCTGGTCGACGCTTTGGTGCGAAGAGAGTTTCAATTTGGTGGTCAAAGCCAGATAGACTATAAAGGTGAGCTCAGCCAGGTTCTGGCCATTCAAAATGCTGCAAAAGCTTATGTTTATGGATTGGAAGTAGGATTGGAGGCTTTTCTTGCCAACAACTTTTCAATCGTTTCAAACTTAACATTAACCGAAGGTTTAGAAGAAGAGGAAGATGGTAGCGACTCGCCCGGAAGGCATGTAGCCCCGGCATTCGGCGATTTTCATTTGATCTGGAAGAACCAAAGGTTAAAGGCCGATGTTTTTTTAAATTACAATGGTCGAATTTCTTACGACAATTTGGCGGCTTCAGAACGAAGTAAAGAGTATATCTATGCCGTTGATCATGAGGGAAACCCTTACTCACCATCTTGGCATACCTTGAATTTTAGGTCGCAGTATGCATTTACACAAGAGTTGAAGGCTTCTATGAGCGTAGAAAATATTACGGGGCAACGATACAGACCCTATAGCTCGGGGGTGGTAGCCGCAGGAACAAATCTTGTTTTGGGTCTTGGGTATTCCTTCTAAATAAAAAGCATAAAAAAACCCTCTTTGCAGAGGGTGGTTTTATCAAGTAGGTTTGGTCGAGTTTGGGTTAAGCTTTTTGTAGGTATGAATTCCGATTTGGGTTCGGAATCAATTTTTCGGTCAAGTTCAAGGGGCGATTTGGGGTCAACTCTATCACTTAATTACAATGTAAAACTAGGGCTTGTTTACCTGTTTTCGAAAATATTGTTGTGAATGGGCGCAGTCTTGTGGTGAAAAATATGACCGGTACGTTTTCTTCGATAAAACGCCATGTGCTGTTTGAAAAAATAATAGATGCATAAAAAAAGACCCTTTAAAAAAAGGGTCTTTAGAGATTGTAAAATAAGGCTGTAATTTTAGTTTTCTACCTCCTCTTCAATTTCATCGGCCGCATCATTGGCGGCATTTTTAACGTCATTGGCGGCTTTGCTTGCACCATCTTTGATGTTCTCCCCGGCTTTCTTCGCCTTGTCAGCTGCGTCTTCGCCAATTTCTTTCATCGTTTTACCGGCTTCCTTAACTTCGTCCATAGCTTTGTCACTAGCTTCTTTTATGTCATCTCCAGCTTGTTCCATAGCTTCGCTGGCCTGCTCGGCAGCGCTTTTTGCTTTTTCCTCTGCATCTCTGCAAGAAACCACTGTGGTAGATAGGGCAAGTGCCAAAATTGAACTTAAAACGATTCTTTTCATTTTGTTTGTATTTATGTTAGTTACTAGTTAAAAGATATACGGTTGATGCTCTGGTTTGGATGCCTTTTTTTAACAAATGCCATCATGCTGGTTAAGCTTTTTATTTTTTAAGAGTAACCTGTTGATATCAAGCGTTCAGATTTGTGTTTGGGGACTGATAATTACTTAAAAATGCCTAATTTTGCTGCCTTAAAATAATAGAACTCAAGATAGTTCGCTCAGAAGAAAGGCTTTTATGAAGTTTGCGGAATACAAAGGATTAGACCTGCCAAAGGTCGCAGAAGAGATACTTGATTACTGGAAGAAAGAAGGAATATTCGAAAAGAGTATTTCTACAAGGGAAGGTAAACCAAGTTATGTGTTTTATGAAGGGCCGCCTTCTGCAAACGGAATGCCCGGTATTCACCATGTAATGGCCCGAACAATCAAAGATATTTTTCCGCGCTACAAGACCATGAAAGGTTTTCAGGTGAAACGTAAAGCGGGTTGGGATACCCACGGTCTGCCTATTGAGTTGGGTGTTGAAAAAGAATTGGGCATCACCAAAGAAGATATCGGTAAAAAAATATCGGTTGAGGAGTACAATGCGGCCTGTAAAAAGGCGGTCATGCGCTATACAGACGTATGGAACCGTATGACCGAACAAGTAGGTTATTGGGTCGATATGAACGACCCGTATATTACCTATAAATCTAAATATATGGAGTCTGTTTGGTGGCTTCTAAAACAGATTTATAACAAAGATCTTATTTATAAGGGTTACACCATTCAGCCGTATTCTCCCAAGGCCGGTACTGGGCTAAGTTCGCACGAGCTGAATCAGCCGGGTACTTATCAAGATGTTACCGATACTACAGTTGTTGCGCAATTTAAGGCTGTAGAATCGACCTTGCCTTCTTTTTTGCAAGACGAGGGAGACATCTTTTTCTTGGCATGGACGACCACACCATGGACCTTGCCTTCGAATACCGCATTGACCGTAGGGCCTAAAATAGATTATGTTTTGGTCGAAACCTATAATCAGTACACCTTTGAGCCAATGAACGTGGTAGTGGCCAAAAAATTGGTCGCCAAACAATTTGCCGGAAAGTATTTTGAGGTTGCTTCAAAACCCGAATTGATTGAATACAAGTCAGGAGATAAAAAGATTCCTTTTTATGTGGTCAAAGAGTTTAGGGGTGAAGATTTAGTGGGTATAAAATACGAGCAGCTTCTTGACTATGCACTTCCTTATCAAAACCCTGAAAATGCATTTCGGGTAATAGCAGGTGATTTTGTAACCACTGAAGATGGTACAGGTATAGTTCACACGGCGCCTACCTTTGGTGCAGACGATGCCTTGGTTGCCAAACAGGCAGAGCCTGAAGTTCCACCTTTGTTAGTGCTCGACGAAAACAACAATCCTGTTCCTTTGGTCGATTTACAAGGTAAGTTTAGACCTGAGTTGAAAGAGCTTGGCGGTAAATATGTGAAAAACGAATATTACGATTTAGGTGAAGAGCCCGAAAAATCGGTCGATGTTGAAATTGCTATTCGTTTAAAAGAGGAGAACAAAGCGTTTAAGGTTGAGAAATACGTTCACAGCTACCCCAATTGTTGGAGAACCGATAAGCCTATTTTATATTACCCATTAGATTCGTGGTTCATTAAGATTACCGATGTAAAAGAAAGAATGTTTGAGCTTAATCAAACAATCAATTGGAAACCGAAATCTACTGGTGACGGTCGCTTTGGTAATTGGTTGGCCAATGCCAACGACTGGAACCTTAGTCGATCCAGGTATTGGGGCATACCATTGCCTATATGGAGAACTGAAGACGGCCGAGAGGCCAAAATAATCGGTTCGGTGGCGGAGTTGAAAGAAGAAATGGCAAAGGCTGTAGGTCAAGGTTTGATGCAGAAAGATATATTCGAATCTTTCACGGTTGGTGACATGTCAGACGAGAACTATGAGAAAATAGACCTTCATAAAAATATTGTTGACGGCATCACTTTGGTTTCCGATTCCGGCAAACCAATGAAAAGGGAAAGCGACTTGATAGATGTGTGGTTCGATAGTGGATCAATGCCCTATGCCCAATGGCACTATCCTTTTGAGAATAAAGAACTGATTGATGAAGGTACTACCTATCCAGCCGATTTTATTGCCGAAGGGGTAGACCAGACAAGAGGTTGGTTCTATACCTTGCATGCTATCGCTACCATGGTATTCGATTCGGTAGCGTATAAAAATGTAGTCTCTAACGGACTTGTTTTGGACAAGGATGGCAAGAAGATGTCGAAACGTTTGGGTAATGCCGTAGACCCATTCGATACGATGAACGAACATGGGGCCGATGCCACTCGCTGGTATATGATTTCGAATGCGAACCCATGGGATAATTTGAAATTTGATATCGATGGTATTGTTGAGGTGAAGCGTAAGTTTTTCGGTACGCTTTACAATACGTATTCATTCTTTGCACTTTACGCAAATATTGATTCTTTCGATTATTCGGAGGCAGATATTCCATTAGAGGAGCGCCCTGAAATAGACCGTTGGATCCTTTCTGAACTTCATAGTTTGATTAAGGCGGTTGATGAAGCGTATGCCGATTATGAACCGACAAGAGCTACTAGGGCCATATCTGATTACGTGCAAGAAAACCTAAGTAACTGGTATGTGCGTTTGTGCAGAAGAAGGTTTTGGAAAGGTGAATATCAAAAAGATAAAATCTCGGCTTACCAAACTTTGTATACTTGTTTAGAAACTGTCGCCAAGCTGTCCGCACCTGTGGCACCGTTTTTTATGGACAGGTTGTATAAAGATTTAGTCGCGACTACAAAGACCGAAGATTTTGAAAGTGTTCACTTATCGCAATTTCCTGTTTATGATGAAGCCTTTGTGAACAAAGATTTGGAAAGTAAGATGCAAAAGGCACAGATTATTTCTTCATTGGTTCTGTCGATACGTCAAAAAGAGAAAATTAAGGTACGCCAACCTTTGCAGAAAGTTATGATACCTGTGTTGGACGAAAAGCAGCGCCAAGAAATCAGTGCAGTAGCAGACTTGATCAAGTCGGAAGTAAACGTAAAGGAAATAGAGCTTTTAGATGATGCCTCCGGCGTGTTGATTAAAAAAATTAAACCTAATTTTAAGGTTTTGGGTCCGAAGTTCGGTAAGGATATGAAGAAAATAGCCCAAGCATTTGCTGGGCTTGAACAAAAAGACATCCAGAAAATTGAGCAGGAGGGCGAATTATCACTTGAAATTGATAATAAAATTGTTACATTACAGTTACAAGACGTAGAAATAAGCTCTCAAGATATTGAAGGCTGGTTAGTTGCAAGTGCAGGACCATTGACCGTGGCCCTTGACATAACGATTAACGATAATTTGAGAAGAGAGGGTATAGCCCGTGAACTTGTCAACCGTATTCAGAACCTGAGAAAAGATTCGGGATTTGAAGTTACCGACAGAATTGACATCAAGATATTGAAAGATGGCCATGTCGAAAAAGCGGTTGAAAGTAACTTAAATTATATCAAGACCGAAACATTGACCGCTGAGCTTGATTTTGAAGAGAAACTAGATGAAGGTACCGTAATTACCTTCGATGAGGTGAACACGAAATTATTTATTGAAAAACATTAAAGAGAATGGCACAGGATTTAAAAGTTAGATATTCGGACAAAGATTTGGCCGAGTTCAAAGCATTGATAGAAGAAAAAATAGAAAAGGCCAAAAGCCACTTAGAGCTTTTGAAAAGTTCTTACATGAACGACGGTAACAATGGTACCGATGATACTTCACCAACCTTCAAGGCTTTTGAAGAAGGGTCTGAGACCATGAGTAAAGAGGCTAATACACAATTGGCTATTAGGCAAGAGAAGTTTATTAGAGATTTAAAGAATGCCATTTTGCGTATAGAGAATAAGACGTATGGTATTTGTAGGGTAACAGGTAAGCTCATTGCCAAAGAGAGACTGAAATTGGTGCCACATGCTACTTTGAGTATTGAAGCCAAAAACATGCAGAAGTAAGCCATTCTGTTTATAATATTATAGACCTACAAGAGACTCTCTTGTAGGTCTTTTGGTATATATGAATATGCTAAAGCACCTAGTACTTTTATTATTTCTATGTTCGAATTGTGCATTGGCCCAAAAAGTGGTCAAGAAATCGATAGTCGATAGTCACATCAGTGCAATACATATTGATGTGAACAATTGCTATGAGCTGTCATTGGTAACATCAAAGGAAAATGAGGTAATGGCAGAGGCAATTATTGATGGAGAGTATAAAAAGGATTTAGCACTCAAGCTACATCAAAGCGGTGATACCTATTTTATCAGTGCAGGGTTTCAGCCTCTCTTTCAGAATCCCAACGATAAACTAAGTGCGCATAAGGTAGTTTCAATCAGTTTGAAGTTGATCGTTCCACAGTATTTGAATGTTTCTATTGATGGAGGAAACTGTAACGTAGAGATTAGCGGTGACTATAAGTTGTTAAAAACAACATTAAATGATGGTAGCTGTACCTTACTCGATGTTAAGGAAGAAGTAGATGTGATGACGAACAGTGGTAATATTTATGTACAGGCAACTGCTGCGATTGTAGATGCTGAAACCAAATATGGTAAATTGAATTCTGATGAATTGCCGGCTTCCGACAACCGATACCATCTATCGAGTATTACGGGTAATATCAACATCACGAAAACCGAATAATATACCTACTTTTGCGACTTCAAACTACTATTAAGCCATGGGCCTAAAAAAATCACTAGTACTTATTATAGCGGTCTTGCTAGTTGATCAGATAAGTAAAGTTTATATCAAAACGAATTTCGTTCTTGGTGAATCGATAGAGGTTTTCAGTTGGTTTAAAATACTTTTTATTGAGAATTCAGGTGCGGCTTGGGGCGCAAAATTGAGTGACTTTCTTCCGGTAAGCGAGCCTATCGGAAAGCTGATTCTTACTGTATTCAGGCTTTTTGCCGTGGCTGGTATTGGTTACTGGTTATTTGATACCATTAAAAAGCAAACTTCAAAGGTGTTGATATTGGCCGTGTCGCTCATCTTTGCGGGTGCTTTGGGTAATATTATCGATTCTGTTTTTTACGGCGTAGTCTTTAACGATAGTTATCAGCAGGTGGCAACGGCTTTCAGCGCTGAGCCTTATGGTAGCTTGTTTTATGGTAAGGTAGTAGATATGCTTTATTTCCCTATGATAGATACTACATGGCCAGATTGGGTGCCCGGTCTGGGCGGAAAAGACTTCCGTTTTTTCGAACCAGTGTTTAATATCGCCGATATGGCCATTAGTACAGGGGTCGGCATCTTAATCGTCTTTAATAAGCAAGCCTTTTCTAAAATTGATGAAAAGGAGGAAGATGCCACTGTTGAGGTTCAAACTTCTGAAAAAGAGTAAACTTTCTTAGGGGTAACACAAAAATCTAAAGGAATATCGCTTTCTTCAAAATCGGATATCCTTTCCTCTGCCTCAAATAGTGAAAGACCTATTTTTATTGTGTCTTTGCGGCACTGTGCAAGAAATCTGTCGTAAAAGCCTTTGCCATAACCAACCCGTTGCCCTTGGCCATCAAAAGCCAGTAAAGGAACAAAAACAACATCAATCTTATTGGGTGCTATCTCAATACCATCAACAGGCTCGGGAATGCTCCATTTGCTTTTTTTTAATCGGGTACTGTCCGTCAACAGAAAATGAATCATATTTTCTGAGTCAACCACTTTTGGCAAAACAACGTGTTTATCTTTTCCTTGCAGAATGGATAAAAGAAATGAAGTATCAATTTCTTTTTTTTCCGCAATGGGTAAGAACAGGTGATAGTAATCGGATTTCCAAACGGAAGTAGGCAGTTGAAGTGCACGATTAGCAATGCTCAGACTAGAATTGACTAGAGCATCGTCCGATAAGTTGTTCCTTAAAGCGTTATAGCGAGATCGTAAATCTTTTTTTTGCATTGATTCATGATCAGACTAAGGTAGTATTTGGGGGTCTAGGTTACCTTATTCTTTTACATTCACAAGGTAATAAATCTTGAAAGAAATCATCAAGATTAGGTAAAGACCTAGGGTTATTACATATTTATCCATGCTGGTAATTGATTTTGATACTTTAAAATTAGTTAAAAATAAATTTACATACACTATAAAGTGCAACTTTTTATCGATGAAATGCATTTTTTTGGTCAAGTTTAACTTTTTCTAACCGATAGGGTCAAGAAATTAACAGGTTTGAGCCCTTTCATGAAAGATTTTATGCCTATGACAATTTTTGAGTGTTTTTAGAGAGAATCTATCATTTTGAATTTTTCTTCTATTCAAAATCGTATTTTAAGAGTTATTTGATGAGATTATCGTCATTGTTAAAAAGGATTAAAACCCTGCTCGCTTACATTAAAACATAGTAATTTAACTGCCCCGTAACTTCAATATTGGATACTGTTGCGGCTAACTGTTTGATCAATGCCCCAAATTTCTATAGATGTTCAGTTGAGTACCTTGCCCAACGGTCCGGGTGTATATCAGTTCTATGATGCAGATGAGAAAATACTATATGTCGGAAAGGCTAAGAATTTAAAGAAAAGGGTCTCATCTTATTTTACCAAAAATCACGAATACGGTAAGACCAGGGTGCTGGTAAAGAAAATTCGCAAAATCAAGCACATAGTGGTTCCTACAGAGTCGGATGCCCTGTTGCTTGAAAATAACCTTATAAAAAAGTATAGGCCTAGGTACAATGTGTTGCTGAAGGATGATAAATCCTATCCATGGATTTGTATCAAGAATGAACGTTTCCCAAGAATATTTCCGACGAGAAAGCTGATTAAAGATGGTTCGGAATATTATGGCCCTTATACGAGCATGAAAACAGTGAGAACGTTGTTGGATCTGGTAAAGAGCGTTTATCCTCTGCGAACATGTAACTATGATCTTTCTCAAGAAAAAATTGAGAATGGCAAGTACAAAGTTTGCCTAGAGTTTCATCTTGGTAATTGTAAGGGGCCTTGTGAAGATCTTCAATCGGCAGAAGAGTACCATGCTCAAATTGATGATATCAGAGAGATTATCAAAGGAAATTTTAAGTCGTCGCTTCATTATTTTAAAAAAGAAATGAAAAGTTTGGCCGCTGAGATGCGTTTTGAGGAAGCCCAGCGGATAAAAGACAAAATCGAGGTACTTGAAAGTTATCAGGTGAAATCGACTATTGTTAATCCAAAAATCAATAATGTAGATGTCTTTTCGATTATCTCCGATGAATCTCATGCGTATATCAATTTCTTACAATTGTCTCATGGTTCAATCATTCGCTCGCACACTTTAGAGATTAAAAAGAAGCTTAACGAAACCGATGAAGAATTGTTGGCTTTAGCCATTACCGAAATAAGGCAACGTTTCAACTCGCAATCTCGAGAGCTTTATCTACCATTTGAAGTTACCGTCGAAGAAGGCATCAGAGTAACGGTTCCTAAACTAGGTGATAAAAAGAAAATCGTTGACCTGTCTGAGCGCAATGCAAGATTTTACAGGCAAGAGCGGTTTAAGCAAATAAAAATTGTAGATCCCGATCGGCATACCAACCGGATCATGGCCCAAATGAAGAAAGATTTAAGGCTTTCGGAAGAGCCACGACATATAGAGTGTTTTGATAATAGTAACATTCAAGGCTCGAACCCGGTGGCGGCGTGTGTGGTTTTCAAAGACGGGAAACCCTCTAAAAAAGATTACCGCCATTTCAATATAAAAACTGTTGAGGGCCCCGATGATTTTGCTTCGATGGAAGAAGTGGTTTTTAGAAGATATAAACGTCTCTTGGCAGAAGATGAACCCTTACCGCAATTAATAGTGATTGACGGTGGAAAGGGACAGTTATCCTCAGCTTTAAAAAGTCTGGATGTTCTTGGTCTCAGAGGAAAGATTGCTATTGTGGGTATTGCAAAGCGCCTAGAGGAAATCTATTTTCCTGAAGACCCAATTCCGTTGTACCTCGATAAACGCTCAGAATCTTTAAAAATCATTCAGCAATTACGTAATGAGGCCCATAGATTCGGAATAACCTTCCACAGAAAAAAAAGGAGTAAGGCCGCTATCAATTCAGAATTGGAAAGTATTGAAGGTATCGGAGAAAAAACTGCGGAAGAGTTGTTGAAAAATTTCAAATCGGTGAAGAGAATTAAAGAGGCTACCATAGAAAACCTGGCCAAAACGGTCGGTATGGCGAAGGCTAAAAAGATTTATGAAACCTTTCATTAGTACCACATGACCAACAAAAAGATACATTATGTATTTTTTATTTTATGCCTATTGGCAGTAAACCTTCGTGGGTGGTCACAAACGACCCAAAAACGAGATTTGAAAATAGGCCTTGTACTCAGTGGTGGCGGGGCAAAGGGTATGGCCCATATCGGTGCTTTAAAAGTAATTGAAGAAGCAGGTGTTGAGATAGATTATATCGGCGGGACTAGCATGGGCGCCATTGTGGGTTCACTTTATGCGGCCGGTTATAATGCCAAAGAGCTAGATTCAATTTTCAGAACGACCGATTTCACCAACCTTATTGAAGATAATCTACCGAGAAACGCCAAAACATTTTATGAGAAAGAAGATTCGGAGCGTTATTCGATAACCCTTCCTTTCAATAATTTTAAGGTATCAGTTCCTCCGGCGCTATCGGGTGGGCAGAACATTTATAACGAATTGGTGCGGTTGCTCTACCCTGTGAAGGATATTAAAGATTTCAGTAAGTTACCCATACCTTTTTTATGTATTGCCACAGATGTTGAAACGGGAGATGAGGTTTTGTTAGACCAAGGTTATTTGCCCGAAGCGGTTATAGCCAGTGGGGCCTTGCCCTCTCTTTTTGCGCCTGCTTTAATAGATGGTAAGGTGTTGATTGATGGCGGTGTGGTAAATAATTACCCCATTCTTGAAGTTAAAAAAATGGGTGCCGATATTGTAATCGGTGTAGATGTACAACATGGTCTTAAAGATAGAGAGGCGCTATTATCGGCAACTGAAATTTTGATGCAGATAAATAACTATCGTACCGCTCTCGATATGCAGGAGAAATCAGAATTGACGGATATTTATATCAAACCTGATATCACCGGTTTTTCGGTCATCGATTTTAATCTCTTCGGAACCATTGTCGATAAAGGAGAAGAGGCGGCGCGGGAAAAATTTGATGAACTTAAAAAAATAGGAAACCCCGACAGGCAAAAAAAGCAGGTTGCGAAAATGTATCTACCCTCCGATTATGTGTCGGTCGACAGGCTGACCATTACCGGAAGCGAAAACTATTCGCGTGGTTATGTAAAGGGTAAGTTACGTTTCGATACCGATGAGTCGCCGACTTTTGATGAACTTCAACAAGGGGTGAGCAACTTGTCGGCCACGGGTAACTTTCAGACGATTCATTATAAGCTGCTAACCAATGGCAGTGATCAAGAGTTGTTGTTGAATCTGGTCGAAAGTAGAAACAAGACTTTTCTTCGGTTGGGCGCCCATTATGATAATCTATTTCAGACGGGGGCCATTATCAATCTCACACAAAAAAACCTTATCACCAGAGATGATGTTACTTCCTTTGATTTTATCATAGGCGATAATATCAGGTATAACCTTCAATATTATGTAGATAAAGGTTCTTATTGGAGTTTTGGTATCAACTCGAGTTTTAGGGAAACGGCCAAGGAAATCGATTTTAATCTAATAAGGGGCAATTACGAAGTGCCGATAACATCGAACATCAATACCATAAATCTGGATATTACCGACATGACCAATCAGATTTACATTGAAACGGTTATGCGAGAAGAGTTCGCCTTTAGAACTGGGGTTGAACATAAACTGTTGAAGTTTAGTACTAGAACCTTAGGGGCTGATGAAAGTCTGGAAGGCTCTGAGTCTTTTAGGGTGAAAGACGGGCGCACTTTTTTTGAAAAAGGTGATTTCTATAGTGTTTTTGGGGGCTTGCAATTAGATACTTACGACGACAAGTATTTCCCGAAAAGAGGGGTTTATTTTGATGGAGATTTTCATTTCTACCTGCTATCTTCTGACTTCAATAACAACTTTAAAGAGTTTTCGGTCGCAAAGGCAAAAGTGGGGTCGGCTGTACCTATTTACGGTCCGGTCTCTTTAAATATTGAAACAGAGGGAGGTTTTAAATTAGGTACTTCAAACGTAACCTCTTTTGATTTTGTTTTGGGTGGATATGGTTCGGCGCAAGTGAATAACTTAGTTCATTTCTTTGGCTATGATTTTCTTTCATTGGCCGGAAACAGCTACGTAAAACTTGGTGGGCGGTTAGATTATGAGTTTGTACCAAAGAACCATTTGATGTTTACGGCCAATTACGCGAATGTAGAAGATGACCTGTTTCGCACAGGTGAATGGTTTACCCCGCCTGATTATTCAGGCTACGGTATAGGTTACGGATGGGAATCTTTTTTAGGCCCCCTACAGGTGCATTACTCATGGTCCCCTGAAGGTAATAACGGCAATTTCTTTTTTAGTTTGGGATATTGGTTTTAAGATAGTTAGGTCTTTAATTATTTAAAATTTCCGATATTTGTAAGAGATGCTACTATTCAGAATCGATATCACCTCGCACCTCAGAGCTATGTGGTAAGTTATTACCACCCAATAGGTATTAGTCCTATTTCTTTATCATCAACTTTACTTTTTTCGGCCTTTGGCCCTTAGTTATTCTTACAAATTCAACTCTTAAACTATTATGTCTACTTTAGATACTACCTCCTTAAAATTGCCTAAAGAAAATTTAGAAGCTGAAGATTTCTTGCCACTATTAGGTACTGACTATATAGAACTGTATGTCGGTAACGCCAAACAAGCAGCTCACTATTACATGGCCGCCTGGGGTTTTCAGCCTGTTGCCTATGCAGGGCTCGAAACAGGCTTGAAAGACCGCGTAAGCTATGTTGTTCAACAAGATAAAATACGCCTTATGCTCACTTCTCCGCTGAGGCCCGGAGGAGAAATTAATAAACATATAGATTCTCATGGCGATGGCGTCAAGTCAATTGCCCTGTGGGTTGATGATGCGACCAAAAGTTATGAAGAAACCGTAAAAAGGGGTGCTGAAAGTTACCATGCCCCAATTCAAAAGGAAGATAAAGAAGGAGCGGTAGTTCTTTCAGGGATTCACACGTACGGCGAGACCGTACATATATTTGTCGAGCGTAAAAACTATAAAGGGGTATTTATGCCAGGTTTTAGGCCTTGGAACCCTCACTACAGGCCCTCTGATGTCGGCTTAAAATATGTAGACCATATGGTAGGTAACGTAGGCTGGAACGAGATGAACAAATGGTGTGAGTTTTATGCAAAAGTAATGGGCTTTGCCCAGTTGGTTTCTTTCGATGACAAAGACATATCTACCGAATACACGGCTCTAATGAGCAAGGTGATGAGTAATGGAAACGGAAGAATTAAATTTCCGATTAACGAGCCTGCCGACGGACGTAAAAAATCGCAAATAGAGGAGTATATCGAGTTTTATAACGGGGCAGGTGTGCAGCATATGGCCTTGGCTACTGACAATATTATTGAAACAGTAGCTGCCCTAAGAGATCGCGGGGTAGAATTTTTGACCGTGCCATCTAGTTATTATGAAGATTTGTTGGATAGGGTCGGGGAGATTGATGAAGACCTACTTCCACTAAAAGAACTTGGTATTTTGGTAGATAGGGATGACGAGGGGTATCTGCTTCAAATTTTTACGAAACCTATATTGGATCGTCCTACAATGTTCATAGAAATAATTCAGCGCAAGGGAGCCAAATCATTCGGTAAGGGTAATTTCAAGGCTCTTTTTGAAGCGATAGAAAGAGAACAAGAATCTAGGGGAACCCTTTAATGAGATTCTCGATATAATTAATGCCCATTTCATTTCCCGTGAGAGGGTTTTTAAGGTAGTTTTTTAATAGGTATTCTTAACGTATTGCCAAATTCTCATTTGTAGGTAAAAATAACTGTTAATGTAATAGTTAAAGTAAGTTAAAACCGTTGACAGTCTTAAAACAAGCAGTAAATTTGTTGGTGTAAGGGGTGGTTCCCTTACAACTTTAAGTATTGGTTTTTCATAATTTAAAGTTTGGTTGGTTATTTAGGAAAAGCCCTAACAGTAATGTTGGGGCTTTTTTTGATATAGTTGCCAATCGCACCTAAATAATCCTGAAGTTTAGCAGACAATACTTTGGAATAAATTTTGTTTAAGTTATTGTAATCCGAATAAAATCCCTTTGGCATTATTTATTTTTACAATAAAATGGGCTTTATGAAAAAACTGTTTACTGTACTCTTTTGCTGCTTTGGTTTTTTTGTTCATGCACAATATGAAAGTTCTGCATTTAAGGTTGGTGAGTGGTTAAAGTTTCGCATGCATTATGGTTTTTTGAATGCCAGTTACGCCACATTACATGTCAAATCTGATAATATCGGTGAAGTGCCCGTCTACCATGTAGTAGGTAAGGGCGAAACGACCGGTCTGGCGAGCTTGTTCTTTAAGGTCGATGACACCTATGAAAGCTATTTTGGTAAAGAAGATGGCAAGCCATACCGATTCATACGTAAGATTGACGAAGGAGGATATACCAAAGATATCGAGATAAATTTTCACCACGATAAGGATAAAGCCGTTCTAAACGACAAAAAGAACAAGAAAAAATATAATTTTGAACTTCAAGATAGCATTCAAGATCTTTTATCGGCTTTTTACTACTTAAGAAACAACTACGACCCCAAAGATTTGGTCAAAGGGGAAGCGGTAAAGCTTAAAATGCTGTACGACGATGATGGCGTTTTTAATTTTCAACTTAAATATTTGGGTACAGAAGTACTTAAAACTAAGTTCGGTAAGGTAGAATGTTATAAATTTAGGCCTTTGGTTCAGTCGGGTCGGGTTTTTAAAGAAAAAGAAAGCCTATCATTGTGGGTTTCGACCGATAAGAATAGAATACCCATAAGAATTCAAGCAGACTTGGCTGTGGGTGCGATCAAAGCAGATCTTGACGGATATAACGGACTAAAGCACCAGTTCAAGATTATAATGGACTAACTTTTAATGAAGGATAAGGAGCGAATAGACTCGCAGATAGAAAAGCTTGAAGAAAAATATAAAGACTCTGGTCAAGACTTGAGTTCTTACCTCGATGGCCTTCTCCATCAACGATACCTCACCTATTGGGATTATATCAATCTCGATACTCTGCTTAGCTTACAGCAGCCCAGAACCTATTTTCCCGATGAGGAAATATTTATCATGTACCATCAGATTACAGAGCTGTATTTTAAACTGATTTTACATGAACAAAAGCAACTGGTAGACGATAAGTCTCAAAACCTTGATTTTTTTATTGAGAAAGTTCGTCGAATCAATAGTTATTACAAAGCTTTGATCTCTTCGTTCAGCATAATGATTAAGGGTATGGAAAGGGAGCAGTTTTTACAATATAGAATGGCCTTGCTTCCCGCCAGCGGTTTTCAGTCGGCACAGTTTCGCATGATTGAAATCTACTCTACCCCGCTTGAAAATTTGGTACATCAGTCGCAAAGAGAAAATTTTTCCTCTGAAAACAGTATTGAAGAACTTTATGAGCAGATATATTGGAAAAGAGGTGCTACCGATATGTCAACTGGCGATAAAACACTGACCCTAAAACAATTTGAATATAGGTATACCCCTAGATTGGTAAGAATTGCCAAGCAAGTTAGGGGTAATACCATTTATCATAAATATTTACAATTACCGGAAACCAAAAGGTATAATAAAGAGCTCGTTGATGCGTTAAAGAAGATGGATATCAACGCAAACGTTAACTGGCCTCTTATGCATATGGGATCTGCCCATAGGTATTTGGCCAAGGGAGAAGGGCAAGTTGATGCCACAGGGGGAACCAATTGGAAGGAATATCTGCCCCCTAGTTTTCAAAAAGTAGTTTTTTTTCCAGAAATATATTCTAAACAAGAGTTAAATAATTGGGGTAAACAATGGGTAGACCATATATTTAATCCCGAAAAGAAATAAGAGACGAATGCAAAAATATTGGGGCCTAATTTTAGTACTAACCTTATCTCTAGCCTGTAAAGAGAAAGCCGTTCAAGAAACCAAACAAGTTAAAGACGTATTGGCGGTTGCTCCTATTGAAAAGCCGATCGTTAAACATTTTGGTTTTAACCTTGATGAGTTTACCGTAAAATTGGATACTGTCAAGAGGGGTGATAGTTTCGGTGAACTTATGCTTCAACATAAGGTAGATTACCCAAAAATTGCAAGAATAACCCAAGATTTCAAAGATACTTTTGATGTTAGACGAATTCGTGTAGGTAAGCCCTATATGATTTTAAAGTCTCGCGATACCACTGAAACTGCCCAGGTATTTATCTACGAAAACGATGCAATCAACTACACCGTGGTCGATTTACGTGATTCCGTGAGGGCATACAAAGAAAAGAAACAGGTAAAGTTTGTTGAACGAGAGGTCTCAGGGGTAATCAGAACAAATTTATCGGAAGCCCTGTTAGAGCAAGGTATCGACTACATGGTTACACACAATTTGGCCAACGTGTATGCTTGGACCATAGATTTCTCAATGTTACAAAAAGGCGATAGGTTCAAGGTAATTTATAAAGAGAGATTTATAAATGATTCGATCTATGCTGGGTCAGAAACAATCGATGCCGCCTATTTCGAACACAATGGTAAACCAATTTATGCGTTCGCTTACGAAAATGATTCTTTGAAAAGTTTGGTCGATTATTTCGATGAAAGCGCCAATAATCTTAGAAGAACTTTTTTAAGAATGCCGGTAGAATTTGGTAGACTTTCGTCTCGATACAATCTTAAAAGACGAATTCGTTACTACGGTAATAAAATCCGTCCTCATAAGGGTACCGACTATGCCGCGCCTATAGGCACCCCGATTATGGCAACTGCCGACGGTACGGTTACAGAGTCTACAAGAAGGGGCGGTAATGGTAAATATGTGAAGATACGCCATAATGGTACCTACAGTACTCAGTACCTTCATATGAAAAAACAAAACGTCAAGAGAGGTGATTTTGTTCGACAAGGAGATGTTATCGGGTGGATTGGTATGACAGGAAATACCAGTGGGCCTCACGTATGTTATCGTTTTTGGAAAAACGGCAGACAGGTGGATCCTCTAAGGGAAGAGCTTCCGAAGGCAGAGCCTTTGGCAGAGACCTTACAGCCTGCTTACTTTGATTACATTACCCCTATTAAAGATCAATTAGACTGTATTGCCTATCCGCCGGAACCGGTCGAAGAAGAATTATTGGCCGGTGAACTGACTACCTTAACGGAATAATCACATTTTGCGGGTTGTGAATAGTGCTATTATGGCTTAAATTAGCCGTTTTAGTAACTAATAAGGTAAACAACCCTCATGTCTCTACATAAAATTAATCCTACGCAATCAAAGGCTTGGCAACTTTTAGGCAAGCATTTCGAAACTGCCAAAAATTTAGAGTTAAAGCAACTTTTCGCAGAAGATAAAAATCGAGCTGATCGGTTTTCAATAGTTTGGAACGACTTTTTGGTCGATTTTTCGAAGAACCGAATATCCCAAGAAACATTAGATTTATTACTTCAATTGGCTGAAGAGGTACAATTGGCCGATGCCATTTCTCAACAATTCTCGGGCAATCATATTAACGAGACTGAGAATAGGGCTGTTCTTCACACTGCACTCAGGGCCAAATTGTCGGATGAGGTTATCGTTGATGAAGAGAATGTAGTTCCCGAAGTTTTTGAAGTTAAAAATCACATAAGGGAATTCGCAGAAAGCATCATCAACGGAGAGAAAAAAGGTTTTACGGGTAAACAATTTACCGATGTGGTCAATATAGGCATTGGAGGTTCTGATTTAGGGCCTGCTATGGTAACCGAAGCATTAAAATTTTATAAGAACCACCTTAAGACCCATTTCGTGAGCAACGTTGATGGTGACCATGTCCATGAGGTTCTTAAAGAACTCGATCCTGAAACCACTCTTTTTGTGGTTGTTTCTAAAACTTTCACGACTCAAGAAACCCTGAGTAATGCAACTACTATCAAAAAATGGTTTTTAGGGCATGCCTCGCAAAAAGATATCGCAAAACATTTTGCCGCAGTTTCCACCAATACGAAGGCTATTTCCGAATTTGGTATAGATGCTGCCAATGTCTTTCCGATGTGGGATTGGGTCGGAGGCCGCTTTTCATTGTGGAGTGCTGTAGGCCTTTCCATTGCCTTGGCGGTAGGCACTAACAATTTTGAGAAGCTATTGGCTGGAGCACATGAAATGGATAATCACTTTGAAGCTACAGACTTTGAAGAGAATATTCCTGTCTTGCTGGCTCTAATTAGTGTTTGGTACAATAATTTCTTCGATGCCGAAACAGAAGCTATAATACCTTATTCTCAATATTTAAGTAGGTTCTCGGCTTATCTTCAGCAGGGAATCATGGAGAGTAATGGTAAGAGTGTTGATAGAAACGGAAATCGGGTCGATTATCAAACGGGTACCATTATTTGGGGTGAACCCGGTACAAATTCGCAACATGCCTTTTTTCAGTTGATTCACCAAGGCACTAAAATTATTCCAGCAGATTTCATAGGCTTTAAGCATTCGCTTCACGGCGATGAGGATCATCATAATAAATTGATGGCAAACTTTTTCGCACAGACAGAGGCATTGATGAATGGTAAAACTGAAGAAGAAGTCAAGGCCGAACTTACCTCGAAAGGTATGAGTGAAACTGAAATGAAAGATTTGGTTCCTTTTAAAGTATTTGAGGGTAATAAACCGACCAATACGATATTAATAGACCAGCTAACTCCTGAAAGCTTAGGCAGTTTAATTGCTCTCTATGAACATAAAATCTTTGTTCAAGGTGTCATTTGGAACATTTTTAGCTATGATCAATGGGGTGTTGAATTGGGAAAACAGTTGGCCGGTAATATTTTGAAAGATATTGAAGGTTCAGAGATTGGCGATCATGATGGTTCTACACTTAGGCTTTTACATTATTTTAAGAAATAATCTGAAGATATCCCAATAATTATTCAATAAAGGGTAACTCATTGCTTGTCAGTCTTCTTAGTGCAAAAATTGTGTTAATTTCGCGGTGTTTAATTTAACGTTGTGTTAATGTTCATATTTATAAAATGGAGCACTTTTGCAGCGAAATTGAAGACTAACAAACACATTCAAATGAGAAAGATTTATTTTACAATGGTCGTATTCTTCATGACGGCCGTAGCATTTTCACAAGGTACTATTACAGGAACCGTCATTGATGGAGAAACAGGTAGTCCGTTGCCTGGAGCCAACGTTGTGGTAAAAGGCACTACAGTTGGAGCAACAACGGATTTTGATGGGAACTTCAGTATTGAAGTAGTCTCCAACTCCGGAACCCTAAGGTTTTCTTACTTAGGTTTTGTTACTCAAGACAAAAACTACAGTTCAACAGGAGATTTGGGTAGTGTAACTTTGCAGCCAGATGCGGAACAACTAGGTGAGGTGGTAGTTATTGGGTCAGGTATTATTGACTTAGAAGAAGACAGAAGTACCCCGATAGCGGTATCTACAATTACGAAAGATGTAATTCAGGCAACTTCTACCGGTAACGTTGAGTTTCCAGAGGTGATGAAGAACGTCCCTTCTGTCTATGTTTCAAACCAACAAGGTTTTGGTGATTCTCAAATGTTCCTTAGAGGATTTGACCAAACTAATACCGCATTTTTGCTTAACGGACAGCCAATTAATGGTATGGAAGATGGTCAAATGTACTGGTCTAACTGGCAAGGGGTTATGGATATAGCGAATGCAGTGCAGGTGCAAAGGGGGCTTGGTTCTTCTAAGCTAGCTATATCTTCTGTTGGAGGAACGGTAAACATAGTTACAAAGGCAACGGATAGAAAAGAAGGTGGTTTTGGTAGATTTATGACCGGTAACGATAGTTATTTCAAGGCTACAGCTTCATATGATTCCGGACTTAATGATAATGGATGGGGCTTTTCTGTAATGTTAGATCATTGGCAAGCGCAAAGAAAATATGCTGAAGGTACTAAGGGTCAAGGACAGAATTACTTCTTTTCAGTGGGTAAGTTGTTAGGAGACCATAACTTTAACTTTTTGATTTTTGGTGCCCCTCAATGGCATATGCAGCGCTGGTCGCAGCCGGAAGAAGTTGCTACTATTTATAGAAAATATAACCAGCACTGGGGTATCGACGAAGGAGAGCTGGAATCTGAGAGAACCAACTTTTATCACAAGCCTGTTCTGAACTTGAACTGGGACTGGAATATATCTGACAAATCAGATTTATCGACAGTTTTATATGCTTCTTTCGGTAGAGGTGGTGGTACTGGTAACAGAGGTAACAGCCCATTGAGACTTCCGGATTATCCTCTTGCTGGGGGAGTTGACGGTCAAATCGATTATGCTGCAACCAGAGAGAGAAATGCTCTAGTTGGTATTGGTGGTGATTACGGTGCCCCGAATGGAGCTGGATATATTAGACGGGCTTCTATGAATAACCATAGATGGTTTGGTTTGGTTTCAAACTATGGTCTGGAATTGAGCGAAAGTTTGAGTATGAATGTGGGTGCTGATTTCAGGTTTTATACTGGAGACCACTTTAGACAGGTTGTAGATTTCTACGGTTTAAGTGGTTGGGGAGATGATCGCCCAGATGGTAGAGTGGTAACCGAGTCTTTTGATTTTAATCCTTGGAAAACTGTTAGTAATTTTGCTGATGAATCAGAAAGAATTAACTACGACTACTCTGAAGATATTAATTATCAAGGTGTTTTTGGACAGTTAGAGTACTCTAAAGAAACATACTCTTTATTTTTTCAAGGAGCTTTATCCAATCAGTCATATATAAGACAAGATAGATTTGCGACAGATTCAAGCGGAAATCAAACAACTGAAGAATCAGATAAGGCTAATAAGATTGGTTACAACGTAAAAGGAGGTGGTGCCTACAACTTTAATACAGAAAATTCAGTTTTCTTAAATGCAGGTTACTATTCTAGACAACCTTTCTTAGATAATATATTTGCCGGAACAGCCGAATTAGCTGAGCCTGAGGTTGATAATGAAGAGATTACAGGTATCGAGCTTGGTTACAAGTATAATACATACGATTTGAGGGTAAATGTTAACCTTTATCGCACACAATGGGCAAATCGTTTCGTAGCTAATGGTAACACGATTACAAGTGTGGCAACAGGTGAAGATGTTGATATTAACCGAGAGCAAACAGATGTTACCCAATTACACCAAGGTATAGAGCTAGATGCTCAGTATCGTGTAATGCAAGGACTAGTTCTTGGGGGCTACACTTCTATTGGTGATTGGAAATTTGATGGAAGCACACCATATAGAACTCGCGATTTTAGAGATAATACATATTTTACCAACGCTGATATTGATGATTTTGTAGATCAAAATGGCAACCCCCTACCTGCTAATTTCTTTGATGGTAATGTTAATTTGGACGGTGTGGAAGTAAGTAATGCAGCTCAGTTCACTTTCGGAGCAAACGTAACTTATGAAACGCTTAGCGGGTTTGAAGCTTCGTTATTCTATAATCGTTTCAGTAATGTTTACGAATTTGTTGATGTTGCTGACGTAGTCGCAGAAGGTAATACTTATGAAACTCGTAAATTAGATCCGTACGGGATTATCGATCTTTCGGCAGGCTATACTATTGAAATGGGTGACCAAGATATCGTTTTGAGAACAAACCTTTATAACCTTTTTAATACATCTTACATAAATCAAACCGATGCATTTGGTGTATTTTACGGTTTGGGTCGTACTTGGAACGCTAGTGTTATGTACAGGTTCTAATAGACTTATATTTTTAATTAAAACCCCGCTATTAGCGGGGTTTTTTTATGCTCAAAAAGCCGTACATTTAGAGCTTAAATTTCAATTTGACCATTATGTATGAAATCATTCAGGTAGTTCACTCTTACTTAGCTTATATCGTTTTGGCCTTGCTAATTTTGGCAGTGTTCAATGCTTTTTCGGGTTGGCTAGGTAAAAAGGTTTTTACCATGCATAAAGATCTTCGTTTGAGCCTCTTTGCCCTTATATTATCGCATATTCAATTATTGGTTGGCCTAATCCTATATTTTGTATCCCCAAGTGGGTTAAATGCCATTCAGTCTTTAGGTATGGGTGGTCTGAACGCTCAAGCACGATTACTAGCTTTAGAACACCCTGTGATCAACATAATAGCTATCGCTTTGATAACCATTGGTTGGTCAAGGCATAAGAAATTCGTAGAAGGAGATAAGAAGTTCAAGAGTATCGCCATTTTCTACGGCCTTGGGTTAGTATTTCTCCTCAGTAGAATTCCGTGGTCGGCCTGGTTCAACTAGTATTTTAAATCCAAACTCTAATTATACCAAATTTATTAATGAAGAAGTTACTTGTATTATCTGCAGTACTTTTTGCGTCATTTACCTTCGCGCAAAAAGAGAAATTGTTCAACGGGAAAAACCTTGATGGGTGGACGGTCTACGGTACCGAAAAATGGTACGTGGAAGACGGTCTTTTAATTTGCGAAAGTGGTCCTGATAAGGGTTATGGCTATTTGGCTACTGACAAGCATTACAAAGATTTTGAATTGAACGTAGAGTTCAAGCAAGAGGCAAATGGCAATAGCGGTGTTTTTATTCGTTCTACCATTGAAGGAACGAAGATTACCGGTTGGCAAGTCGAGGTGGCGCCTCCAGGGCACGATACTGGTGGGGTGTATGAATCTTATGGTCGCGGATGGTTGATCAAACCGGATGCCGAAAAAGATAAGGCCTTAAAGATGGGCAAATGGAACAAAATGAAGATACGTGTTGAAGGTGACAAAATCACTTCATGGCTTAACGGAACCGAAATGATTACATTTACCGATGAAAAGATAGGTGCTGGCGAAGGTTCGGTAGCATTACAAATTCATGACGGTGGTGGTATCAAGGTGAAATGGAGAAACCTTAAAATCGAACAGCTTTAAAAGCGTTTTAAAATATTGAGAAAACTCCCCTGCTTAGGGGAGTTTTTTTATTCTGGTTTCCGAAGCAAATATATGTAGACCGGGAAATGGTCGGAGTAACCACCTGTATAGTTCCCTCCGGAATAAGTTCTAAACGGGTAACCTTTATACCTTCCTTTTTGCGTAACTAAATAGGCAGGGTTAAAAATGCCGGCCTTCCAAAATTGATATCCTTTGTTTTCGTTATTTACAAGGCTTTCAGTAAAATAGATTTGGTCAAAAAGATTCCATTTATCCCTGTAGGCAAGCGAGCCGACCCCTTTTTTGAATAATTTTTCCATGGGATTGAACAATTCTCCTTCTTGCAGCTTTCGCTTATTAGCTTTTGTTTTCAGCACCTTTTTAAAACTTCTATTGTTGGGGTCATCATTAAAATCGCCCATGCTAATTATTTTGGCCTGACTATCCATCTTTTGAATGGAATCAATAATACGTTTGTTTAAATGGGCCGCTGCCAAGCGATTTGGCTCGCTTCGTGCTTCACCGCCACTTCTAGAAGGCCAGTGATTGACTATAAAGTACATCTGTTCATTGTCTAATCTTCCTCCCACCACAAGTTGGTCCCTTGTATAGTTTCGCTCCTCGTTTTCATCCATTAAAATCAATCGATGGCTGGCATATGATGCAGGTAAAAAGGCGTTTTCTTTATAGAGTAGGGCTACGTCGATTCCGCGTTCATCGGGCGAGTCGTAATGCACAATTTCATACCCTAAGTTCTTTAAAGACTTACTGACCAAGAGATCCTGTATGACCTCAATGTTTTCTACTTCACAGATTCCGATAATATCAGGAGCGGTACCTGTGTTAGAAGAGCCTATTTCAGATAGCGTTTGTGCCATGTTGTGAAGCTTTTTTTGATAGCGTTCATCGGTCCAATTGTCTTTTCCTTCAGGGGTTCTGTCGTCATCAAAAGTTAAAGTATCGTTCTTGGTATCAAATAGGTTTTCCAAGTTATAAAAAGCGATAGTTCTAACCTGATAGGTTTGTTCAGTCTGCCCGTGAACCGATAAAAGGGATAAAATAAAGTAAATTAAAAGGCCAATTTTCATTTTAAGAATCAAAGCATATCATTTAATAAACGAAAAAATATAGATAATATGTCATCCATATGTAAGAATGTTCTTAATTTTCGTTATAGAAACGGCAAAAGATTTATCAAAAGTATCTAATGCGGTATCTACTTCTTTTTACTGTTACATTTTTCATTGGCCTGATAAGTTACGCGCAAGATGTTTATGGGGTCAAGGGAAGAATAGTGTCTTCAAGAACTAATACCCCTATCAGTGAAGCATTAATTGGAATAGACCAGACCAATATTTCAGAACTGAGTGATGAAGAAGGCTACTTTCATATTGAATCACTTACTGCCGATGTACTACTAACAGTTGAGGCTCCGGGATATTCCTCAAAAAGGATAGAACTCTATTTAGAAAAGGCGGAATTGGAACTTGGCACTATTTGGCTCGATGACGATGTCACAATCGAACAATCTGCCAATCTTATAACACTTACCGATTCAGAGCTCACAGATGATAATGATATCTCTAACCCCTCTGGTCTTCTACAGGCTACACGTGACGTTTTTCTTCAAAGAGCGGCTTTCGATTTCGGACAAGCTTTCTTCAGGGTAAAAGGTTATGATTCTAGTAATGGAGAGGTGTCTATCAATGGAATATCAATGAACAAGTTCTACGATGGCAGACCTCAATGGAATAATTGGGGAGGGCTTAATGATATTCAGCGAAATCAACAATTTTCAAATGGTATGAGTCCTTCAGATTACACATTTGGGGGAATTTTGGGAAATACCAATATTGATGTTCGACCCACTGGTTTAAGAAAAGGTACTCGATTGACAGCTTCGGCATCGAACAGAACCTATACGGGCCGATTAATGGTTACCTATAATTCCGGTCTTAAAGATAATGGTTTGGCCTATACCGTATCGTCTTCCAAAAGATGGGGCGGTGAAGGGTATATTGATGGAACCTTATATGATGCCTATAGCTTTTTCGGCGGATTGGAATATCACTTTAATAACCATCACAGTATTAATTTCACAGGAATTTTAGCATCTAATCGGCGAGGTAGGTCTTCTGCCATTACCGAAGAAGTTTTCAATTTAATGGGTAATACTTACAACCCTTATTGGGGCGAGCAAAATGACAAAATAAGAAACTCGCGCGAAAGAAAGATTTCTGAGCCCATTTTAATGTTCAATCATAGATATGAATCCGACAAGGTTAGTATAAATTCTGGATTTGCCTATCAGTTCGGGACTCATCGAAGAAGTAGGTTGGGCTATTATAATGCGCCAAATCCCGATCCAACTTACTACAGGTACTTACCTAGTTTTTACATCAATGGTCCTTTAGGAGCCAATTTTAAGAGTGCTGTAATGGCGGAAAAAGGTTTCGTTGAAAATCCGCAAATAAACTGGTCAAAATTATATACGGCTAACAACAATGGTATGGCTAGCTATATGCTGTATGATGACGTGATAGACGATGAGCAGTATACCGTAAACACTATTGCCAATATTTATTTGAACAATCATTTACAATTAGATTTTGGGGTGAATGCAAAATTTCTTAAGTCTTCCAATTACGCTAAAATAGATGATTTGTTGGGTGCTGATTACCATTCTGACATTGATACTTTTTCAAGCACGTTAAATGACGTTAATGGTCCGATAGAAAAGAGAGAAAATGATATTTTCAATTACAACTATCGATTGAGTGCCGCGGAATATCGGCTTTTTGGACAGGCTAGATATCACAGTAAAAAATTCAATGTCTTTTCGGCCATTGCATTCAAAAGTTTAGGTTATAGTAGAGAGGGGCTTTTTCAAAATGAGCGCTTTAATGATACTTCGTTGGGTAAGAGTGAAGATGTTTCTTTTCAGAATATCGAAACTAAGGCCGGCTTAGGTTACAAGATTAACGATAGGCATTGGCTTGATTTAAATGCGGGTTATATTTTAAAAGCGCCCACCCTCCAAAATACCTTTATTAATCCTAGAGAAAACAATTTGGTAGTTCCAGAGATTCAAAATGAAAGATTGAACGCCATTGATTTTAGTTATCATTTGAGGCTACCAAAACTAAGCGGTAGACTAAACGCTTATTACACCCGTTTTCAAAATACTACCGATATCAACTTCTTTTTTGTAGATACAGGTGTCGGCTCTGACTTTGTTCAGGAAGTATTGACAGACTTGGATAAACTTCATAAAGGATTAGAACTAGGGCTCGAATATCAAGCCTCATCTTACGTAAAGTTAAGTGCAGTTGCAGCAGTTGGTAGATTCGTATATGCTAGTAACCCGAACGTGAGAATAAATTTTGATACAGCAGGTCGCGAGGAGGACCTTATTAATTTGGATGGGGCTTTGGACTTAGGTCCTGCCATGGTCAAAGATTATAAATTGGCCCAAGGGCCGCAACAGGCCTATTCAATGGGCATAGAATATCGCGACCCTAAATATTGGTGGTTGAGCATGACAACCAATTACCTTAAGGATAGTTACATAAATATTTCTACTATTACTCGTACCCAAAGTTTCTTGCTAGACCCTGAAACTGGTCAAAATTTTCCTGATGCAACTGAAGAAAACGTGGCTGAATTATTGAGGCAAAGTCCGCTAGAAGACTTCTATCTACTTAATTTGGTGGGAGGCAAATCTTGGCTTCACAACGGTAAGTATTTAAGCGTTTTTGCCAGTATAAACAACTTGTTCGATGCTACATTTCGAACTGGTGGGTACGAACAGAGTAGAAATGGAAATTTCGGGCAATTACGAGATGATAACCTAAGCGGTAGCCCATCTTTTGCGCCCAAATATTGGTATGGCTATGGCCGAACTTATTTTATCAACCTTGCTTTTAGTTTTTAAAATGGTATCAGAATGAATCTTTTATCAAAATACATCACCTATGATTTATTTGCACCAATAATAAGGGCCTCAATACTATTGGGTATTTTGATTGTGTTTGTTTTGAATTTTGCATGTAATAGAGAATTTGAGAATCCTTCCGATTTTTGCCGTGAAAACCTAAGTGCCAACATTAGCTATTTAGAATTGATGAGTCTCCACGAAGGAGAAACATTTCAGATTCAAGATGACTTGATAATTGAAGGTTATGTCATTTCATCGGACAGGGACAATAATTTTTTTAGCGTAATTTATTTTCAAGACCGTTCTACTAATCCAACTGCAGGGCTTCAAATAGAAATCGATTTACGGGAAAGTCATTTGTTTTATCCGGTAGGCAGTAAAATATTTATAAAACTCAAAGGCCTTTATTTTGGAAAGTCTAATGAGCAATACAAGTTGGGGGCTACTTTTGAGTCTTTTGGTAATACGTCGGTAGGGCGCTTGCCCGCAGGGGTAATCGACGATTACCTTTTCAAGTCTTGTGACGCCCCGGCCGAGATAAATCCAGTGATTATTTCCGTAGCTGATATAGAAGAGGCGCCATTGGGCACTTTGGTTCGTTTCGACCGTGTCGAATTTTTAGAAAATGAAGTCGGTGAACCCTTTGCCATTCGAGAGGAGGAAACCGTACGAAATCTGATTGATTGTAATGATGAAGATTTAAAAATTTTGAATAGCGGGTATTCCGATTTTCAGTCAGAGGTAATACCCAATGAAAGTGGAAGCTTGACAGGTGTGCTGATTTCAGACAGAAGCAATCGGTATTTGGTCATTCGTGATTTAAACGATTTGAGCTTTACGAATGACAGGTGCGAAGAATTGATAGATGAATTTACGTCTGATCAGCTTTTTATCTCAGAATTGGCCGACCCTGATAATAATTCCGGCGCCCGTTTTGTTGAACTTTACTATTCAGGTTCCGAAACTTTAAGTCTAAAAGGATGGTCATTGGTTCGCTATACCAATGCCAATTCAGATTTGAGCTCAATTATTGATTTATCCGATTATTACATAGAGCCGGAATCTACTATGGTTATATCGCCCAATGCTACCGAATTCGAAATCGTTTATGGTTTTCCGGCGGATATTTCAGTAGGTACCAATACGCCTGCAGACTCTAATGGAGACGATAATTTACAATTGATAGACCCTTTCGGAAACGTTATAGATACATTTGGCCGTATTGGCGAGGACGGTTCGGGAACCGACCATGAATTTGAAGATGGCCGCGCTGTGCGCTTACCGGAAGTCTTAAGAGCAAACTCTAATTTTAATGCTGCCGAATGGCAGATATTTAATGATACAGGTGATTCCGGTACTATAAATCAGCCTCAAATAGCACCGAGTGATTTCTCTCCTGGAATCAGGGATTAATTGTAAAGCTCAAAAGGGAATAATTAGGTAGAGAACCTAGCTTTTAAGGTTTCATAGGTAACCGGTTTAGAAAGATAGTTTTTCTCTAGACCCAGTATTTTGGCGCGATTTCTATCAGCAGGATCAATTGACGAACTCATAATGAAGATATGAGGGGCAAGATGCTTCAAACTTTCATCTCTTTTGATGTCTTCAACAAATTCCCAACCGTTCATTACCGGCATGTTCAAATCAACAAAAATGATGGAGGGTAATTCTTCATTCACTTCAACTCTACGTTCGAAGGTCTCAAGGGCATCCAAACCATTTTCAAAAACTTCAGGTTCGGGGTCACAATCGGGGCAGAATTTTCGAAGGGCCCTTTTAAGCCCGAAAATTGATATGGCATCATCATCGACTATACAGATGTTTTCAAAACCTTTTTGCATCAAGAGTTAAGTTTTATTTATTCTGTGTGGGGATGATTTAAAAATACGACACAAAAAGTACTTTAACTACTCTGAACGCCACTTATCTGCTCTAAAACCGTATGCAGGTCTTCGCGAACCACTGGCTTAAGAATATAATTGTTGACGGCAGGGTAGTTTTTGATTCTCTCTAAGTCACGGGGATCGATAGAAGAACTGATGATGTAAATGACCACCTGTTCACGATTAGGGTTGGGTATTTGAACAAAATCATCTAAAAATTCCCACCCATTCATTATGGGCATATTTAAATCGAGAAAAATTACCGGAGGCAGTTTCAAATTATCCTCAACCATATCTGATAATCCATCAATGGCATCTTGGCCATTGTTGAATACAATGATTTCGTCACTAAAATCGACCTCCTTCATTATTCGCTTCGTGCTGTAAACAAAAATGGGGTCGTCGTCAATAATACAAGTAGTGTTAATTTTAGCCATCTCTATTTAATTTGAGTCCTGTCAAAATATAATTTGAAAGTGGTTCCCTTGTTAACCTCACTCTCAACTTCAATATGACCGTTCATCGCTTCAATTTGGTTTTTGGTAATGAAAAGGCCAATGCCTTTGGCATCTTTGTTTCTATGAAAGGTTTTGTACATTCCAAAGATTTTCTTTCCGTGTCTCTTTAGATTAATGCCCAAACCATTGTCTTCAAAGCTTAAAATTACATTTTTATCAGTAATTTCTGAAGATATCTTCAACAAAGGCGCTCTATCGGGCGAGCTGTATTTAATTCCGTTGGTAAGTAAATTAAGAAAAATACTATCTACGTAAGCTGGTATGCCCATGATATTCAAATTTTTGGGCATATCAACTTGGCATGTAACATCTTTTTCTTGAAAGAGTACGCTCAGATTTTTCTTAACGGTGAACAAGGTATCGTATAAATTGACCAGTACCATTTTTTCTGAGGCACCTACCTTTAATTGTACCACATCATTCAAGTGAATGACTGTTTCATTCAAACTTTCTGATGCATCCTTCAACATTGAGTGAATTTCTGTCACTTCCGCTTCGTCTTTCTCGCCAGCTAAGAAACCAGTAAGCATTGATAGATTGGTGGCGTGCGATCGTAGATTATGAGAGACGATGTGCGCAAAATTCAAGAGGCTGTCATTTTGGTTTTTGGTCACCTCAAGCAATCGGGTCAATTCCTTTTCAGCTCTAATTCGATGGGTAATGTCCATAATTTGAGATACGAAGTGCGAAAGGTCGCCATCGATATTTCTCACAGCGGTCACCGTTAAAATGGCGTATACCGTATGCCCTTTTTTATGCAGGTATCGTTTCTCTATTCTATAACTGTCTCTTTTGCCATCGATAACCTCATATAAAAGTTGTAGGTCTTTATCCAGATCATCTACATGTGTGATATCTTGAAAGGTGGTCTTTAGAAGTTCTTCTTGCGAATACCCCAGCTTTTCGCACAATCTTTTATTAACTCTGATCCAATTACCTTCGATGCCGACCAATGCCATACCCGTATTGGATCGTTCAAATGCCTCATGAAAAGATTCTTCGCTCTTTTCAAGCATCATTTGAGTTTGAGTGAGTTCTGTAATATCAAGATTGGTACCAATCATTTTGATTGGTTTGCCCTTACTATTTTTTAGAATGACGGCCCTAGCACCAATATGTTTTACTTGTCCGTCGGGCCATCTCACCCTGAATTTGGTGTTATAATCTTTTTCTCCTTCTAGTGCGGCGGCATGGGTTTTAGATAGAGCTTCCATATCCTCGGGCGTCATTATCGATGTCCAATCCTCCGTATTGTTAGGATTAAATTTTTTCCTTTTTACCCCGTAAAGGGCATACATGTTGTCATCCCATACAATGTTTTCAGTAGTCAGGTCATATTCCCAAATACCGATTTTAGACCCGGTTGTGGCTATCGCCAGCCTATTGGAGACCTCATTAAGTTTGAGCTCCATTTTCTTTTCATCATCAATATCTTGAAATGTTCCGAAGATACGAACACACTTGCCGTCACGCATTTCAACATCGCCCATTGCCCGGACCCATTTTTCCCTTCCTTTGGCGGTTACTATGACCAGCTTGACATCCCATGGTGTCCCTGTGGTTATAGCCCTATCCACCACCTTGTTGATAGTATTTCTATGTCTTCCCTCTTTATAAAAATTAATACCCTCTTCTAATTTGGGTACATAATCGAGGGGAACTTCATGAATTTCTTTGGTAATATCAGTCCAGAAAAGGTCATTGGTCAATAGGTCGATTTCCCATCCTCCGATACGGGCTACCTCCAAGGCGCGTTGGTGAATGACTTCTTTTTTGCGCTGTTCCGTTACATCTTCAAGAACAACTATAAGACCGTCTATTTCACCCGCTGAATTCTTTTTAGGGTTCACCTTCCACTTGAGCCATTTAAAGGCCCCATTGTCCGAAAGAAATTTTTTGCCGGTATGTTCACTCGATTGTCCTTCAAGTGCCAACGGAAGCACATCGTTAAGGTCTAAGGGTAAATTTGGCATAATGTCGAAGAAAAACTTTCCTTCGATATCTGTATGATCAGGGCAGAATTGATGTAGCCAAACAGTGGAATAATTTTGAAAACGACAGTCCTCATCAAGTAGGGCAATGGCTACTGGAGAATCTTTTATAAGTGAATCAACGGTCAGTGCATCCAATTATTTAGGGGAATTTGGTTAGTGTGAAGTTAAAAATAAAGTTTAAAGTAGGAAAATAACTAACTGGCTATGGACATTTCTTTCAAATTTTTTGCCGACGTCGTACGAAGTCAGCTTTCAAACTATAAACAAAAGCGATGAAGCCATAATATTAAAATACGCTTTATAAACTTTGTAAACATCGATTTTCGTAATTTACAATGACAACTTAATACTATAGATTAACTGCTTTTTCGGGTGAATTATTATGGCAAACATGAATGAAGATTTTTTAAACGACATTAGGGAGGGTAATGTGACCAAGGTAGAGAAGAAGGTTCAACAAAATCCAGAATTGATAGGTCTAAAAGACCAACGCGGCTCTACACCCTTAATATTGGCAACCTACTACAATCAATTTGATATTGCCCAATTACTTTTAAACCAAGGGGCCGGGGTAGACGAAGTTGACGGGGCGGGCAATACCGCCTTAATGGGAGTCTGTTTTAAAGGCTATGACCAATTGGCCGAACTTCTGGTCGAAAACGGAGCGAATGTCAATCATAGAAATGCAATGGGCGGTACTAGTCTTATTTACGCCGCAACTTTTAAGAGGCCTGAGATAGCAAAGTTATTACTGGCAAACGGCGCTGATAAATCGGTAAAAGATAATCGGGGTCAAACAGCCCTTGATCACGCCAAACTTCAGGGTTCCGATGAGTTGGTGCAACTTTTAGAGCGAGATTGATGGGTTTAACGAATGAAGATCAGCTTACTTTAATAAAACGATTAAAGGCTATAGCCGAAACAGGTCTTGTGTACGCTGAAAGCGATTATTCCGAAGAGCGATATACCGAAATAAGACAAATAAGCCTTCAATTATTGAGTCATTTGTCAAATTCTGAATTATCAGTTTTAGACAATTTCTTTTTACCTGAGAAAGATTATCCAACCGTAAAGGTAGATGTTAGGGCCTTTGTGCTAAATGACAAACAGCAAATACTTTTGGCAAAAGAGCGTATAGATGGTAAATGGACGATTCCTGGAGGATGGGCCGATATCGGCGATACGCCTTCGGAAGCTGTACTGAAAGAAATTAAAGAAGAGACGGGGCTGGAGGCCGAGGTGAAACGGTTGTTGGCGGTTTATGATAAGCGTTGTCACCCGCACCCACCGCAACCATTTTATATTTATAAGCTTATATTTTACTGCGAAGTTAAAGGAGGTCATCTAAACCACGGATTCGATATGCAAGGAGCTGATTATTTTGATGTGGATAAATTACCCGAGCTATCGGAGGACAGAATTTTGAAATCTCAAATTGAACACCTGTTCGAATTGACCAATAATGGTTCAAATCAAGTTTATTTCGACTAAAATGAAAGACCAGCTAAAGATTGCGTTGATACAGGCACCTCTTGTTTGGGAGAATCCCGAAGCCAATAGAAACTATTTTGAGAACAAATTGGCTGATGTAAATGAGGAAATTGATATGATGATTCTGCCGGAAATGTTCACGACTGGGTTTACCATGACCCCTCAAAATATCCACAGCTCAGAAGGAGAAAACACTTTGGTATGGATGAAAAAGTTGGCCCAAAAACAGAATGCCGCCATTGTTGGTAGCATTGTTTATGAGGCACAAGAATTCTTTACCAATCGTTTGTTTTTTGTGAAGCCGGATGGCGGAATTGACTATTATGACAAGAGGCACACTTTTACCTTGGCAGGTGAAAACGAAGTATATAACTCGGGTGCTAAAAAGTTGATTGTCAATTTTAGAGGCTTCAAGATTTGCCCGATGGTTTGTTATGATTTAAGATTTCCGGTTTGGGCCAGAAATGTCGAGAAATATGACGTATTGCTATATGTAGCTAATTGGCCAAAACCCAGAGTCGGAGCCTGGGATGCACTTTTAAAGGCTAGGGCTATTGAAAATATGGCCTATTGTGTTGGCGTCAATAGAGTAGGTGTAGACGAGAAGGGGCATAAATATTCCGGCCACTCTGCTACATACGATTGCTTGGGCGAGCAATTGGCGTACTCCGAAAGGGAAGCTATTCTCTATTCAACTATCGAAAGAAACCACATCGAGGAAACTAGAGAGAAATTAAAATTCTTAGAAGATATGGATGACTTTACTCTCGAATAGTAAAGGTTTCCACTTTTTCCCAGTTGGCACGAATCTCGATAACGTCTGGGTAGTAACTTATTTTTTCGGGTTGTCTTTTTTTGAGGTAGCTGCCAGTATCCCATTTGCCGTTATCATTAGTGTCGAAAATAACCCTTAGCAGGTACATCGCTGGCTCTAAATGGTTGAATTCAAATGATTGGGGCTCTCTTGCGACAATCTCCCTTTTGAGGGTGCCTTGTTCATCCGTGAGTTGAACTATTAAAGGGTATCTATCTTCTTTGACGTTTACTTCAAATCTGAGGTTTCCATAATCGGCATAACTGCCAGTGGAAAGAAAATAAGCGGTAGTATCATTGCTTTGACCAAAAAAGTCGGTTATAGCACCTGGTAGAAGGTCTAATTGATAGCTTTGATTGGGTTCTCGTTCAAACTTAAAGTCAACTTTATTCTCTATACTATCTAAAGATGCCAAATAGGAAACGGGCAGCGAATCTTGGTTCATCATGCTCATTTTTGTGGTATCGACCTCACTGATAGGTGTGTTTGATGCTATATAGAAAGGCAGACTAAAACTTAAGGAGCCACTTTGATTAGGGTTCAATCGCATAGAATCAATACCCACTTTTCTGTTTTTAACAGTAAAGGTATCCCTGACCATTAAACGCTCATTGGTTACGGTGAAAATGAGAGAGTCCATTTCAAAGGGTGTCAGCCAGTAGTTGAGCGTATCTTTATCACGTTCTTTTACCACTTTCGTCCTTACAGTATCGGGTAAGGCCGTAAGAGGTTCGATTTTCACACCTGAGGCATCCCCATAATAACCAAATTGAATCCGGTTTTTAGCCACTAAACTGGGCACTGCCATACTAAAATTGGGCACTTCTTTGAACAGTGTCAGCACATAGGTAGAATCTGTGGGCAAAGTAATCGTGTCGTTCAAAAAGGCAATCTTATCGGCATTTTGATCGAAAATATTATTCTTTCCTGCGTCTTTGAGTGCGAATAACTTGTACTGACCCTCCTTCAAATTTTTTAATCTAAAGATTACGGCACTATCAAGTGTATTGGTGATATAGTTGGGTGGTTTCTGAAAAATAGTAGAATCGGTATATGCCGTATCGATTTCGTATAGCATTACGCTGATAAAATCATCAGCCTTTTTTTTGAAGGCATCTCTGACCGCCCCAGATAATCTTAAAGAGTCGATATAATCACCCGTAGAAAAAACATAGGTTAAGAAACTACTTGGGTTGCCTTCATTGTTATCTTGAACGCTTTGCCCAAAGTTGAGGGTGTAAGTGGTATTTTCTCGTAAGGTATCCTTAAATTTAAACTCAACATATCTGTTGGCACCCCCTTGAGGCGTAATTTCAGGCTGATATTTCAATGGAGGGGAAACTATTAATTGATTTTGTACATCCTCCAATTTGATGAGTTCATTAAAGTAGAGGCGAATTTTACTCGCCTTGAAATTGATAGTCATGCTATCGGGCTCGGTTCTGACCAATTTAGGCGGCGTTATATCTTTCGGCCCTCCCGAAGGGCTGCCTTTTCTGGCGCATTGCCATACAGTAAGAGCGATGAAAACTAAGAAGAGAAAGGCCACCAACCTACGAACCATAATCGTAAAATCTAGGCCACAAAGAAACAACTAATTTTTCAATTGCCAGTTTTAGGAACCACTGCCATACTGGCTATATAGATGGTGGTATTTGTGCCTTTTGATAGTGCTTGGGCACAAATTTCCATAGTTCCTCCGGTTGTAATTACATCGTCAACCAATAGTATTCTTTTGTTGTTGACTCGCGATGGGTCTTGCAATTTGTAAAGTGATTTTTCTTGTTGCCATCTGCCCACCCTACTTTTACGTGTTTGTGTTTTGGTATTTGATGTTTTGACCAAAAGATTATCAACGTATTCAGCTTTTAGATAGAATGCGAGTTTCTGGGCAAATTTTGAAACTTGGTTATAGCCTCTTTTTCTTAGTTTTTTGAAATGTAGGGGTACGGGTATAACCAAATCAATAGTATTCTTGAGCTCGTGGTTTTCTAGTAGCTGTTGCCCATACCAGTCTCCTAGAAAATCGCCTATATGTTCTTGGTTTCTGTATTTTAGGTTGTGTATGACTTGTTGAACGATGCCTTTTTCAATGAAAAAGAGGAACGAACTGGCCTTTTCTATGTTAATTCTACCATAAAATATACGGTCTACTGGGTTTTCTTCGTTAAAAGTATAATCGGTGAGTGGCAAATTGTTCCGACAAACTGTACAGAGCGTTTCCTCTCCTCTGATTAAATGGTCATTACATCCAAAACACACCCTTGGAAACAAAACCGAATTGATATCTATTAGTATATTTGTTAACTTTTTGTACAGCAAAATCTTAAGTCTTAAAGCCCAACTTACCTAAAGCTCATCCGTTCCCAATGAACGTTCAAGATAACAAATTCAATTACAAGATAATTTTTGCTGCCTTAGTCGCTGTGATTATAGGTATTTTGATTGCATTCTATTATAGCTATGCCCAATCAAGAAGCGAAATAGCTTTCTTGGAAAGGGAAAAGCAGATCTTGGTGCAAGATTTAAGCCTTATGAAGACCGATGTAGATCGATTATCGGCTCTCAACGAGGTAAATGAAATAGAACTGGAAAGTTCAAAGTATCGAATTCAGCAATTATTGGATTCTGTCGGTCAATTGAACTTTACGGTTGAAAAGCTAAGGGAATACAAGACCGAACTCCGCAGGTTAGAAGCCAAGAACGATAGTCTTAAGCTTAAGAATAATTTCTTGAGATATAACAATGTTCTGCTTACCGAAAAATACGAAAAGACGAAACAAGAGCTTGAGCAATTAAAGGGCAAGAGTATATCGTTGGCAGAGGCCGAAGCTTTGCAAAGACAAAAAATTCAAGAACTTAATAGAGAGCTTAAATCAAAGAGTTATTTAAGTCTACAGGCTACAGAAGGCAGTGGTTTCCGTTTGAGAAGTGGCCGTCCTATCAATACCAATAAAGCCTCGATTATCGAAAAGTTACGTGGCTGTGTTACTGTACTTGCCGATATAACCGAGATGAATACCACTAAGGTTATTTACTATCAGTTTCTAGATCCCAATATGAAGGTTATAGAAGACAACGCCAATACAATCTCATTTAACGGCAACGTATACAGCAAAAGGGTCGAGTTCAATTTTGATGGTGAAGAAACCACTATCTGCGATTTTATAACCATTCCTCAGGGTTCGTTGGAAGAAGGTACGTACAGGCTTAATATTTTTGAAGGCCAGAAACTGTTGTCTTCCACAGAATTTGAACTGAAATAATTTTTTTTGACTTTCCGTAATATCCTATTTTTGCCGCATGGCAAAACAAGAAGACGATTTTAAGAGGGTAATTTCCCATGCTAAGGAATATGGTTATGTATTCCAATCAAGTGAGATTTATGATGGGTTGAGCGCTGTTTATGACTATGCTCAGAATGGCTCTGAACTTAAGAAAAATATAAGGGATTATTGGTGGAAGGCCATGGTGCAACTGAACGATAATATCGTCGGTATAGATGCTGCCATATTTATGCACCCCACCACGTGGAAAGCTTCGGGCCACGTAGATGCTTTCAATGATCCGCTTATTGATAACAAAGACTCTAAAAAAAGGTATAGGGCCGATGTTTTAGTAGAAGATTATGTTTCAAAAATCGAAGCAAAAATCGAGAAGGAAGTTGCTAAAGCAGCCAAGAGATTTGGCGATAAGTTTGACAAAGAGCAATTTTTGGCAACCAACCAACGTGTTGTTGATTATCAAGAACAAGCAAATACGATACTTAAAAGATTGGCCAGATCCTTGGAAAAGGAAGATTTGGCCGATGTAAAAAAGTTGATTGAAGAACTTGAGATAGCTTGCCCAATGTCAGGTTCAAAAAACTGGACCGATGTTAAGCAATTCAATCTTATGTTCGGAACCAAGCTCGGTGCCTCTGCCGAAAGTGCTATGGATCTTTATCTTAGGCCAGAGACTGCGCAAGGTATTTTTGTCAACTTCTTGAACGTACAGAAAACGGGAAGGATGAAAATTCCTTTTGGGATCGCACAAACCGGAAAGGCTTTTAGAAACGAGATTGTCGCGAGGCAATTTATTTTTAGAATGCGGGAATTCGAACAAATGGAAATGCAGTTTTTCATTAAGCCGGGAACCCAGCAAGAATGGTACGAGAAATGGAAAGAAACCCGTATGAAGTGGCATCTTTCTTTAGGAATGGGAGAGGATAACTATCGTTTTCATGACCATGAAAAATTGGCCCACTATGCAGATGCCGCTGCCGATATAGAATTTAGATTTCCTTTTGGCTTTAAAGAATTGGAGGGCATACACTCTCGAACCGATTTTGATTTGGGCAGCCACGAAAAGTATTCAGGAAAAAAACTACAGTATTTTGACCCCGAAACTCGTGAAAGCTATGTGCCCTATGTATTAGAAACGTCAATTGGTCTTGATCGTATGTTCTTGGCCGTTTTCGCAAATTCTCTACAGGAAGAAGAACTGGAGAACGGAACTTTTAGAACTGTTTTGAAATTACCGGCTGTTTTGGCTCCTACAAAAGCGGCAGTTTTTCCGTTGGTTAAAAAAGACGGTCTGCCGGAAGTTGCCCAAGAGATTGTTGATGACCTTAAATGGGATTTCAATGTTCTTTATGATGAAAAGGATGCTGTGGGGCGACGTTATAGAAGACAGGATGCTAATGGTACCCCTTTCTGTATCACGGTTGACCACCAAACTCTAGAAGATAAAACCGTTACAATCCGCTATCGGGATAGTATGGAGCAAGAGCGTGTGGCCATTGATGATTTGAAAAGTATCATTCATCAAGAGGTCGATATGAAAGGGTGGCTTAAAAAGATGCTTTAAACTTTAAAAGGAATCTGGCCTTACTCCAAGTAAATAATTACAGCTGATAACCCAATCGTAGGCTGCCGTAATAATTTCTTGCATCACCGGGATAGTAATAGCGGGGTTCACCGCCAAAACTTCCGGCATTGATAAGAACTGACGAGGCATAAACTTCATCAAAAATATTATTGATTCCGAAATCGGCACCCAATGTAAATTTGGGTGTCAATTTTTTGTGGTATCCTAATCTGGTAGTAAATACGGTATAAGGATCGCTTTCCAAACTATTGTCATCCCGTAGGGGAATTTCCGAAACATGTCTGTGGGTAATATTCCAATAAAAGTCTTGGAACAAACGCAGCTGAATACCGGCTGTTCTTTGTTGTTTTGGCACTCCTGTCAAAGGGTTACCAGAATACACTTCATCTTCGTCAACAAAGTCTACGAACTTATGGTCATTGAGGGTAAAGCTCAAAAATGGCGATAAAACTATGTTTGAATTTATATTCCACCTATAATCCATGGTGATTTCTAACCCCCTGTGTTTGGTCTTACCTGCATTTCTGCCAATATATTGGTCTTCGGCAACTCTTTCGGCCACTAAAAGGTTTTTTACATCCATTTGATAGCCCACTAGATTTAAATGAAACCGTTTTTGATGTAAAAACAGCTCTGTTCCGATTTCATAATTGATGCCGATTTCTTGCGCTATATCTGGGTTGATCACACCTTCTGGGGTGAGAGTTTGTTCGACTGTAGGGTTAGAAAAACCTCTACTGATATTCGTGAAGAATTGCAGGTCTTCGTTCATGCTATATTGAAGGTTCAAACTTGGCAAAAAGATGGTTTTAAAACTTCGTTCTGCACTCGTATTGGCCGCACCCGTATTAAATTTATCACGAAAATCGTAGCTGGTCTTATTGATGTTGAAGCCCAACTGTGAACTTAATTTTTCTGTTATTGGAAATAATACAGTGCCAAATAAGTTGAGTTGCCTCCTGAACTCTTTATTGTCAGCGAACAAATTGCCTTGTAGGCTGCCGTTACTTTCTGTTTCAAGAGTTTCATATAAGGCCCAATCATACTCATCTTTATAAAGCTCCCCTCCAAAAGAATATTCCGTAACCGTTTCGAAAATGGAGAAATCACCGGTAAAGTTGGTTCGAATTCCGTAACCATTTGTATGTTCATCAAGAAAACCTAAAGGTCTGGGCCTTTTTTCAAAGTGATCTAAATAACTATAGAAAACACTGGTAGAATTCGACAAATGCTCACTGATCGAGCGTTTATAGTTCAAGCCTACCAAAGTATAGTTATTTGCCTCGTAACCCGAAACGCCTCCCCAATTGGCGGCGGCCTGTGTTGGGTCTTCTGCAAACGCCGTTGCTCCGATAGAACTGGCGATGTGCGCAGTATAGTCAATATGGTTGACCAAGAGACCAAGCGTATTTTTATCATTGATCTTGTAAGATGTATTAAGCAACAATCCGTCTCTGTCAAAACGGCTGTTATCACGATAGCCATCAGTTTCCATATGGCCATACTGAAGGCCGACCCGTAACTTGCCGTCATTATGATTGAACGAAAGATTGTTCTTTATCATTCCGAATGAGCCCACTGTAAAATTGTTATTCAGGTTGGTCGAATTGCCAATGGCCTTTTTTGGTGTTAAAATTATGGCGCCCCCAAGGTTGGAGCCAAAAGAAGATGCCTTCGGGCCTTTAATGACCTCAATCTGACTCAGGTTTTCTAAGTCAAAGGCCTCGATGGTCGAAAAACCTGAACCATCTGTTACAGGAATATCGTTATAATATAATTTGAGCTTATCGGTGCCAAAAGCAGTTCTACTGCCTATACCCCTAATAGTTATACGGTTGGTGTTCAAAGCTCCGGAGAGAATGAAAACTCCCGGTATTTGATTTACCGAAGAAGCCAAATCGGCAGGGCTATAATTCTGGAATATTTGGGCCGATATAACCGAAGATGGCTCAATACCTATGGCATTTTTGGTTTTCAAGGCATCTAACAATATCACTTCATCCAGTTGGGTGATACTATCATTTTGTGAATTGTTTTGGGCAAAGACTAAGGCGGTAAAAAGTAAAAAGGGGAATGTAAGTGCTTTCATTTATGAGGCTGGGTAAGTACCAAAAATACGGCTAAAATCTTAACCAGTCGTAAATAGAGTGCTTCTTTGAAATAAGCGGAGAACGGGTAAACTCACCACACGTTTTTTTAATACTGGGCTAATACCTATTTTGCCATTAATTCTTCAAATGCATGAAAATAGTTTCTTATAACGTAAATGGGGTGCGTGCAGCTTTAAACAAAGGTCTTTTGAATTGGTTGCAGGCCGTCAAACCTGATGTTGTCTGTTTACAAGAGATAAAGGCCATGAAAGAGCAGCTTGATCTTACCCTTTTTGAAGCCGCAGGCTTTCCTTATCATTATTGGTTCAGTGCCCAAAAGAAAGGCTATAGCGGTGTGGCCATTTTATCAAAGATTAAACCCGATTTCATACAAGTTGGCACCGGCATTGATTACATGGATTTTGAGGGAAGGAACATAAGGTGCGATTTTGGAAATTTGTCGGTCATGAGCATGTATCTGCCATCAGGTACTAACTTAGCCCGTCTTGAACATAAATTGACCTATATGGCCGATTTTCAGAAATATACCGAAGAGCTCAGAAAGAACCATCCGAACCTTGTTGTTGTAGGCGACTTCAATATTTGCCATAAGGCAATTGATATTCACAACCCTGTAGGCTTAAAAAACGTATCAGGGTTTCTACCTGTTGAACGTGAATGGATAGGTAATTTTATTAATAGCGGGTTTATAGATAGTTTTCGTCACTTCAACAAAGAAGCTGATAATTATACTTGGTGGAGTTATAGGGCCAATGCCCGGGCAAACAATAAAGGCTGGCGCCTTGATTATGGCATGGTAGCCGAACCATTAAGGGATCAACTTAAAAGGTCTGTTATTCTTAAAGATGCCAAACATAGTGACCACTGTCCGATTTTACTAGAAATCGAAAATTAACCTGAGCAACAGACTTAGGCCATAGGTTTTGCTTAAATTTGGGTTTTTCAAGAAACAACACCCCAAATAAACAACATGAAGTACACCCAACTTCCGCACACCGATATTGAAGTAAGTAAAATTTGCCTAGGTACAATGACCTGGGGAAATCAAAATACGGAGGCTGAAGGTCATGAGCAAATGGATTATGCTGTTGATCAAGGAATCAATTTTTTTGATACCGCCGAGCTTTATCCCATTCCTGCCCATCCCGATAGGCATTCGGTCACAGAAAAAATTATTGGCACTTGGTTTAAGAAGAACGGCAATCGCGATAAAATTATTTTGGCCTCGAAGATTGCCGGAAAGGCGGAGATGACCAAGTTCATTCGCACAACGGGTTTTAGTAAAGAGTCGATAATTGAGGCGGTCGAAGGTAGCTTGGGTCGCTTGCAAACAGACTATATCGACCTTTATCAACTTCATTGGCCAGAAAGAAACACCAACTATTTTGGAAAGAGGGGTTATAAACACGATGTTTCTGACCATTGGCAAGACAACATTCATCAAGTATTGGAAACTCTTCGTGATTTGGTAAGGGAAGGGAAAATTCGACACATAGGAATATCGAACGAAACCCCATGGGGTACGATGCGTTTTTTGATGGAAAGTAAGGTGCATGCTGGGCTACCACGCTCCTTGACTATTCAAAACCCCTACAATTTATTGAACCGATTGTTCGAGGTAGGTCTTTCTGAGATTTCCATGAGGGAGAAAATCGGATTGTTGGCCTATTCCCCTTTAGGTTTCGGTACCTTATCAGGAAAATACCTAGGTGGAATGAAACCAGCTAACGGACGAATCAGTCTTTTTCCGCAATACAATAGATATAGTAGTGAAACGGCGGTGAAAGCTACGGAAAAGTATCATCAACTGGCAAAAGAAAACAACCTGTCGCTTACTCAGATGGCTTTGGCGTTCGTTAATACGCGACCATTCGTAACAAGCAACATAGTGGGTGCGACTACCATGACTCAATTGAAAGAAAATATAGGTAGTATCGATGTTAAACTGACAGACGATGTGCTAAAAGGTATAGAAGAGATTCATAATCAAATCCCTAATCCGGCACCATAAGTATGATTTTCTTAAAAGTAGGGTTAGGGCAATTGGTGCTAATTGTCTTGGTAATTTTGGTCATTTTAGTTTGCGCTAGAATTATGAGAGATAGGCGCTAGCCGAATAAATCGCCAACAACATCTTCGATTCTAGCAGCTTTGTGAACGGCTATTTTTGTATTCTTTAAACTAATCTTATTGTTTTTTGATACGTAGATCGAGGTGAAGCCCAATTTTTCAGCTTCCAAGATTCGTTGGTCAACTCGTTGTACGGGCCTTATTTCTCCTGCCAGACCTACTTCGGCGGCAAAACAGACTCCCTTTTCAATTGGAATATCTTCATTGCTTGAGAGTATGGCGGCAATTACGGCAAGGTCAATAGCGGGGTCGTCAACAGATATTCCACCTGTAATGTTCAAGAAGACGTCTTTCGCCCCCAGTTTAAAACCGGCCCTTTTTTCCAAGACGGCCAGAAGCATATTAAGTCTTTTTGCGTTGTAGCCAGTAGTCGACCTTTGCGGGGTGCCATAAACTGCAGTGCTGACTAATGCCTGTATTTCTATCATTAATGGCCGCATACCCTCGATAGTAGAAGCGATTGCCGTACCACTTAGTTTCTCTTCGTTTTTTGAGATCAATATTTCAGAAGGGTTATTGACCTCTCGAAGGCCAGCGCCCTGCATTTCGTAAATACCAAGTTCTGCGGTAGATCCAAATCTATTTTTTAAAGACCGCAAAATTCTGTAGACGTAATTTCTGTCTCCCTCGAACTGTAGAACCGTGTCTACCATATGCTCCAATATCTTAGGGCCGGCTATTGATCCGTCTTTGGTGATATGACCGATCAAAATGACCGGGGTATTCGTTTCTTTGGCAAATTTCATCAGTTCGGCGGTACATTCCCTAATTTGAGAAATACTTCCGGCGGCAGATTCTATATAATCGGAGTGTAAGGTTTGAATGGAATCGATTACCACAATATCAGGTTCCGTGGCTTCTATTTGGCGAAAAATGTTCTGTGTTTTTGTCTCGGTCAGAATATAACAATTCTCGCTATCGGGGTGTATGCGGTCAGCACGCATTTTTATCTGCTTTTGGCTTTCCTCCCCCGAAACGTACAATGTTCTATAGGGTAGTTTTAAAGCGATTTGCAGTAATAATGTACTTTTTCCAACACCAGGTTCGCCACCCAATAGCACCAAAGCACCAGGAACCAAACCTCCGCCTAGAACCCTGTTGAACTCAAGGTCAAAAGTATTTAACCTCAGTTCCTTATCGGTGCTAATTTCATTTACACGAAGGGGTTTAGAAACTTTTTTGGCGGTGTTCGAAGTAGTTTTCCAACTTTGCTTTTCCTCCTTCTGAACTAACTCTTCTACAACTGTATTCCATTGTTTGCAAGAACTACATTGACCGACCCACTTGGAGTACTGGGCACCACAATTTTGACAGAAATAAGCGGTTTTTGTTTTGGGCATGAACTACCTTTTAAGAATAGGGTAAAGGTAATGAGTAAATTATAGATTACTTGGCTTCTTAAGAAGTGAATGTGGTTAAATGGTCATTAGATTAAAGTTGCAGGGTAACTGTACTGCCGGCATCAACACCCACTGGCATATTAATTTTTATGTGGGATTGTTTTTCACGTTTTTCCCACTTTGCCGAAAAGTGCTCCCCTTGTTCGTTTATTTTGGCAGATACTGTAAGCTGCATTTGTAAAAGTTCTCTGTTTGGATCAGAAACTGATATTTGGTTTATGTTATTTCCATCGATTTTTAGCATAACTATTCCCGGAGTAGTTGAGGTTAGTTCTAGATATTCGTTAAGTTTAATTGTGCCTCCCTTATAAAAAACCACTTGATAAATGCCTAGGTCGTTATTTTTTACGGCCTGTAGGTAAGGGGTGTTTGAAAGGATGGATATAGCCTCGTTGATATCTGAATTCTTTAAGTTATCTATTGTGGTTGCCGGCTTTACTATGTATTGATAAGACAGGTTTTTGGGTTTCGCCCCATGATCTAACCATATGGCAAACACATCTTTGGAAATTTGTTCTTTGGAGGATGTGACTTGTTTATTGATTCTCCACCAACTTCCACTTTCTTGTTGATTTTTTACATATACCGTTGTTGGTTTGGGAAATACGTATCCTATGCCATCTTGAAATACCCAGCTGGTGTTATCAATCTTTTCTATACCTGGTTTTAATTCTAGTAGGGTATTATTACTGAAAACAGCAGGTTGACTTCGTAGCAATGTTTGATTTAATGTTGTTACGATTTTATCACTATCATTATCGGCCGAAATACCGGCCCCTAGACAAACAAACTCTGTGTCAAAAAAGAACCAAGATTTTCTGGCAGTTAGAGTATCGCTTAATGTTTTAAAGTCGAATGCCACCGCGCCATATGTGCCGTCGGTTACCGCTCCTACAAAATCTGTATGCCCTAATTTAGTAATTTCTTTAGGGGTTGGCATTTTGTCATTTTGGGCAATGGTGGCTCCAGGAATCTTGCGATAATCGTAGACAGGCCAGATGTCGAAATACTCATCACCAGAAATTGAAATATGGTTGGCACCATCGCCCCTGTAGTGGTTCATTAATCCTTCACTATTGTAAGGTTCTTCCATGTTGTGCACTCTGGTAGAATACATTCGCACAGATGTAAAGAAATTTGGACGTTGAAATGTAAAGTGCTCGGAATGTCTAAAATAGGTGGCGTGGGAAATTATATCGCCCTTTTTATCTTGCCTAAGATTAATTATCGACCGTAATTCTTTTTTTCTATAATCGGAAAGCGATAATAGCTTTTCAGGCATGTCAGGATTAAAAGGTTTTAGAGATCCAGGTCTGCTCATACTTCTATTTTTAGCACCTGGATCAGGAAATTTGCCATATATGGAGGTCTTACAAATACCATCTAAAAAGTAATCGGTCAACTCTTCTATTTTGGAGTTTGAAAATGAATATTGGGTGTCATCAACAAAGACGGCCCACTCGATAAATGCACTGGCATATCCCAGACCGTATGACAAGGTATTGTTGACCCCATCTCCTCTATGGTGAAAACTATTGTCGTACTGAATACCCCTACCATTTGCTTCTCTGCTACCAAAACCTCCTTCGCCGTCTCTAAATCCATAACCAAAAGTGTCACCAATCCATGGTACACGCTTTATTTCATTTTCAATCACTTTAATGACATGTTTGAAATTTTCATGATTATCTAGAAACAACATATTTTTAGCCTCAATACCGGCTATTTTTACCCTGTCGCCCCCAGGTCTTGCCCCTTGAGCATTCACATTGGCCCTGTTGATAATAGGTTGTAGCTCATTAATTAAATCTGAAGGTAAATCGTCATTCATAAGCAGACATATTCTTACCATTAAATCAGGAATGCCAATCTGATTATACCACCAGTTATCACATATGTAATCATTGTCAGCCCAGTGTTTAAGAGCCTTTATAATCGTATTTTTAACTTGAGGTTTTTTAAAGAACCGGGAAGAATCTGTTCTATATGACTTTGCAAGGGTAAGAATGTTGCTGGCGTGAAAACGATGTAGAAAACCTTCTCTTGATACATCGCTATAGTCAATTTCTGGCCATGTGCCGTTATCCTTTATTGAAGAAAGAATTTTTTCGACATCGTTGTTTGATACTGGGTCTAATATAGAGGAAACAACCCTTTTCTTGATTGTTTGTAAATCGAGCTCGTTACTAAACAGGATTAGGTGGGATAGTAAGCACATTAGGCATAATGCGTACACCCTAATTTTGTTAATCATTTTGACAGTTCTTGGTTGTTGGTCTGCCCCAAGGGAGGTTGTAAGGTTTCCTTCAGGAAGAGAATTTAAAGGTAAATTCCTTTGAAGATACAAAAACCAATAGTAACTACGTCAATTAATTAGTTGTCTAATGTCTTTTAAAGGTAGGTGATAAATAGGAGTTTAAGGGTTAAATTCTAATACCCGAAGTCAGCCTTTAAAGCGTCAATTTTTTCAAGGGCCATTTCTTTGGTCAAGAAATCAATCTCATCCATTCCGAAAGCTTTTTCAAAAGTTTTGAGAGCTTTTTTAGGTTCCCCTAATTGCTCATAATATTCTCCTTCGAAATAAAAGCCCATCATGGTGTCAGGAAACTCTTTCTTGCAAAGATCTGATAGCGGTTTTAACGATTCGATATCTTCCTTTTTTCTGCTGGCCGCGTAGATGGCCATTATATCGTTGAGGTCGACTGTCTTTTGAATGCCGAACAATTCTTCAATGCCCTTGTATTTATTCTCTAAATATTTAAATACAGGGTCTTCTGAGGTCAAAATTTCTTCTTTATATTCTTTTGGACTTATGGGTTTGAACATGCCGAATATATTATCGAAGGCCTTACCGATACCATAGGTGGCTACAGAAATGTGGTCTGCACTCTCATATTGATGAAAGTTGTAGTGCAGGGTTTCTTTTTCGATTGCCTTAATAGCATTGTGCATTGCCATTATTCTGGGGGTATCTTTATTTTTTTCGCCTTCCACTATTAGTTCGTAGAACATTTGTTTATCGAAAGCCGACAAGCGAGAAGGAACCCTATTTTCCATTTCTGGAGCCAAAGTGGGAGAAATATTGATGTAGGCATTAAAAAGAGAGTTTTCTTTAAACAACCAGTAATTGGTATAATTGGCTGTAATGTCATAACCAACTACCATCTTAAATGGCGCCGTACTGTAGTTCAAGTCTAGATATGGAATGATTTCCATTCCTAAAAATTCGAAAAACAACTTTCCTTTTTCTGAAGGAAGACCATCTTCTTCATTCCATGCGCAATCATCGAAACGTATGCTTTTTTTACTTTGATCGATACCTACTACAATACTCGCGGGCATACCATGAAATTGGTTGTAGAATTTGGCATTGGCTACCACTTGATCGAACAAATATTCGGCATCGAGCACTACAATAAGAGGATATTTTTTTTCCTTGTCATAGTCCTCTGGAAAATAATATCTCACATCTCTTCTTTCTTGTAGTTTGAAAGATTCGAATATTTCTTGGGTAACTTGACCGTATATACCGGAACACACCAAAAGTGCGATAAAAGTAAATTTGCGTAGCATGGTTAAATGTTTGGCTATCTATTTCTGTTCAATAACGGTAATAGCAGAAAAGATATTGCACCAAATACAACAACCATTAAAGTCTGGGCAATCCACATAATCCAACCATAAGCGTCTCCCGAAACCTTGCTGATTCCGTAAATGGCGAGTGCTTTGCTGATGGCCAGTGGATATAGCCCTATACCGCCATTGGTAAACATCATCGCCAGAGAGCCGGCTAAGAAGGCGACAAGCAGTTCGCTGGTGGTAAGGCCCAATGTCTCGGGCACCGTAAATTTAATGACCCACAGCATGCCAATATAGCATGCCCAAATAAACACGGTGTGAGCAATGAACGCCCACTTTTTTTCCATTTTAAAAATGCTCAGAACACCGTCCGAAAGGCCTTTTAGAAATGATTTTAACCGAACTGCAAAAGGTTTGGTAGACTTTTTAATGAAAACCAAGAAAAGAATACCGACTAAAACAGCCAATGCCAGTAATAACAAGATTTTATTTAAGGGTATGCCAATGTTGTCTAAATAACCTAAAATAATATCGGTCTGTAATAATAACGTTATCAGTATAACAAGCAAAAGCATGATTACATCGATAACCCTTTCGGTAATAATCGTTCCGATTCCTTTATCGAACGGAACCCCTTCGTAGGTGGTTAGTGCCGTGGCTCTCAAAATTTCCCCAGCCCTGGGAATGCCAAGGTTGGTGAGGTAGGCCATTAAAATGATGAAAGTGTTATTGATGATTTTTGGCCGATAGCCCAAAGGCTGTAAAAGACAATTCCATCGTATAGCTCTTGAGATATGGCCTAGAATGCCAAGTATCATCGAAGCACCTACCCAGAGCAAATCAGCATTCTTGATATAAAAAATAATTTGCTTTATCTCCTCTTCTGATGTGGAATAGTACCAGTATAAAACCAAAAAAACTCCCAATGCAATTGGGAGTAAGGTCTTAAGTATTTTTGTGAGGGTCGTCTTCAATGATTAATTCAACAAGTTGTTCTGTTCGTTAGGAAAAACCAAGGCGGGATTAAATTCTTTCGCTTCTTTGATATCCATCCAAGCATAGGTGATTAAGATCAGTATGTCGCCAACGGCAACTTTTCTGGCTGCTGCCCCGTTTAAGGTTACTTCACCACTGTTTCTTGGTCCTGGTATTGCATAAGTTTCTAGCCTTTCACCGTTGTTATTGTTAACGATTTGTACCTTTTCGCCCCTGATGATATTAGCAGCGTCCATAAGGTCTTCATCTATAGTAATACTACCGATATAATTTAGGTCGGCGCCAGTAACTTTAACTCGGTGAATTTTAGATTTTACAACTTCTATTTGCATGGCACAAAGGTAAATATAAATTTTGCGATGACACTTCTGGCTTTCGGTTGCTCAAAGGTCATTAGTTAAGGGCAATGTTGTCTATCAGTCGCACCCCTCCGGCATAAACGGCAATAAAGGCCCTATATTTTTCAGATTTCAGTTTTTCTTCGATCGGTTTCAATGTTTTAACATTGGCGATTTCAAAATATTCCAGTTCTAATTCCGGTTGTTTTTCAAATGCGCTAGTCACCCAATCCTTCACATAAATAGCACTTTTCATGCCAAATTTTGTCTTGGCAGTCAACAAGGTTTCGTAAATAAAACCTGCTTTTAGTCGAAGAGCAGAGCCCAACCTTTCATTGCGCGAACTCATTGCCAGACCGTGCGCTTCCCTAACTATCGGACAGGGTATTATTTCTACAGGAATCTGTTTTTGTTCAACCAGTTTCTTTATAATTTGCAACTGCTGAAAGTCTTTTTCCCCAAAATAGGCTTTGTTCGGTTCGACCAATCTTAAAAGGGCCTCCACTATGGTTCCGACACCATTGAAATGATCGTCTCTAAAGGCACCCTCCATAACTTGATCTAAACCTTCGAAATCATAGGCTTTTGATTCTACTTGATTTCCGTACATCTCCGATTCTGAGGGGGTGAAAATTATGAGCTCATCGGAAACGTTCTTAAGAAGGTCGAGATCGGCCTCGAGCGTTTTGGGGTACTTCTCAAGATCTTCTTGTTTGTCAAATTGGGTCGGGTTTACAAAAATGCTTACGACAGTTAGTGCGTTTTCGTCGACGGCCATTTTCACCAAAGAAATATGCCCTTGATGTAGGGCGCCCATAGTAGGGACAAGGCCTAAGGTGTTCGTTGGTTCTAAGCCTGCTACCGCTTTTTTTAACTCATTCTTGGTGCTGCAAATCAACATGGGTTTTATTTAAAAGCGAGCAAACTTACTATATTACAGCTAATCTGCATAATTTTTGTAATTTTGCAGCCACGTTACACCAAAAGAAAAAAGCAAAATACATGAATGGTAAAAAGATATTGTTCGTATCGTCGGAATTAGTACCCTATCTTCCGGAGAACGAAGTTTCCTTAATGTCTTACGAAACTCCGAGGATGGTAAACAGTAACGGTGGCCAGATTCGGATTTTTATGCCAAGGTACGGCAATATCAATGAGAGAAGGCACCAATTGCATGAAGTCATTCGATTGTCGGGCATGAATTTGGTTATCAATGATATGGATATGCCTTTGATTATCAAGGTGGCTTCTATTCCCAGAGAAAGAATTCAGGTATATTTCATAGATAATGACGAATACTTCAAAAGAAAGGCGACTTTCTCCGATGCTGACGGCAATTTATTTCCCGACAATGACCAGCGAGCTATCTTTTTTGCCAAGGGCGTTGTCGAAACGGTGAAAAAGTTGAATTGGACTCCCGATATTATACATGTTCATGGTTGGATGGCCTCTCTTTTGCCTCTATATCTGAAAAAGTATTACGCCGATGAGCCTCTTTTTGATACAAGTAAAATCGTAATTTCTGTTTACGGTAAGTCATTCGAGGGTGAATTGGAAAAAGATATGATCAAAAAAATAGCTTTCGATGGTATACCCGAAGAAAGTATTTCTGCTCTTGAAACCCCTACGTATAATAATTTGTTAAAAGTTGCCGTAGATCATTCCGATGCCGTTATTTTAGCCGCGGAAGAAATTCCGGCAGACTTGAAAGACCATATTTCCAACCTAGAAAAACCGGTGTTGCCTTACGTTTCTTTGCAAGAGTTTGAAGAAGCGTATGCTAATTTTTATAACACTGAAGTTTTAAAATAGTCCGAATGACATTTTTAAAGAATTCAATTTTTGCTGCTTTGGCAGTGGGTTTTCTAATGGCCTTTGTAGTGTCTTGCGAACAGGATCCTACCACTATTGGGTCTGGGGTAATTGGCAGTTCACCTTTTATTACTGATAAGGCTGTTTTTGATGTTTATGCCTACAACAAAAAGATAAAGGCCGTAAGTACCAATAAATTGCCTATTTATCAATTGGGTTCTTTTACTCATCCTGTTTATGGTAAAACAACGGCTAGTGTAACTTCGCAAGTGCAGTTGTCAAGTGTAAATCCGACTTTTGGGATAAATTCACAAGCTCAAGAAGATAATCCGAGTAGTACAATCGCTACGCAAATTCCCGAAAACGAAAAAATCGACTCTGTTTATCTCTATATACCTTTTTTGACAAACCCAGGAGGGGACTCTGATGGTGACGGGCTGGTAGATGAACTGGACCAGTATCCCGATGACCCGGCAGGTGACTCTGATGGTGACGGACTGTCAGATGCGCAAGAAATAAATCGTGGAACCGACCCTAATGATTCTGATACCGACGACGATAATATTGGAGATGCAGAAGATGATGATTTTACCGCCAACCAATACAAAAAAACACTTGATATTGATAGTCTTTTTGTGGATGGAAAATTGTATGGCCCATCTACAGCGGTAGGCCCCTTAAATTTAAGAGTTGAAAGGTCAAGCTACTATCTGCGTGATTTAGACCCTAATGCTAACTTTCAAGAGGCTCAAGAATATTATAGCAATCAAGAATTTTCTCCAACTTTTGTTGATAGCTTACTATTCGACGGGGAAGTAACAATTAACCCAGATCAGATAGCTCTTAAAAGTAGAGATGATGCTTCAACTGAAGATGTCGATGAGTCGGAAAACTTCACTTATCTGAATCCTGGGATCAGGGTTCAATTAAGCAATGAATTTTTCCAAAATAATTTCATTAATAAAGAGGGAAGTGCAGAGCTCTTGAATCAAGAAAATTTCAAAGACTTTTTTCGGGGTATTCATTTATCGTTAAACGGGGTGTCTAATGAGGTAATGATGCTGTTCGACATTAAGAATGCAAATATTACCATTTCATACAGTTACGACACTGCCGATTCTAATGGTGTTGTAACAGAAGGTAATGGCAAGCGTGATTATGTCTTGAATTTTTTAACTGCTGTGGTTGGTAGTACTGGTCAGGCTACTGGTCAGGTTAATGGCAATGCTGCCAATACCTATATTAATGAAAGTTACCCAGCTGAAATTTCTGATGCTATTACAAGTGAAGAAAATGCAGAAAAGATATACCTTAAGGGTGGCTCAGGTACAATGGCCGAAATAAAGCTTTTTGATGAAGAGAATGGCCGTTCTGTAATTAATCAGATTAAGTCAAACAATTGGATTATTAATGAGGCCAATTTAGTATTGTATGTAGATGATAATAGTGATGTTGCTACGCCTCCTAGTTTGTATTTGTACAATACAGAGACCACTTATCCGGTCTATGGAATACCTTCAAATCAGAATGATCAATCAGTCAGAATTTTTGATTATGATGGCAAGCTTGAAAGAACAAGTGCTGGTAAAGCATTAAAATATACCATTAAAATTACCGAGCACATTAATGACTTGATTGTTAGAGACGCTCAGAATGCCACGTTAGGTTTATCTATAGCTTCCGCATTAAACAGAACGGGGTTGCGTAACTCCATTTTGCCCGATGATAGCGAGGAAGAAGTTCCTTTAACGTCAACCCTCAGCCCATTAGGAACTGTACTTTACGGCAGCAATGTTGCCCCTGAAAATTTAGATAAAAAGCTTAAGCTTGAAATATTCTATACTGAGGTAGAGTAGAGTAGTTAGCGTCAATTTTCTTCTCTTGAATTCAACATACTATTCAAGAAAATACCCCGTTTAACATTTTATAGAACCGTTGTTTTTAAAAGGTTCTTGTACATTTGTTTGAAACACTAACTCACTTCAGCTATAAATTACTAATATATGTGTGGAATAGTAGGGTATATCGGTCATAGAGATGCTTATCCGATTATAATTAAAGGACTTAGAAGACTTGAATATCGAGGTTATGATAGTGCTGGTATTGCATTATATGACGGGGAAGATATCAACTTATCAAAAACTAAAGGGAAGGTAGAAGACCTTAAAAAGAAAGCCGATAAATCAATATCTACTTCAGGGGCTTTAGGTATGGGACATACAAGATGGGCAACACACGGGGTGCCCAACGATGTTAACTCACACCCCCATTATTCGAATTCAGGTAATTTGGTCATTATACACAATGGGATCATTGAAAACTATGAATCCATAAAAAAAGAGTTGATAAAAAGAGGCTATACTTTTCAGTCCGACACCGACACCGAGGTTCTAGTTAACCTGATTGAAGAAGTCAAAAAACAGGAAGATGTAAAGTTAGGTAAGGCCGTTCAAATAGCCTTAAATGAAGTTGTTGGCGCGTATGCCATTGCCGTATTTGATAAACAAAAACCAGATGAGATAGTAGTGGCTAAATTAGGTAGCCCTTTAGCAATCGGTATTGGTGAAAATGAGTACTTTATCGCTTCGGATGCGTCACCTTTCATCGAGTACACTAACAATGCCGTTTATCTTGAAGATGAAGAAATGGCCATTGTAAGACTGGGCAAAGAAATTAAATTACGTAAAATTAAGGATGACGCGATAGCCTACCCCAATATTCTTGAACTCAAAATGAATATTGAACAGATCGAGAAGGGCGGATATGACCATTTTATGTTGAAGGAAATTTATGAGCAACCTAGGGCTATCTTAGACACCTATCGAGGTCGTTTGCGTGCCGATCAAGGTATTATCAAGATGGCCGGTATTGATGAGCATCTAGAAAAATTCATGAATGCCAATAGAATAATTATCGTTGCCTGTGGTACGTCTTGGCATGCCGGTCTTGTAGCCGAATATATTTTTGAAGATTTAGCACGGGTTCCGGTCGAGGTCGAGTATGCTTCTGAATTTCGTTACAGAAATCCTGTGATAACAAATAAAGATGTTTTGATTGCTATTTCGCAATCTGGAGAAACTGCCGATACCTTGGCAGCTATCAAACTTGCAAAAGAAAAAGGTGCGTTTGTTTTTGGCGTTTGTAATGTAGTTGGTTCTTCTATAGCTAGAGAAACCGATGCGGGAGCTTATACGCATGCCGGGCCGGAAATTGGGGTGGCTTCTACCAAGGCATTTACTACTCAAATCACAGTTTTGACGCTAATAGCCTTAAAATTGGCCAAGGAAAAAGGTGAATTTTCAGAATCTAAGTTCCATGAATTTTTAACAGAGTTGGAAACTATTCCCGCCAAAGTTGAAAAGGCCTTGGAATCAAATCCCCTAGTTGAAATTATATCTGATGTTTATAAAGATGCGACCAATTGTTTATACTTGGGTAGAGGGTATAATTTTCCTGTAGCACTCGAGGGCGCACTTAAGTTGAAGGAGATAAGTTATATTCATGCAGAAGGTTATCCTGCGGCTGAAATGAAACATGGTCCCATAGCCCTAATAGATGATCAAATGCCGGTTTTTGTAATCGCTACCAAAAAAGGGCATTATGAAAAAGTGGTCAGTAATATTCAAGAGATAAAATCTAGAAAAGGAAAAATCATAGCTATCGTTACCGAAGGTGACGAGCAAGTAACAGAATTGGCCGATCATGTTATAGAGGTTCCAGAAACTTTGGAAAGTCTTTCGCCATTACTTACTACCATTCCGCTGCAGCTATTATCATACCACATTGCGGTAATGAGGGGTTGCAACGTTGACCAGCCACGAAATTTGGCCAAATCGGTTACGGTAGAGTAATTTTAACAACTTATAAGCAATATTTTTTAAGGGTCACGGTTCTTACCGTGGCCTTTTTTATTGGGTTTTCTTAATATTTGCACGTTCTGATTGAGAAAAATATATTATGCGCGCATAATTTTTTTCAAATTAGTATTTTTGGAGTGAAAAAAAATGTAACTTGCCTATACGAACCTATTTAACTTAAACTTAACATGAAAAGAGTACTATTTTTGGCATTGCTGTTTTTTGGTGGATTTGCTATCGCCCAAACGACGGTAAACGGGAAAGTGGTAGATCAGAACAATGAGCCCATACCTGGTGCGAATATCGTGATTACTGGAAAAGCGATTGGGGCAACAGCGAACTTCGATGGGGATTTTACTCTTGAAACTTCTGAAGTCCCCCCCTTTCAGTTAACTATTACCAGTATCGGTTATGCTTCCGCAACCGAGGAAGTAACCTCAAACAACCAAACACTTACAATTGTACTTTCTGAAACCCAAACTTTTTTGGATGAGGTGGTCATTTCGGCATCTAGAACTCCGGAACGTATCTTTGAATCACCAGTTACCGTTGAACGTTTTGGTTTACAGGAAATTAGGAATACGGCATCCGCGGATTTTTATGACGGACTAGAAAATCTTAAAGGGGTTGATGTCAACACCAACAGTTTAACCTTTAAAAGTGTCAATACTAGGGGTTTTGCCACCTTTGCAAACACGCGCTTCATGCAGTTGGTAGATGGAATGGATAACTCAACACCTGCCTTGAACTTTCCTATAGGTAACTTGGTCGGTATGATTGAGACCGATGTACAAAGTGTTGAACTTTTGCCAGGGGCATCTTCTGCGCTTTATGGGGCCAACGCCTTTAACGGAATTCTTTTTATGAGAAGTAAAAATCCATTCGACCACCAAGGGTTGAGTGGTTATATTAAAAGAGGTATCACTTCTCAAGAAGCCGCAGGCGATAATCCGTACACCGATTTTGGTATCAGGGCCGCCCATAAGTTTAGTGAGAAGTTTGCCGGTAAAGTGAACTTCGGATACTTGAAAGGCACCGACTGGGCCGCCACCAGTGAAGTGGACAAAACTCGCGTTGGAGGTACAAGGTCCGATCTTAACTATGATGGTATCAACGTTTATGGGGATGAGGTTTCCGCCGATATCAAAGATGTAGCGGTAACATTGGAGGGTTTAGGCTTATTGCCAGCTGGCGCTAATGCTTTGGTTCCATCCCAAGAAGTAAGTAGAACGGGTTACAATGAAAGATACCTTACTAATTACAACGCAGAAAGTGTTAAGGCGGATTGGGGTCTTTATTACCGGCCTTGGGAGAACGATTTTGAAATTGCTTATGTGGGTAAGGTAGGTACAGGATCAACCATTTATCAAGGTACCAACCGCTATAACATCAATAACTTCTTTCAAGAACAGCATAAAATAGAATTTCGAAACGATAATTTCTTTCTAAGAGGTTATATGGTGGCCGATAAGGCTGGTGATTCTTATGACATGGTATTTACGGGAATAAATATCAATAGGGCTTGGAAAGATGACCAAACTTGGTTCGGAGAGTATACTGGGGCCTATGTACAAGCGACTTTGGCAGGAGCTACGAATGAGCAAGCTCATGCGGCGGCAAGGGCCCAAGCCGAATCTGGTCGATTTGAACCGGGTACACCAGAATTTGAAGCGGCCTTTAACAGAAGTATCAATGATCCTAATTTGTCTACCGGATCTCAATTTAGAGATGCTTCCAAATATTATCATGTAGATGGTAATTATAATTTCAGCCATTTGGTAGATTTTGCCGAAATTCAGGTCGGTGGTTCGTTTAGAAGATATGGCCTAAACTCGTTCGGCACCATTTATACAGACTATGATGGAACTATCGATTATTCGGAATTTGGACTGTATACCCAAGTTCAAAAAACAATCGACTTCAACGAAGGCATGAACCTAAAACTAACGGGTTCTGTGCGCTATGATAAATCGGAGTTTTTTGATGGTTTCTTCTCCCCGAGGTTATCCGCAGGTTTGACGTTGAACAGAGACCACAATATTCGTGCGTCTGTACAGACCGGCTTCAGAAATCCGACTACACAAGACCTTTTTATCGGTCTTGATGCCGGTCGGGCAATTCTTGTAGGTTCGGCACCTGATAACTTAGATAGGTATTCAAGAAGTTTCGAAGTCAGTGGTGCAGCTCAACAGAATTTTCAGCAGCCCGCTGCCATTACTCAAACCGGTAAAGCGGCTTATGAGAATTCATATTCCTTAAGCTCTGTGCAAAGACTTGGGGTTACTGGCAATCCGGCCGATTTGGTCATAGCCAACCCAGAAGTGGTGAAGCCTGAGCAGGTAACCTCGGTAGAGGTAGGTTACCGTGGTAAAATAGATAAGTTAGTCATTGATTTTAGTGCTTATTATAACAACTACAAAGACTTTATTTCGCAAGAGGTGGTAATAGCACCTTATTACGGAACGGTCGGAGACGGTTCTCTTTCTGTGGCGGCCATAGTCAATGATGATTTTCAAGCATACAGCGCTTATACCAATTCAGATGTTGATATATCTTCTTACGGAGCTTCCATTGGTTTAACGGCTTCATTGTTTGGAGGGTATGATTTAAGTGGAAGTTATACCTATGCCAAGCAAGATTTTGATCAAGAGGCGAATCCTGATTTTATGAGCAACTTCAATACGCCTGAGCACAAGTTCAAGGCCTCGTTGGGCAATACCGATGTGTTCAAAAATTTTGGGTTCAATCTTGCCTATCGTTTTAGTGATGATTATTTCTGGGAGGCAACTTTTGGTAATGGCGTCGTGCCCGAATTTCATGTATTGGACGCTCAGATAAGCTACAAAGTGCCAAAAATTAAATCATCTTTTAAGGCTGGTGCTACCAACTTGCTGGGCGATGAATACTTTACCGCTTTTGGTACCGGATTTATCGGATCGATGTATTATGTTTCTTGGACAATCAACAACCTATAATAGAATATGATGATGAAAACTAGATATATTGCATTAATGGCCATGTCATTGGTCTTTGTTGCTTGTAATACTGAAGAGGATTTTGACCGCACCGAAGAGGTGGCAGAAATACCCGAACTCACAGCTGGGTCGGCAGACTTTTCAACTTATGTTTCTTTAGGAAATTCCCTTACGGCAGGTTATACCGATAACGCACTTTTTATTGCAGGTCAAGAAAATTCAATGCCAAATCTACTTGCGGCCAAATTTTCTTTGGTAGGAGGCGGAGCGTTTACCCAGCCATTGGCGAACGATAATATTGGCGGTCTGTTGGTAGGCGGTGCTCAATTAGAAGGTTTTAAGCCGAGGTTGGTTTTCGGTGGTGCCGGACCGGTTGATTTAGAGGAAGTAGTCGGACCTATAAGTCCTACGACCGATATAGTACTGAACAATCCATCGGGGCCATTTAATAATTTAGGAGTTCCTGGAGCTAAGAGTTTTCATCTTTTGGCACCGGGGTATGGAAATATTGCTAATCTTGAGGCTCAATTAGCGAACCCTTTTTTTGTTAGAATGACGGGCAGTACGCCCGATGCAAGAATTTTAGAGCTTGCGTTGGCACAGTCCCCTACTTTTTTCACCCTCTGGGCAGGTAATAATGATGTGCTCGGGTATGCCACCTCTGGTGGTGACGGTACCAACCCGATTACTGATCAAGCCACTTTTGATGTGGCCATCAGTACGTTGGTCACTAGTTTGACTGGCAATGGTGCAAAAGGAGTAATGGCCAACATACCTTATGTGACTTCCATACCTCATTTTACGACCGTACCTCATAATCCATTAGATCCTACAAACCCGGATTTCGGACCTCAGATTCCTACATTGAATACTATTTTTGGTACGCTCAATCAAATCTATACGGCACTGGGAGAAACTGATAGAATTGTAACATTTTCCGAAACAGAAGCCAGTGCGGTGGTCATTTTAGATGAAAACTTAACCGATTTGTCGGCTCAAATTGCCGGAGCATTAAATGCAAACCCTGGTTTTCCTTTGTTCGTTCAACAATTCGGTCTTCCTTCAGAGGCGGCGCCTATTGTAGCTAATCTTTTAGGGGTTACTTACGGGCAGACCAGACAAGCAACCGAAGAAGACCTTTTGGTGTTACCTAGTAGTAAGATCATCGGAACGGTGAATACAGACTCGGTTGCCTTTCTAATGTCTCAAGGATTGCCAATGGAAATTGCCGGCCAGTTTTCTGTTGAAGGTATTAGTATGCCTTTGGCCGATAAGTGGGTTTTGACCCCTGAAGAGCAAGCTGAAATTAGCACGGCAATAGATAATTTTAATGCTACGATTGCTGCAGCTGCCTCAGGTGCCGGCTTGGCTTTCGTTGATGCAAACGCTATTATGCAAGACTTGGCAAATGGCGGCGTCACCGATGGTGATTTCACTTTATCTGCCAATTTAGTAACAGGGGGCGCCTTTTCACTTGATGGTGTTCACCCTACCGCTAGAGGTTATGCCCTGTTGGCAAATGAGTTTATGAAAGCTATCGACGCCACTTATGAATCGAACTTTGAGGCTTCCGGAAGTCTATACAATATAGGAGATTTCCCAACCAATTATTCACCTAGTTTGCGATAGGTAAGTGTGAGAAAATCAACAAAAAACGGTGCTATTGTAAGGTGCCGTTTTTTGTGTTTAAAAAAGAACAAAAAGTAGTTTTTAGTTAAAATTGAAAAAGCTACCTTTGCACCCTGAAAAACACAGGTGAAAAAAACTGTCTATCAATAGTTAATCAATTGAATTTTTAAACGAAAAGGTAATGTCTAAAGTTACAGGTAAAGTTTCGCAGATTATTGGGCCGGTTGTGGATGTTGAATTCCAATCAGGTGATGTCCTTCCTAAAATCTACGATTCATTGGAAATCACCAATAAGGATGGTTCTAAGTTGGTGCTAGAGGTTCAATCTCACGTAGGTGAAAATACGGTAAGAACTATCTCTATGGATTCAACCGATGGTCTAAGCCGCGGAACTGATGTATTGGCGACCGGTAATGCCATTCAAATGCCGATCGGTGATGATGTTTATGGCCGTTTGTTCAATGTAATTGGTGATGCTATCGATGGCTTGGGCAACTTGCCAAAAGCTGGAGAGAAGGGGCTTCCTATCCACAGAGAAGCACCTAAATTCGAAGATTTATCTACTTCTACAGAAGTTCTTTATACTGGTATTAAAGTAATCGACCTTATCGAGCCTTATGCTAAAGGTGGTAAAATTGGTCTTTTCGGTGGTGCTGGTGTCGGTAAGACCGTTTTGATTCAAGAATTGATTAACAATATCGCCAAGGGCCATGGTGGTCTTTCCGTATTTGCAGGGGTAGGTGAAAGAACCCGTGAGGGTAATGACTTGCTTCGTGAGATGTTGGAGTCCGGTATTATTAAATACGGTGAAGATTTCATGCACAGTATGGAAGATGGCGGATGGGATTTGACCAAGGTAGATAAAGCTGCAATGAAAGAATCAAAGGCAACTTTCGTATTCGGTCAGATGAACGAACCACCAGGGGCACGTGCTCGTGTGGCTCTTTCAGGCTTGACAATAGCTGAGTATTTCCGTGATGGTGCTGGAGACGGGCAAGGTAAAGATGTTCTTTTCTTCGTTGATAATATTTTCCGTTTTACCCAAGCAGGTTCTGAGGTATCGGCTCTTTTAGGTCGTATGCCATCAGCGGTGGGTTACCAGCCTACATTGGCTACCGAAATGGGTGCTATGCAAGAGCGTATTACCTCAACCAAAAGAGGTTCTATTACATCTGTACAGGCGGTATATGTACCTGCGGATGACCTTACGGATCCTGCTCCTGCAACAACGTTTGCTCACTTGGATGCTACAACCGTATTGTCTCGTAAGATTGCTGAGTTAGGTATTTATCCTGCAGTGGATCCATTGGATTCTACTTCTAGGATTCTTACTGCCGAAATCTTAGGAGAAGACCACTACAACTGTGCACAGCGCGTAAAAGAGCTTTTACAGAGATATAAAGAATTACAAGATATCATTGCCATCTTGGGTATGGAAGAATTGTCTGAGGAAGACAAATTGGCCGTAGGTCGTGCAAGACGTGTTCAGCGTTTCCTTTCTCAACCATTCCACGTAGCTGAGCAATTTACAGGTATTCCAGGTGTTTTGGTTGATATTAAAGAAACTATCAAAGGCTTTAATATGATTATGGACGGTGAATTGGATCATCTTCCAGAATCGGCTTTCAACCTAAAAGGAACCATTGAAGAAGCAATGGAGGCTGGTGAGAGAATGTTGGCAGAAGCGTAAATAGTTATAAGTTAATAGTTCAAGGTTTAGGTACTTTGGCTTTTGACTTAAAGCTTAGAACTTATAACTAATAAGAGATGTATTTAGAAATCGTATCACCAGAAGCAACCCTTTTTTCAGGAGAAGTTACCTCGGTAACCGTACCCGGTGTAAATGGAGAGTTTCAGATGTTAAATAATCACGAACCGATTATTTCATTGTTGCAAGAAGGTAATGTGAAAGTAGATGGCAATGTTGTCGTCGATGAAGAACATGCTTCTAAATTCTCTAAAGATTCAGATGGTAAGACCCTTTTGCACATAAAAAGTGGTACCGTCGAAATGAAGGACAATAAAGTGATAGTTCTGGCAGATTAATTATAATTGCCAAATAATTTTAAAGCCCAAAAGTTATCTTTTGGGCTTTTTTGGTTCACTTTATTTAGGTAATAGAATATAATTAACTGCGAAAAACCTAAAAATCCTGTTTTTTGGGTATGAAGATTTCAAAAGTTACCCCTTGACCCAAGGTGCTTTTGGCCCGAATATGGCCATGATGGTTTTGAACTATTTTTTTAACAATGGCCAAGCCGATACCCGTACCCTCATATTGCTTGCGGTCATGAAGTCTATGGAATATTTTAAAGATCTGTTCGGCATATTTTTGATCAAAGCCTATTCCGTTATCTTTTAAGGTTAAAAGGCTATATGATCGTTCTTGGTTAAGGGGTAAGCCTTTAATATCTACTGGCATTGCCTCCTGTAATTCAATATCGATAACCGAAGGCATATCTTTTTTTGAGAACTTTAGAGAATTGATAATAAGATTAACGAACAACTGCTTGAATTGTGAAGGTATCACTTCTGCCTTACACGAACCTTTTAGATTTAAATTCGCTTTTTTATCGTGAAGTTCTTCTCTAAGGTTTTCACTTACCTCTTTGATCAAGGTTTCGAATTTGGTTTCTATAAACAGTTGACCTGACTTTTCCGCACGGGAATATGATAATAAATCTTGAATCAAGGTCTGCATTCTATTAGCGGCCAATTGCATTCTATTGAACCTATAAATACCTTTTTCTGAAAGGTTCTTATGTTCGGTTGCCAAAATTTGCGATACGAAAGTCTGTATTTTGCGCAAGGGTTCTTGCATGTCATGGCTCGAAATGTAGGCGAACGATTGAAGTTCGGCATTCATCTTTTCAAGCTCTTCATTTTGGGCTTTAAGCTCTTGGGTGCGCATCTTCACCTTATTTTCCAAATCTTTGGAGAGCAGTGTTAGTTCGTTGTTTCTCTTTTCCAGTTCTAGCCTGCTTTTTCTTAGTTCGAGCAGATTCATTACCTGTTCGGCCAAAATGTTCAAGGCTTCAATTTGGCTTTGACTAAGCGAATGGGGTTTATGGTCGATTACACATAGGGTTCCTAATGGTAACCCTAAAGAATCTTTTAGCGGTACCCCCGCATAAAAAATAACATTGGGGTCTCCCGTTACCAAAGGGTTATCAAAAAACCGTTCGTCTTCACGGGAGTCATTCACCATAAATACCCTATCTTTATGATGAATGGCATGGCTGCAAAAGGCTTGTTCTTTGGGGGTTTGCCTAACGTTCAAACCATGGTTCGATTTAAACCATTGCCTGTGGTCATCTAAAAGGGTAATCAGAGAAATAGGTGTTTGGCAAATTTCAGCAGCCAGTTTGGTCAGATTATCATAATCTTTTTCCGGTAAGGTGTCTAAAATGGAATAGGAATTTAAAAGCTCTAGCCGTTCAGCTTCCTTCTCATGTTCTGGGGCTACTTTCATATTTGACAATAACTCTTTTTCAGGGGAATTCTAATTGTTTAAAGTTATTATGGTCTACAATATAGAGATTTACAATATTATTTCCATAGAAAGTAAAATTTGAAAGCCCGATTTGAATTACTTCAATTGAATGATTTTCCAAAATGTGCTTCCAGACCAATAACCCGTTAAGTCGGTAAAACCTATCGCTTGATGGGCCGCTAGAGACCTCTTGTTTTCAGCATCAACTTCGGTAACGATAGATGAAAACTCGGGGAAAACGGTAGTTTTCATAGTTTGGTATAATTGCCTGAACACGCCTTTTCTTCTAAATTGTTTATCTATACAAATCTGTCCCATAGCTATAAAATCAGTAAGTTCTAACTTTTCTATTTCATTGAACATGGGTACAAGCACCTCAATCTGGTTGCCAAACTTGGGGTGCATGCTGAGCGCGTAGGCTATTACTTGATCATTAGCAATGGCTATAATGTGGGGGCAGGCTTCGTTCATTTTCTTTAAAATCTCAAAGGTGTGAACAACCGTAACAAATCCTTCTTTGCTTTTTTCTTCCTCAGTCAGGGCGCTAGGTAGATTTTTTTGCTGCAGCGATAATATTTGCTGTAACTCACTATCTGAGCTACAACTTTTGTAAGTAATTAAATTTACTTGCTCCACAGCCAATTTTCTCTTTTTTTAAGTTGCTTTTTCGATGGTTTTTGACCCTTTTTTTCAAAGGTGTAAAGGGAATACGATGGGTCGGCTTCTAAAGTTACTTGTGTACTTTTCTGAATCCCGAATCTCTCAAAGGTTATATTTAACTGATCGCCAATTTTAAGACCACCTATGAATTCGGTAAACTGTTGACCGTTCGGGAAGTTTTCACCATTTATTTGGGTGATGATATCACCTTCCTCCAGTTCGGCTCTATAAGCGGGAGAACCTATTTTGGGTGTCGAACTGATTTCGCCATTACCATCGCCATTAAGACTTACATTGACCCCAAAATGAGGTCGCGATTTTGATTGTTCCAATATTACGCCCACCGTTTCAAGCAGTGATCGGTAATCGGGCATTTGGCTGTCGAATATGTACTTGTCGAAAAATTGGTCGGCGAAATTTTCACCTGCGTACACTTGAAGTCCTTCACGTAGGTTATGCAATGTGTACGGCTTTTCAGGTTTACCCATCGTTGACCACATGTGTTTCATATAATCATCTAGAGTGAGATCGTTTTCGCGCAGTGATAGGTCTAATGCAAGGCCGAGAATGCTTCCGTAAGAATAGTACGAAATGAAAGTGTTGCCTCTGTTGACAGGGTCTACCGAAGTGGCCGCATCAACAAAGGGGGCTTGGTAGCTCATTTCAACTGGATTGAAAAATTGACGACCCGGAGAGTTCCACACATAATTGAACGTTCCCGTTATGCCTTCTATGTATTCATCTGCCGATAATATTCCCGCCCTGCATAGGCTTAAACCGGTATAATAGCTGGTGAATCCTTCTGCAAACCAAAGTTCTCCGCTCATATTGGCCTCTTCAAAATCAAAAGGCTCCAATGCTTTGGGTCGTAACCTTTCTACATTCCAGGCATGAAAGAACTCGTGCGAAACCGTGCCGATATTGCCTTTCATTCCCCCGTCGGCCAAAGCCGTGGTGCTAGTTAAAATGGTCGAATTACGGTGTTCCATACCATCACCTGAAGCATTTGGTATGTAACAAGCCAAAAAAGTGTAACGGCCGTAATCGAATTTAGGTAACTCGCCGTATACTTTTTCTTCAGCAATTACCACACTTTTTACCTGCTCGAAATATTGATCTAGTTCTTCTTCACTTCCGTTGTGATGAAGCACCAATTGAATGGTCTGTTCATTGTTATTGGGCCCCACTTTAAATTCCCTAACGGAATAGTTGCTTATTTCTACAGGGCTATCCATAAAATAATATAGGTTCGGTGCACTATAGGTGGTTCCTGACACTAAGGGTAACTGTGTGGCCACCTTCCACCCAAGGTCTTCCCGAACATTGAAATCAACCTCTATTTTTCTTTCTTTGAGGCCTGGGGCAAACATAAAAGTGGCGGGTATATTCAAATGTGAATGGGTTTCATCAACTTGCGAATACGTGCCGTCTCCTCTATTCGCAAATAGAGTGTATTGAATATTGATTGTGCCATCATGGCCGCTAACCAACCACTGATAAGGGTCGGGCCGGATAACCGTTAATTCTTTTCCCGAACTGTCGGTGGCTTTAAAGCCATATACATTTTTGGCGAATTCGTGCAGGGCATATCGGCCCGGAGATGTTCGGCTCATTCTTAGGGAAAGGGTGTCGTTTTCTAAGTTTGTAAATTTTGCCTGAATAGTCGCTTCATGGTGTACCGCATTTTCAAAAGAAATAGTGTAAGTGTTGGTCTGTGCAGAAACAAAGGCGGAAGCAAACAGTATCAGAAGAAGATTCAAATTCATTTGAATATTTTTAGAGCTAATATAGGGTTAATAGAGTGCATACACTAAATTTGTTGTACGCTTTAATCCATTTTAAAAGCACCCGATTCGTCGGTTATTTAAACACTTTTCTATCGATTGGGTTCATGGTAAGAACTTTAGTTCAAATTCTCGTTTTCTTTTTCTCCTTATCCGTTGTAGCACAAAATGAATCGGTTTCTGAAAACCTTAATAATCAGATTTCCACTAATCTAGTTTTGCCGATAACGGGTAGTTTTGATTTGAGCTATGAACGTATTGTGGCCAATAAATGGGCTGTAGGAATAGGTGCTGCTCTCTATGGCGAAGGTTTCCAAAATTTAAGTACTTACGACTCTTATTACGAGCGCATAACAAATTACGAGATTACCCCTTTTGTAAGAATCTATTTTAATGGGTCACAAAAGAGAAGTCATTTTCTAGAGGTGTTTGGGTCTTTAAGTCAGGTAGAAGAATCTGGTAGGTATTTAAGGCATGTGAATCAAGAGGGTTATGGTGTTTATTCTGTCGGTTCAAAAAGCTTTTCGGTCGGCGGGTTAGGAGTTGGTTACGGATATCGCTTTTTGTTTTACCGGAGAAAAGTAGTGTTAGAAGCGCAGATAGGATTACGAACCAATTTTGACGTAGATTTCGTGTTCTTGAATGCTGCTTTTGTACGAACCGGAATTAAAATAGGATATCGTTTTTAGGTTGTAATTATGAGGCTTTTCAAATTTTTTCTATCTCTTTTCTCATCATTGTTGTTCTTGGGTTGCTTGTCAACAGATGATGATGAATATAGGCCTATCTGGTTAACGGCACAAAATGCTTTTGACTTTCCTTTGCAAAATGAGTTTTCGGTTGGCGATACACTTTATGTTGAACAATATTTTAGTAGATATCTACCGGAAGAAGGCTACGAAGAGCTGTTAGATGTTTATGAAACTACTAAAGATGAGGAGTTTGGCTATAGCTTTCAAATAGAAAAATATTCAAATCTTTCGCAAGACTACAATTGGGTTAATCTCGACCCTCAGTTTATTTTAGGCAACAAAGATGATGGGGGCTATAATTCTCTAGAAATTTTGGCATTACTCAATTCTTCAAGAGATGCGTACGAATCAAGATTCGGAATTGTTTTGGCTGAAGCTGGTAGCTTCAGGCTCAATCTAAGCCATGTTATCTTTCATAATGGTTATAATCAGGCCAACGAAATCTATCTTGATATTCGCCATGAATTTTCAAATGAAGAAGAAGCGCTGTGGGAGTTTACCGTTACTGAATAATCCAATCAAAAGTGCCTTTTGAGTGAAAATCCCTGAAAAAAGGGGTAGGTAAGAATTATTGCAGATTTAATTTTGTTCCAACAAAAGAAAAATACGCATTATGATTACAACCATTAAAAAGTGCTTCTCATTATTCATTCTCTTTTTATCGATTTATTCGAGCTACGCTCAAAATGATACTATCTATTACAGTGAGAACTGGAAGTTGGTTCAGCAGAAAGACAGTGCTTCTTTCTATCGCTTGCCAGTTACCAAAAAAGGTGACTTGTACCACATACAAGATTTCTTTATTTCAGGGAAAAAGCAAATGAAGGGCTTTTCACAATCGCCAACTAAAGAAGTATGGCAGGGTAAGGTGGTTTGGTTTAATGAAGATGGTTCTATCAAACAAGAAGGCAACTACGCCAATGGCTATCTAGATGGAGATTTTGTTACTTTTCTTAATAAGAACAAGTTGGTTGCAAAATATAAAAACGGAAAATTTATCTCGGGTGAGAGAAATACCGGTTATGGCAATAGTATGTTCTACATGCAAAAAGTAGGGGATACCATTCGTGAAATTATTTACCAAGATGATATAGATGGTATTAGGCAAGAGCGGGTAGGTACCAATAAAAAATATGAGCTCTATAGTAAATACTATGGGCAGGGGGGTGAATTTCTTGGAGAAAAACAACCAGGTTCTGATGGTTACACGAAGGGTGTTGAAGTAATGTATGTATACGATCCCATGAGGGTCAAAAGTATCACCTATTACAGTAGGGGCAAGGTCTTAGGGCAGACAGATTTTTACCCTAATGGTCAGGTTCGAGCTGAATTTCTTCAAGAACCGAAATTGGCCCATGTCTATTATACGCCCAAAGGTGAAGAAATGGGAAGGGTAGAATACAAAATCGATAATTATGGTATTTTACCAAAAGAGGGTGTGGTTTTCAGGTTCGGGTATGGTGTGCATAAGAACGATTACGCCGATGAATACCGCGTAGAAAGAAAAACGGTTTATGAAAATGGTAAGGTACAAGAAGACGCAACCTATTATGAAAACGATAAACTAAGGTCGCTTACCAAATATGAAGAAGGCAAAAAGACGCTTCAAATAAGTTATTCCGAAGACGGCACTGAATTGGCCCGAATGGAATATGAAAATTACAGTCCGTTTAATGGTACTGAAATAAGAGAGACGGGTCGAGCCACCTATGCTAATGGCAAGCTGATCAAAGAAGAGGTTTATTTCCCGAAAACCGAAATGGTTCAAGTCTCTAAAACTCCTGAAAAGGAAGTTTATTTTGACAGTAAGGGAGATGAGCTAGGTACGCTAACTATGGAAAATAGTGCTTCTTATCCAAAACCATGGAAGGGTAAAAGATTTCGCTATGATTATTATGATGGTACGGTAAGTTCTATAGAAGAGTATGAAGAAGGCGCCATTGTGCAAAAAACTTCTTGGAGAAAACGAAAAATAAGCGAAGAAAATTCTGATACGTTTAAAAGAATAGAGAAATATGATGCCTCTGGTTTTAATAAAATAAATGAGATTCTTTTCTATAGTAACGGACACAAGCAAAGTGATATCACCTATAGAAATTACAAAGAGTTAAAAGGTGTCTATTATGATAAAGACGGCAAAATCATGGGCGAGTATGATTTTGAGAAAAAAGATGGCGCTAGATATCAGTTTTTTGGTGATTCAGATGAAGTTCAAGAATATGAGTTGACCAGCAATGGTAAACAGTTGGCCTTCAAAAAATATGATTATGGTAATAATGTCTCTTATGGCAGTATAGACCCAGTTCTAGTTGAAGATTTTGATATTACTTGTTGCGCCTCTTATTATGATAGGGAGGGGAACTTGCTGGCAGAGATACAGTTCAAAGATGAGAAACCCTGGAGCGGTGATTTGTACGACCCTGCGACAAAAGAATTATATCAAATTCAAAAAGGTAAGAAAACGGGTTGTTATAAAAAGTTCGATTACAACAAGAATGTAATTGCCGAGGGCTCTTTTGTTGATAATAAAAAAGAGGGTGTTTTCAAGACGTATACTTATGACGGAATGGTGGTTTCAAAGGAAAACTATGCCAATGACCACCTAAATGGTAAAGCCTTTTATTACAACAATGAAGGGGATGAGATCGCTCAAATGGAGTATAAAGAAGGTAAGCCGATGAATGGCATGCGCACGGTATCGGTCAATTATAAAAATGAAAAATCTTTACAGACCTACAAAAATGGGCAACTCATCAAAGAAGAAATTAAAACGGATGATACCTTATTGGTCAAGACGTATTTGAACGAACAAAATGTTGAATGCAAAAGCTATTATCAAGATTCTGACCAAGTAAAATATCAATATCAGATGTTCGAGGGATATCTGAGTGGTGTAGTGGTCAAGTTCGATAAAAATGGTATTGAATTAGCTCAGGCTAATTTTGAAAGGGGTGAGCTGCAAAATGGGGTTGTTTATCTAAATAAAGGATACGGCGGTCAGAATATGAGTTATTATTCCGTCTCTAAGACCGAAAGCGAATTGATTGTCAATATTTATGGAGAAGATAATCAAGTACTTTTTACCTCTGAGGAAAACCTCTTTTTAGGTGAGCACACTTTTTTCACCAAAAGCCTGGGTCTTGAACTAGACTTTTTCAGTGAAAAAGATTTGTTTTAAGAAAGGTTATATTTTTGGTCTGTGAAAAGTTTACCATCAAAATTGCAGCGCAAACTACTGTTGAGAAAAGAACAGGGGTCTCTTCGCCAGTTACCTTTTTCCGATGACTCCTTGATAGATTTTTCATCGAACGATTATCTGGGTCTGGCCAGTAATTTTGAGCTTTTTGATGCGGTCGGTCAATTTTTGGCAGGCAATTATATAAACAGTAACGGCGCTACGGGTTCAAGACTCATTTCTGGTAACCATCCTCTTCATAATGAAGTAGAGAAAATGTTGGCAAACTTTCATCAAGTAGAGGCAGCATTGCTTTTCAATTCAGGGTATGATGCCAATTTAGGATTTTTTGCTTCCGTACCGCAAAGAGGCGATTTAGTGCTGTATGATGAGTTCAGTCATGCCAGTATACGAGACGGTATCACTTTAGGAAATGCCAAAGCTCAGAAGTTTGCCCACAACAATCTAAATGACCTGTCTGTAAAACTTGATAAATTAAAACGAACAGTGCCCAGCGATGCAGAGGTTTATGTCGTTACAGAATCTGTCTTTTCTATGGACGGAGACTCGCCTGATTTAGAGGCAATGGTCCATTTTTGTAAAAAATACGACTTAAGGCTGGTAATCGACGAAGCCCACGCTCTCGGCGTTTACGGAGGTAATGGCGCTGGCTTGGTACAGTGTTTAGGCTTGCACGAAAAGGTGTTTGCACGGATAATGACTTTTGGCAAAGCCCTTGGTTGTCATGGTGCCGCTATATTGGGCAGTACAGAACTAAAGCAATATTTGGTGAATTTTGCCCGTAGCTTTATCTATACTACAGGTATGCCACCCCATTCATTGGCCACTATTCTCATTGCTTATCGCTTTATGAGTCAACCGGTTGGTGATATTTTAAGGTTGCGGAATAACATTGAATTTTTTAAACTTGAAATAAAAAGATTAGGTGCTGATGACCGTTTTATAGATAGCGATTCGGCAGTTCACTGTTTTTTGGTAGGTGATATCAAGAAAGCCAAAGAACTGTCAGGCGCTATGAAAAAGTTGGGTTTTGATATTAGGGCTATTCTTTCACCAACGGTGCCCGAGGGGCAAGAGCGATTAAGAATTTGTTTGCATAGCTACAATACCGAAGACCAAATTAAAACGATGCTTGAAAATCTGGTCGACCTATTTAAAAATTGAATGGCACAAAAATTTTTCACTGTTGCTTCTTTCGAGTTTCCGGCAGATGTTCAGATTTTAAAAAGTAAGTTAGAATCTGAGGGTATTCCTGTTTTTCTGCGAGATGAAAACACCTTGAATTCCGACCCCATCATTAGCAATGCGATAGGGGGTGTAAAATTGCAGGTGTACAGTGAAGATAAAGAGTCGGCTTTAGAAATTTACGACCAAATTAGGGCTTTCGCCATTGATGATTTGGGTAACCCTCGAACTTGCCCTAACTGTAAAGCGCAAAAATCAGAGGTTTACTACGATAGAAAGGGCGTTTTAAATAAACTTTTCCCGTTTTTTGAGAAAAGAAAATACAAATGCCTAAATTGTGGCATGATCACAAACCCAAGAGTAGTATGACACAATTTTTCGTAACTGGAATTTCTACGGAAGTAGGCAAAACAATTGCTTCTGCAATCATAGCAGAAGCCATGGAAGCAGATTATTGGAAACCCGTTCAAGCAGGTGAACTTGATAATACCGACAGTGACAAGGTCAAATCGTTGGTGTCTAACGGTAAAACGGTTATTCATAAAAGCAGTTACGAATTAAAAGAACCTATGAGCCCTCATGCAGCGGCTGAAAACGAAGGTGTCTTAATCGATAGGGAACATATAAACGAGCCCAAGACCGATAACCATCTTGTGATAGAAGGCTGTGGGGGCATCTTAGTGCCTTTTAATAGCAGCGATACGGTACTCGATATAATTATGCCTACTTATAAGGTAATTGTGGTGTCAAGACATTATTTGGGTAGTATCAACCACACTCTGTTGACCATTAATTGGCTGTCTCAAAAGGGCTATGATGTTTCCGTATTATTTAGTGGTAATGCCAACCCTCAGACCGAGAACATAATTCTTCATAAAACGGGCGTTTCAATGATCGGTCGAATAGACGAGGAGGAATCTTTCGATAAAGCAGTCATTAAAAAATACGCTGAAAAATTCAAACCTATTCTAGAAACCCTCTAATTTTCAATATAAGTAAGAACCAATTCGGTATCACCGATGTTGAAGGCCAATAGATTTTTTCTTCCTTCTAAATTGTTTTTGTTGAAAATGTAGTAGCCTGGTATTAGACATTGTTGAGTTTTTATAAGGGGTTTTTGCCGCCATAGTTCAAGGTAAGCGCCTGTTTCATAAAACCGAAAGGGTATTTGACAATGGGTTCGTGTATCTTCTTGAGAGAAAACATAAAGCGGTTCTTCGCCTATCAGGTTTTCAATTTCTACCGCATACTTTTTTTGAACGGCACTTGATGAATTTAATGCTTTTAGTGGAAGGGCAACGTGATCAAAAATTAATCTTCCCACAATTAAAAAACATATAATGCCCAAGTGTTTGCCGTAGTCTGTGGTTTTATATGTCATCCACAACAAAGCACCGAGAAATAGTATAAACAAGGGAGTCCATCTTATATTTGGTATTTGCTCAAAGTACGGTAGAAACGGAATTGCAATACAGCATGCTATGGCAAGGCCCATGAGTATCTTGAAGAGCAGGTGCATCAGCTTCATTTTATTGAGTTGGTTATACGCTAGGTAGGTAAGTAGAGTGATAAGCAAAGGGAAAAACATGTAAGTATATCGAATCCGTGCTCCTGGAGATACCCAATAAACCATAAAATTGGCAGTAAAGGCAATTAAAACAAAGGATAGGTACGGGTGCTTGAGTATTTTCTGAATGAATTCTTTCCGCCAGAGAAATATAAAAAGCGTTGCCGGAAAGAGAACCGCCAAAAAATTCATGGGAAAGAAAAAGAGATGGCCTATAAGCTCAAGAAAATCCCTTTCAAGTAGCGTTCGTTGACTGGTGAGTCCCCACATATCAGAAAGGTAGGTCGTTAAATCTTCATGTAGGCTGTACCAATAAAAATAGAGCCCGACGGCTATTGCCGAGAGAAGTATAGAAGTAAAATGAGCTGGTGAAAAAAGTATTTTTAAATTTTTCTGTTGGTATAAATAGAAAAATAATGTGATGAAAAGAAAGGCGAAAGACGCGAAACCTTTGGTGAAAAAGGCTAGGGTAATAAAAAAGTACGCACCGCCAAATAATAGAAATAGCCGCTTTTTTTGGTAAAAATGAAATATGCTGAATATCGAAAGTACTACCAGTAACGAATAAAAAAGGTCAATTTCGGCGGTAACGGAAAAATAAAAATAGATGTCGGCACATACTAAATAGTACAAGCTACTCAACAAGGCGAACTTTTGGCCTATATATTTCCTGTTCATCCAATATAGTAACAGTCCGGTAAGTATCAGTGATACGGCCGCGGGCAATCTCAATGCAAATGCATTGCCACCGAAAAGCTTAATGCTTCCGGCAAGTATGATGTTCCACAATGGAGGGTGGTCGTAAAAGGTTTCATTGAAAATTGAGGTAACCACATAATTATTGTTGAAGAGCATTTCCATGGCTACAATGGCTCTTCTGGGTTCCTCGGTATGTATAGGTGGTACGCCGAGGTTATAGAATAGAGAAATGATATATAGCGAAAAAATGCCTATTGATAACCATTGAAGGCTTTTCGGGTTGTCAAGCTTTGAAGAATTTCTATCAATAGCATTCATGGTTTTGGTAGGTTTTCAAAGTCAAAGATGCCCAAAATCTTTATATAGAAGTCAATTATTCCTCATCTTTGCAAGATGGATAATGATTTTGATTTAGGTACGATGATATCCGAAGGTATTTCCGAAAGGGATAAAAAGCACATCTGGCATCCTCTCACACAGCATAAATTACACCCTACGATGTTGGGTATAAAGAAGGCCAAAGGGGCTCTTCTTTACGACGAGTCGGGAAAGGAATATATTGATGGCATCGCTTCATGGTATACTTGTATGTACGGTCACTGCAATGATTATATACTTGACAAGGTGCATCAACAAATGCAAAAACTGGATCAAGTGGTCTTTAGTGGATTTACCCACGAACCTGCAGTGCGCCTTTCAGAAGAGCTTATAGATATTTTACCTGGTAATCAGCAAAAGCTATTCTTTTCGGATAATGGCTCTACAGCCACTGAAATCGGGATAAAGATGGCTTTGCAATATCACTTTAATAGAGGTGAGAAGCGTCCTGTTCTGGTAGCTTTTGAAGAAGGTTTTCATGGTGACACTTTTGGGGCCATGTCCGTTTCTGGTTTATCTGTGTACAATGGTCCGTTTGAAGATTTTTTTATAAGTGTGGAGCGGTTACCGGTGCCCAACGAAAAAAACATCGAGCATCTATTAAAATTTCTGGAGACTAGATTAGCAAAGGGCGATATAGCTGGTTTTATATACGAGCCTTTGGTGCAAGGGGCCGCTGCCATGAAAATGCACGATGCCAAGCACCTTGATAGGATACTAGGTTTATTGAAAAAGAATGGGGTTTTGGCTATTGCCGATGAAGTGATGACGGGTTTCGGCAAAACAGGCTCTTTTTTTGCTTCAGACCGCATGCTTAACAAACCGGATATTATCTGCATGTCGAAAGCGTTGACAGCGGGTTTAATGCCCATGGCTGTCACAAGTTGTACCCAAGACGTGTATGATGCTTTTTATAGTGATGATATCGGTAAAGGGCTGTTTCATGGGCATACTTATACAGCCAATCCATTGGCGTGTACAGCAGCTTTGGCAGGAATAGAGTTGTTGAAATCGAATGAGATACAAGAGAGTATTCATCGGATTACGGAAGCCCATAAAAGTTTTGATAAAGAGATAAAAAACCATTCAAAAGTAGCTTCGACTCGTCAATGCGGAATTATTTATGCACTTGATCTCGATGTAAAAATGGAACGCTACGGAAATCTAAGGGATCAACTTTTCAAACATTTTATGGATAATGGTGTGTTTTTACGACCATTGGGCAGTACCATTTATATTTCTGCCCCCTTTACCATTTCAGACAAACAACTTCATAAGATTTACGACACTATTAAATCGGCCCTAGAGGCACTTTAATCATTATTTTAGTGAAAGAACCAATCTCTATCACCGCGGTTTCTTCAATTTCTCCATTGGGCAGTAGCCAAGAAGAAATATGGCAAGCATACCTTTCGCCCGACCATTATTTATCTAAAAGAAAGTTCAATGAAAGATGGGAGTGGGTTTCAGCTATTTCTGAAGAAAACCAAAGAGGCATTGAAAAGGTTCGTCATTCCGACCCAAAATATAAGAATCTTGACAAAACCGTGCTTTATGCTTTGTTTGCATCTAGAAATGCCGTTGCCGATGCAGGATGGACCATAAACGACGACTTCGGAATAAATATCGGATCATCGCGCGGGGCTACCGAACTTTTTGAAACCTATCACGAAGAATTTTTGGCGCAGGGTAAAAGTTCCACATTATCCTCACCGACCACTACATTAGGAAATATTTCATCTTGGTTGGCACATGACCTAAAAACACATGGCCCAGAAATTTCGCATTCCATTACTTGTTCCACAGGTTTGCATGCCGTTCTTAACGGTGTAGCTTGGCTGCAAAGCGGTATGGCCGATAAGTTTTTGGTAGGTGGTAGTGAGGCACCATTGACACCTTTTACCATTTCTCAAATGAAAGCGCTAAAGGTTTATTCTAGAATAGGGTTGGATGAGGAGGTTGCCTTTCCTTGCTTGGCATTGGATATGCATAAGACCCAAAACACGATGGTGCTTGGTGAAGGAGCTTCGGTAGCATGTCTAGAGGTTGGGCAAAAGAAAAATGCCATGGCCTTGATTTCCGGAGTGGGTTACGCTACCGAACCGTTAAAACATAATATTTCTATTTCTACGGATGCACTTTGCTTTCAGCGTTCGATGAAAATGGCCTTGGGGGGTATTTCACCCGATGAGGTAGACGTAGTGGTGATGCATGCGCCCGGTACGATAAAGGGCGATTCTTCTGAACTATTGGCAATAGAGAAGGTATTTGGAAATAAGATTCCGCTGATGACTTCCAATAAATGGAAATTGGGGCATACGTTTGCCAGTTCGGGGCTTTTAAGTATGGAGTTGGCTGTATTGATGCTTCAAAAACAAAAATTTATATCAACTCCCTTCAAAAACAACACTGATTTAAAGGAAATAAAGAAGGTTCTGGTAAATGCCGTTGGTTTCGGAGGTAATGCTGTCAGCGTTTTGTTGACCTTGCCATAGAACAACATTTGAAAGGCATTTTTGTAATTTCAATTTTTTAAAGGTTATTTTTGACCCAGATTTAGATATGAGTATGAGCGAACAAAAGCACGATTGGACCAAGCAGGAAATTCTAGAAATTTATAATAAGCCCCTAATGGAACTGCTTTATGAAGCAGCCACCGTTCATAGAAAGTTTCATGACCCCAATACGGTTCAAGTGTCTACGCTATTGTCTATAAAGACTGGCGGATGCCCTGAAGACTGTGGTTATTGCCCGCAAGCGGCGCGCTACCACACAGATATTGAAGGTAACGACCTAATGCAGGTTTCTCACGTAAAGGCACAAGCTTTACGTGCCAAAGCTTCCGGTAGCTCTCGTGTATGTATGGGTGCTGCTTGGCGTAATGTTAAAGATGGGCCGGAGTTCGATCAGGTTTTAGAAATGGTTCGCACCATTAATAAATTGGATATGGAGGTTTGCTGTACATTGGGCATGTTGACCGAAAATCAGGCACAGCGTTTGGCAGAGGCAGGTCTTTACGCTTACAACCATAATTTAGACACTTCTGAAGATTATTATAAAGATGTTATTTCTACAAGGGCATTTGAAGACCGATTAGATACCATTGATAATGTTCGCAAGAGTAATGTAACCGTTTGTAGTGGCGGTATAATTGGTATGGGCGAGGCTATCGAAGACCGTGCAGGTATGCTCGTGGCTTTGGCCACCCTTAATCCTCAGCCTGAGTCGGTACCGATCAATGCATTGGTAGCGGTCGAAGGTACACCAATGGAAGATATGGAGCCTATTTCTATTTGGGAAATGGTTCGTATGGTCGCTACTACCCGAATAGTTATGCCCGAAACACAAGTACGGCTTTCTGCTGGCCGTACGCAAATGAGTAGAGAGGGGCAGGCCATGTGTTTCTTTGCCGGAGCCAATTCTATATTTGCAGGCGATAAATTATTGACGACTCCCAACCCCGATGTGAATGAAGATATGGAAATGTTCAAGCTTCTCGGTTTGAATCCGCAAAAGCCATTTACAAAAGTGTCACAACCAAAAACGGTAGAAGCTTCAGAGTCGCAATTCAAAGATTTGGGCGAGAAGCCAAAGTGGACGAGGCCCGGGCATTCCATCGCTAGAAACGAAGAGGCAAAAGCAAAGTCTAAGCTCGTCGAATAGGCCAATATTAGTTTTGTTTTAAGAAAATCTTTACAAAAGGTTAATTAAATTTGGTCTTTAAATTCAACCTATATAGTATTGAAATTAGAAGCTATTCCACGGGTAAGTTCCATTACTAAGGAAGATTTCTTAGAGCACTATTTCAAGCCACAGAAGCCAGTAGTTATTGAAAGTGCAGTTGGGCATTGGCCGGCCATTAAAAAATGGAACTTGGCCTATATGCAACAGGTTGCCGGTGAGAAGACCGTACCCTTGTACGATGATAGGCCCGTTAATCATGAAGATGGGTTTAATGAGCCCCACGCCGAAATGAAAATGGCGGAATATATCGATTTGCTCAAAAGGGAACCCACCAAATACCGAATCTTTCTTTGGAATATTTTAAAGGAAGTGCCCCTACTTCAAAAAGATTATGACTTTCCTGATTTCGGGTTAAGACTGCAGAAAAGATTACCCATGTTGTTTTTTGGTGGGCGCGATTCGTACACTTTCATGCACTATGATATCGATATGGCAAATATTTTTCATTTTCATTTCGATGGAAAAAAAGATGTTATACTATTTCCGCAATCGGAAACCAAATACTTGTACAAGGTTCCACACTCGTTGATTACTCATGAAAGCATCGATTTCTCGGCCCCGGATTATAAAAAATGGCCGGCTCTAGAAAAGGTCTTGGGTTATAGAACCGAGCTTCAGCATGGTGAGGTGCTGTATATGCCCGAAGGTTACTGGCACTATATGAAATATATAACTCCAGGATTTTCAATGAGTCTAAGGTCGTGGCCAAAAAACCCGAAGAATTTCGTGCATGCCATCTATAATATTTTGGTTATGCGTAGTTTTGATGTGGCCATGCGCCGGCTTAAGGGCCAAAAATGGATAGATTATAAAAACAGTCAGGCAATCGAACGCACTAAGCGGGCGGTATTGGTTTGATCTTGAATAAATTGATATGAAAAAATACCTATTACCCTTTTTAACAATATTTGTATTTACCAATTTTATGTATTCTCAAGCCTACGAAGGTAGGGGTGACCAAAAGTTTCAGGTGGGCGCCAATTTTCAAGAGAACGGTACCGGAATAACTGCTTCGTACGATTATGGTCTAGGAGAAAATATTTCGGTTGGGGCCGTTTCTACATACCTTTTGGGTATAGCAAGCGGAATTGATGATGATACCAGAGAGCGATTCGACGCAAAGGTTCGCTTTAGCGCACATTTAGGGCCCATTATTGACGTATCGCCAGCTTTTGATATATATCCGGGATTGGATTTAGGACTTAAGAATTTCGGCTTTCATACAGGAGCGCGTTATTTCTTTTCTGAAGGGCTAGGTGTTTACACCGAATTCGGTTTTCCAATTGCTAAATATCAGACAGAAGACCTAACGCTCTCCGATAAGTTTCACAATCAGTTCAATGTAAATATTGGGGTGTCCTTTAACTTTCTTTAATAGGTTTTGGACAAATTTTCTAAGGAATTAATTCCTTGATTTTTTCGTAAACCAGATGAGATTCCCATCCTCTGTATAAGAGATAGTCGGCCAGTTTTTTCCTTTTCTTCTGAGGGTTCTTTTCGGTAATCTGAGATAGGCGCTTTTGGGCCAAATTGTCAAGGGTTTTATAATATGCCCTATCTTCAATTTCACTAAGGGCTGTATTGATGTTATAAGTAGAAATATTTCGAATTTTAAGTTCTCTTACAATTCGTTTTCTGCCCCAGTTTTTAATATTGAACTTACCTCTGGCAAAGCTTTGGGCAAAGCGTTCTTCGTTCAGATAATTTCCCTCTATTAAATGAACTACGATTTTGTCGATAGCTTGCGGAATCATGCGCATAGACCTCAATTTTTCAACGACCTCTTTATGGCAGCGCTCTTGATAGGCACAGTATTTTTCCATCTTGGTAGTAGCTTCTTGAAGGGTGTAGGCCTTGTTCATGTTTGATAAGGTTTGGGCAATTTATGGCTAAGCTAGATAATATTGGAGTATAAAAAAAGCGGCTTCCGTTGAACGAAAGCCGCTTTTATAAGTCTTTAATAAATGGTTTTACCGTCTTTATCCTTAAAACGGTATTCGAGATACGTGTACGCATCTCTAGGTTGTATTTTAATCCATTTTTTATGTTCCAAAAACCACTTGGATCTAATGGATGGAAAACCTTTCATCAAATAGGCTGCGATAAACGGGTGTATGTTTAGCGTTATTCCGTTATCTTTTTTGGGCCCTTTGAGTAACCGCTCTAAATCGGCATTTATTTTGTCGATTAAAACGATAGGCGCTTCAATCTCTTTACCGGTGCCGTTTGGGTTTTCTTCGGTTGTTTTGATATTCATTTCGGGTCTTACCCGTTGTCTAGTTATCTGAACCAGTCCGAATTTGCTCGGAGGAAGTATCTTGTGCTTCGCCCGATCATCTTTCATTTCGTCCCTTAGATGGTCATAAAGTTTTCTTCGATTGGGGGCTTTTACCATATCTATAAAATCGACTACGATAATACCGCCCATATCTCTTAGACGCAACTGTCTGGCAATTTCTGAAGCAGCGAGGAGGTTGACCTCCAAGGCCGTTTCTTCTTGGTTCTTTGCCTTGTTAGAACGATTGCCGCTATTGACGTCGATAACATGAAGCGCTTCAGTGTGTTCTATAATTAGATAGGCGCCTTTACTCATGCTGGCAGTACGACCAAATGAAGTTTTGATTTGTCGTTCTATGCCAAACTTTTCAAAAATGGGAACGTTAGACTTGTATAGTTTAACTATAGAATCTTTTCCAGGAGCTATTTCTTCAACATAGTCCTGAATTTGTCCATAAAGCGTTTCATCATCAACATGAATTCCTGTAAAGGTATCGTTGAAAATATCCCTAAGTATAGAAGATGCCCTATTTAGCTCGACCAATACTTTAGAGGGAGTAGGTGCTTTATATAATTTTTTACACATCGTTGACCACTTGGCCAACAGGTTTTCTAGATCTTTGTCAAGTTCCGCTACTTTTTTGCCTTCGGCAACTGTTCTAATGATGACACCAAACCCTTTAGGCTTAATACTTTTAACTAACCTTTTCAGTCTATCTTTTTCTTCGTTGCTCGCTATTTTCTGTGATACCGAGACACGGTCTGAAAAGGGTACCATAACCAAATAACGCCCAGCAATGGAAAGTTCTGAGCTGATTCTTGGTCCTTTGGTAGAAATGGGTTCTTTTACTATTTGAACCAAAATGGACTGGTTGGCTTTGACAACATCTGTTATCACGCCATTTTTGTCAATGTCTTTTTCGAATTTAAAGTTGCCAAGGGAATAGTCCTTCAATTTTCCAGTACTCACTTGTTTGATGAACTTAAGCAATGAAGACAATTGTGGCCCTAGGTCATGGTAATGTAGAAAGGCATCTTTCTCATAACCAACATTGACGAACGCGGCGTTCAAGCCGGTAACGGGTTTCCGTATTTTGGCAAGAAATATATCGCCAACGGAAAAATTATTGTTGTCTTCCTCTTTGTGCAGTTCAGTGAGCTTACCGTCTTTTAATAAGGCAAAATCAACGGCATCGGAACTAGATCTTACGATTAATTCTCTATTCACCTGAATGTATTTGTATCCCGAAATGTGTCGGGATCGATTAAACAATGGTTGAAACGGATAGTAAATTACCGATCCGCCGAAATTTCTATTTGAATTTCTATGTCAATGAACGTAGGGGAAGAAAAAACAAAAGGGTTCAGCATAAAAAGGGCTGAAAATCTCAGCCCTTTTTATTTAGCCCTTACGGTCTATTTTTTCTTGTGTCGGTTGGCTCTCCTGCGTTTCTTACGCTTGTGGGTAGCCACCTTATGTCTTTTTCTTTTCTTACCACTCGGCATAGATTCCTATTTAATGATTATTATTATTTAACCTGTACGTTGCTTTTAACACCTTCTACAAAAACCTTAGCTGGTTTAAACGCCGGAATATTATGTGCCGGAATTTTGATAGTGGTATTCTTGCTGATGTTTCTTCCGGTTTTTTCTGCCCTTGTCTTGATGATAAAACTACCAAAACCACGCAAGTAAACATTGTCACCACCTTCTAGGGAAGACTTCACCTCTTCCATAAAGCTCTCTACAGTCGCCTGAACATCTCCTTTTTCAATTCCCAGCTTGTCTGAGATTTTTGATACAATTTCTGCTTTCGTCATTTGTCGTGTTAAATTTTCAGTATAAATTTTTTGGGATGCAAATATATAAATTAAATTCATTCTTTTTCGCTAACAAACTAATTTTAAGTCGTTCAACTCTACATTTATCAATTTACCTATATAGGCTATCTGCTTTGGTTGTTAAACCTTTACTTTTGCCATCCATTTTAGAGGTAAATGACTTTTGCAAATGAAATATTGGCCTGGTACGAGCGTAACAAGCGCGATTTGCCATGGCGTACAACGACAAACCCCTACAATATTTGGCTTTCCGAGATAATGTTGCAGCAAACAAGGGTGTCCCAAGGCTTGCCCTACTACCAAAAGTTTGTTGAGAATTTTCCTGCTGTGGAAGATCTGGCCGAGGCTTCCGAAGAGAAAGTTCTCAAACTCTGGCAAGGGTTGGGGTATTATTCTAGGGCCAGAAACCTACATGCGACCGCTAAAATGGTAGCCTACGAATATGATGGGCAATTTCCTGATACCTATAAAGAACTGCTCGCGCTCAAAGGTGTGGGCGATTATACAGCAAGTGCCATAGCTTCTATCTGTTTCGGTCGACCTGAACCGGTGGTTGATGGTAACGTCTATCGCGTTCTTTCTAGATATTTCGGTGTCGACATACCTATTAATAGTACCGAAGGTGTCAAATACTTTAAACAATTGGCCCGGGAAGTTATGCACCTTGAACGAATAAGGGATTATAATCAAGGTATAATGGAGTTCGGCGCCATGCAATGTGTGCCTCAAAGCCCGAATTGCCAGGTCTGTCCGTTAAGTTCAAGCTGTAAGGCTTTAAAAGAGGGCACTGTAGGAAGTTTGCCCGTGAAATTGAAAAAGACCAAGGTAAAAACACTTTACTTTAATTACTTGGTTCCGATATCTAAAGGTGGTTTGACTATCTTGGAACAACGAACCGATAATGGAATTTGGCGCAACCTTTGGCAGTTTCCGTTGCTCGAATCTAAAAAAGAACTTGAATTGAAAGAATTGAAAGTTCAACTTGAAGCATCTGAACATTTTTCAAAAGCATTAAATGTTTCAAGGTTCGACCCCATGTCGATTATACATAAACTGTCGCATCGCCACATTCATACGGTATTTTGGATTATAGAATTGAACGATATTTCCAATGGAGGCATTCCTTTTGAAAAAGTTGAGCAATATCCCGTTCCTGTTTTAATAGATGAGTTCTTGAAAAGACTTAAAAATTCGTATTTTTGGCCATTAAACGACAGCAGATTATGAGCGGTACATTAAACAAAGTGATGTTGATAGGGCATTTGGGCGATGAGGTTAAAATGCACTACTTTGAAGGAGGCGGATGCATCGGTAGGTTTCCGATTGCGACCAATGAAACCTATACAAATAGGCAGACGGGAGAAAAAGTGACCAACACCGATTGGCATAATGTAGTTGTGCGCAACAAAGCTGCCGAAATATGCGAGAAGTATTTGAGCAAGGGCGATAAGATATATGTTGAGGGCCGTTTAAAGAACAGGCAATGGCAGGGTGAAGATGGCAATACCCGTTATACGACTGAAGTACACGTGCAAGACTTTACTTTTTTGACCACTAAAAAGGAGAGTATGGAGAATAGCCAAAGTAATTCATCTCAACCTGTGGCACAATCAGGGGGGCAACAACCTGCACAGAGAAATACGGCTCAGCAACATACAGTCAATGAGCCGGAAGAAGATGATTTGCCGTTTTAAGCTATTGAAATACGCTATAAAATTAAGGTAGTGTTTTGTATATTCATATTCCATATTTAAATAACCGAATACTTATTAATAGTAAATCGCGTTTTACAAATAAATTTTAACGATTGGACCCTGACCCTCTTAGTGTTCTTCCGAATTTTATGGCCTCCGGAGGTACTTTTGCCTTCCAAATAGCGGTTTTAATATTACTTCTTATTTGCTCAGCCCTTATTTCAGGTGCCGAAGTAGCATTTTTTGGCCTTTCCGCTACCGATTTAAAAGATATCATCGAGAAAAAAACCACTCAGGGTGGCATAATTGAAAGATTGCTCGACCGACCTAAAAAGTTGCTGGCGACAATTCTGATAGCCAATAATGCAATCAATATTGGGGTGGTTCTGCTTTTTAGCGATGTAGGCGAAACTTTGTTTGTAAATGTCGATATCGAATGGGTTCGTTTCGTGCTAGAGGTGGTGGTCGCAACTTTTTTGATTTTGATGTTCGGTGAAATCTTGCCGAAGGTATATGCCAATAGAAACAGGGTGGCCTTTGCCCATTTCATGTCCTTTCCCTTAAAGGTCTTAGATGTGATTTTTTCACCTTTAAGCCTGCCCATGCGGGCCGGAACGTTGTTTCTGTACAATAAATTGGGTAAGCAAAGGTCTAACCTTAGTGTTGACCATCTTTCTCAGGCTTTAGAGCTCACCGATGAAGGCGATACAACCAAAGAAGAGCAAAAAATATTAGAGGGTATCGTTTCTTTTGGTAATACCGATACCAAACAAGTTATGTGCCCTCGGATAGATATTTTTGCCTTAAGCGAAGATATGAAGTTTCCTGAGGTTATGCTCGAGGTCAAAAAGAACGGATACTCTAGAATACCGGTATTTTCTGAGAATATGGATAATGTTCTGGGAGTTTTGTATGTAAAGGATTTACTGCCCTATATCGACCGTAAAGCTTTCAATTGGATGAGTCTCATTCGTGAGCCCTTCTTTGTGCCGGAGAACAAAAAGTTAGATGATTTGCTTTTAGAGTTTCAGGAAAAAAAGAACCACTTGGCCATCGTTGTTGATGAGTATGGTGGTACCTCCGGTATTGTTACCTTAGAAGATATCATAGAGGAAATAGTCGGTGATATTACTGATGAGTTTGATGATGAAGACCTTATTTTTTCAAAACTCGACGATTATAACTTTGTATTTGATGGCAAAACGGCGCTGAGAGATTTTTATAAGGTCACCAAAATCTTGAACGAAGATGAGTTTGAAGAGAAAAAGGGCGAAGCTGAAACCGTGGCAGGTTTTGTTCTTGAAATTGCTGGAAGTTTTCCGAAGCGAGGAGAAAAAATTGCATTTAACGACCATACCTTCATCGTTGAAAGTATGGATAAGAAGAGACTAAAACAGATAAAGGTAACCTTGCCCAAACCCGAATCAGTTCAATAGATATAATGGTAACTTTCAAAATCAACGTAGCATGTTCTTGAATTTTAGACAAAAACCAAGTTGGCCATTGAGATTATTGCCTTTGATGTCGGTTTTGGTCGTGCTCTCGAGTTGTAAGGAAGATGTTTTGCCAAAGCCAAAGGCAGAGTTGAGGTTAGAATACCCTAATCCTGAACCTGTGAAATTCGATACCGATTACTTCAGCTTTCGTTATAACGGGTTAGCAAAGGTGAAAAATACCAATGCTTCTTCATTGACGTTAGAGTACCCCGAAATGAAAGGTGAAATCTTTATCAATTACAAATCGGTGGAGACAAATTTGCAAAAACTTCTATCTGACGCCCAGAAATTCAGTTACGAACATTCGGTGAAGGCAGACGGAATTCTTGAGCAACCGTTTATTAATTCTGATGATAAAGTTTACGGAATGTTCTATGAAGTAAGTGGCGATGCCGCCTCACAGGCGCAGTTTTATGTCACCGATAGTACAGAGCATTTTGTAACCGGGTCTTTGTACTTCTATACCAAGCCAAATTACGACTCGATATACCCCGCAGCGGTCTATTTAAGAAAAGATATTAGGGCGATTATGGAAAGCCTTCAATGGAAGTAGATTTAAGGCAAGATTAGTGAATAAGGCTTACCTTTAATTATTAAGTATTCTTTCAGCTTGGGAAATACTTAAATCGATTTCTTCTTTTAATAAGGCAATTTTTTTCTCTTCTTCGAGAAGCCATTTTTTCTTCTCTTCTGTCAGTTGCTTGCCCTTCATCATTTCGTCTGCATCGAAACGTTCGCTAAAATTTTCCATCCAGCTTACCATAGATTGGTTGGCAGCTTTTAGATTTTTTATAGCAAGCTCATACTTTTCCTTTTTATACGAGGCATTGGCCCTAGTAGTCAGTTTATTAATGAGCTTGGATAGTTTGGGCATATCGTTCATAACTTCGTCGTGAGAAGCCATGACCGAAATCATTTTGTTGGGTTCTTCACCACTTTCTTGCGAATGGCTTACCGAAACAAATAATGTCAACATCAAAATCAGTAGTGAGGTACGAAGGCCTTTTGTCATCTTTAATGATTATTAGAAGCCGTTAAATTAATAACCGCAGGTAAGTTTTACCAAAAGCCTTCTTTAAATGAAGAGCTTAATTCGATGAACGTGTGATGATTACTCCGTAATGCCAAGTAGTTCTTTGGCATTCGCGATACTGGCGTTGATTTCTTCTTTTAAATCTTTTACTTTTTTTTCTTCCTCATCGAGCCATTCTTGTTTTTGTGCGGATAACTCTTTTCCGTTCAAGATTTCATCTGGGTCAAAACGATTTCCGAAGTTCTGCATCCAATCCATCATCGATTTGTGTGCCGATTGTAATTCTTTTCGGGCTTCCATGTATTTCAAGCCGATTTCGGTACTGTCGTTCTCCTTTGAGTTCAGTTCACCTACCAAATCACCCAGTTGGCTCATCTTTGGCATTACTTCATCGTGTATGGCCATTACCTCTTTCATTTGGGAGGTTTCTTTCTCTTCTTTACAAGAAGAGCCAAAAAATAGCGTGAAGACTGCCAATACCATTAATATTCTCATAAACCCAGATTTTATACAAAGATAGAAATTAGTCCCGTCTCGCTATTCGTCAAAGATGTATTTAATGGGGTAAATGATTGTCAAAATAAGATTTATTCAAAATCGGCATCGGTTAGGTCTTCATTGACCTTTATTTCTGAAACCTTGAATTCAAAACTCTGCGGACCGACTGTCTGGCTTATACTAAAGGGAAAGAGAACCCCGTTCACTTCTTGATAATCATTATAATTGATGGTGCTGGTAACCGTTTGGCCACCCATATCGCTTATGTTGACTTCCTGAACCTTAAGGCCGCTCTCTTTGTCGAAATAGAGCCATTTCTCATCGGAAACCTTCAGTTTATAGGCGGTCTTGCCATCAATGGGCTCTGCACCTTCCAACTCTAAGTTTTTCTGCAAATATTCAATTTCCGGAAATGGAGTAGCTTCTTCCTTAACCTTTATCAACTCATCATCGCCCATCTCTTTCTTTTGGCCCTGTATTACCATATAACCCTTTTCACCATCGTAAACTTGTAAACTCATTGAGTTGCCGGCAACTTTTACTTCTTGGAAAAATTGGTTCTTAGAGGTTTTTTTCATCTCAAGATTCAGTTTCATACCTTGAAGTTCGGCCTCGGCCAAAAGCGTAAAATTGTTTACTTCGTTCAGTTTTTCTTTTCCGCCTATGGCATCTATATATTTGTTCAGAATATCGTTGGAGTTTACATCTGCGGGTACTTCTGCAGAGTAATCGGGTTTTTTGACACTACGGGCGAAAGTGTCGTAATAGCTCACTGGCAAGGCCTTACCTTTAAATGTTATTTTTTCCAAGTTTTCGAGGACCTCGCTTCCTTTTCCGGCCACCACAATTCTGAGATTCGATGGTTTGAGGTATTTCTTTGCCGCTTTTTGAACGTCTTCAATAGTGATGGCATTAATTTTTTCCAGGTAAGTTTTGTAAAAATCTTTTGGAAGATTTTCAGTTTCAATATCTAAGGCATATTCAGCAATGGTCGCTGGGTCCTCTAGGGCCATTACGAACCTACCAGTATATTTAGCCTTGGTGTTTTTAAGCTCTTCCTCCGATATTGGTGCTGAATTGATTTTGTCAATTTCTTTGAGTATTTCTACCACCGAACTATCGGTAACGGCATTTCTAACACTGGCAGTGGCCCGAAATCTTGAAGGGGCATATTTATCATATCCTATTTGTGAATAAGATCCATATGTGTAACCCTTATCTTCACGAAGATTCAAGAATAAACGACCGTCGCCACCGCCCAATATTTCGTTGGCTATGACTGCTGACAGGTAATCAGGGTCGTTTTTTTTCAAATCGACCAAATTTTCGACCGTTATTTCTGACTGCACCGCATTGGGCATGTCAATAAAATTGATTTGGGTGTATAGCGCATCGGAAGGTCTCGAAAATTGAAACGATAGTGGAGCGGCTTTGGTCCATGGCGTGAATTCTTCTTCGACCAATTCTTTTACCTGTTCAAAGTTGATGTCGCCTACTACCACCAAATAGGCATGCGCCGGCACAAAGTAATTTTCATAAAACTGAATTACATCGGTGAGCGAAACTTTATTGACACTCTCAGCAGTAATAAATTCACCATAGGGGTGCTTTGTGGTAAAGGCCAAGGCCAAGCTCACACGTCGAGCAATGGCGGGAACATTCTTTTCACCTGCCTTGAGATTGGTCAACAACTTTTGTTTTTCCTTTTCGAATTCGTCATGCGTGAAATTGGGGTTAATGGCCGCATCTGCCATGAGCTCCAAAATTCTCGGAAAATATTTCGAAAGTGAGGTAGCAAAGGCACTTTGAGAGCCAAAATTGATTCTTGCCCCTAGAAAATCTACCTCTTCGTTAAACTCGTCTTTAGGTATGTTTTTTGATCCCTTGCCCAGCAAACTTGCCATTAGGGAAGAAACGCCGGCGTTATCACCTTCTAAAACCGGGGGGTTATCGATTCGTAACTGTATGGAAACCCTTGGTAGTTTGTGATTTTCTACCACCAAAACTTCTAGACCGTTTTGTAGCTCGAACCGTTGGGGGTCTTGTAAATTTATTTCGGGAGCTGGCCCTGGTTGGGGCATTTGACTTCTGTCTATCTGTGCATTAAGCCCAATGGTAATCAGCGTTATGAACAAGAGGGTAAGTGACTTTTTCATGACTTTTATTTTGATGTATTAGGCTGTTTCTAGTTAGCTTGAGCCTCTTTTGGCAAATAATCGATTATCACACGTTGGTTTGGTTTGAAGTACTTATCGGCTACTTCTTGTATCTCTTCGCGGGAAATAGAGCGGTATATTTCGATTTCTTTGTTGATGAGATCGGTATCACCGTACAAAAGGTAATTGCGCGCTAAAGAGTTGGCAATTCCTGCTACGCTTGAATTCGAGTTGACAAAACTGTTCTCAAACTTGTTGAGAAGCTTTTGATGGTCTCTTTCGGTAATGAGCTCTGTTCTTACTTTGGCTATTTCTTCTTCCATTTCGGCAATGAGCGTTTCACCTGTGGTTTCGCCAACCGGTAGGGCATAGACCAAATACATGCCGTAATCTTCTTGCCCCACATTAAAAGCACCTACTTGTACGGCCTGTTTTTGGTCGTCTACCATTTTTTTATAAAGTTTTGAGCTTTGACCATCACTCAGATAAGTTGAAATCATATCTAAAACATAGGCATCTCTTTCTCTGAAACCGGGTGTTCTGTAGGCGATTACATAGGCGGGAATCTGAATGTTCGGATCGTAAGTTTGAATTCTTGACTCTTGGGTAATTGGGTCTTCTTTCGGATAGTTTCTTGTTACGGCTTCTCCCCGAGGTATATCACCGAAATATGCTTTGACCCATTTTTTGGTTTGTGGTATATCGATGTTGCCCGCCACTACTAACACCGCATTGTTCGGCACGTAATATTTGGCATTGTACGCAACAACATCGTTTAAGGTGGCGGCATCCAAATCTTTCATATAGCCTATATTCGGGTCTTTGTAAGGATGTTTTTTAAACAGACTCTTACCTACCTCGATAATAAGTTGGCCATACGGGCGGTTATCATAACTGAGTCTTTTTTCCTCTTTAACAACTTCTTGCTGGGTGTCTACACCTATTTGGTCAATGACCGGATGTAACATTCGCTCTGATTCTAACCAAAGGCCCAGTTCTAAATTGTTCGATGGAAATACTTCATAATAATACGTGCGGTCTTGGGTAGTATTGGCATTATTTTGCCCGCCATTTGAGGAAACGATTTCGAACCATTTTCCCCTTTCTATGTTTTTAGAGCCTTCAAACAACAGGTGCTCGAAAAAATGGGCAAAACCCGTGCGTCCCTCGGTGCGGTCTTTTCCACCGACGTGGTACATGACCGACGTGGTCACTAATGGAGCCGTGTCGTCATTATGTAAAATTACGTGCAGGCCATTGCTCAGATCGTACTCTTCGAAAGTTACTTCTTGGCTTACGAGATGGGTAGCCGTTAAAAGGGCAATGAGGGCTACGAAAGCTGATTTGGTCATAGTAGCGTGTTTAGATACCTATTGGTAGCGATTAAGATGTTCTCGTTACAAGTTTATCGATTTTTGATAAAAATTTCTTCTGGGGTATTTCAATTTAACAAGAATTGTGAAAAATATGTTCTTAATTTTCAGTAATTTAAATGTGTGAACCTAAAAATTTTTGGATTATGAAACAGTTTGCTTTACCCATTCGTTTTGGAGTAGCCACAAGTGGCTGTCTTGTTGCCTACTTTTTGATTCTATCCCTATTTGATTTGCATACCAATGTCTTTTATAGTCTTTTCAATGGCGTAATAACCGGTTTTGGAATTTACGAGGCCATTAAATACTATAAGATGGAAAAGCAGAACAGCTTTGATTATGGTAAGGGTTTTACCGCCGGTCTGGTAACCGGTTTTGTGGCCACCTTTATATTTACTTTGTTTTTTGCACTTTATGCAACCGAGATAAACATAGCATTTTTGCAAGAGCTGACTACCGTTTGGTTCAATGACTTTAAGAATTTTGAAGGTATTGTTTTCTTTACCGTAGCTATTATGGGCTTTGTAACTAGTTTGGTTTTGACTCTTTCATTCATGCAGTTGTTCAAAACAAGCAACAATATTCGAAAAAAGCCCATTTCTAACCGTATGGGGTTATAGTTCCAATGCGTTGGTAGTCAATGATAACACAAGTAATTTGGAGCGTTAGTTACTCTCTTGCTATTAAGAAGTAGTGATTGGGCGATTTTACATGCCAAAATCTAACTGATTGTGTTGTACATTAATGAATTAGACGTATATTTGCATCCGCTTATTGAAAAATAAGTGTTTGTAAAAACTAATTTATATACATTATGTACGCAATCGTAGAGATGGCAGGGCAGCAATTCAAAGTTGCGAAAGACCAGAAAGTGTATGTGCACCGTTTGCAGACCGAAGAAGGCAAGAAAGTTGTTTTTGACAATGTTCTTCTTTTGGCAGATGGTTCTGATATCACTGTTGGCGCCCCGGCTATAGACGGCGCAGCTGTAGAGGCTAAAGTCGTGAAGCACCTGAAGGGTGACAAGGTAATCGTCTTTAAAAAGAAAAGACGTAAAGGTTACAAAAAGAAAAATGGTCACAGACAATCGTTAACTGAGATAGTTATTGAGAGTATTGTAGCCAAAGGAGCTAAAAAGGCTGCCAAGAAAGAAGAGCCGAAAGCTGCTAAACCTGAGGCCAAAGGTAAAGATGCGAATGTAGATGTTTCTGTAGCATCAAAACCAAAGGCTGAAAAGACAGAGGCTAAGAAAGCGGCTCCAAAGAAATCGGCTAAAGGTGATGACCTTAAGAAAGTTGAGGGTATCGGTCCGAAAATTGCCGAGACATTGGCGGAGGCAGGTATTACCACTTTCGCTGAATTGGCTGCTACAGATGCTACCAAAATCGCCGAAATCATTTCAGATGTACGTGGTAACCATGTTACCGATACATGGCCAGCTCAAGCAAAACTCGCTGCCGAAGGTAAGTGGGATGAGCTTAAGAAATGGCAAGATGAATTGGATGGTGGTAAGGCATAAGTTTTACGCTTGAACTAAAATTTAATCACGTGTTTGTCCGTTAAGGCCATACACAACAAAAAATAAATATCATGGCACACAAAAAAGGTGTAGGTAGTTCTAAAAACGGTAGAGAATCAGAATCGAAACGCTTGGGCGTTAAGATTTTTGGTGGTCAGGCCGCTATTGCCGGAAATATCATCGTTAGACAACGTGGTACTAAGCACAATCCTGGTGAGAATGTGTATGCCGGAAAAGACCATACTTTACATGCCCAAATAGATGGCATCGTGAAATTTGAAAAGAAAGCTGGCGGAAAGTCGTTCGTTTCAATCGAACCTTTTACTGCGTAAGCAAACTTTTTAAGAATTTAAAAAGCCCCAAGCTAAAGTTCAGCTTGGGGCTTTTTGGTTTCAAAAAGGCGTAATTTGTATGCTGTATTTGTTTAAATTTGTTGTCCGCTTCTTTTTTAACAACAAAGAAGGCGCCCCCATATCACTCATTTTCAACGAAGTTCAAATTAAACATTGACCACAATGGCTAAAATTGAAATTAAGGGTACGCCCGAGAAGCTTGAGCGGGTTTCTATTTTTTTAAAGACCAACAATATTGAGCACTCTATTATTGATGACTTTGGAAACCATTCGGTAGAAGACACCGAAAAGTACAAGGCATTGATGAGAAAATATAACCAGTTGACCTAATTTCTTCTGAATGCTCTAATACGCCTTCCCTGAAAGTTATTGACTTTTTGGGCACGGCTGATAAATGATTAAATCTAAAATTCAAACTACTTTCATATTTATGAACTCCGCCGAAGCTGTTGACCTTAGTAAAATATATACTGAAATAGAAAATGGAAATAGAGATTGGAATCAGGTCTTGGAATCCATTATCTCTTATTTTGACTGTTCTACCGGTACTCTTCACTTTCTAAATCAAGAATCTGGACTATTAAAGTTAGAGGCACAAAAAGGTATACCCCCGTTTCTCATTCCGAAATTGGAAACTATTCCTGTTGGCAAGGGTATGGCAGGTATTGCCGCAGAAAGAAAAGAGGCCGTTGAAATGTGCAACTTGCAAACCGATGATTCCGGAGTTGCCAGGCCAGCAGCGAAAGAGACAAAGGTAGAGGGTTCAATTGCAGCCCCTATGTTGCTAAATGAAAAGCTTTACGGTACTCTAGGTGTTGCTAAACCCGTTCCTTACGATTTTACGGATAAAGAGAAAGCGGAACTTCTGAGTTTAGGTAATGCTATCAGTAAGATTTTAAGTAATTGATAAAACTTTTTAAAAAAATAAAAAGCCCTTGTATTTACAAGGGCTTTCATTTTTATACGCGCGACATTCAGTCTTAGTACCTGTAATACTCAGGTTTAAACGGACCTTCTACGGTAACACCAATATATTCCGCCTGGTCTGGCTTTAGTTCGGTAAGCTCAGCTCCTAAACGAGAGAGGTGAAGGGCCGCCACTTTTTCGTCTAAATGCTTAGGAAGCATATATACTTCATTTTCGTATTTGTCACTATGGTTCCAAAGCTCTATTTGCGCTAAGGTCTGATTGGTAAATGAATTACTCATTACAAAACTAGGGTGCCCCGTCGCACAACCTAGGTTGACCAATCTACCTTCGGCAAGAACAATAATGTCTTTTCCGTTAATAGTATATTTATCTACTTGGGGTTTAATTTCATCTTTGGTAGCCCCAAAGTTAGAATTCAACCACGCCATGTCTATTTCATTATCGAAGTGACCGATATTACAAACAATTGCCTTATCCTTCATGGCTTTAAAATGCTCTGCCCTAATGATATCTTTGTTACCGGTTGTAGTAATAACTATGTCGGCATTGCTGACCACCGTTTCAAGTTTTTTCACCTCATAACCATCCATACAGGCCTGTAAGGCACAGATAGGGTCAATTTCCGTAACGGTAACGATAGACCCGGCACCTCTAAAGGAGGCTGCGGTACCTTTGCCCACATCTCCATAACCACAAACTACAACTCTTTTTCCAGCAAGCATGGTGTCGGTGGCCCTTCTAATGGCATCAACCGCACTTTCGCGACAACCGTATTTATTATCGAATTTAGATTTGGTAACCGAATCGTTTACATTGATGGCGGGCATTGGCAAAGTACCTTTTTTCATGCGCTCGTATAAACGGTGAACACCTGTAGTGGTCTCTTCCGATAGGCCTTTTACGTCTTTGGCCAATTCAGGATATTTGTCTAACACCATATTGGTAAGGTCACCACCATCGTCTAAAATCATATTCAAAGGCTTTCTGTCTTCACCAAAGAAAAGGGTTTGCTCAATACACCAATCGAACTCTTCTTCGTTCATGCCTTTCCAAGCATACACGGGAACTCCGGCAGCGGCAATAGCAGCAGCTGCATGGTCTTGGGTAGAGAAAATATTACATGAGCTCCAAGTAACATCGGCACCCAAGGCTACCAAGGTTTCTATAAGTACAGCGGTTTGAATTGTCATGTGAAGACAACCGGAAATTCTTGCGCCTTTCAAAGGTTGCTCGTTTCCGTATTCTTCACGAAGTGACATCAAACCGGGCATTTCGGCCTCGGCAAGTTCAATTTCTTTTCTTCCCCAATCCGCTAGTGAAATATCTTTAACCTTATACGGTAGATAGGAAACAGTTTTGGTATCCATAGTCTTTTTTATTTTTTACTTTCGTAATACCGATACGTACTACATTTTGTGGTGGCAAAGTTAAGAAAAAGGTACAGAAAGTTATGCCTATTTATAAGATACTCAAGGTAAATGCTTCGACTACGGTCTATATATGGAATGTGGTCGAAAGTGAAGCGGCGCTTGCAGAAAAAGTTACATTGACCGATCATTGCCAGAACCGCATGAACGGTATGAAGTCTGAACTTCACCGACGCGCTTTTCTCAGTATCAGGCACCTCATGGCCGAAGCAGGCTATGTTGATGCAGATTTATATTATGATGAAGTCGGTAAGCCCCATTTAAAGGATGGTAATAAAATTTCTATAACCCACTCGAACAATTTTACGGCGATTATTGTCAGTAGTACCCATGAAGTGGGCATTGATATTGAAAAACAACGTGAAAAGATTTTACGGATCGCGCATAAGTTTACACCGATCGAAGAATACAAAACCATCGCCAATACAGATGCTTTGATTAGAAAATTGACGATTGTTTGGGGATGCAAAGAGGCGCTCTATAAAATTTATGCAGAACCAGGTCTGAGCTTTATACATCACATAGATGTTAAAGACTTCTCTTTTGATAGTTCGGCAACCACTGCCGAAATTTTATATCATGGCGATTCTTCTTTCTATAACATCCGTTTTTTTGAATTCGAAGGTTTTACCTGTGTTTATGCACTTAGAACCTAAAAATATTTAATACTAGGCCCTCATTCAGGGTTCATATTCCAACCAAATAATGAAAATATCAGTCGAGCTTACTTTTTCCCCTTTACAGGATGATTTTGAAGAACATATAATGAAATTCATCAAAAAGTTAAGAAGCTCTAATCTAACAGTTCTAGAAAACCCGTTGAGTACCCAGGTATATGGCGATTATGATACCGTTATGGAGGTGTTACAGAATGAAATCAAAGATGCTTTTGAATTGATGGATAGGGGGCTTATGTACATGAAACTGGTAAAATCTGACAGAAGCGATTATGAGCCACATTTTTGATTGGCTTTTCGCCCAATACGAAGGAGTTCCGAATCATATTGTCGTATTAGAGCTGATCAGCGTAGTTTTTGCGCTTTTAAGTGTGGTCTACTCAAAACGGGAAAACATCTTGGTGTTTCCCACGGGTATCGTAGGTACTGGTATCGCAGTTTATATTTTATGGATCTACGGTTTATTGGGTGATATGTTTATCAATGCCTACTACTTCATAATGAGTATTGTTGGTTGGTATGAATGGACGAGAAAAGTGGATGAAGATCATTATATTCCCGTAACGCTGACCACTTCCAAAGAAAAGCAATGGTCGGTTCTATTGTTTATAGGCACCATAGTTTTTGTCGCCCTAGTTTATTCTTTTACTGATAGATTCAATAGCTGGACGGCTTATACCGATATTTTTACGACGGCCATATTTTTCGTCGGTATGTGGTTGATGGCCAAGAAGAAGCTAGAGAATTGGGTTTATTGGATTGTCGGTGATGTTATTACCGTTCCGCTCTATTTATATAAAGGGCTTATATTTAGTGCCATTTTATATTTTGTATTAACCATTATTGCAGTCTTCGGTTATCTGGCATGGAAGAAACGCTTAAACAAAAGCCCTCAAACCTTATTAAGGTAGTATTATTTGGTCCTGAATCTACAGGAAAGACCACGTTGAGCCGTCAATTGGCTGAACATTATGGCACTTTATGGGTGCCTGAGTATGCCCGCGAATATTTGCAGGAAAAGTGGAACAGAGAGCAGAAAACCTGCGAGCCGAAAGACTTAATTCCGATAGCACAGGGTCAGGTTAAGATGGAAAACGAAATGACCAAAAAAGCTACAAATCTTCTTGTTTGCGACACAGACCTTCTAGAGACTAAAGTATATTCCGAAGCTTATTATTTAGGATATTGTGACCCACTTCTTGAGAAATATGCGCTAGAGAATACGTATGATCTGTACTTGCTTACCTATATAGATGTACCGTGGGTTGCAGATGACCTGCGTGACAAACCTACTGAAAGGGAAAGAATGTATACTTATTTTAAAGATACCTTAAAGCGCTATGAAAGGAATTTCACTATCTTGAAAGGCACTAATAGTGAACGTTTGGCTACGGCCATTGAATATATTGACCAATTATTGAATAAGACATGAATTTAACTGCGAACGACTTGACATTTCTTTCTGAAAAGGGAATTTCACAAGAGAAGGTAACTCAACAAATCGAAACTTTTAAAGAGGGAATACCATTTGTACAGCTTGAAAAAGCTGTTACGGTTGGCGATGGCATATCGAAATTTACTCCCGAAGAAGAAAAGAACATGATTGGTAAGTTTGAAGAATCAGCTAAAAACGGACTTTCTCTACTGAAATTTGTACCCGCATCGGGTGCTGCGTCACGTATGTTCAAGGCTTTGTTCAATTTTCTTGACGCTTATAATCCAAAGGAAGAATCTCTTGATGCTTACTTTGAGAGAACCGGTGATAAAGATTTAGAGGTGTTCGCAGATGGTATTACAGAATTTGCGTTTTATGATTTGGTTAAAAAAAGAATATCGGGTCAAGCAAACTCAAAAGATGAAGAAGTATACTTGTTCGTGAAAGAGATGATGTCAGAAGAAGCCTTGAATTACGGTTTCTACCCGAAGGGTCTTTTACCATTTCATAAGTATGTAGCCAATACGGCAACCCCTTTTGAAGAGCATCTTAAAGAAGCGGCCGCTTACTCAAAATCTGGTGATACCGCCGAACTGCATTTCACTATATCGCCGCAACATGGCGATATGTTCAATTCTGAATTTGCAGCTGTAAAAGAAAGGGTTTCTTCTGAAACTAAAACCTCGTTCAAGGTCAGCTATTCTTATCAAAAGCCATCTACCGATACCATCGCCGTAGATATGAATAATGAACCGTTCAGAAACTCAGATGGTTCTGTGTTGTTCAGACCAGGAGGGCACGGTGCGCTTATCGAAAACTTGAATGAGCAAGATGCCGATATCATCTTCATAAAAAACATCGACAATGTTACGGTGCCTAGATATGCCGATGAGGTTGCCGATAGCAAAAAAGTTCTCGCAGGTGTACTACTGAGTGTTCAAGAAAAGGCATTTGATTATGCCAAAAAATTAGATGATGAAGAACTGTCTTCAGACGACTTGGCCGAGATAAGAAGCTTTCTCGAAAGTGAATTGAACGTAAAGGTATCGCAGAAATATGCCGATAGCGATTTAGAGGGACAGTTGACAATTCTAAAACAATCTATCAACAGGCCTATCAGAATATGTGGTATGGTAAAGAATGAAGGGGAACCTGGCGGTGGCCCTTTTTGGATCGATAATCGAAAAGGAAATATCTCGCTACAGATTATCGAATCGGCGCAAATAGATACCGCAGACGATGAGCAGAATAGTATTTTACAAAATGCAACACACTTTAACCCGGTAGATTTGGTCTGTGGGGTTAGAAATTATAAAGGCGAAAAATACGACCTGCTTGAATATGTAGACCCTAAGCAAGGTTTCATTACAGGAAAAACTAAGGAAGGAAGAGAATTGAAGGCACTTGAGCTACCAGGGCTATGGAACGGTGCCATGGCATTTTGGAATACCATTTTCGTAGAAGTACCTTCCATTACATTTAACCCAGTAAAAACGGTAAATGATTTATTGAGACCTGCCCATCAAGTAAATAATAAATAGTAGAACAAACCTAATGCTCTTAAAGTAATAAAAAAGTGTGTAAGTTTTACACACTTTTTTAGTTCGTTACACACTGCTACTCAGTTCATTAAAAATTGTTTATTTATCTAAATATATGATAATCAGTTTTTTAAACTAAAAAAAGTATACTGCGAAGCAATTGGCATCTTTTTAGTTCTATACTAAGCGAATATCAAAACAAATAAATTAATCTTAACACTATTAGAAATGAAAAATTTAATGTTTGCTGCAGTATTGTCTTTAGGTACAATGACTGCTTTCGCTCAAGAAGAAGAAACAACTGTAGAAGAAGTTGCTACTGAACAAGTAGAAGCTACTCAAGATGATTACACCGAAATAGCTGCTGAAGAAGTTCCTGCTGCTATTACTGAAGCACTAGAAGCTGCTCACCCAGGTGCTACCATCTCTAAGGCTTTTATGAATGAAGAAGCTGAATATAAGCTAGAGGTTGCTAAAGAAGACGGTGAAACTGCTGAGCTATACGCTGACGCAGAAGGTAACTGGATTGAAAAGTAATTCCTCGAGCAGATAGCCGATAATTAATCGGTGAAGAAAGTCCTATCAACTTTTAAAGTAGATAGGACTTTTTTATTGTGCCTAATTACTCAGTTTTACCGAGTGATTCAACCTCGGCTTTATAAACCTAATGTGTAACGTGTTTACTTGGTTACACACTTTTTAAATGCAGTATCCACTATTACACACATAAATATTACACGATATTTATTAAACAACTGATTTTCAATAAATTATAAATTTTTTGATTTTTGGTATCATTATTTCTTTACTGTAATCAGTTAATCACATAAACTCTAAGAAAATGAAAAAGTTTTTTATCACCACTGTATTCGCACTAGGAACACTTACTGCTTTTGCTCAAGAAGAAGCAACTGCTGTTGAGGAAAATGCAACTGAGGCTGTAGCTCAAGATGATTTTTCAGAGGTTGCTGCTGAAGAACTACCTGAAGCTGTAACAGCTGCTGTTTCTAAAAACTATCCTACCGCGTCTATAGATAAAGCATATGTAAACGAAGCTAAGCAATATAAACTAGAGGTTTCTCTAGAAGATGGTACTGCTGGTACTCTGTACGCTGACGAGAATGGTAACTGGATTGAAATGTAATAACTTGAGTTATTTGTTTTGTATCAAGTTGGTTTGGTCGGAAAGGGATCGCTTATAGCGATCCCTTTCTATTTGTAATTATTTCTTCTGTCATAACATTTTATCCTTCTTAGTATTAGATACTGAGATTTTAAGTTAATTGGAGAGAGGGTTCCCAAAAAGAAGAGCAGTTTAATTCCTAGATATGACTTTCCATAATAAATAACAAAGTATCACGACACTTTTATCCTTCGCTTCAATTCCTTTAGATAATCCATCAATCGTGATGGATTTTTGCATTTAAGGGATTGGTCTTCCCGACATCTCTATTAAGTAAGGTCGTTATGCCGTTAATTACTAAGAGGGAAATATGGTTATCGGTTCCAGCTATTTTTGTGAAAAAATTACCCACTCACCATTTGGTTTCACACTAATACACAGATTAAAAATCCTTTAAAAATTTTAAGCGATTGAAAATTAGATAGTTGTGTTTTTCGTCTGTTTTGGTATCATATTTTCAATGTACTAAGTGAATTTGATTAATAAATTATTATAATATCTAAAATTAGAACATCATGAAAAAGTTATTTATCACAACCGTATTCGCTTTGGGAAGTTTAACTGCATTCGCTCAAGAAGAGCAAGCTGCTGATCAACAAGAGGCTGCTGCTACTGAAGCTGTAGCTCAAGATAGTTTTTCTGAAATTTCCCTAGAAGAAGTTCCTGAGGCTGTGACTACAATGATTGAGACCAACTATCCTGGTGCAACAATCAATAAAGCCGCTAAAAACGAAGAGAACCAATATAAAATCGAAGTTTCTCTAGAAGATGGTACTTCAGGTGCTCTTATCGTTGATGAAGAAGGTAATGCTGTAGAGCAATAAGAATAGTTAATTCTTTCTTGGGAGTAAGCTCCCGGTTAAAAAAGGGTCCGATTCGTTCGGGCCCTTTTTTATTTTCATAGAGTTCAGGGCAGGGTATCTTTTAAGAGAAATTAAGACAGGAAACAGCTATCTTGTGTTATTTTTACGTAAATAGAAATAGAACCTATATTTCCCGTATGCCAAACCTTCTTATTATTGAAGATGATGCAGCTTTTTGCCAAATGCTGCAAAAGTTTTTGACCAAACGCGGTTACGAAGTTGAGACCAGTTTCAACGCTCCTGATGCCAAGCAAAAAATTCAAAAGAGCAATTTTGATCTCATACTTACAGACCTTCGTTTGCCCGATTATGATGGCATACAACTTCTATCGGATATCAAAGCTGTAAACCCGGCTACCCAAGTAATTGTTATGACGGGCTACGCCGAGGTAGGTTCTGCGGTGAATGCCATGAAAAAGGGAGCATTCGACTACATCTCTAAACCTTTTACACCCGATGAAATAGTCATGGTCTTAGACAACGCCATGAAAGTAGAGGCGAAGATTCCTGCGAAGGTTGAAGATGATGAAGAAATTGAAGAACCTGTAAATGTGGGTGTCAGCACCCCACCGGTAAGGTCTAGAGGCTCTAAAGTGGTTAAGGGTATCAGCGATGCCTCTAAAAAATTAGATGATTACATCAAGTTGGTGGCACCGACCGATATGTCTGTTTTGATTACCGGAGAGAGCGGAACAGGTAAAGAAGTTACTGCCAAGGCGATTCACGATAACAGTAAAAGAAGAGATTTCAATTTTGTGGCCGTAGATTGTGGTGCCATTCCCAAAGAACTGGCAACCAGTGAGTTTTTTGGCCATATTAAAGGTAGTTTTACAGGAGCTGTTGAAGATAAGGTAGGTAATTTCGAGGCTGCCAATAAGGGAACTTTGTTCTTGGATGAGGTAGGAAATCTTAGCTACGAAAACCAAATTCAGCTTTTAAGGGCGCTTCAGGAGAGGAAGATAAAAAGAGTGGGAAGCACAAAGGAAATTAATGTAGATGTACGCATTATCACTGCCACAAATGAAGATTTGACCGATGCCGTTGAAAAAGGAAACTTCAGGGAAGATCTCTATCATAGACTTAACGAATTCTCTATTGAAATTCCTTCTTTAGAAGACCGTTTTGAAGACTTAATGCTTTTTGCGGAGAATTTTCTTGATAAGGCTAATGCCAGTTTAGATAAGAATGTACAAGGGTTTTCAAAAGAAGTTTTAGAAGCTTTTCAGCAATATCATTGGCCAGGTAATTTACGGGAGCTTCAAAATGTTATCAAAAGGGCGGTGTTATTGACTGCCGGAAACGAGGTCGAGATTTCGGCGCTACCTAAAGAAGTCTTGCAACCACAAGAAAAAGTTACGGTGGCAGAGGGTTTTTCAAAGTCGGAGTTTGAAAAAGAAAGAATTATAAAGGCCCTGAAAAAGACGAATTTCAATAAATCGAAAGCTGCAAAATTACTGCAGGTTACCCGTAAAACGCTGTATAATAAGATTAACCACTATAATTTGGACTTGTAGCCAACCGTTCTTCCAGCTCTTTGGTCAATAGGGCCACTTCCCTTTTTAATTCGGTAAAAGATTCATCCATCTCGCCCCATTCCATTTTATCAGGCTTGGCCAATTCGAGGTTCTCAAGAATGCCGACACTTTTATTCACCTTCAATTGCCTGAACATCGGCAACATACGATGGGCCACTTGATTGACTTGAGGGTAATCTCTGTAGCTTACCGTCTGCTCTAAAAGCGACATATTGGTTTTGGTATCGCTCAAAAAAGTTGCCAATACATCAAAAATGGCATCTTCGTTAGTGCCCAAAAATGAATGTATAATATCTAGATTGTATAGCTGTGAAGTTTCTTTTTCCTCCTTTTTAACTACAACTTCTACATTGCTTTTTGTCGATGGTTTCTCTTCAGGCTCCGTTACGATACCCATTAGTTTTAAGGTCGCAACGAGTTCGCCTTTTGAGAAAGGTTTTTGCAAAACTTGGGAGAACCCTACGCCAATATAGGCCTCTGGCCCAAGGTCTCTTCTTCCCGTCATCGCAATGATGGGTTGCTTTTTATAGTGTTTGTAGTTGCCCGATTGAAGTTTTTTCAAAACTTCAAAACCCGTAACCTGGGGCATTTGAATATCGGTAAGTACTATATCATACGCTAAATGCGAATCTTGTTCGATAGAGAGAAAATTGGTGTATGTATGAACGGTGATACCCATACTTTCGGCCAGTTCGCGTAACATATGTAGCAAAGCGGTATCGTCATCGATAATCAACATTCGTAATTTGGGCGCCATATAAGGCATAGACTTGTCGGTCTCTTTTACGGCATCCGTTATTTCTAAAGGCAGGGCAAGCGTGAAGGTGCTGCCTTTACCGACCTCACTTTCTAAAGTAAGCTTGCCTTTGAGCAGTTCTGCCAATTTTCTCGAAATGGTAAGACCGAGCCCGTAACCTCCAAATTTTTTCTCGGTGTCTTTTTCGGCCTGAGTAAATTCTTTGAATATTAAATGCTGCTTGTTTTTGGCAATTCCGATGCCCGTATCCGAAACCGATATTTTTGCCAAAATACCTCGAGCTTTGCCTTTTTCAGCAATGGCATTCACTTTAACATGACCCTCTTCGGTAAATTTAAAAGCATTGCCCAATAGGTTCGTGAGAATCTGTCTTATACGAAAAGGGTCGCCTAAAACCGTTTTCTCGAACACGGGGTCGATATTCAAAATAAGTTTGAGTCCCTTGTCTTTGTGAATAGCCTGTAGGTTTTCCGCTGTTTCTTGAATAAGATTGGCAGGTATAAAAGGAACATTTTCTATATTGAGTTTGCCTGCTTCCAGTTTCGAGAAATCGAGCAGATCATTGACCAGGTTACCTACGTACTGAGAGGCCGATTTTACATTTTTAATGTAGCCTTTTTGTTTTTGCGAAAGCTCGGTACTTTCCAATAATTCTGAGTAACCTCCAATAGTGTTCAAGGGTGTTCTTAAATCATGGCTAACCGTTGAAATCAGCTGTTCTCTGCTTCTAAGAAGCGATTCTGAAAACTTCTTTTCTTTCTCCAATTTGGCACGATAAGTCTGTACTTTCCAATAATCGCGGGTAATCAAGAATGAGAAAATGGCAACAATAACAAAGCCAAGTAATGCGGCAAGGCCGGCAATTCGAGTGGTTCTTCTTAAGGTTTCCCTTTTTTTAAGACTATTGTTATAACTACTTGTTATGACCTCTTGTTCGAACGCGGCAATTATGTTCTGTAACTGTTGCGAAAGTTCGAGGTCGTTGCGGCTCATTTCAATCTCTTTTAAAGCCAGCGATCGTTGCGATCGGGTGTCGGCCAACTTCGCCTTTCGGATCATCGTTTTAGAGACGTTCAATATAGAATCTACATAGGCCGCATTTTGGGTGGCATCACCATTTTGGGGGGCATTGCTGCTAATGAGCGCTGCATATTCCCTTAGCGAACGTTGTACTTGGGGCGATAACTTATCAAACTCTGAAAAAAGATTCTCGGCTGAAAATTTCCCAAAAGACTCCTCTATCTTTTCGAATTCCTTTAGGGCCTTATCCAATGAATTATTGTTGGCGCTACTCACTTTAAGCTTTCGAAGTTCACCGTTATTGGCTACTTTTTGCTTTAACAGTACTTGAAGACTGTCTAAAAGGTCTTTCTGCTCCTGGCCCAACATGAGCTGTTTGAGCGTGTCGATTTGCGTTTGAACCGAATCGATTTTTTTGGAATATGCGCTAAAAGAAAGTTGATTGCCGTTTTGAATGGCCAGTTTTGAGAGACTTTCGGCTTCGTACAAATTAGTCACCAATGAGCTGGTTCGCAAAAGCTTTTCATCATTGGTGTCATTGGTTTCGGTAGAAATATAGGTCTGTATCTCAGTATAGATAAAATAACCGACACCTGCTGTGAGCAATGCCAAAACGAGGTAACTGGCAATGATTTTTAGGGTGAATTTATTTTTAGATCTTCCTGTTTCCGTTCCCATAGTATTCTTTTTCAAAGCAGTTTCTAAAAGTACGTATATAAAGCTGTTAGGGTTTATAACGAACCGTTAATTATTTAGCTCTCAAGAGAGTTACTAAATTTTAAACAATTTGTTATGATATTAAATAAGCCCAATTTATATTTGCCGCGTCTCAAAGGGGTGCTTTTTTCCCGTTAGATGCCAAGAGAAAGAGTTATATAAACTCATATTCCTTCTCAAGGTAAAAAACTCGAAAAGGCTGAGATTATACCCAATGAACCTGGGCGGGTAATGCTGCCAAGGGAGGCGAAAAGTTCGCCATTTGGAATTTCCAAGGTTTCCTATTGGAAACCAAAAATCATGTTTAATCATTAGAATAATGGCCCCTTTTATTCGTAACTAATTATTAGTACGGATGAAAATACCTTTTACCATTTTCAATTCTAAGCAAGCTGTTTACAACAGTGAAAAAAGACGACCAAAAACTTTTTCAAAAGGTCGCAAAAGAAATCATTTTATTTTGGCCTTGGCAGTAGGGCAGGCCTTTTATTCATTGGCCCAAGAACAGCAACCTACCGATTCTTTAGAAGGCACCAAGGTGGTGCTTGATGAAGTTTTGGTGCAAGCGGTACGGGTAACCAATGAAACGCCGGTCACCTATTCCAACCTTAAAAAGGAAGAAATCGCTCCGCGTAATCTGGGTCAAGATATACCCATTTTGATGAATTACTTGCCTGCGGTGGTTACGACGTCCGATGCCGGAGCCGGTGTTGGTTATACCAGTATAAGGGTAAGGGGTAGCGATGCTACTCGGGTGAACGTTACCATCAACGGAATACCTTACAACGATGCTGAGTCTCATGGTACCTTTTGGGTCAATATGCCCGATTTTGCTTCTTCGACCGAAAGCTTGCAGTTGCAGAGAGGTGTCGGTACTTCAACCAATGGAGCCGGTGCTTTTGGCGCGAGCCTTAACCTTCTGACCGACGCAGTAGCTGAACAGGCCTATGCCCAAATATCTTCATCGGTCGGTAGCTTTAATACGCTTCGTAACAATATTAAGTTTAGTACGGGGCTATTAAACGATCATGTAGAAATATCAGGTAGGTTGTCAAGAATAACCTCAGATGGATATATCGATAGGGCCTCGTCAAAACTGGAATCTTACTTCTTGCAAGCGGCTTACAAAGATGGCAATACGCTTCTGAAGGCCCTTATTTTCGGTGGGCATGAGATTACCTATCAATCATGGAACGGCATTGATGGCGAAACCCTTAAGACGGATAGAACCTATAATTCTGCGGGAGCATACACCGATGAAAACGGAAATGAGCGTTTCTATGATAAGGAAGAGGACAATTACAGACAAGATCATGCCCAGCTGCTTTGGAACCAACAACTCTCTCCGTATTGGAGTACCAATGTTGCATTGCATTTCACGAATGGCAGGGGTTATTTTGAACAGTTCAGGGAAGACGATGCTTTTTCCGACTATGGTTTTGCTCCTTTACTAGTTGATGGTGAAACTTTGAATACGACCGATTTAGTACGCAGGAGATGGCTCGATAATGCCTTTTACGGGACGGTTTTTTCCGCTAATTATTCGAAAGATAATCTTGATATTATTGCAGGTGGAGGATGGAATTCTTACCAAGGCGCCCATTTCGGGGAAGTTATTTGGGCGCGATATGCCTCGAATAGTGAGCTTAGGGATAGGTATTATGATAACGATTCCAATAAGAGTGATTTTAATCTCTATGCGAAAGCCAACTATGGGCTGAATGAGAAATGGAGTTTGTTCGGTGATTTACAGTATAGAAGGGTCGGTTATTCGGCCAATGGTGAAGATACCGGTCTGGTCGATGATACTTTCCGATTTTTCAATCCTAAAGCAGGTATCGTTTTTGACCTGAACCGTAATAACAATTTCTATTTCAGTTATGCTGTGGCCAATCGCGAGCCGAATCGCAATGATTATGAGAGTGGCAATCCAAAACCCGAACGACTGAACGATTTTGAACTGGGCTGGCGATATGTGTCACCCAAATTTCAATTGAATGCGAATACCTACTACATGCGTTATAAAGATCAATTGGTCTTAACGGGTGAATTAAATGATGTGGGTGCACCCTTGCGTGCCAATGTGGGTGATAGTTATCGCGCCGGTTTAGAGCTCGATGCCAACTTGTTGTTGAGCGATAGTTTTCGGTTGAGTCCTAACGTTGCCCTAAGCACCAATAAAAATGTCGACTTCGTATTTCAAAGAGATGGGCAATTACAAAATCTAGGTAATACAAACATCGCTTACTCACCAAATGTAGTGTTAGGCAATAGGCTAACTTACATGCCTACAGAAAATCTGCAAGCTACTTTTTTGACCAAATATGTCGGCAAGCAGTATATGGGCAATATCGACTCTGAAGATTCGACTTTAGATGCCTATACACAGTCAGATTTAAACGTACAGTATACCATAGATTTTAAATCGGTTTTAAAGAGTATCACTTTATCAGCGTTAGTTAACAACGTTTTTGACGCTGATATTGTCTCCAACGGCTATTTCTATACCTACGATGATGATTCAACTGGGTCTGTAGTTACCTATGAAGGTGCAGGCTACTACCCTCAGGCCGGTATCAACTTTTTATTGGGAGCCACAGCGCGCTTTTAGAAGTTGACTTTTTATTAAGGTTGAAAGCCATCGCCATTTGGTCGGTGGCTTTCTTTTTCTAATCCAATTAAAAAGGGAATAATACTATTGAACAGTGTTGCGGCAAGCTTCATATTTATTCCTTATTTTCAAGGAGTGAATTAATAACGGCATAACAAAGGCTATGAATAGTATGGATAAAAAAAATATACGTTGGGGAATTATTGGCTGCGGAGACGTGACGGAAGTCAAAAGTGGCCCGCCCTATCAATTGACCGAGGGTTTTAAATTGGAAGCGGTAATGCGTCGAGATGAATCGAAGGCTGCTGATTATGCCAAAAGGCATGAAGTGCCATCTTATTACTCGAACGCCGATCAATTGATCAACGATAACAATATAGATGCCGTGTATATCGCTACACCGCCCGATAGCCATAAGTTGTATGCCCTGAAAGTAGCTGCCGCGGGCAAACCATGTTGTATCGAAAAGCCATTATCCCCCAGTTATGAAGAAAGCATAGCCATACATAAGGCCTTTGAAGAAAAGGGGCTTCCTCTTTTTGTTGCTTATTACCGGCGCACCCTGCCCCGCTTCTTAAAAGTTAAGCAATGGCTCGATAATGGTGCTATTGGTGAAGTTCGGCACATCAGTTGGATGTTAAGTAAAACACCTAGCAAAATTGACGTGAAAGGAGAATATAATTGGAGAACCGATGCCAGTGTTGCTCCAGGCGGTTATTTTGATGATTTGGCCAGTCATGGGCTGGATCTTTTCGGTTACTATTTTGGGGAATTTAAAGAGGTTTTCGGCATCTCTTTGAATCAACAAAATCTATATACGGCAAAAGACGCTATAACTGGTACCTGGGTACACCAGAACGGAATTACTGGTACAGGTACTTGGAATTTTGGTTGCGACCGCCGAGAAGATAAGGTTGAAATTTTTGGTAGTAAGGGTAAGATCAGCTTTGCCGTTTTTGAAGATGAAGATGTTCTATTACATAATGAGAAAGGCACTTTTAAAGAGTTTATAGCGCACCCTAAGCACGTTCAACAATTTCATGTGGCTGCCCTAAAAGAAGACCTATTTGGTGGAGATAAGCATCCGTCTACGGGAACGACCGCTTTGCACACCAGTTGGGTAATGGATAAAATTTTGGGTCACCTTTAATTTTTATGACTTTCCATATCATTTTCTGAATTACTTTTAATTAAGGTCTTACAGCTTGGTGAGACCAATAAATTCAGGAAGGCTATGGAAAAAATACCGGAGTTTGGCAGCAAACTGCGAAAGAATATTGTTACGGTTCCCGAAGTGATTAACACCTGCTCGGGTATCAAGGTCTTTGGGCAACTTCTCAAGTCGTTTCTTTTTAGCACCGATGTGGCCATTATCAGAAATACGAATGCCAATGCCATTATAGCCGTCTACCCCTTTACACCTCAACCTACAATATCTCAAGCTTTGATTTTGGCGGCTGATAAGCCTATTTTTTGCGGTGTAGGAGGAGGTATTACTACGGGTAACAGGTCTGTAGAATTGGCTGTTCATGCCGATTTTCAAGGTGCTTTAGGGGTGGTTCTTAATAAACCTGCGCCTAATGATTTGATTAAAAGGTTGAAGGATAAAATTGATATTCCCGTTACGGTTACCGTAGTTTCCGAAAGGGATGATATTAAGGGAAGAATTGATGCAGGGGTCGATATTTTTAATGTTTCCGGGGCTACAAAAACATCCGATATCATAAAAAAGATTCGCGACATGAATAACGAGGTGGCCATAATTGCAACAGGAGGAAAAACGGAAGAGACCATTGCAAACGCTATCGCGGCAGGGGCCAATGCTATTTCATATACGCCACCGAGTACCGGTGAACTTTTTAAGTCGACGATGGAGCGGTATAGAAATGAATAGAAATAAGTGGTCAGTTGGTTACCACTACCACGTTACCACTTACGGTTGCCTGATACTCCAAGAGGTTGTAATAGCGTTGGCCATCATCGGGCCTATCTTTTTGTTGGCCCGTAAAAAGATAGTATTCGTAGCCTTCACAATTGCAGGTTACAATTTGTCCGTCTAACGACATCGTTGAGCACTCATTCGGAATATGATTCGGGCAACTGGCCTCAAATGCACGGTACTGGTCGAAATTCGATTTGATGACGAAAATACCTTTGATTCCGGTGCCTGGGGTATCAACAAATACAGCATTTCCCAAATTGGTCAAAGGGCTGTAAAGAGGTAGGTTAAGGTTCATATCAAAACGAAAGCCTATTTCCTGCAAATAGGGGTTTCGCTCTCCTCGATCATTGTCACAAGAGAGTAAAAAAAGCAAAAGTAGAACACTGGTTAAACGAGGCATCTTACAGATTCAAAATCATCAATACAGCACAAAAGTGACTAAAATTTATGTATATTTGCGTTAAATCCTCTCTAAAAAAGCCGGGGTAGACTCGGAATAAGTAGAGGATTTTTCTTATTTATTACTTTAATGGGTTCTGCCGCTATTGCGGCCATGAAATCGGAGCAATTTTCACGGGCACGTAGTAAACCACAAGAAATCAAGGTCTTGAAAAATCAAGGTCAGGTGTCTTCGCCCTAAATTTGCCATTTGGTGTCTTGGCAGGCTATTTTTTAGTAGCCGATTGACGCTTACTGCAGCAAGAACCCGGGTTTATAAACTGAATATTATGAGTAAAGTTTCATACTATACGGCTGAAGGTCTCAAAAAATTAAGAGACGAGCTGAACCATTTAAAAGATGTTGAAAGGCCAAAGGCTTCACAGGCAATTGCCGAAGCTAGAGATAAGGGTGACCTTTCCGAAAATGCCGAATATGACGCCGCCAAAGAAGCACAGGGTCTTTTGGAGATGAAAATTTCAAAAATGGAAGATATCTTGGCCAATGCACGTTTGATTGATGAGTCGCAGTTAGATACTTCAAAGGTGTTGGTACTTTCAACGGTCAAGTTAAAGAACCAGAACAATGGTATGGAAATGAAATACACCTTGGTGGCCGAGAGTGAGGCCGATTTAAAATCGGGTAAAATATCGGTGAACTCGCCCATAGGTAAAGGCTTGTTGGGTAAAAAGGTAGGTGAAGTGGCCGAAATTACCGTTCCGAACGGGACTCTTAAATTCGATATTCTAGAAATTACCCGAAACTAGTAATAGTACTTGTATGGCCTCTATTTTCACGAAAATTGTCAACGGAGAAATACCTTGTTATAAGATTGCCGAAGACGAAAACTATTTCGCTTTTTTAGATATCAATCCGAATAGCAAGGGGCATACCTTGTGTATACCCAAAAAAGAAGTCGATAAGTTGACCGATTTGGATGAAGAAACCTACATGGGCCTAATGGCCTTTTCGAGAAAAGTGGCCTTGGCGATAGAGTCAGCTATCGACTGCCAACGGGTCGGTCTTACCGTTATTGGGCTTGAAGTGCCGCATGCACATGTTCACTTGATTCCACTTAACGGCATGCAAGACGCTACCTTTCAGAAAAAAGTGAATCTTGACAAAAATGACTTCGTTGCTACAGCAGAGGCTATTCGAGCAAAGTTGTAAATAGATTAGCTATACAATTTCTTGCTGAATGAGTAGGTATACGCCTATGCCTACTACCGCTATAAGTACGAATAACAATACCCAAAAGAGAGTGGTGAGGTTTAAAGAACTTGGCTTGGGCCGAACCATTTTTTGATAGTAGTCAAAAGTGCGTTCAATATCTTCCGTCCAGCTAACGGGGTAGATATGGCATTTGCATTTATTGCAAATCAATTCATGTGTTATTTCATTGCTGGTTCTTCTTGCAAACTTGGTGTGGTAATGCTTTTGGTAAAACGATAGTTTCAAATCTTGATTAAAGCATTCTGGGCAGTTATTGGTTAAATCTGCCTCTTTTAAGAGTACTAATTTTTCCTTCGCCATAATATCATTTTTAAGCGGGCACCGGGTATCCAGTGCTAGATATCCATTCTTTTAAGCGATATCTGCATAACGGTGCCTTCTTTATTCGACGACAACACCTTTATTTTACCTTGGTGGTATTCTTCTATTATTCTTTTTACGAGTGATAGACCTAAGCCCCAGCCTCTTTTTTTTGAGGTTACACCGGGGTTAAAGATACTTTGAAAATCACTTTTCGGAATGCCGTGTCCGGTATCCGATACTTGAATATGTACGTTCTTTCCATCAGGAAGGATTTTAATGCCTATTTCGCCTTTGCCCTTCATGGCATCGATTCCGTTTTTGACCAAGTTTTCAATGGTCCAGTGATATAGTGACGGATTAAGTAATACTGGGGCACTGTTTAATTGGCTATCAAAGGTAAATCGTATGAGGCTTGAGCTTCTTAATTTTAAATACTCATAAGCTTCCTTAGTCTGTTTTACTATGTCTTGATGGTCTAGTTTTGGTAACGAACCTATTTTTGAAAATCGTTCGGTAATGGTCTCGAGTCGAGAAATATCCTTTTGAATTTCCTGTGTTATCTCTGGGTTGATGTTTTCGGCCTTTAATAATTCATTCCATCCTAAAAGAGAAGAAAGAGGAGTGCCTATTTGATGGGCGGTCTCTTTCGCCATACCTGCCCACAGTTTGTTCTGCTCAGAAGCCTTATTGGTCTTAAAAAAGAAAAATATGACCGCCCCAAAAAGAAATATAATCAATAGCAGGGCGATAGGGTAATATTTCAATTTGTTGAGCACTTCTGAATTACCGTAATACAAAGTGGCCAGATGTTCACCTTGTTGGTCAATTGAAATAGGCGTGTTTTCGTTCTCGAACTTTGAAATTCGCCGTTGTATGTATGCCGTATCGGTAATTTTATCGGCAGGCATATTGTTGGTTTTGATAGACCCGTCTTTGTTTACCAATATCATGGGAGTTGAGGTATTGTTCTGAAATACCTTCAAATGCAAGTTACCCAAATCGGCATCCTCGGAAGACTGTTGAAACTCTGATTGGGCCGTGGCCCAAATTTCCATTTTTAGGCGTTCTTCCTCCTTGAATTTTTTGAAAAAGCTGTTCGTATTCCAAAGAATGAGACTTACGATAACAAATGACGCTATCAGTAAAAACAGGTTTGAAGTCTTTTTTTTAGGGTTAAAGTTCATTCAGTGAATAGTCTTATACAACCCGTTTTTCATCTTCATAGGGTTCTCTTCAAATATAACGTAATTGCGGGCAAATTGGTATATGAATACCTTACGTGGGACATGGCGGGGGTTCTAAAATTTGTACCTTTAAGGGTATGGCAAAAGAAATGATTTCAGTTACACCCGATGAGGTTTCTACAGGTAGGTTACATGGTTATTTGTTAGGTGCTATTGGCCCACGACCCATTGCATTTGCCAGTACGGTAGATGAAAAGGGCCGACCCAATCTTTCGCCCTTCAGTTTTTTTAACGTATTTGGTAGCAAACCGCCCATTCTTATCTTTTCTCCGGCCCGAAGGGTGCGTGATAATACCACCAAACATACACTGCAGAATGTCTTATTGACGAAAGAAGTGGTCATCAATATCGTGAATTATAACATGGTTCAACAGATGTCGCTCTCCAGTACAGAATATCCGAAAGGTGAAAATGAGTTTAAAAAAGCAGGACTCACCATGGTTCGGTCAGACTTGGTAAAACCGTTCAGGGTTGGTGAATCACCAGTTCAATTTGAATGTAAGGTGACGAAAGTCGAGGCATTGGGAAAAGAGGGTGGTGCCGGTAATTTGATTTTTTCGGAAGTATTGAAAGTACATATTGACAAGGCCATTTTAGATGAAGAGGGAGTTATCGACCAAGCTAAAATTGATCAAGTGGCGCGTATGGGGGGTAATTGGTACAGTCGAGCCAATATGGGTCTTTTTGAAGTAGCAAAACCTCTGTCTACCATGGGTGTTGGTGTAGACGCCTTACCGTCTCAGATAAGATTGAGCAAAGTTTTGACCGGTAATGATTTGGGTATGTTGGCCAATGTTGAAAAGATACCTTCCCAAAAGGAAGTTGATGAGTTTATCGATTCAAACATAGAAATCAGGTCAATTATCAGCGGAGGGGAAAGAAAAGATTTAGAGGTTAGGGCCCAGGAATATTTAAGGAATAATGACGTGCAGGCAGCTTTAAAAACGTTGTTGGCGCCATGAAAAGGGTTCAACTTTTTGAGTTCGAAGATTTGCATTGGTTCCCTAGCTTTTTAAGAACTGGTATGACCAATTTGATAGCAGTTCTTCACCGAATGACCGGTATCCCTAGCGTACTCTCCCATCTTTTGATAGGGGTTTTACGAGAAAACCATATCAATCAGATTGTTGATTTAGGGTCAGGTTCCGGTGGCTGTATGCCCCAAGTGATGAAGGAATTGCACAAAGAACAAGATCTTTCAGAAGTACGTTTGTTAATGACAGACCTTTTTCCCAATAAAAATGTGGTGCAGCGATTTATTGACAAAGGAGACCGTTTGATAAAATATCATCCCAAACCTATCAACGCAACAGATTTGTCAGATGTGCCTGAGGGATTAAAAACCATGGTCAATAGCTTTCACCATATGCCACCTAAAGAAGCACGGCAAATTTTAGAGACCGCAACCACCAATAAAGAACCTTTGTTGATTTATGAAATGGCAGAAAATAAGATGCCGTTACTTCTTTGGTGGCTCTTACTGCCGATTTCTTTATTGATTTTAATAATTATGGTTTTCTTTATGACGCCCTTCGTTAAACCGCTTACGGTTAAGCAGATTATTTTTACTTATTTGATTCCTGTCATTCCCATTTGTTACGCTTGGGATGGGCAGGCTTCGCTGCCCCGAATGTATAGCATGAATGATATCGACGAACTGCTAAAAGGCCTTCATTCCAAAGAATACCTTTGGAAGAAAGGAAAAGCCTTGAAGCCGAACGGGAAAGCAATGGGCAGCTATGTTTTGGGCTTGCCAATCCGCTCAAATTGAATAGTTTAAAGGGGTGCGAGGCTAGCTTGAAAATCATTGATAACTTATGTTGTTTTTGTTAGGTGAAAACTTCTAATAACCCTACTTTTAAAAATTAAAGTATTTAGTTAACATATAATTCGTAGTCATGGAAGTACAGGGAAAAATTAAGCAAATCGGGGATGTTCAAACCTTTGGTAACAATGGTTTTAGAAAGCGTGAGGTGGTGATAACGACTGAAGAACAGTACCCACAGCATTTGATGATCGAGTTCGTTCAAGATAAAACTGACCTTTTGAACAACTACAATATAGGGCAAGATGTGAAGGTAAGCATCAATCTTCGAGGTAGGGAGTGGACCAACCCACAAGGTGAGGTTAAATACTTCAACTCTATTCAAGGTTGGCGTATCGAGAACCTTCAGCAAGAGCCAAGTGGAGGCCAAATGCCACCGGTACCACCTATGGAAGCTTTTGCCCCAGTTGATGATTTAAACGAAGATGACCACGACGATCTACCGTTCTAGTTCAAGTGGCCGATAAAATCGAAACCCGTGGCCTTTAAAGGCTACGGGTTTTTTGTTTTCTAGATAAAAGCCTTGCCTGCCAGTACTTTCTTAGAGACTTGAACTTTAGGGCTTCTATTTTTTTGATTTTAATATTTTTGGAACAAAGACAGCGATAATGTACGTAGTCGAGCAAAAATTAGAATTTCCTCCAGTGTCCGAGGCTAATAGCGAGGGATTGTTGGCCGTAGGTGGAGACCTTTCGGTAGCACGCCTTGTATTGGCCTACTCGAACGGTATTTTTCCTTGGTTCAATGATGATGCCTTAATTCTTTGGTGGTCACCTGCCAAAAGAATGGTATTGAAGCCATCTGAGGTGAAGATTTCTAAAAGTATGAGAAAGGTTCTTCGCACGGGTAATTTTAGGTTAACGAAGAATACCTGTTTTGCCGAGGTAATGAAAAACTGTTCTAAAATAGAGCGAAAAGACCAAGACGGCACTTGGATCACCCATCGTATGCAAAAAGCCTATAGCACCCTGCACGAACAAGGTTGGGCTACTTCGTATGAAGTCTGGAACGGGGACAACCTAGTTGGTGGACTTTATGGTATCGATTTAGGACATGTTTTCTGTGGTGAGAGTATGTTTAGTAAAGAAAGCAATGCTTCAAAATACGCTTTTATAAAAATGGCGCTAGAACTCGAAGAAAAGGGCTATGAACTTATCGATTGCCAAATGTATACCGAGCATTTGGCCAGCTTGGGGGCCAAAGAACTACCAAGAAAAGAATTTATAAAGATTCTAAAGAGAAAAAACAAGGCTGGTCAATAAAAGCATAACGTATTGGGGGGTTTGACCATAGTTTTCGACACGGTATTCAAGCCCTGTCTGTAATTTGGTGTCAGGGGTCAAGAGCCAACCGATATGTCCGGTCAGTCTTTGGTCAAACTCAGGCTTGTTCCCTTGGGCAGCGCTCAAAAGACTTTCTGTTGAAGCCACTACGTACGCTTCACCTACATCAAGCTTTTCTCCGTTTAGAGGTGCATCCACAGCAAACCTGTAACGAAATCTATGAGTGGTCAATGATGGACTAATTCGTTGCTCGACCCTCAATCGGTTACCGATTCTCATATTTCTAAATCGGTCGGTAATGTTATATTGTTCTGTAAGTCGCAATTCGTTCTCCTTATCGTTTTCGAAATTTTCTCTAAAACGGTATCTGATACCCAAAGCAATACTTTGGTCGATACCAATATTCAACTTAGAGAAATGAGTTATTTCAAGCTGCCGTACCTTATATTGAAATTCTTCATCATAGAGGTAGTTACGATTACCAATCTCAAAGTTGTGGGAATAATTAGTGGCCACTTTATAGTTGAAGGCCATGGTCGGTTCAAAATACACCACTATTCCATCTTGAGATAAAACCCGAAAAACCGAAAGAAAGCAAATAAGAAAAAGCCAGTTTTTAATAGAGTACGTGGTCATAGTTCGGTGGTAGCGACTTTCTTATTTTTTCAACATTGCCTTCAGCATCAAAAAGTATCTCAAACTGTTCATACCCATCGTCTTTTCTACCAGCCACTATCAACTCATATTTGATACTTGGCAGCATGAGGTTTTGAAAAGCATTTCTCAAAGTCTTCTCCACACCTTCTTTACCTACCGAATAGTGTTGCTGCATTCTTCTGATGCGGTATTTTTTAAAGGAGTTACCGAGATAGTTGGTCATTTTGGTGTATGAATCATCCGGTATATCTACAGGTTTAATAAGAATCTCAACATCCTCTAGTACGCCATTTTCATCGAACTCTATACTGTAGTGCAAACGGTCTTTTTTGAATTTGGCTTCGTAGCTCACTTTTGTGCTATCGGTTTCTTTGTAAAACTTGACGCGTTTAGCATCTTGAAGTTTTTCTGAAATCAATTGCAACGCTTCATCAGGAAATTGTGCTTTTCTAATGCGGTGTTCCCATTCGTATTTATGTTGGGTAAAGCCCCAAGTGGTTACGAAGATTAATAGGGCCGTTAGAATGGTTTTATGATGGTTTTTACTGAACATAAATAGTTGTTTAAACTTCGTTGTACCTGAAGCAAGAAGTTTCGTGGTCATTGACCATGCCTACTGCCTGCATAAATGCGTAGACGATGGTGCTGCCAACAAATTTAAACCCCCGCTTTTTAAGGTCTTTGCTTATCGCGTCGGAAATAGTGGTAGTGGCAGGTGCGCTCTTATAGTTTTCCACCGAATTCTTAATAGGTTGGTGGTTGACGAAGCCCCAGATGTAATTGCTAAAACTACCAAATTCTTCTTGCACTTTCATAAAAGCTTGTGCATTGCCGACCGTTGCATTTATTTTTAGTTTGTTTCGAATGATTCCGGCGTTTTGTTGTAGCTCATCTTTTTTCTCCTGTGAATAAGTAGCGATTTTCCGGTAATCGTAACTGTCAAAAGCGTTTTTAAAATTTTCTCTTTTTCTTAAAATGGTGATCCAACTTAATCCGGCTTGAAAAGATTCTAATAACAAAAACTCGAAAAGTGTATCATCATCTTTTACGGGAACGCCCCATTCTTGGTCGTGATATGCTTTGTATTGCTCGTCTCCGGCGCACCATCCGCAGCGGTGTTTTTCCATGGGTGAATTTTTTGAATAAAGATAGGCTAAACTTTAAAAAGCCAAGGTGAATGAGAGGTCTTTCCGTTAAAGAAACTCTTATCATTTTTTATCACGGAAAGCATTTAAGACCTTTGTAAGGTTTTTGAAATTTAATCTACCAACAAGGCAGTTAAAATAAATGAGAATGTCAATATCTACCGAAAACGAAGCCCAGACCACTTTGATTAAGAAAGCCCTTTCGCAGGCCGTTTCATACCCCGATTATCGTGAGATGGTAAACCAGTTGGCTTTAGAGGGTAGGTCGACCGGCCCGAATCAAACTGAAGCTTTGGCCAATTATACCATGTTGAACGATAGACGCATGAAGCGGTTTGATAAGACCGTTAAATTGTCGGACGAAACAATAAGCGATATCGAAAATATAGACAGGCCGTTGACTTTGTTGGTTTTGACCGAAAGTTGGTGTGGAGATGCGTCACCAGCCTTACCTGTTATGAACAAGGTTGCCGAGTTAAGCGATGTTGTTGATTTAAAAGTGGTATTGCGGGATGAACACCTAGAACTGATGGATGAGTTTTTGACCAATGGTGCGCGTTCGATACCGAAACTTCTTGTAATCGATAAGAATTCAAACGAAGTGGTCGAAGAATGGGGCCCTAGGCCTGAACCGGCGGCACGAATGGTTACCGAACACAAAGAGAAATTTGGTAAAATTATGCCTGAACTCAAAGAAGAGCTTCAGCAATGGTATAATAAAGACAAAGGTCAAACTATTGCAAGGGAGGTTTTAGCGAGCCTTGCCCTGAAATAAGTACGTGATCGTTCCTTTTTGGGAAGATTTGCTCGCCGAGCTAAACTTGGCTTTGTAGGCGTAAGCAATGGCATTATCTACTAAACAACCATTCGATGTGCCCGAGCTTTTTGAATTGAAATCGGCATCGACCACATTGCCCGCCGAATTAACCTCTATATTGATGACCACTTTGCCACCTTCGATACAAGTGTATATTGGCGGGGGTAATCTATAACCGCTGCGCTCGACCAAAGAAAATGATACGGATGTTCTGCGCTTTGCCAGATTATTGGTGAATTCTTGCTTTTGGGCTTCCTTTTCGCCTAACATTTGCTCAGCTTCTTCTCTTTTTTTACGAAGTTCCTCAACGCGGGATGCATAATCAGAATCTGAAAGTTCATCGGTTGTTTCGCCCTCTTCCGAAGCTTCGCGTTCCTCTAAAATCTCTTGTAACGTTTTTAGTGGTTCTGGATTGCCATAACTGGGTTTTGCAGCTTCGTTGTAAGCCATGTGACTTTTAATAGCTTCTGCCTCAGACATTTCTTCTTCGGGCTCTTCCTCTTCAATTTCTTCCAGCTCTTCTTGGTCCAGTACCATCTCAACAACATATTCGTCTTCCTTTTCCATTCCTCCCAAATGAATATTATAGAGACAAAGCACTACGATACCCATTGAGAAAAAGGTAATTAATAACGATAACTGTTTACGGTTGAGATTCATACTATGTTTATAACCACAAATTTTTAAAATTATTTTGTTTTGTCGACGAACGGGAGTCCTTCCTTACATCAAACTATTCCTCTTCTTGTCGGCCCAATAAATTTTCGGCAAAGCTATTGGGGTCTAGGGCTTTATTTACGTTGAAATCACCTATTTTGGTTCTTCTCAATTGACTTAAATGGCCTCCCGACCCTAACTTTTGCCCCAAATCGTGTGCCAAACTCCGAATATAAGTACCCTTGCTGCAAACTACCCTGAATTGGAGGTTTGGCAATGCTATTTCTGTTATTTCAAATGTAGAAATATGAACCTTTCTAGCTTTTATTTCTACATCTTGACCCTTTCTGGCATATTCGTAGAGTCGTTTGCCATCTTTTTTTATGGCCGAGAATACAGGAGGTAGTTGTTCGATTTCTCCAATAAAGCTTTGAGCCCCTTTATGTATAGAGTCTTCGGTAATATGTGAAATGGAAAAGGTTTGGTCGATTTCGGTTTCTAAATCATAAGAAGGGGTGGTGGCTCCCAACACAATTGTGCCGGTATATTCTTTTTCTTGACCCTGTAGTTCGGGAATTTCTTTAGTGAACTTACCACAACAAACAATCAATAAACCCGTAGCCAAGGGGTCTAAAGTGCCGGCATGGCCAATCTTAATTTTTTTAAGGCCGAATTTCTTTCTGATGGCCCATTTTAATTTATTCACTGCCTGAAATGAAGACCATTTCAATGGTTTGTCAATGAGCAAAATCTGACCGCTAAGAAAATCTTCTTTGGTACGGGTATCCATTACCTGATTGAATTATGAAATAAATAAATGGGAAGCGGAAAACTATCCCCAAAATCCGTATGCCACAGCAATAAGGCCTACGATAAGGCAGTAAATGGCAAAATACGATAGCTTACTTTTCTTGACCAATTGTATCATCCAGGTACAGGCGGCCAATCCCGCTAAAAAAGCTGCAATGAACCCAGCGCCCATGGCCATACCGCTGTTACCGCTAAAGGTAAGGTCACCGCTTAACAGGTCTTTGGCAATCTTTCCGAAAATTAACGGAACTACCATCAAAAAAGAAAAACGTGCGGCTTTGGTCTTATCGACGCCCAATAAAACGGAAGTAGAGATAGTGGCACCACTTCTTGAAATACCAGGTAGCATGGCAATTGCCTGTGATACACCGATGATGAATGCATTTGTAAAGCTCACTGTTTTATCGGTGTCTTTCGCCTTGTCGGCCAAATAAAGAAGTACTGCCGTGATCAATAGCATAAAACCGACAAAACGAATGTTGCCGCCGAAAAATGCTTCTAGCTGCTCTTCAAAAAAGAGCCCCACAAAAACAGCGGGAATCATTGAAACAATAATTTTCAATGAAAATTGGGTTTCTTCATTCCATTTAAAGCTCAAAAGACCTTTGATAATTTCCCAAACATCTTTTCTGAAGACTACCAAGGTACTCAAGGCAGTGGCAAAATGGAGCAAAACTGTAAACAACAGACTCTCTTCGGGTACGGAGTTGTCTCCTAAAATAGCCTTCCCCAGTTCTAAATGTCCGCTAGATGATACAGGTAAAAATTCGGTCAATCCTTGAATGATTCCGAGAATGATGGCGTCTAAAGTATCCAAAGTTATTTTTTCTTCTTGTGCGGATTCAACAAAATGGCATAAATCTCAATGCCCAACCCGATCAATACCAGGGTAGGCGCCAAGCGTATTCTTCTAAAGCTGTAGATATCTTCGTTGAATACATTAGGGTCATCGCTGCCACCGCCACTCATAAGAATAAAGCCCAAAGCAATGAAAGCCACCCCTATGAACATAAAAGTGTAATTCTTTTTTTGGAATATAAATTCTTGACGCTGCGGTTGATTGGCCTGCTTCTGATGTTTTTTACCCATGCTGCAAATTTAGGGAAAAAGTTATTGGTTGTCACTTTTTATGAACTTCTTGACAATTCAGCGTACCATCGACATCAATAGTAGAGTTCGTCGGTACGAAGATTGAGAAATCGCTGTGTTGCAAAAAACGTGCAGACCAGTGAAATTAGTATACCTAACAAAAAGATGGCGCCGAAAAGCATGCCAAGTATCTCCAACTCTTCAAAAAGCTGCAGCTCCGGAAAATTTTGGTCGAGATAGTACAATGAAGCGATCAGAACCCCAATGGCGATAAGTGCTCCGAGCATACCAAGTTTAACGTTCGTCCAGATGAAAGGCCGACGAATAAACATTTTGGTGGCCCCGACCATCTGCATAGTCTTGATGATAAATCTTTTTGAATAAATCGATAGACGAATCGAACTGTTGATAAGAAGAAAGGCGATGAATGTGAAAATACCACTGGCCACCAGGATCCAGAAACTGATTCTTTTCACGTTATCCGTTAGAAGACCTACCAAAGGTTTGTCATAGCTCACCTCTTCTACATAACTTTTCTCCGATAAATTTTGGGCAATTTGCTCAATTTGTTCGGGGGTAACGAAATCGGCCTTCAATTGAACGTCTATGGAATTTTTTAAAGGGTTGTAACCTAAAAAATCCTGAAAATCTTCACCAATTTCTTCGCTGTGCTGTTCGGCGGCCTCTTCTTTTGAAACATAAATGGCCGCTTTGGTGTGTTCGGCCTGCATAAGCGTTTTTTGAAGCTGGTCGACTTCCGATTCTTTCGCCTCATCCTTTAGAAAAACAGAAATGGTAATTTGCTCTTTAAAATGATCGGCCATCTTTTTGGTGTTGAGCACCAAAAGGCCTAGAATACCTAACAAAAACAGTACGAGCCCGATACTTAACGCCACCGAGAAGTACGATGATATCAATTTCTGCCTTTGATACTGTTCAAATGATTTTCCCATACACGCCTATACAGCCGTAAATTTAGGAAAGTAAATTGAATAAACTTATTTTTGCGCGACATAGAAAATAAAGCACACCCATGCAGTACGATTTCAATAGCATAGAGAAAAAATGGCAGGAATATTGGGCCAAAAATCAAACATTTAAAGCCAGCAACGACTCTGAGAAAGAGAAGTTTTATGTGCTTGATATGTTTCCCTATCCTTCCGGTGCAGGTCTGCATGTGGGGCACCCTTTGGGGTACATTGCCAGTGATATTTATGCACGCTATAAAAGGCATAAGGGTTTTAACGTGCTGCACCCCATGGGCTATGACTCTTTCGGACTTCCGGCGGAGCAGTATGCCATTCAAACAGGCCAGCATCCGGCCGATACCACTCGGGTAAATATTGAAGGGGGAGTTGATAAGGAAGGAAAGAAAATTGAGGGTTACCGCAATCAATTAGACCGCATGGGCTTCTCTTTCGATTGGAGCCGTGAGGTGCGTACCTCTAACCCCGATTATTACAAATGGACGCAATGGGTGTTTATTCAATTGTTCAATTCTTGGTACAATACCGATACCGATAAGGCCGAAGATATTTCAGATTTAATTTCTGCTTTTGAGAAGAACGGAAACACCGATATCAATGCCGTTTGCGATGAAGACACCCCTTCTTTTAGTGCAGAAGATTGGAAAGCTTTTTCAGAAAAGGAAAAACAAGAACTATTACTAAAATACCGTCTGACCTATTTGGCCGAAAGCGAAGTGAACTGGTGCCCTGCCTTGGGTACCGTGCTCGCAAATGATGAGATTGTCAATGGTGTTTCTGAGCGTGGTGGTCACCCGGTGGTTCGTAAAAAAATGACCCAATGGAGCATGCGAATTACCGCCTATGCCCAGCGATTGTTAGACGGACTTCAAAAAGTAGATTGGCCACAGCCTTTAAAAGATTCACAGACCAACTGGATTGGTCGCAGCGTTGGAGCCTCCGTAGACTTTAACTTAAAGGATTTTGAGAATACTATCTCAGTTTTTACAACAAGACCTGATACTATTTTTGGGGTAAGTTTTATGACTCTTGCTCCCGAGCACGATTTGGTGGTAAAAATCACCACCCCTGAGCAAAAGGAGGCTGTAGATGCCTATATCGAGGCTACGGCCAAGCGAAGCGAACGCGAGCGAATGGCAGATGTAAAGACCATTTCGGGAGTATTTACCGGTGCGTATGCAGAACATCCTTTTACGAAAGAACCGATTCCTGTTTGGATTGGAGACTATGTTTTGGCCGGTTACGGAACAGGTGCCGTGATGGCCGTGCCTTGTGGCGATCAGCGCGATTATGATTTTGCTAAGCATTTTAATATCGACATACCGAATATTTTTGAAGGTGTTGATATTTCTGAGGAGGCGTTTGCGGACAAAGAAAATACAGTGATTGCCAATTCTGATTTCTTGAACGGATTGCCCTATAAAGAGGCGACCAAAAAAGTGATTGCCGAATTGGAGAAACTAGGCCAGGGAGAAGGCAAGGTCAATTACCGCCTTCGTGATGCCGTTTTTAGCCGTCAACGCTATTGGGGTGAGCCTTTCCCGGTGTATTATGATGCCGATGGATTGCCGTACATGATCGAAGAAGAGTATTTGCCAATAACTTTACCGGAGGTGGATAAGTATCTGCCAACAGAAACGGGAGAACCGCCTTTGGGTAACGCCACCGAGTGGGCTTGGGATACCGTAAGCAAAAAAGTAGTGGCGAACAGTAAGATAGATAACGAAACGGTCTTCGCCTTAGATTTGAATACTATGCCTGGTTGGGCAGGTAGCTCGCAGTACTTCAATATATATATGAACGTGGACCCCAAGAATAGTCAAGAGATTTTCTCCCAAGATGCCATTAATTATTGGCAAGATGTGGACTTGTATATTGGCGGTAGCGAGCACGCAACCGGCCATTTGTTGTATAGCCGTTTTTGGCAAAAGTTTATGTTCGATAAGGGCCTGGTGCCCAAAGACGAGTTTGCCAAAAAACTCATCAACCAGGGGATGATTACGGGGACAAGTGCCTTTGTTTATAGGTTGCCCATTACGTTAGGTTTTGATAAAGAAAACCTCGATGAGACTTATAATATTAAAAATGAAGTTCTCAATACTCAGATTTTTGTCAGTTATACCTTAGTTTCTAGTTTGGTAAAAGATGCTGACGTTGCTGCCGATTTGCAAACTTCACTCGAAGATATTTTTACAGGAAAGTATGGGAAAGGTTTTGCCAATGTAAGTTTAAGAGTTGATGATATTCAGAAAATACACGCTGATGTTTCTTTGGTAAATGCTTCGGACGAATTAGATATTGAAGGATTTAAAAAGTGGCGGCCTGAATTCGCAGAAGCTATATTTGTAGATGATACTGGAAGGCTAATAATAGGGAAAGGAAATGGTTATATAGTTGCCCGCGAAGTAGAAAAAATGTCCAAGTCCAAATACAACGTAGTCAACCCAGATGCTATTTGTGAAGAGTTTGGGGCAGACAGCCTCCGTTTGTATGAAATGTTTTTGGGTCCGTTGGAGCAATCCAAACCTTGGAATACAGCCGGAATCACCGGTGTTCACAGCTTCTTGAAAAAACTTTGGCGTTTGTACCATGGTGGTGTCGATGGTGCTTTTATGGTCAATGACGAAGAACCTAGTAAAGACTCTTGGAAAACGCTTCATAAAACCATTAAAAAAGTAGAGGAAGATATTGAGAACTTTAGCTTTAACACCTCGGTTTCTACCTTTATGATTGCCGTAAACGAACTATCGTCTCAAAAATGCGCCAGTCGTCAAATTTTAGAGCCTTTGATTATTCTAGTATCGCCTTATACGCCTCATATCGCTGAAGAACTTTGGGAAAAATTGGGTCACACAGAATCTATTTCTGAGGCGCCTTTCCCTAAATTTGAGGAGAAGTACTTGGTAGAAAGTAGCAAAGAATATCCTATTTCCTTTAACGGAAAAATGCGTTTTAAACTAGAGCTTCCTTTGGATATGTCTAAAGAAGATATTGAGTCCGCTGTATTGGCCCACGAAAAAACGCAGCAGCAATTACAAGGGCGAACCCCCAAAAAGGTAATTGTGGTGCCCGGTAAAATCGTAAATATCGTTGGCTAACGGCTATTCTATTATTAGAAATTCCTAAAATATCAACTTTTGAAATTAACACCCCTCTATTTTGAGGGGTGTTTTGTTATAAAAATGTGTTTTCTAGCCTATTAAGCATTAGTTTTTAACGACTTTGTTTTCAGTTGCCCAATTTTTATTCCAATTTTGAAGGAACTTAAAAGGCAACTCAAATGAAAATAGGTGTACCAAAAGAAATCAAAAACAACGAAGGTCGAGTGGGTATGACCCCTGCCGGGGTTTACGAATTGGTAAAAAATGGCCATAGCGTTCATGTTCAATCGGGTGCCGGAGAAGGCAGTGGTTTCTACGACCACGACTATAAAAAGGCCGGTGCTATCATTTTAGATACCATCGGGCATGTTTATGCCATGAACGAAATGATCGTGAAGGTAAAAGAGCCAATTGAAGAAGAGTATGAGATGGTGCAGAAAGGGCAAGTAATATTTACCTATTTTCATTTTGCATCCAGTGAAGCCTTGACCAAGGCCATGATTAAGAGTGGTGCGACCTGTATTGCCTATGAAACGGTAGAAGATGAAGACGGCACCCTGCCCTTGTTGACACCGATGTCAGAGGTGGCCGGTAGAATGGCGATTCAGCAGGGAGCCAAATACCTGGAGAAACCGGCCAAGGGTAGAGGGGTACTTTTAGGTGGTGTGCCTGGGGTAGCACCTGGTAAGGTTCTGGTGTTAGGGGCGGGAGTCGTTGGTATTCAGGCTGCTAAAATGGCAGCAGGATTGGGCGCCCACGTAACCATTCTTGACATTAATTTGAAACGATTGCGCTATGTAAACGATGTTATGCCACCGCACGTAGTAACCGAGTTTTCAAATGAATTCAATATTAGAAAGCACATAAGGTCACACGACCTCATAGTTGGCGGAGTGTTGCTCAAAGGCGCAAAAGCCCCCAATCTAATCACTAGAGATATGTTGAGCGAAATGAGGCCGGGCACCGTTATCGTAGATGTAGCCGTTGACCAAGGTGGCTGTGTTGAAACTACACGGCCGACTACCCATGAAGACCCTGTTTATATAATTGATGATGTGTTGCACTACACGGTAGCCAATATGCCCGGTGCCGTGCCCTATACTTCGACTATGGCTTTGACGAATGTTACCCTGCCGTATGTTCTTAAGTTGGCCAATTTGGGTTGGCAAAAAGCCTGTGAGATGGATAGTTCTTTGCAAAAGGGACTTAATATCACCGATGGGAAGGTGGTTTATAGGGAAATTATAGAGGCCTTCAATTGGACGGGAACGAAAGCCTGACCATGTACATTTTGTCAGTAAGGAGCACCCCGTTCTAATATGGCGGGGTTTTTGACGTTAAGTGAAGAAGGTTTCCCATTGGATGGGGAAACTTAGTATCTTTATTACGATTAAATTAGAAAATTATGATGGGTTATTATATACTTATCGGAGCCATTGCCTTGGTGAGCTGGCTCGTAAGTAGCAAACTAAAAAGTAAGTTCAAGCACTATTCTAAAGTGCATTTACGAAACGGGATGAGCGGAGCCGAAATTGCCGAAAAGATGTTGGCAGACCACGGCATTCGTGATGTAAAGGTGATTTCAACTCCTGGAATGTTGACCGACCACTACAACCCGAAGAACAAAACCGTAAACTTGAGTGAGGGTGTTTATAGTCAGAGAAATGCCTCGGCGGCAGCGGTTGCGGCACACGAATGCGGCCACGCGGTACAGCATGCACAGGCCTATGAGTGGTTGACGATGAGATCTAAATTGGTGCCAATAGTTAGTGTTACTTCCAGTTTCTCGATGTGGGTTGTTTTTGGTGGATTGATGCTTGGTGCGGCAGCCGGAGTCGGTTTGGGTTTTTGGATTGCCATAGCAGGTTTGGTAATGATGGGTTTTGCCACATTGTTCAGTTTTGTGACATTGCCTGTTGAATATGATGCCAGTAACCGTGCCCTGGCTTGGCTAAAAAACAAGAACATGGTAACCCCGGAAGAATATAAGGGTTCAGAAGATGCTTTAAAATGGGCGGCTAGAACCTACTTGGTGGCTGCTATAGGTTCTTTGGCAACATTGGTCTATTGGGGAATGCAGGTACTTGGCGGAAGGGATTAAGTTTCGTTCAGAAAAATAAAAAAAGACCCCGAACCATTGGTTCGGGGTCTTTTAGTTTATAAGCTTTTTTCTTTTTGGATAAATTAGTCTATCCAATCATTAATTTTGCCATCGATTATTTGTAGACCTACGCCTTCGGTGCCGGTCAACTCGATCATATCGAGAATATCGCGAATGGTGTTCTCTTCTTCCACTTGCTCCAATACGAACCAGTCTAGAAAACGCTCTGTAGCCAAATCACCCACTTCACGGGCTTTCATCACAATATTATGAATTGATTTGGTCACTCGTATTTCATGATCTAGAGCATTCTCGAAAATATCTACAATAGAAGAATATTCATGTGAAATTCCACCTATTTCAGGCGAAATGGCATTTCCGCCGGCATCGATGACAAATTGAAAAATTTTCATCATATGCTCGCGCTCTTCTTCCGCTTGCTTATAGAAAAATTTGGCGCCGGTGAAAAATCCGTTTTGATCACACCAAGAGGCCATGGCCAAGTATGTTGCAGAGGCGTGTGCCTCCATTTTTATCTGATTGTTGAGTAGGTCCATACTTTCGACCTTTATACTCAAACTTTGTCTAGCTATATCTTTCATGGTATCTAACTTTCTACACCAAAGATACCAAAGAAATAGCTATTTAGCTACTAGTCAGGCTAGTTTGTAACTGGTTTTAGATTGATTAAAAATTAGTGAAGAACTAGACCCTTTGGGCTCGGGTTGAAGTAGGAACGCAGATATCGAAAAAAGAGAAAGCTCCGATAAGAAGTTCTTTAAGGTCTAAAATTTCTAAAGTATTAAGAACAAAAAGGTGTTCTTTATTACAAAGGGCTAAAATTTCGAATCCGTGGGCATTGAGTTCACCATCGAAATGGTCTTCTATACGAATGGCCCATACTTTTTGTCGTAAAGCCAACAACTGGCAGAAAGATAGTCGTACCACCTTCTGGCCAAAATCAATATAAAAGCATCTTTCCTTATCCGATTGGAAAAAAGCGTAGTAGTTCGATGAGTGAATTAGCTCCATTGAGGACAAAAATAATCCTTATTTAGATTTAATACAAATATTATATCTGAATTTGTCGATCAATTTGCTGTGCGAGCGAAATAAAGGTTTCAGTTCTTGATACACCTTCAATTTGTTGGATCTCTTTATTTAAAACATGCATCAAATGCTCGTTATCCCTACAAAGCACTTTTATAAGAATCGACCAGTTGCCAGTGGTGTAATGGCATTCGAGCACCTCGGGAATTTTCTCCAGTTGCTTTACCGCTGCCGGATTGCTCATGGCCTTATCTAAATAAATGCCAATATAGGCCATCGTAGTATAGCCCATTACTTTGGGGTTGATGACAAACTTAGACCCCGATAAAAGGCCGGACGCCTCTAACTTTCGAAGACGTTGATGAATGGCCGCCCCTGAAATACCGATTTTTCGGGCTATTTCAAGAATAGGTTTACGCGCATCTTCCATGAGATATCTAAGTATTTTTTTGTCAATGCCATCTATTTTGACATTTTCGTTATCAGATTTCATGATTTCGTTTCAAGTTGATGTTCAAATTAACGAAAATATAGTGAATCGATAACTTGGAAGATGCTATTAAACAATGAAAGTTTCAGGGTTGTAACCGAGATAGGGCACTTCGTACTCCTTAAATGCTATTCCGTATGATTTAAGTTCTGACAAAATAGGCTCATATACTTCGCTTTTAAGCGGTATTTGCACCCCGGGGGTGGTAATTTTTTTGTTTAATATGGCCAACGTTGCCATCGCAACTGGAAGGCCCACCGTTTTTGCCATGGCCGTATGTGTGCGATTTTCGCCGATAACCGCCATATTGGAGTCTATCTGATATTTTTCTCCATCAAGCTCATATCCGAATTTGTGGTACATGACTATCATATCTTTGTCAGTATCGCTCAAAGTCCAACATGATTCTAAAATGTATTGCAACATTTGGGCGGGAGTGGCATTTTCCAAGGGAACGGTTTTTTCGGGGTTGAACAAATCTAGCTCCAGTAGCTTTTCCCACATGATATCGTCTTGATCGATTTTTAGGTAATGACGTAATTTGAGTTCAACCGAATCGGTAGGTGAATAGGGCAGAAAAAGGTTGGTGAAGTCACGGTAAGACATTCCTTCTGAGTTTTCAACTATATAGCTATCATCGGTCATGCCCAGCTGTACAAATAGGTTCCATGCTTTTGAGAAGCCGACACGCCTTAAGGTACCCCTGTATAGGGTGAGAACATCTTTGAGTCCGTAGGCTTCTCGATAGTTGAGCGAGTCGCGATTGGCGTATCCTTCAAAACGCCCATACCCCTCAATGTCAAAAAATTCGGTACGCCTGAACAAGCGGTGATACGGTATGTATTTATAGGTGCCCTCTTGAATAAATTTGGCGGTTCCGCCTTGTCCTGCAAGCACTACGTTTCTCGGGTTCCAAGTGAATTTATAGTTCCATAGGTTGTTGTCGCTCTCGGGTGCTACCAATCCTCCAGTGAAAGACTCGAATAAAATCATTTTTCCACCTTGATTTCGAATACGGTCGATAACCTGCATGGCGCTCATATGGTCGATGCCGGGATCTAAGCCGATTTCGTTCATAAAGATCAGCCCTTTATGCTCCACATCTTTAGAAAGCTTTTTTAGTTCAGAACTGATGTATGAAGCGGTAACGAGGTGTTTGCCTTTAATGAGACAATCTTTGGCGATAATGTAATGAAGACTTGCAGGAAGCATTGAGACTACAATATCGCTTTGGTATATCAATTGCAGACGAGATGCTTCCTCAAAAATATCTAACGAAACTACTTCACAGGCGTGATGGTTTCTGATATGGGGAGCAATCGCTTCAGGGTGTAGGTCACCGATAGTGATTCTAATTTTTTCCGATTCAGATTTCTCCAAAAAATAGTCAAGAAGGTAAGAAGTTGATTTGCCAGCTCCAAGGACCAATATTTTACGCATAGGCCATTATTTTTGTTCAACATTCGTACTACTAAGGTATCAATTGTTATAAATACAAAAAAGAATATATTTGATGTTATGAACAAAACAATTTGTTTGTCGGGAATCGCATTAGGAATGCTGGCCGTAATTATTGGTGCTTTTGGGGCGCACGGTCTTGAAAAGGTTTTAGACGATGGGGCTCTTCAGACTTTTGAAACAGGAGTCAAATACCAAATGTACCACGCCTTGCTCATGATTTTAGTGGCTATTATGCCTAATCTCTCCAAAAAATCTAAAATGAGCGTATTCTGGTTGCTGCTTGTTGGAATCGTATTTTTCTCCTTTTCCATTTATCTATTGGCGACCAATTCATTGACGGGTTTTGATTTTAAGTCAATAGCTTTTATTACGCCTATTGGGGGCACTCTTTTGATTGTAGGCTGGGGGTTATTGGGCTACAGGGTATATAAAAGTTTGGACTAAAAAACTTTAACTACAGATAAACTCAACTTCATGAACAACTTAAAGAACAATAGGTCTCGCATTTCTTTGAAGGCCTACGGTATCGAACATGACAATTTTCATTATCAATTGCCACCGAAAGAACTTCATCGAATCTCTTTAGAAAAAGGTATGGGCGAAGTAGCTTCTTCGGGAGCATTGGCTATCAAAACAGGTGAATTTACCGGACGATCGCCCAAAGATCGATTTATTGTTAAAGATGAGGTGACGAAAGATAGGGTATGGTGGGGAGATATCAATATACCTTTTGAAGCGGATAAGTTTGATGCGCTCTATAAAAAAGTAATCGCTTATTTGAACAGTAAAGAATTGTATGTACGTGATTGTTATGCCTGCGCCGACCATAATTACCGTATGGATATTAGGGTAATAAATGAATACCCATGGTCGAATATGTTTGCCTACAATATGTTCATTCGCCCTACCGAGGAAGAATTACGAAACTTCGACCCGGAGTGGACGGTCATCAATGCCCCAGGTTTTATGGCGAACTCAGAGGTCGATGGTACGCGACAACATAATTTTGCCATTCTCAACTTCACACAAAAAATAGCTTTGATTGGCGGCACCGGTTATACGGGAGAAATCAAAAAAGGCATTTTTTCGGCGCTCAACTTTATTTTGCCTGTTGAAAAGAATACTTTGCCCATGCACTGCTCGGCGAACGTTGGTGCCAAAGGTGATACAGCTATTTTCTTTGGTCTTTCCGGAACAGGTAAAACCACCCTTTCTACTGACGCTTCCCGAAAATTAATTGGTGATGATGAGCATGGTTGGAACAATGAAAATGCCGTATTTAATTTTGAAGGAGGCTGTTATGCAAAAGTAATCAATCTATCAGAGGAAAATGAACCTGAAATTTACGGTGCGATCAAGAAAGGCGCCATTCTTGAGAATGTTGTGATGGATGCACATGGAAGGGTTGATTTCTCCGATACCTCCATTACCCAAAATACCCGTGTTAGCTATCCCATCTATCATATAGAAAATGTTCAAAGGCCATCTATTGGCAAGAACCCAAAAAATATATTCTTTTTAACGGCGGATGCCTTTGGTGTTCTGCCTCCCATTTCTAAACTCACACCGAGCCAGGCGGCCTACCACTTTATATCGGGTTACACTGCTAAGGTGGCCGGAACCGAAGCTGGTGTGGTTGAACCCATCCCGTCTTTCTCTGCTTGTTTCGGGGCTCCGTTTATGCCTTTGCATCCTGCGAAATATGCCGAAATGCTAAGTAAGAAAATGCAGGAAGCAAAAGTGAACGTATGGTTGGTGAATACCGGATGGACGGGTGGACCGTATGGTGTTGGTACGCGAATGAAACTGAAATACACAAGGGCCATGATCAATGCCGTTCTAAACGGAGACCTTGGTCTATACAACTATGATGATTACCATATTCATTCGGTTTTTGGTGTAGCGCAACCTCGTGAGTGCCCAGGTGTGCCTACCAGTGTTTTGAGCCCGAGGGCCACTTGGAACGATGATCAGGCATATTATACCACTGCCTTTAAATTGACCAATGCATTTCGTGAGAACTTTAAAAAGTTTGAGTCTTATGCCAGCGAAGAAATTCGTCGTGGCGGTCCGCAGCGGTATGCCTTTTAGTTTTAGATACGAAAAAGCCCGTTGATGTAACGGGCTTTTTTAATGTGTTTTGTAGAACCTTTTTACTTCTTGTTTACCGTAGTAATATACTTTTGAAGTGCCATGGTCATTGATGGGGTTTCAGGTGTCGGTGCCTTAATGTCGATTCGAAGACCCGCGTCGGTCGCTGCTGTAATGGTAGAATTACCGAATACTGCAATACGGGTTTCTTTTTGTTCAAAATCAGGGAAATTCTTCAATAATGATTCAATGCCTGAAGGGCTGAAGAAAACCAAGATATCGTAGTATACATCACGAAGGTCTGAAAGGTCGCTGATGACGGTTTTGTAAAAAATACCGCGTTTCCAATCAACACCAACTTCATCTAGAGTTGTAGGAATTATTTCCTTTAAAACATCGGAAGAAGGAAGTAAAAACTTTTCGTTTTTATACTTTTTGAACAAAGGAACCAGGTCTTGGAAGTTTCTCTGCCCTACATAAATTTTTCTCTTTCTGTAAACCACATATTTTTGCAAATAGTAGGCTACAGCTTCCGACTGACAGAAATATTTCATGGTGTCCGGCACCTTAAAGCGCATTTCTTCCGCAATTCTAAAGAAGTGGTCTACAGCATTTCTACTGGTCAAAATGATAGCGGAGTAGTTCTTAAGATCAATTTTTTGCTGGCGGACATTTTTTGCATCAACCCCCTCAACATGGATGAAAGGCCTAAAATCAACTTTGACTTTTTCCTTGTCAATCAGCCTTGAGTAAGGCGAATTCTCCATTTTTGGTTCCGGTTGAGAGACCAAAATCGTCTTTACTTTCATATAAGTCGAATTAAAGTTTCAGATAACTGCCAATAATAATAAACGGGGAAATTTCAAGAGCGCAAAGGTACAAAATAAAATAGAAAAAGTAGTTGGTTATAAATTTTTGATGATTCCTCAGTACTGTGGCCCAACCAATTATATTTATGAGGAGAATGATTAGAATTGAAGCATAAACGATAACGATTGAGTTTTTTACTACATATACCATTAGTAAATTCGCAATGAACATAACTAAGCCGCTGTAGTTTAAGTATGACAATTTCTTAAAAATTAACTCACCTATGGTTCTGTTCGAGCCAAAAATGAAGCCATTACTTAGCTGTAAAACCATTTTCACGACCAAAAAACCTACGATGCACCCTAATATAATTGGGTACATAAAAGGGTATTCGTCGGTCGAAGGGGCAATCAAGACCTTTCTGACCAAATAGACGAACAAGGCAAAATTCAATGTTTGAAAAATGGTAAAGAAAATATGAAACCAGCTGACTAATTTCTCTTTCTTATTATACATAAATATGTACTTGTTGTTGAAGGGCAGTATGATGAAATTCATAAACCGTGTGTAAAAAAGTCGCTTGGCCAATACCAAGAAGACGAGGCTGGTCACTAGAATAATGGTCATCCAATCAGCGGTTCCGACGGTACGTAGTATAGGTTCCATTATTCAAATTTTGTGTTTACGCCATTAATGCCGTGTATGAGTCCGTTTTCAGAAATACCTATCCTAAAATACGTAGGATCTGACATTTTGGGTTTGGGAAACTTGAAACTAAACGAAACTGTGTCTTTGGCCGGCAATGAGCTTATATTCTTTTCAAGAGGTGTTGCCTTAATTGCCATACGGTCTTTCACGTCTTTATAGGGTGTCAAATAGGCAATATTGAACTTTAGTTTACTCAAGTCTATCGGTTCGTTATACGGATTGTATACCTTAAACGTTTGGTTCTGCTCAAAATTGAGTGAGACAGGCTCTTCAATCAAAGTTTCTAACTTTCGAAAAGATTCAAAATCATCAATAAACTGTCCGTAATACATTTTGCCGTCCCCTTTCGGGAATTCTAGATCGGCATTAGAAGGTCTTCTTGAAATGTACAAGATTTTCTGGTGCTGTACCTTGCTTTCCGAATCATCAATGGAATATTGATTGCGGCGGTACATCAGATTGTTCAGTGAGTAGGTAGGTACATGAGCATAAAATTGGTACATGGGCGCATTGCGGTACGAGTTCTCAAAAACTACCGGCATATCGCCAATTTCAGATTTAATCTGCGCTACCCATTCTTTATTGCCATGGGTTTCATAATAGATGGGAGAGATAGACTCATAGACGAGACCAACTCTAAGATATAGTATTAAAATTCCGTTGGCGATTCCGGTTCTAAAAATCCATTTTCTTATGGAATTATGAGCCATTATTTGTCTAAAAACCAATAAGATTAAAGGAATGGTGATAACAATAATCCATTGTGTTTGAATACGGCGGTTGAAACTCGATACGAAAAAGAAAATGATAATGCCGTAGGTCAGAAATAATAATGCCTTGGTGAATTTATCGGTATTCTTCGTCTTGAACAGCGACCAATAAACCCAAGGGAAAGTAAGCCCGAATAGTGCGATAAGATTTACAAAGTAACCTAAAGTGTATTTAGTAAAACTATAGGGGTCGTTCGGCCTATCAAAAAGATGGTATTTAATGGTAACAAAATCGTTGTCAAAAAGCCAGATAAAATGAGGAACGTAGCATGCCAATGCTATAAGAACGGCACCCCAAGCATATTTGTTCAAAGTCAATTTGAGGTTGGAGAACAAAACAAAGAAAATGACCAATGCCGCGTGGTACTTGCTATACATAAGACCCGCCATCGTTAGGCCAAGTGCTAATGACCATAACCAAGTGCCATGCTCAAGAAATCTTTTATAAACATAGAGAAACAGTGCCGTGAAGAACAAAAGGGGTGTATCGGGCAGGGTAAAAAAACCATAGGCATTCAAAAGCGCCATAGAAAACACCAAGACAAAGAAATGAACTTCGTAATTTTTCTTTCGCTCATCGTCGATACATAACCATAAAACAATCATCATCGCTGCCGAGAGAATGCAGCTGACGAAACGAACCCCAAGTTCTCCTTCAAAAACAAGACCGCCCAACTTGACCATAAGGGCCACAAAAGGCGGATGGTCAAAATACCCCCAACTTAAATTTTGGGCGTAATGCCAATAATAGGCCTCATCAAAAATTAAAGGGGTGGTATACGACTGAATTAGGTTGAGCACAAAAATGACTCCTAGCAAAAGAAGGAATTTTCGGGAAAGGCTGGACTTCATTATTGGTTCGATGAATTCAGTTTAAAGGTGGGCATTTGCTTATACAACGGGCAAAATTACGAATTATGATATTTCAACAATGTCTAAAAATTTCACAATTCCTACACGGGTCTGCCCCAACAGCCTCGAAAACACTATTTTTGCGCAACCATTGACCCACGTATGTCAGATAGTCTTGTAATTATACCCACATACAATGAAATTGAGAATATAGAGGCCATCATCAGGGCTGTATTTTCTTTGAACAAGGTTTTTCATGTTTTAATTGTAGATGACAACTCGCCAGATGGCACTTCAGGCAAGGTAAATGAGCTGCAAGAAGAATATAGCGACCGCTTGTTTCTAGAGACACGTACCGAGAAGTCAGGTTTGGGTACCGCTTATATTCACGGTTTTAAATGGGGCATTGCTAAAAAATATGACTTCATTTTTGAGATGGATGCTGACTTCTCGCACAATCCTGAGGATCTTCCAAGATTGTACAGGGCTTGTCTGAACGGGGCAGATGTTTCTGTAGGATCAAGGTATAAAAAAGGGGTTAATGTGGTCGACTGGCCACTCTATAGAGTTCTTTTGTCTTATGGGGCCTCATTTTATGTAAAGGTGATTACCGGTATGCGTGTACATGATCCTACTGCCGGCTTTGTTTGTTACAAGAGGCATGTTCTGGAAAATATAGATCTTGACTCGGTACGTTTTGTGGGGTATGCTTTTCAAATAGAAATGAAATTCAGGGCTTATCTCAAGAACTACAAAATTGAAGAAATATCGATTATTTTTAGGGATAGGGTCAAGGGCAAATCGAAGATGAGCTCGGCCATCATCAATGAGGCCGTAATCGGAGTTTTTATGATGAAACTGAGAAGCTTGTTTCAAAAAAGTAAGTTTTAGTATGAAAAAGATCTTGATCAAGAACGCGATTCTTGTAAATGAGAATAAGGTTTACGAAAGTGATGTTCTATTGAAAGACGATCGAATAGAAAGAATCGACCGTGACATTACCGAGGCATCGGCAGAGGTATTAGATGTAAACGGAAAGTACCTAATGCCGGGAATAATAGATGACCAAGTTCATTTTAGGGAGCCAGGCTTGACGCATAAGGGTGATATCGCATCTGAAAGTCGCGCTGCTGTCGCCGGAGGTATTACTTCATTTATGGAGCAACCGAATACCAATCCGCAGACAGTGACCATTGAAAAGCTCGAAGAGAAATTTGCCATGGCCGCAAAAAGCGCTTTTGCCAATCATTCGTTTTTGTTTGGTGGTACCAATGACAACCTTGAAGAAATCAAGCGGTTGGACAAAAAAGCTTGTTCCGGTGTCAAGCTCTTTTTAGGCTCTTCTACAGGTAATATGCTGGTTGACAATGAAGAGGTCATAGAGAAAATTTTCAGCAGCACCGAAATGGTCATTTCGGCGCACTGTGAAGACGAAGGCACCATTCGAGCTAATTTAGCGAAATACAAAGAAAAATACGGAGATGATATTCCCGTTAAATTTCATCCCCTGATTCGTAGTGAAGAAGCTTGTTATCTATCATCTTCGAAAGCCATAGCCTTGGCTGAGAAAACGGGTGCAAGGCTTCATGTTTTTCATCTCTCTACAGGTAAAGAGACTTCACTTTTTCGAAATGACATTCCTTTAAAAGATAAGAAGATTACAGCAGAGGTTTGTATACACCACCTTTGGTTTGCCGATGAAGATTATGATGAGAAGGGCACGCTTATCAAATGGAACCCGGCCGTGAAAACGGCTCAAGATAGATCTCGATTATGGGAAGCTTTGCTTGACGACCGGCTTGATGTAATCGCTACCGATCATGCACCCCATTTGTTGCAAGAAAAAGAGAATGTGTATACCAAAGCACCTTCAGGAGGGCCGTTGGTACAACATGCTTTGCCCGCTATGCTCGATAAATATCACGAAGGAGTAATCTCACTTGAAAAAATTATCGAAAAAATGTGCCATAACCCCTCTATTCTTTTTGATATAGAAAATCGAGGTTATCTGCGGGAAGGGTATTATGCCGATCTGGTAGTGGCCGATTTAGACAATCCTTGGAAGGTAGAGAAAAGCAATATCGCCTACAAGTGTGGTTGGTCACCTTTTGAGGGCCATACCTTTGGTTCTAAAATTACCCATACTTTTGTCAACGGGCATATGGCTTATGCAAACGGTAAATTCTCCCCCGAAACCCATGGTCGTAGACTCACTTTTAACCGTTAGGTAACGATGGCTATCAAATTAAAAATAGTTTTGTTTTGCTCCGTGGTTCTTTTGTGCGCTTGCAATGACCAGTTGATTGAACCGCCCGAGAACCTTATTGGTAAAGATAAGATGGTCTTGATATTGAAAGATGTAGCGATCATTAATGCGGCCAAAACAACGAATGTAAGTGTGCTTCGTGAAAACAATGTTGATATTATGGAGTATATCTATGCGAAGTATGACGTTGATAGCCTGCAATTTGTTGAGAGCGATAAATATTATGCATCGTTACCTGCAGAATATAAGACCATGTATCTAAATGTGGAGGCTTTATTGGAAAAAGACCAGAATGTCTTTAAAGAAGCCAAAGAAGTTCAAGATAGTATCAAGAGAATAGAGTTAGAGCGTAAGCAAGAAGAGGCTCAAAGGGTTAAGGATTCTCTTCGAGAAATTTCCGAGAGCAAAACGAAATAAGCGGGTCAAGCGGCTGGAATTGAAAGCCCATCCGTTCTTTTATCTTTTCATTTTGGTATAGTTCTCGATTGTGAAGAGAACGAACCGAGTTCTTGGTGATTCTTCTACCCGATTTAATAAATAGATTTCTCAGCCAATCGAACCATCTTCCTATCTCCAGCTGCCATTTTTTCAATTCTTTAAACGGCGGTTTAAGATTCATGGCTTTCGTTATTCGTGTGAGTATCTCTAGGTAGGTCAGGTTTTCTGCTACGGCAATAAACCGTTCGTTTTTGATGTCTGAATTCATTAGGCCGACCATCATTTCTATCACATCGTCAACAATGATAAACCCTGTACCGCCCGGAGGGTAAAATTGATGTTGTTTGCTGGCTATTTTGAAAAGGGAACCGCTTCCGGTTTCCCAAAACCCAGGGCCGATAATAACTCCGGGGTTTACTATTACAACTTCCAAGCCTTCTTGAGAGCCACGCCATACCTCCATTTCTGCGGCATGTTTGGTAAGGGCATAAACATTTGCGTCTTGGCTGGTCCAGGCATTGTTTTCATCGGCATTTTTTCCCTTCAAGCTTTTTCCGATAGCACCAATGGTGCTTACATAACAGAGCTTACGAATTTTTTTGGCTATACAAAGATTTACGATGTTGGCCGTACCCTCGGTATTGGCTTTGTAAAGTTTTTTGTAATCTGCCGGATCAAATGAAATAAGGGCGGCGGCATGGTATACCAAATCAATGCCATCAAAAGCTGTTTCGAGAGCGGGAATGTCAGTTACATCTGCTTCAATCCACTGAATTTTATTGAAAAGAGTCGCTACGTCGTTTTCATAATAGCTGAATACTTTTTTAACCTGTTCCAGATCACTCTCTTTTCTTCGAATGGCCCGTACCGAATCGTTTTCTTTTGTCAATCTTAATAATAGATGCGCACCTACCAATCCGGTACCTCCTGTAACTAGAATCATGTTTCAAAAATAGGCAATAGGGCCGTATAAATTCCTTTAAACTTACAGGGCAAGGCGGTTATTAACCTTTATATTTGCATGAAATTTAAGAAACAGCTTAAAATGGCATCAAACTTTGTTGAAGAATTAAAATGGAGGGGAATGTTGCATGATGCAATGCCCGGAACCGAAGAACATCTGATGAACGGCATTCAGTCTGCCTATGTAGGTATCGACCCTACGGCAGATTCTTTGCACATCGGGCATTTGGTAGGGGTGATGATGCTTCGCCATTTTCAGTTGGCCGGTCATAAACCCTATGCATTGATCGGTGGTGCCACAGGAATGATTGGTGATCCTTCGGGGAAATCTGCAGAAAGAAACTTACTTGATGAAGCTACTTTAAGGCATAATCAAAATGCCCTGAAAGAGCAGTTAAGCCGTTTTTTAGATTTTGATAGCGATACTGACAACAGTGCCGTATTGGTCAATAATTATGATTGGATGAAAGATTTCTCCTTTCTTGACTTTATTAGAGATGTTGGCAAGCATATAACGGTCAACTATATGATGGCCAAAGATTCGGTGAAGAAGAGACTTTCTGCGGAAGCAAAAGAAGGTATGTCGTTCACTGAATTTACCTATCAGTTGGTTCAGGGCTACGACTTTTTGTATCTGTACGAAAAGTACAATTGCACACTGCAAATGGGTGGTAGCGACCAGTGGGGAAATATTACTACCGGTACCGAATTGATTCGAAGAATCGGTAACGGCAAGGGCTTTGCCCTTACCTGTCCGTTAATTACCAAGGCCGATGGTACAAAATTCGGAAAGACCGAAAGTGGTAATGTTTGGTTAGATGCCGAGAGAACATCACCTTATCGCTTTTACCAATACTGGTTGAACACTTCAGATGAAGATGCTGAAAAGTACATTAAGATTTTTACTTTTTTGAGTCAAGATGAGGTGGCTTCATTAGTTGAATCGCATAAAGAAGCTCCGCATTTACGACAACTTCAGAAGCGTTTGGCCGAAGAAATCACGGTAATGGTTCATTCAGAAGATGATTTGGAAAATGCACAAAAGGCCAGTAATATTCTCTTTGGGAAATCAACTTCAGAAGATTTGAGAAAGCTTAATGAAAAGACATTCTTAGATGTTTTCGAGGGTGTGCCCCAAGCTGAGGTCTCTAGATCCGAATTAGAAGGCGGTCTTGATATGATCGGTGCCTTGGCAGACAAGACCGGATTTCTAGGTTCTAATAGTGAGGCACGGCGAGAGCTTAAGCAGAACTCTATCTCTGTTAACAAAGAAAAGGTGAAAGCTGACTACATGATTACAGATACCGACTTGATCAACAACAAGTTCGTTTTGTTGCAACGGGGTAAGAAAAATTATTTCGTTCTTGTCGTAGTCTAAGAAAGTAATTGATTTTACAATAAGCTCTTAGCCAATATTTTAAATTTTCTTGCGTTAGAATTTTCAGAAAAAGAAAACTGATTGCAATGAAAAACCTAATTTATGGCGTAATCGCTATCTTTCTTTTAGTGAGTTGTGATAAGATAGATGAGCTTACCAAATTTGATATCGACTACAAAAGTAACGTGACGATACCTTCAACCATGGGGGTTGATTTACCTTTCGATATTTTTACTCCCGATGTAGAAACGAACTCAGAATCTGAGTTTGAAGTCAATGATACTCGTAAAGATTTAATAGAAGAAATTCGCCTTAAGCAGTTGGTCTTGAAGATTACTTCTCCTGAAGACGCTGACTTTAGTTTTTTAGAATCGATTGAGATTTACATCTCGGCCGAAGATCTTGATGAGATAAAGATTGCTGAAGAGGCACAGGTAGACCCCAACACGGGTAATACGCTTGATGTAGATGTTATCGATATCGATTTAAAAGAATACATTAAGAAAGATAAGTTCAGTTTACGGTTATATACAGTAACCGATGAAGCCATTAGTAGAGACCATGAAATCGAAGTGAACTCTACTTTTTTTGTGGATGCTAAAATTCTAGGTCTCTAAAGAACCATTAGATTACATCCACGTACATCTGAATGGTCAAATCGGCCTAATATCTCAAAACTGCCATCCGAGTGTAACTTACCCAGGTCTTGGGTTGCTATGAACGAACAAGAATCTCTATTGGCCAGATCGATAACATTGATGCCACCGGTTTTTCCGATGGTTTGATAACTTAGCGGGTCTTCCGTATCCCTAATCAGAATTTTCATCCAAGGCGGAGTTTTAAAAATACCCTTTCCGCTAGAATAAGCCTGAGATAGGAGTTCTGTCATACCATACTCCGAATGAATTTGCCTTACACCAAAACCTTTGGTGAGAATTTCGTGCAACTCTTCCCGAATCAGTTCCTTTCTACGTCCTTTCATCCCTCCTGTTTCCATCACAATAGTATGTTCAAGGCTAAGTCCATACTCCTCGACTAAATCTAAAAGAGCGAAAGAAACGCCAATAAGTAATGTCTTTTGACTCTTTTTTTCTAGGGAGGATAGATTGCTTACCAAAGAAGTAAGGTCCTTTAGGTAAAAACCGCTCGCCTCATGTTTACTCTCCTTTATCAACCGGTCTACCATATAAATGAGCGAAGAGCCATTGCGCTCTAGATAAGAGGGAAGCAGTGCTAGAATACAATAGTCTGAAATATCGCCATAGAATAGTTCAAACCCCTTCAAAAAACTTTCCTCGTAAAGGTTCAGGTCAAGAACTTGGTGTTTGCTCGTTTGGCTTCCGGTAGTACCACTACTGGTGAAAACAGTTTCTGCCTGGCCTATACCTGATATAATCGGGTGTGTTTTGAAGAACGAGATGGGTAAAAAGGGAATGTCTTCAATCTTTGAGATAATATTGGGAGATTTCTCTAAGTAGTCGCAAAACAAGCGATAGACCTCATTGTTCTGATATTGAAATTGAAAAGTCTCCATGGTGGCACTTTCGAATTCCTCAGTTGTAGCAATATTAAAAATTGATTGATTTGCCATACTCTAATCCTTCACAAAAGTACGAATCTCCGATAGTAGATAGGCTGATAGAGCTAGAGTAAATTAATGTTAAGAAAATTAACATCTGGCACGTATGGCGTTAATCCTTTATTAAATAAGAAGGATAACTATCTGAATATTTTGAGTCCGTTTTCAGACCTATACCTTTGCCGCTTAACCGAATTTTCGGTCAAACCTTAAACTAAAAAGTATGAGTCAGGTAAAGAATAATGATACGGTAAAAGTACATTATACAGGAAAATTGGAAGACGGTCAAGTTTTCGATAGTTCAATTGAAAGAGGAGAGCCATTGCAATTTACCGTGGGGCAAGGACAAATTATTCCCGGTTTTGAAAAGGGTATAATCGATATGAAAGTGAACGAAAAGAAAACCGTAAATATTCCGAAGGCCGAAGCTTATGGTGAAACGAACGAGCAGTTGATACAAGAAGTGCCTAAAAGTCAATTACCTCAAGATATAAAGCCGGAAATAGGAATGGGTCTAGTTTCGGAAGGACCGAACGGACAAAAAATGAATCTTATCGTGAAAGATGTTAAACAAGATTCAATAGTGGTAGATGCCAATCACCCACTCGCCGGAAAAGATTTGATTTTTGATCTAGAAGTAGTAGAAATATTATAGTAAGTATAAACTTCTGGTAATTTATAGGGCCTCGCACAAGCGGGGCTTTTACTTTATAACAAGTTTTCGATTAAAACTGTGCTGCTCTTGCTTTATTTGAAGTACATAGATACCAGGTTCTAAACTTGAAATGACAAGGGTATTTCTAAATACCTTTTGCTCAAGAACAATCTTGCCAAAAACATCATACACCCTCACTTCTTTAGTGGCCTTGCTATGGGTAATCAATTCTACCGATTCGCCGTAGGCTGGGTTGGGATATAATTTTAACTCTGGTCGATTTAATTGTTCACTTGCCATTCTTAATTCACTCTCCTGCGCCGATAGGTTTAGAGTGAAAAATAAGAAAGCCATAGAAATAAAGAGTAGGCGCATGGTAATTGATTTGGGATCAATACCTTAAAGATAGCGATACCTTCAATTGAAGCACTAAAAATGTTGTCAAATGGCTATAAATGTATGTTATTAAGTGATGGATTGTCTTCGGGAAAGCACATCCAGCGGCGGAAGACCAGTAGCCTTGAATTGAAATATGAAACCTATTTGATAATCAGCTTTCTGGTGGCAACATTATTGAGTTCATATACTCTAAGTACGTATACCCCGGCGTCTAAGTCGGCCAAGAATAATTCTTTGCCGGTAATTTTTGTTTCGAGAACCTTGGTTCCTAAAACGTCATAAATAGCGATTTGCTTAGGGGCATTTTTCGTAGTGCTGATATAAACCTTACCATCGGTTACTGGGTTGGGGTATAGCTTGAACCCATCAATATCGGCTTTACCGTTACGATCTTGCCCGTACGTAAAGGAAACAAAAAGCAATGTAACTAGTAGGTAAAGGTGCTTCATATGGTAGGTTAAACAAAAAATGTACCACAAATATACTAAATCTTTATATCCTTCGTTGCTCGATCGTATAAACGGTCTCATTTTCTGGATAGAAAGTAAAAAACCCCGCAATTGCGGGGTTTTTGTTATGCTTTTTAATCGTGATTACTCACCAGTTGCCCAAGCAAACGTTGCAACGTCAACTTGAGTGCCAGAAGTATAAGGACCTTCTGTAGTGGCGGCAGCACCATCGATTAGAATATTGGCCAAAGGACCATCGTTAGGCATATCTACCAAAGTAGCATAACCTTCTAAGTAAAGATTTGTGATAGTAGCACCAGTAGTCTTTTTGAACTGAAGAGCAGTACCGTCAACACTAGAAATAGCAGTGAAGTTTTCTAATGTTGGGTTGTTTGCCTGATCGGCACCATCAACACCATCGGCCTCTACCGCAGTAGAGAAACCAGCTACGCTATGTAAAACATAAGTGTTGGTCAAAGTACCGTTCCAACCTTCTGTCCAGTCTACAGCGTCATCTTCGTTGTTTTCTAGGTAGAAGTTGCTTGCGTTAACAGCACCTCCAAAGAACTCAACACCATCGTCGGTACCGTTTAAGATAGCTACGTTTTCAATGGTAGTACCTGAACCTACTGCATAAAGAGTAAGACCGTTGTACTGTGATTCTGAATTGATTTGAGCACCGGCATAGTTGATAACCAAGTAGCTGATAGAACCAGAGTTGTCTGTGTTGTCAGTTCCACCGTATTGGAAGCCACCAACTTCTGCAGTAGCATCAACACCTTCTGAAGTAACACCGTTACCTAAAAGTAACAAACCGCCCCAATCACCAGGGTTTTGGTCGCTAGAAGTCATGATTACCGGAGCCTCAGCAGTACCTTGAACATCGATCATGGCACCTTTCTTAACTACGATATAAGTACTTGTTGATTCACCTTCAGCCGCATCGGCAATGATTACGGTACCAGCAGGTATAGTCAATGTAGCACCAGTTTCAACGCTTAGGCTACCAGTCAATCTGTAGATAATGTCAGAATCCAATTCCATATCGGCATCAACAGTACCTACTAAATCCATAGTTTCAACTGAAGTTTCAGTAGAAACCCATGCGAAAGCAGAAATATCAACTGATGGATCAGCTAAATAAGTCATTGCTGGATCGGCATCGGCACCATCGATTTGAATGTTGGCCAAAGGACCATCGTTAGGCATATCGACAGAAGTTTGGTAACCTGTCAAAGAAAGACCTGTGATAGTTGCACCAGACTCTTTCTTGAACTGAAGGGCAGTACCACCTTTTGTAGATACGGCAGTGAAGTTCGTGATAGTTGGGTTGGCATTAACACCGTCAGCTTCGATAGCAGTAGAGAAACCGGCATTGGTATGAAGTACGTAAGTATCGGTGATAGAACCGCTCCATCCTTCTGTCCAGTCAACAGCATCATCTTCGTTGTTTTCTAGGTAAAGATTTGTAGCGCTAACGGTACCGCCAAAGAACTCAACACCGTCATCGGTACCGTTCAAGATAGCAACATTGTCGATAGCTGTACCAGAACCAACAGAGTAAAGAGTAAGACCATTGTATTGAGACTCTGAGTTAATTTGAGCACCGGCATAATTAATTACCAAGTAGCTAATAGAACCAGAGTTGTCATCATTGGCAGAACCACCGTAAAGAATACCACCTACTTCGGCAGTTGCGTCAACACCTTCAGTAGTTTCAGCGTTACCAGCGATTACCAAACCACCCCAGTCTCCAGGAGTTTCATTGGCTGAAGTCATAATTACAGGAGCAGCAGCAGTACCTTGAACATCGATCATAGCACCTTTTTGAACTACAATATATCTATCAGTACCAGTTTCTGATACGATTTTTGTTCCAGCAGGAATGGTAAGGGTAGCACCACTTTCAACACTGAATACTCCGGTAATAGTATATTCTTTAGATGGGTCTAGTTCTCTGTCTTCAGTCATAGAACCTGTTAAGGCAGTATCTTCAGCAGCCTCACAAGAGTTGGCGCAAGATCCACCGCAGTCAACACCTGTTTCATCACCGTTCTGAACACCATCGGAGCAAGTGGCCGCTGCTGGTGGGGGTGGAGTAGTGCCCCCATCATCATTACCACAGCTGGCAAGGAAAAGCCCTGAAACCATGGCGAAAATCATTGAAAATTTGATTGTTTTCGTTTTCATAATTGTTGTTTTAAATATTAGATCCAATTGTTAAAAGCTATAATTCAAACCCAAGGTCAAAGAGCTTCCACCAGTGTACGAACGAACGATTTCTTCCGTTTCGATACCTGTGGTGCTAGGTCTTACTAATTGGGTTCTCTTTATTTCGGGGTTCAATAAATTCTTGCCCATAAATCTCAAGGTCCAGTGTTCACCGAATTCTTTGGTCATTACTAAATCGAGTACGGCAAATCCTTTTTCTACGATTGACTCATTGTAGAACCGGTCGCTCTGGCTTTGAATTTCAGGAGCGCCCAATGCGAAGATTTTATCCGATGCGTAATTAGCGGTCAAAGAGGCCGAGAACGGATTTTCTGAAGCGGTACTTAGATTAAGGCTGGCATTTACTATGTAATCGGAAGCGCCTTGTAAATCGGCTTTTGTACGACCGTTGTATCTGAAGGTTCTGATGAAAGTGCCATTTTCATCCCTGATTTCCTTTAGGTCTTGACTATGCCAAAGGCGGGTGGCGTTAAAGTTCAGATTAAGGTCATAGCCCCTTGGGGTCTCACCTGAATCATCAATGGTTATCAGGTCAATCTTGGTCTCAATTTCCAAGCCGTATACTTCGGCTTTATCGCCAGAGTTGAAATACGAGAATACACCTGCAGAACCTCTATCTTGAACCTTATTGATGGGGTCTGATATGTCTTTATAGAAAGCCGCTACCGAAATCAATTGGCCGTTAGAAGGAAAATATTCCCATTTAAGGTCATAATTGAGGTCAAGAGAAGCCTCTAAGTCTGGGTTACCTCTTGTTACCTGCCCGGTTTGGGAAACATACTCAAAAGGAGCAATCTCTTTAAACTCAGGTAGGGTAATGGTACGGCTCATTGCCAAGCGAATGGCGTTTTTTTCGCTGATATCGTACTTAATATTGGCACTTGGGTAGAGATTGGCATACTCTTTTGTGCTTTCACCGATTCTACCGGGAATATTACCTACATCATAAGAGACATCGATTATATCTTTTTGAAAACGCATACCCGTGTTAAAATGCCATTTTTTCAAACCGATATTAAAGTTGGCATAGGCCGCTTTCGATTCCAATTCACCTAAATAGGTATCCGGCTGTAATTCATTTATCTGTAGGTCGCCACTCAAGAAGTTTTCATAAGTGAAAATGCTTCCTAAATCATCAATAGATGATGGGTTGATGGTGTTAGTGCTACGTTCTTCGACACCTACAAATTTTGAGCTGAAATCACGCTCTTTGTTTCTGTAGTTTAAACCTAGCTCAATATCAAAAGACTTTTGGTTGTCTTCTTCATTGATGACATTGATGATATCCCTTAGGTACCCATTAAATTCTTGGTCATCGATTTGTTGGTTCGACTTTCGTTGTTGAAACCCACCGGTTCTACCCAACTGAACGAAACTTCCGTCAGGGTCAAAGTTGACCTCGTTACGAATACGATTGGGCTCATCTGCGTCTACCTTGTTAAAACCACCTGCCCACTCTAAGAAATTGTTTTCTTTAAGACGATGCGTACCCAATAGTTGGGTTACCAATAAGCGGGTTTGTTTAACGTTTTGGTCACGAATGAACTGGAATAACCCTTCGGCAGGATCGGTTTCTTCAAAAATGGTCGCTTCACCATTTCTACCTCCTTCAAAAACCTGATCGGACACCTTGTTCACAAAGAAAGTGCTCGATTTAATTTTGTTGTCAGAATTGATGTAGTACGTAAGGTCTAATAGACCACTAGTATTTAATTGTTTTGTGTAAGTGGTCGCGTCGGTGATGGTATCATCGATAAAGTTAGACCTGAACTGTCTGAACAGACCTTCGGCATAATCGTACGAGCGCGATTGAGAAGCGGTCAAAAGAGCTGAAAACTTTTCTTTGAACTTTTTTGCAACCGTTATGTTGTATTGGTAATCGATGGGGGCGCTTTCTTCCGATGTATTCCAACCTTGTTGGGTCAGCTGATTTCTTACAGGGTTGTCTTGGGTATAGAAACCACCGATGATATCATCGGAGTTAGGAGATATCTTATAGCTATCGAAAACCCCGCTTTTAGCGACGTTCGAATTGACACCTGCCCTTACGCCTATACTGATATCGCTTGAACCTTGAAGTTCTCTTGAGGTAATATTGACCACACCTGATGCTTGGTCAGCGGTAGTTTGAACCCCATAGGTCTTACTTACGCTCACATTTTCTATAACCCTTGTTGGGAACAAGCCTAAGTCGATATTCTTTCTTTCTACGTCGTCGGAAGGTACGGGAAGACCGTTAAGGGTTGTTGAAAGATATCTGTCCCCAAGTCCCCTTACAAAAACATCACCGGAAGCCTCACTACTCGATACTCCGGAAATTTTTGTAGTTGCCGTAGCCGCATCTGAAACACCTATTTTGGCCAGTTGCTGTGCGCCAATACTTTCTTTGATTTCAACAGCTTTCTTTTGATCTAAAAGTAAAGCTACTTCTGAATCTTTACGGGCAACCGTAGTTACGACTACCTCGTCTAACGAAACACCTTCAGATGCGCTCATGGGCACATCAATAGTGGTTACCTTGCCACCTTCAACCACAACGTCCGGTATTTCTATCGTTTCATAACCCAAATAGCTAAATAGAACGGTGTAGGTACCTGCCTCTAAGTTTGAAATTTCATAAAGACCGTCGAAGTCTGAAGTGGTTCCTGTGGTTGTGCCTTTGATAATAACGTTGGCGAATGGTAACGGTTCGTTGTTGAACTCTTTGTCTGTCAGTTTTCCCCCAATACTCCCCTTGTCTTGGGCCAGTAATTGTAGCGTCATGAAAAACGCTAGGGGAACAGTAAATAATAATCTCATTTCTTCTTTTTAGTACGCCGCAAATAAAGAGAGAGGCTGTAAAAGTCGAGTTACGCACATGTTAAATCTATTTTGCAATAATGTTAGTTTAATGTTATAATATTAAATCAACGTTAAGCGGTTTAGGGATACATGTATTATCTTTATCTTGGCCCGGTCATTAAAGAAAAGTATCACATGAAAAAGAAAGACATCAAGATTTTATTGGTAGACGATGAACCTGATATTCTGGAGATTATAGGTTACAACCTTACGTCTGAAGGTTATCAAGTTTTTACTGCCAAGAACGGTGCGGAGGGTGTTGCCCTGGCAAAGAAGAAGCAACCGCATCTGATCATTCTAGATGTTATGATGCCAGAGATGGATGGTATCGAAGCTTGTGAGGTTATTCGTGGTACTTCCGGTCTAGAGAATATCATCATAGCTTTTTTAACCGCCAGAGGTGAAGATTACTCCCAGGTTGCAGGCTTTGAGGCGGGTGCCGATGATTATATTACAAAGCCTATTCGCCCGAAAGTTTTGGTGAGCAAGGTTAAGGCACTTTTACGCAGGCTGAAGGAAGATGGGGGTGCTCAAGAAGAAATTGTTAAGGTCGGTAATATTGTTATCAATAGAGAGGAGTACAAAATTATCAACGATGGTGAAGAGATAGTTCTGCCTAGAAAAGAGTTCGAACTATTGGCACTGTTGACTTCTAAACCAAGCAAAGTCTTTAAACGTGAGGTTATACTTGACCGCGTATGGGGCAATGAAGTGGTCGTAGGTGGTAGAACCATTGATGTGCATATTAGAAAGTTGCGCGAAAAGATTGGTGAAGACCATTTTAAAACGGTGAAGGGAGTAGGTTACAAATTTGTACTCTAGACGTTTCTTGACCATTGTTTCCACTTATTTACTTTAATTTTGGGCTCTGGCCCATAAACCAGTTGAGGGCCGTACTATAAATTCAAGACCATGGCCACTAAATTGAAAAGATCTTATCGCTTCGCTTTAAGGTCGTCTTTCTATATCACATTGGTTTTTACTTCGGTCTTGGCAGTAATTCTCTTTGCTTCGGGCCAATTCGACGCATTATCGGTAGTTCTTGCTGCAGCGGTATTGTTTATTATAGCTTTTACGGTTTTACAGGTAAGAATTGAGCACTTTATCTATCGGCGAATCAAGCAAATCTATGATGATGTAGCTTTGTTGGAGTCGTCTTCCCTTGTTTCCGGTCCAATTACTACTGACATGAAAACCCTTACCGAAGAGATTGAGAAATTTGCAAAAGACAAGAAGGTAGAGATAGATACGCTTAAGATAAGGGAAGAATACCGCAAAGATTTTTTAGGTAATGTTTCTCATGAACTAAAAACACCCTTATTCACGGTTCAAGGTTATATTGAAACCCTATTAGATGGGGCGATGAACGATAAAAGTGTTCGAAAAAAGTATTTGCAAAGAGCCGGTAAGGGGGTAGAAAGGCTAATCTATATTGTTAAAGACCTCGACCTTATCACCAAACTTGAAGTCGGTGAGCTCAATCTGCGCAAAGAAAAGTTTGATATTATTGAACTTATTCAGAGTGTGTTCGACCTTTTGGAAATGAAGACCGAGAAAAAGAACATCGTTCTCACTTTTGATATGGAGTATGGCGAACCGATTTATGTATTCGCCGACAAAGAAAAGATTCAGCAGGTAGTGACCAACCTTTTGGTCAATTCTATAAAATATGGGCATTCTGATGGTACTACCGAGGTGAGTGTTGAAAACCTGATCAAAAATAAGGTGATCGTGAGAGTTACCGATAATGGCGAGGGAATACCAAAACAGCATATTCCCCGACTTTTTGAGCGTTTCTATCGTGTCGATAAAAGCGGAAGCCGTAGTGAAGGAGGTTCAGGGCTCGGCCTTTCAATCGTTAAACACATTATCGAGGCACATAAAGAGAAAATATATGTCGAGAGTGAGATTGGGGTCGGTAGTGAATTTTCGTTTACACTAGAAAAGGCGGTTGTTGAGGTCGATGAAGAAGAACCAATACTTTCCGATGAGTAAAATTGTCAAATAAGAGCAAGTGGGCAGTAAGAACAAACTGAAAAGGTTTAAAGAGAACGAAGGGTTTCAAAATGTGTTGCAACCCTCAAGAGAAGATATAAAGAACGGCTTTTCCCTTAAAGGAAATTGGAAATCACATTTTGGTAATGACAACCCTATCGTGCTCGAATTGGGCTGTGGCAAAGGCGAATATACTGTAGGTTTGGCCAGAAGAGATGCTTCCAAAAATTTTATCGGAATCGATATAAAAGGAGCGAGATTATGGCGTGGTGCCAAAACTGCTTTAGAAGAGGGTCTTAAGAATGTGGCCTTTCTGCGTACTCAAATTGAACTGATTGATGAGGTTTTTGCCGAAGGCGAGGTTTCCGAAATATGGATTACTTTTCCCGACCCACAGATAAAGTACAAGCGTACCAAACACCGTATGACCAACGAGGCTTTTCTGAATCGCTACAAATACATTCTTAGCCCAGATGGTACGGTCAATCTAAAGACCGATAGCGAATTTATGCATGGTTACACCCTTGGCCTATTGCATGGTCTGGGTCTAGAAGTCTCTTACGCCAATCATGATGTTTATAAGAATGAAGGCAGCCCCGATGAAGTTTTAGGTATTCAAACTTTTTATGAGAAGCAATATCTTGAAAACGGCAAGCCTATTACCTATATCAAATTTAAGGTGCATTGATCCATGTTACACCTATTGATTTTGTTCTTTGCGACTTTTTCCGCTGCTTTTATGGCAACCGTACCTCCAGGCCTTTTAAACATGAACGCCGCCAAAACTAGTGTTGAACGGGGTAAAATAGATGGGGTCATATTTAGCTTGGGCGTTTCAACAATGGTGGTGTTACAGGCTACGATTGCCGTTTATATTTCTAAATTTCTTTTTAAGAATCCGCATGTCATTGATGTTCTATTGAAGATTGCAGTTGGGGTTTTCGCCTTTTTTGCTGTCTATTTCTATGTTGCCGCGAAAAAGAATAAAGAGAAAAAGAACAATTTAGATAAGGTCAGTAAAAAGAACAGTTATTTTAAGGGAATGCTCTTAGGTGCCGTAAATCTATTGACCATACCCTATTATAGCGGACTTAATATAATGTGGAATGCCTCGGGATGGATCAAATTTGAAGTTTGGGATATTCTGACTTTTACATTGGCGGCCGGGTTCGGAACCTTTGCCGTTCTTTACATGTATACCGTTTATTTCAATAAGCTTGAAAGAAAGAGCAACCGTTTTTCAAAGAACAGCAACTATATCATGAGCTTGCTCATGCTCGTGTTGTTGGTCATTACCTTATCACGTATCTTTTATCGATGAAAGCGGAAAACGAGAATTTCTTTGATCGAGTGTATGAAGTGGCTCGGCTCATACCGGAAGGGCGCGTTACCTCCTATGGTGCCATTGCCAAGTATTTGGGTGCTGCCCGCAGTGCCCGAATGGTCGGTTGGGCCATGAACGGTGCGGGCAAATTCGATGACATTCCTGCCCATCGGGTTGTTAATAAAGTAGGACTGTTAACTGGGAAGCACCATTTTGATGGAACTAACCTTATGCAGCAATTATTGGAAAACGAGGGTATTAAGGTGGTCGATAACCAGATTGTGCATTTTGAAAAGCACTTTTGGGACCCCTTTAAAGAGCTGGGTGTAGGGGAAGATTAGTCGAAAGTTAAGGTGAAAACTGTCTCATCTTGAGATGCTACTTGTATAGTGCCCTTATGTAATCTCATAATCTGCTTTGAGAGGCTTAGACCGATACCAGTACCTGAATTTTTGGTGGTGAAGAAGGGCACAAAAATCTCATCAATTAAGTCGGAAGCGATGCCTGGGCCATTATCCCAAACCTGAACGAATTTTTTGTTCTTTTCGTTAATGCCAGCCTTTAGAAAAATACGACCATCGGTTTGCCCTTCCAATGATTGCTGGGCGTTTTTGCCCAGATTTAAAAGCACTTGAGTCATTTGCTTGACATCGATATAGAGTTCCAAGTCTTCGGGTTCAACCTTGTACTTGATGGTTAGGTTCTCTTTATTTTGTTGGTTGCCCAACAGCAGGGCTATTCTTTCTAACAGTTCTTTGGCAGGAATCAATTCTCTATCCGGTTCGGGTACACTTAAAAATTTACGGTACGATTGAACGAAATTCATTAAGTCGGTACCTTGGTACTTGATTACCTCTAACCCTTTGACCGTATTGATTAAATGCTGTTCAGGAAACTCTTGACCGCTGATAACGGTCTCCCCTTGTTTATAATATTTTAGAATTGACTCTGAGATTGAGGTAATCGGTGTAATCGTATTCATTATTTCATGGGTCAAGACCCTTATAAGTTTGACCCATGAATCGGTCTCTTTTTCATCTAATTCTTTTCTGATATCCTGAGCGACCACCAGAAGTAAAGATTGTCCGTCAACGGTTACGGCCGTGGCTTTTAATGCCAATTCGGTCTTATCACGTTCATTGGTCAATTGATGAATACTGCTTTCAAAAGGTTCTAAACCTGAGAATTGTTGGTAAAGCTTTTCATCGATTTGCTGAAGTTGCTTAATGTGATTAAGGGGGTGATGATTCAACAGACGCTCAATTGTGGGGTTGGCATATAGAATATGCCCCTTGGTGTTAACGGTCATAATGCCAATATCGGCCTGTTTCAGTATCTCTTGGTAAAATTGCTCTTGTGCCTGCTTTTTAAGGTGAATGTCTTGAATCATGGCATTCAGGACATTCAAACTGTGGTTGAGTTCTTTTAATGATTTGACACTTAGCTTTTCAGGAAATCGTAGGGTGAAATCTTCATTTTTGATGGCCTCAAAGAAGTAGGCTATCTTTCGATTTGTCTGGTTGACATAAAATATGAGAAAATAGGTCTGTAAGGCCAGTAATAACACCGTCAATAGTAAAAGAATATAATTCTCATTGACCAAAAACAGACCGCTTGCCAACGAAGTCAAGGTGATAAGCAGAATTCTCAGAATTAACTGCAGGTGTATGTGCTTACTAACCATAAGAATCTATTTACCTATTTTCTTTAGCTTATTGTAAAGGGTCTGTCTAGAAATGCCTAATTGTTCTGCGGCCGCGCTGTAGTTTCCAGCGTTTTGCTCCAAGGCATTGTTGATCATCAGCAATTCCATTTCTTCCAAGGTGGCAGGCCCGTTCACTGCATTTGACATATTTGGTTTATTGCTCAATAAGAAGTCATCGGGTTTTAACACGTTTCCTTCAGAGAGAATTACCGCTCTTTCAATCGTGTGCAAAAGCTCTCGAATATTTCCTGGCCAAGCATAGGCCATGAGTTTTTCCTGTGCCGATTGATTGATACGAAGCGATGGTTTTCCGTATTTAGAAGTGAATTTTTTAAGAAAAAAATCGGTTAAAACCAGAATGTCATTCTCCCTTTCACGAAGAGCAGGTACTTCGATACGAATGGTGTTAATTCGGTACAAAAGGTCTTCACGAAATAGACCTTCCGCTACCATTTTATCTAAATCTTCATTGGTGGCACATACCAATCTGATGTCTACGGGAATCGATTTATTCGAACCTACTCGAACAATGGTTCTATTTTGAATGGCCGAAAGTAGTTTGGCTTGGGCCTGTAATGATAGGTTGCCAATTTCATCTAAAAATAAAGTACCGCCATTCGCCGCTTCAAATTTACCGGCCCGGTCTTCTTTTGCATCGGTAAACGACCCTTTTACATGCCCGAATAGCTCACTTTCAAATAGGTTTTCAGAAATCGAGCCCATATCCACAGAAATAAAAACTTCATGACTACGCTCGCTAAGCTTATGCAGTTCTCTGGCAATCAGTTCTTTTCCTGTTCCATTTTCACCGGTAACCAATACGTTTACATCGGTCTTGGCTACTTTTGAAACCATTTTCAAGACACCGTTCAAGGCCCTTGAATTACCGATGATATAATTTTTATTTTGGTTGATTACCTGCTTAAGATTACTCTCTTTTTCTTTTAATTTACTTACCTGAATTTTTGACTTTCTTAGTTCAAAAGCTGATTTAACCGTAGCTAAAAGCTTATCGTTGTTCCAAGGTTTTAGAATAAAGTCAGAGGCTCCTTCCTTTAGTGCCTTTACGGCAAGGTCGACCGCACCATAGGCCGTCATCATTACCACTGAGGTGTCGGGTGCTCTTTTCTGAAGTTCGCGCAGCCAGTAGAGGCCTTCATTGCCCGAGTTGACCCCTGCCGAAAAATTCATGTCCAACATTACGATATCAACATTCTTCAGATTAGGAAAAGAAGAAATTTGATTGGGATTGGAAATGGTCTCAATCGTCTTGTACTCAAACTGAAGTAAAATTTCCAAAGCGCTCAAAACGCTTTTGTTGTCATCTATAATTAATATTCTTGCGTCGATCATAACATCCAAAAGGGTATCCAACAAAAAACTCAAATAAAGCTACAATACTGTATTTATATATTTTTGACAGTGTCAAAATATTTGACAAATGTTGTATATAAATTTTACAGTGAATCTTTGTGAAAATAGCTTAAACTATTTTAATTAACTGAAAATCAACAATCTAAAATATTGGCATAACAATAGTATAATGTTTGGCACACTAATAACAGTATGAGTCAACTAGTTAAATTTTTGGTTTTTATTTTACTTTGGATTTCGGCCAAACTGGCGGCCCAAGAAACATGGACGCTCGACGCATGCGTTTCATATGCCTTAGAGCACAATCTTCAGTTAAAGGATTATAGTTTTAACACCGCTTCCGACCGTGAAACTTATAGGCAATCTATACGAAGCCTACTTCCTACAGTTACGGGCAGTGCAAATTACGTGGTCAATTATGGTCGTAGCACAGACCCCTTTACCAATGATATTGTTACCACCGATTTCTTTTCCAACAATTATTCCTTAGAAACTTCTGTTGATATTTTCAGGGGTTTTCAAAAATTGAATTCCATCAAGGCTACCAAGTTTCTGTACAAAGCTACCCAAGAAGAGACGCTACAGCAACGCTATCTTTTGGCATTTAGGGTGATGCAGGCCTTTTACGATATTAAGTTTTTTAAGGGGCTTGTAGCCATTTCAAAAGAACAGATGGAAGTTTCCCAAGCCAATTATGACCTTGTGGCCAAGCAAATTGAATTGGGCCTTAAGGCCGGAGCAGATTTGTACGAGGCCGAATCTCTTTTGCTGACCGATAAACTTAATCTTACCCAAAGTGAGAACCAATTGGCCGCCGCTGAACTACAATTGATTCAAGAAATGAATTTAGAAGGTGCCGATAGTATTGAAATTCAGAATGATTTTCTATGGGATGCGGAAAAGGAAAGCCATTCGCCTATGGTTTCAGATACAATCTATAAGCAGGCGACCGAATTCATGCCTATACTAAAGGCCCAAGAACTAAGGGTAAGGGCTGCGAAAAAGCAATTGGCCGTTCAGCGTGGGGGTTTATTGCCATCATTATCCCTTTTTGCAGGTAAGGCAACCGGATATTTCGAAACCACCCGAGATAGTCTGGGGGTTACGGTTCCGTTCAGAGATCAGTTTCGGGATAACACGAGCCAATACATCGGCGTAAGTTTGAATGTGCCTATCAGCAACGGTTGGTCGACCCGATCAAGAATCAAACAACAAAAGATAGAACGCATGCGCGCCGAGAATAATTTAATGGTACAAAAGCAAGTAGTCTATCAGACGATTCAGCAATTGGTACAAGAGTATGAATCTTTAGAGGTACAGCTCGAACAGAGCACACAAAAAGTTCAGGCGCAAGAATTGGCATTCACCATTGCACAAAAGCGGTACGAAAAGGGGTTAATCAATGCACTGGAGCTTTTTACCGCAAAGAACCTTTTTGCAAGTGCACAAAATGAAAACTTGCAGGTAGAATTACAGTCAGAAATCAATAAAAGTACCCTTGATTTTTATCGTGGGCTGCCTGTGTTTGACATTGAATAATTAGTAAACAACATTAATAAAGAATAGAATGGATATACAATTGGAAAAGAAAAAAGGACTTAAGCCTAAACACTTCGGGTATATTGCTTTGGGTTTATTGCTGCTTTTCGTGGGTTACCAGTTGCTGTTTGCAAATTCAGTTTCCACCTTTCGTACCGATAAAGAGAAGTTGTCGGTGTCTACTGTAACACAAGGTAAGTTTGATGACTACATAACAATCAGTGGTAATGTAGCGCCAATAGCTACTATTTATATGGATGCCTATGAAGGTGGCCGGGTAAGCGAAAAATTGATAGAAGAGGGTGCTACCGTAAAGAAAGGTGACATTATTCTTAAGCTCGAAAACATGAATCTGTACGAACAGATTTTACAGAGCGAAAGCAACTTGGCACTTAAGCAGAACGATTTACGGTCGACTAAATTGAATTTTGATTCCCGATTGGTAGAGGGGCGTAAATCGTTGGCAACGGCCAGTACCGATTTACAGCGGTTAAAACGAAATTTTGAACAAAACCAAGCGCTCTTCGATGAAGAGTTGATTTCTAGGGAAGAATACCTCAAATCAAAAGAAGATTACGAGCTTTCTCAAGAACAGTACAAAATTGTAAAGGTACAGACCGAGAATGATGAAGAGTTAAGACAAACTTCTTTGGCAGGTCTCGACGCCGATTTAAATCGAATGCAAAAGACTTTGGGCATGGTTTACCAAAGGTTGGATCATCTCAACGTACGCGCTCCGGCAGATGGCCAGTTGGGCTTTCTGGATGCTGAAATCGGCCAAAGCATATCACAGGGTGAGCGAATAGGTCAGATCAACGTTCTCACCGACTTCAAGATCGAGGCCAATATCGATGAACATTACATCGATCGGGTCAAAAGAGATTTAACGGCTGTTTTAGAGAGAAACGGTAATTTATATTCTCTTCGGGTGCGAAAAGTGTATCCTGAAGTACGAAATGGCCGATTTAAAGTAGACCTGGTATTTACCGAAGAAAAACCGGAAACCATTCGTGCTGGTCAAAGCTACAATATACGCCTGCAATTGGGTGAGTCAAGTGACGCATTGCTTTTGCCGAAAGGAAGCTTTTTTCAAAGCACCGGTGGCCAATGGATTTTTGTAGTTGGTACCGATGGGGAAGAGGCCATTAAAAGGGAAATAAGAATCGGCAAACAGAACTCAAGGTTCTATGAGGTATTGGAAGGTCTCGAGGCCGGTGAGAAAGTAATTACCAGCAACTACGATTCGTTCGGCGAGGCGGAGAAAATAGTGTTAAAATAATAACGGACTGTCACTATGAAGCTATTTCATAGTCTTTAAAATAGCGATAACGAAAATCAAACTAGAAATGATACAGATACAGAATCTTAAAAAGAGTTTCCGGACCGAGGAAGTTGAGACCTTGGCCCTGAACAAAGTAAACTTAAAAGTCGAAAATGGAGAGTTTGTTGCCATTATGGGGCCTTCCGGTTGCGGAAAATCTACCTTATTGAACATTATAGGTATGCTCGATAGCCCAAACGAGGGTAGCTATAAGTTTGCAGGCCATGAGGTAAGCAAACTAAAAGAACGCCAACGAACCGAACTTCGCAAAGGAAACTTGGGGTTTGTTTTCCAGAGCTTCAATCTTATAGATGAACTTACCGTCTATGAAAACGTAGAGCTGCCATTGATATACCTAAAAATGGGAAAGGCCGAAAGAAAGCAGAAAGTACGAGAAGTCTTGGAGCGTATGAAAATTGCCCATAGAGAAAAACATTTCCCGCAACAGTTATCTGGTGGTCAACAACAGCGTGTCGCTATTTCTAGGGCCGTGGTGACCAATCCGAAATTGATTCTGGCAGATGAGCCTACTGGTAACCTAGATTCCAAAAACGGAATCGAGGTAATGAATCTGCTTACCGAACTAAATCAAGAGGGTACCACAATTGTAATGGTGACCCACTCCGACCGCGACTCTCATTATGCCCATCGAGTAGTTAATCTTTTTGATGGCCAGATTGTAACCGAGAGCCAAAACAGGGCCATTGGCGCCATGATGTAAAGAGTTTATTCGTCAATCACAATCAAAAAACAAAATCATGTCTAATAATCAATTAAAGAAAGAGAAAAATGAAAAACTGAATGTAAACCTAGTTGTTTGTGCAATACTTGCCATGTTTCTCTGTACTAGCGCTCAGGCACAAAAGAAAATAGATGTTGAGCCTTTTGAAAAAGTTATCGTAAGCCCTCACATTGAAGTTATTTTCAAGGAGGGTGCCGAAGAATCGGTGACTATAAAAAGCTCGAAGCTTCCACTGGAAAAAATTCATATTGAGGAGAAACATAACCAACTACATCTTTATCTAGAGGGGGCAAAATTGACAACAAAATCAGAAAGGGTCGAAAGTGATGAATGGCATGGAAAAAAATCTATCTATAACGGAACCATGGTCACCGCCATTGTCGCATATAGAAAATTGAAAGAACTCTCTTTAAGAGGTGAAGAGACTTTTACCTGTGAAAGCAGGCTTGATTCAGAAAGGTTTCGCCTAAGTATTTATGGCGAATCGAAAGTTTATTTGAACGATGTTGATTTTAGTGAGATGAAGACGACGGTTTACGGCGAAAGTTTTCTGGAAATTAAAACAGGCGAAATCGACCGCCAGAAAATTACGGCTTATGGCGAAACCGTCATTAATACATTAGGTGTCAAATGTGGTGAGACAAAAATTACGGCCTACGGCGAAGGCAGCTACCGATTACATGCAATGAATGATTTAAGAATTACCGCATTTGGGGAAGCAACTGTGGCATATGCCGGCTCACCCGAAGTAAGCAAGGGTATGGTGATTGGTGAAGCTAGAATACAACAGATGGATCAGTAATAAGAATCATTAAAAGATTGTCATCATGTTCAAGAATTATTTAAAAATAGCCTGGAGAAGCCTTAGAAAACGAAAAGGCTTTTCACTGATTAATATATTGGGGCTCTCTCTAGGTTTCGGTTGTAGCATTTTGGTCTTTCTTTTTGTGCAGTACCATTTACAGTTTGATAATTTTCACCACAATGCAGACCGTATCTATCGATTTAATACCGAAGAACATCGAGACATAGTTGACTATGAACCTTCTGTTCCGCCGGGTTTTGCAAATGCTTTTAAACAAGATTATGATTATGCCGAAATTGTAGCCAAAAGTGTTGATAGGGATGATTTTCTGTTCACCATCGAAACATCGGGTGACAAAAAGCAGTTAAAGGCCGATGTAGATTTTACCGAAGCCGATTTCTTTAAAATATTTAACTACCCTCTCATTAATGGAACCAACGATGCTCCTTTAACCGAACCTAATACCGCTTTGATTACCGAGCAATTGGCAAAACACATGTTCGGCGACACTGACCCAATTAACCGAACGTTTGTATTGGAAAATAAAGAGACCATTCGTGTTACAGGGGTTCTTAAAGATTTGCCAAAGACTAGCCTTAATCAGGCTGATGCTTTTATTTCTTACAAGACTTTAAAAAGCTACAGTGAGTTTCTTTCTTCAGAGAGTTGGGGAGGCATAAACTCTTCATTGCATGTTTATGCATTAATGCGACCCAATCAAAGCATTGTTCAAATTGAAGAGCAGCTACAAGACTATGTGCAAAAATTTAGGGCAAACCACAAAAATGTACACCAATACAAAATCCAGCCATTATCCGATATTCATTTCGACAATCGATTTAACGGGGGAATCAATTCACAGACCTTATGGATATTCTCTTTAATCGGTTTTTTTATTTTGATTATCGCCAGTATCAACTTTATCAATATCGCAACTGCCCAGTCAATTTACCGCTCAAAGGAAGTAGGTGTGCGCAAAGTGTTGGGTAGTGATAAGAGGCACTTATTTTGGCAATTTATGGCCGAGACTTTTATCATTGGTCTTTTTGCCTTGGTTTTAGGAGTGGGACTTTGCTTATTGCTATTGCCATCGTTCAACTCCATTTTTGACTTAGACCTTTCTTTTTCAGGTATTTTGAACATTAAGTTTTTGGCATTTATCATGACTTTATTGGCTTTGGTCACCCTTTTGGCAGGAAGTTATCCAGGGGTGCTTTTGGCCAGGATTGCTCCTGTGTTGGCGTTAAAGCGAAAGTTATCGCAAAAAGACTCGGGGGGTTATTTAACGCGAAAAACACTTGTGGTCACCCAGTTTGTAATCAGTATTGTACTCATTATTGGTACCATCGTGGTCGGGAAACAATTAAGATATGCCATTAGCTCTGATTTGGGTTTTGAAAAAGATGGTATTGTCATGGTTGAGATACCAGATGATATTGAGCCAATTCAACTTAACGGACTCAAAGAAAGAATTTCCCAAAACTCAAGTGTCCAGAAAATCACGGCCTGTTTCGCATCCCCAGGGGCAGGATACAACAATTGGGGCACTAGTGTGAAATTTAATAATAAACCAGAATCGGAAGATTTTAACCTTCAGGTCAAAGCAGGTGATAAAGATTATTTAGATGCTTTCGGCCTTGCTATTATTGCAGGAAGAACTTTTTATGAAAAAGATTCTGTTGATGAAATTTTGGTCAATCAAGATTTTGTCACAAAGGTTGGTTTAAATGACCCTAATGAAGTTCTAGGAAAGCAGGTCAATATCAATGGTGGCCTTGCAAAAGGTTCAATAGTGGGTGTGGTTGCTGACTTTCACGATTCAGATTTTAGCGAAAATATAAGTCCAATTTTTATAGCTCCTATTCCAAATTTATATACTGAATTGGCTATTAAAATCAACTTGAAAAATGCCAATAGTGCGATTTCCCATATTGAAAAAGAATGGACTGCAGTTTTCCCAGACTACATTTTTGAATATGATTTTTTAGATGACAGGGTAGCCGAACTGTATGAAACCGAACAACGGTTTTTATCGCTAGTGGGCATCTTTTCAGGTATTGCCATTTTCATAGGCTGTCTGGGAATTTACGGACTCATACTCTTCTTCGTAGTTCAAAAAACCAAGGAAATAGGGATTAGAAAAGTCTTAGGCGGAAGTATAAAACATATCGTTGGTCTTGTAATGCAAGATTTCTTCAAATTGATTGCCATTGCAGGAATCATCGCGACACCCATAGCGTGGTATTTTATGAACCGTTGGCTCGAAAATTTTGAGTACAAGACAGCCATCAACTGGTGGATCTTTGTTTTGGCCGTGGGCATTGTCATGGCAATCACGTTTGTGACCATTAGTTATCAGGCCTTAAAAGCGGCCACGACAAACCCTGTTAAGAGCTTGCGCACAGAGTAAAAATCAATCAAAAAGAAGAATCATGTTCAAGAATTATTTAAAAATAGCATGGAGAAACCTGACAAAGAACAAACAACAGACCATTATCAATTTACTGGGTCTCACCATGGGTACGTTAAGTTGCCTGGCCATTCTTCTGTACGTTTTTGCTCAATTGGGCTATGATGAACACCATGATAATGCAGACGGTCTTTTTAGGGTAGAGACTATTATTGAACGCGATGGTCAACAACCTTATGAATCTTCGACTTCATCGCCGCCTATCGCTTTTGCTTTAAAAGAAGATTTTCCTGAAGTGCAGGAAGCCACCAGAGTAGTTTTGACCGATGTTTTCTATAGCATGTTGATGAGGGCCGCCGACAGTGAAGACTCCTATTATGAATCACGGGTTTATATGGCAGACTCCACCTTTTTTAAGGTTTTCGATTTTAAATTTTTAGAAGGCGACAAGAAAACAGCACTCGACCAGCCCAATTCGGTAGTGCTATCCTCTAGCTTGGCAGACAAACTTTTTGGAGAGAAAGATGTTCTTAACAAAGCCATTATTTGGGGAAGCGGTGATGGCGCCCTTACATTGACCGTAAAAGGGGTGTTTGATGAGAAGGCCCAAAAATCGCACCTGAACCCCAATTACCTAGTAAGTATGGGCACTCCTGGAATGGGAACTTTTGTGCAGAACTTCGACAATTTCGCTACGAACAATTTTGTATATAGTTATGTAAAGTTGGCTCCCAATGTAAATGCCTCCCAATTGGAAGATAAATTACCAGGGTTTATTCAAGTAAGAGCTTCCGAAGATTTGAAAAGTGCCGGAATGGGCAATAAAATTCTAGAGCTTCAAAAAGTAAAGGATATTCATTTGTACAGTGAAGGCAGGAACAACCAGCTAGATAAGGTGTCCGATATTACCTTTCTTTATTTTCTGTTGAGCTTGGCCTTTTTTATTCAATTGGTGGCTTGCGTTAACTTTATCAACCTGAGTACGGCAAGAGCCAGTAAAAGGGCTAGGGAAATCGGGGTTCGAAAAGTAGTGGGTGCAGGTAAAAATTCATTGATGGGCCAGTTTTTGGGTGAGTCCGTTTTGCTTTCCCTTTTTGCGATGTTCATTAGTATTCCTATAGTAATTCTACTTCTTCCCTTGATTAATGACTTAACCCAAGAGTCTTTGACCTATTTGCATCTATACCAATGGCAGATAATAGTGCTTTTGTTGACGATAGGTGTCGTTACGGGCTTGGCAGCCGGTATTTATCCCGCAATTATTCTTTCTTCTATTAAACCGGTCAGGGCCTTGAAAAGCGCTGCTATTCTACCGTCCGGTAGTGGTAATTTCCGTAAGGCCTTGGTGGTCTTTCAGTTTGTGGTATCTATCGGTCTTGTGGCCACGGTGATTATAATTTCACAACAATTCAAATTCGCGCAGACCAAAGATTTAGGTTATAAAAAAGACAATCTTATCGCTCTAAGAATCGGTACGGAAGATGCTTCTAGCAAGTTTGAATCGTTGAAATCGTCATTTTTGAATATACCAGGGGTTACCAGTGTAGCAAGTGGTAATTACGCGCCTTCGGAAATGATTCTTGCGGATAACGGTTTTTATCTTCCCGGAGGAAATAGTGAAAACAGAACGGTGGTTAAGAGAAACGGGGTGAGTGATGGTTACTTTAAGACCATGGGAATACCCTTGGTTAAAGGGCGTGATTTTACAGCTGCGGATACAGTAGATCAAATCATCGTTAATGAGGCTACATTAAAGGCTTTCGACATAAAACTTGAAAATGCGCTTAGCAGCACCCTGATTCAGGGCACCGATGAAGAAACTTTTGAGATGCGAATTATTGGTGTGGTGGCCGATTATCATTTTGCATCACTTCGAGAAGAAATTCAGCCCTTGTTTCTGCATAAGGAAACGGAGCCCAACTGGCTTTTTCTGAAAACAAATACTGATAATTACGCAAGCCTAATTGCGGGAATGGAAGACCAGTGGAAATCTACGGTAAGCAATGTGCCGTTTGATTACCGGTTTGTTGATAAGGAAGTAGAACGGCTTTATGATGAAGAAAAGCGATTGGGCCTTATTTCTGTGGCTTTTACCTTTTTGGCCATCTTCATAAGCTGCTTGGGTTTGTTCGGTCTCATATCTTATGTGACCGAACAGAAGAAAAAGGAAATCGGAATTAGAAAGGTCTTAGGTGCAAGCGTTCATTCGGTAGTTCAAATGTTGACCAAAGATTTTGTAAAGCTTGTCTTGGTCGCTTTTCTAATTGCTTCTCCCATAGCCTATCTTCTGATGTCTAAATGGTTACAGGGGTTTACCTATCGAATTGAAATTGAATGGTGGGTTTTTGTACTCAGTGGTGGTTTTGCCCTGGTGATTACTTTATTGACGGTAGGTATGCAATCGCTAAGGTCAGCGGTGGCCAACCCTGTAAAAAGTTTACGAACAGAGTAAATCAATCATAAAGCAACGAGTCATGTTTAAAAGTTATTTAAAGATCGCCTGGCGAAACTTATCGAAGAAAAAAGGGTATTCGGCCATCAATATCGGTGGTTTGGCCATTGGCATGACCTGCTTTTTATTGATTGCCATGTTCATTAAAAACGAACTTTCGTACGATAGCTATCACGAAAAGGGAGATAGAATCTTTAGAATAGTACATCATGGAAGTGAGAATAATTTGGAAGACCAATGGATCTGGGGGAATGCTCCGGTAGGTCCCGCTTTAAAATCCGACTTTCCAGAAGTACTGGAGATAGTTCAATTTTCTGGCAGATCAGATGTTCTTTTAGAGTATAACGAACGTTCCTTCCAAGAGAGCAATTGCTTTTATATGGATCCAACGGTATTTGATGTTTTTACATGGCCATTAATTTCCGGAAATCCTGATACAGCTTTGGAAGCTCCATACTCTATCGTTTTGACGGAAAGTACCGCAAAGAAATATTTTGGGGATGAGGACCCAATGGGCAAGGCTATTGAAGGCGTAGGCGGAAGGGCCAACGATGGTGTTTATACCGTAACGGGCATAATTAAGGATGTTCCCTCAAATTCACATTTTAATTTTGATGTTCTCATGTCGATGACCTCATTTTATCAAACCAGGCCTGAAATTTTCGATTATTGGGGCTACGTTGATTTCTACACCTATTTTTTGGTCGATGAGAATTTTGACCAACAGGCATTTCAGGCCAAAATGCCGGCGTTCCTAGAAAGAAATCGCCCAAAAGAAGATGCGAAATACTATTATGACCTTTCGTTTGAACCATTAAGAGAGGCCTATCTACAGTCAGAAGCCGCAAGGCAACCGGGTATTACTGGCAGCCTTTCCAACCTCTACATCTTTGCCATTATTGGACTTTTCATACTAATCATTGCCTGCATCAATTTTATGAATTTGGCAACTGCTCGTTCTCTGGAAAGAGCGAAGGAAGTCGGTATCAGAAAGGTGATAGGAGCGAATAAAAAGGGCTTGGTGTACCAGTTTCTGGGAGAGTCGTTGACCATGGTGTTTTTAGCATCGGTATTAGGTCTTACATTGGCATTTCTATGCCTTCCTGCGATGCGGGAAATCACTGGAAAACCATTTTTACCACAGGAAATTTTAGATGGTTCTACACTGTTTTTATATGCGGCAATGGCCTTGTTCATCGGTCTATTATCCGGTAGCTATCCTGCTTTTGTACTTTCAAGCTTTAAGCCATCAAGCGTGTTAAAAGGTGTTTTTAGAACATCACAAAATGGAAATAGGCTAAGAAAAGGATTGGTTGTATTTCAGTTTAGCCTATCCATAGCTTTAATAGCGAGTACCATAATCGTGTATTTTCAGCTGGGGTTCATGTTGGACAAAAATCTCGGATTTGACAGGGAACAGCAACTGGTCATCGATTTTAATTGGGACGGGGAAGTACTGGACAATATGGAAACTATAAAGAGCCAGTTCATGGAACTACCTGAAGTGGTTTCGGTCGCTGGTTCGCGAACCGTACCGGGAAGTTATTTTCCTGCCGCGGGAACCAATATTCAAACAAAGGAAGGACAAATGGAAAATTTTGGCCCTTTTCTCTATGAAATTGATTTTGACTTTATCCCGCATTATGAGATAGAGGTTGTTGCAGGGCGACCGTATTCACGAGAGTTTGTGACAGATTCTACTCAGGCCTTGGTAGTAAATGAAGCTGCGGTCAAAAGTTTTGGATATTCGAACCCAGAGGAAATAATCGGCAAACGTTTTGAACAGTGGGGTCGTGAGGGTACGATTATCGGAGTGGTAAAAGACTTCAATTACTTGTCTCTTCACCAAAAGGTAGCACCATTGACTTTGCGTTATTCACAGTATGGTAAATACCTTTCTTTAAAGGTGAAATCTGACAATATTCAAAGTGCAATATCAAATATTGAAACAAAATGGGAAGAACTGGCTCCCCACCGTCCTTTTTTATATAGCTTTTTGGACCAATCCTTTAACCAACAGTATGAAGCTGATTTTAAGTTCAAGAATCTATTTACCATTTTTTCCTTTCTGGCCATTTTAATTGCCTGCTTAGGATTGTTGGGGTTGGCGACCTACAGCGCGGTACAACGAACCAAGGAGATTGGCGTGCGCAAGGTTTTGGGGGCCGAAGTATCTAGTATTGCCTTACTATTGTCAAAAGATTTTTTGAAGTTGGTATTGCTGGCCATTTTGATTGCGACGCCCTTTTCTTGGTATGCCATGAACAAATGGTTAAACGACTATGCATATCAGATTGACATACAATGGTGGATTTTTGCGCTCTCAGGAGGAATTGCATTGGCCATAGCCTTGGCCACCGTAAGTTTTCAGGCCATAAAAGCGGCAAGGGCCAACCCTGTAAAAAGTTTGAGAACGGAATGATTAATCGAGAATAGCCAATTTATGCTGGTAATAAAATCGTATTTCAGGTATTTGCTAAGAAACAGAATGTACACTCTGGTCACTGTTTTTGGGTTCGCGTTGTCATTGGCGTTTGCTTTATTACTAGGCGTTTACATCAAAAACCAGCTATCCATTGATGATTTTCAGACCAAAAAAGATAGAGTCTATCGGTTAGAGCACGAATCGACCGAATTTTCGGCGCCCATAGCCACCGATTTAAAAAATCTATATCCTGAAATAGAAGATTTTACCCGGGTCTTTAATCATTCAGGTCGAATATCTAAATCGGACGGGAAAAAAATAAAATTCGACTATCTGGGGGTTGACGGATCTTTTTTCAATCTATTCTCTTTTCCACTTCTAAAGGGAGATAAAAATGAGGTCTTACAAACGATAGACGGTATTGTTCTTTCAAAAGCAACGGCCCTACGGTTGTTCGGTTCTATAGATATAGTTGGGGAAACGATTTTTATAGACACCGAAAAGAAATTTACAATCACCGGAATTATGGACGATTTTCCGGATAATACCCATTTCAACAAGCAAGATGCTCTCATCAACTTGGCGGCTTTTAAAAAAATCTGGCAGTTTGAGAATATACTTGAAGAATATGGTTGGTGCTCACTCAGTATTTACTTGTTAGAAAGGCCAAACGCTATACTGTCATCAAAGGCTTCTGAAATTCTAAAGAATTTTAAAAAGGATTTTTGGTTGTATAAAGAAGGTTGGGCAAATACTGTAGTGTTTACCCCTTTGAAAGAGGTCTATTTTAGTTCTAAAGAAGGTAACGGAACGAAAAGCTCGAGCATGGCTCTCATCTCGGTTTTATCGGCCATAGTTTTTTTGATATTGGTTTTGGCAATAGGCAATTATATCAATCTTACCATAGCACAGTCAACATTTAGGGGCAAGGAGGTGGCGGTAAAAAAATTATTGGGAGGCTCAAAACACCAGTTGATGAAGCAATTGGTTTTTGAATCTTTCATTCTTTGTTTCATGGCCATTTTGTTGGCTGTTGTTCTGGCAATACTTTTCGAACCCTTGGTGAATAATCTTTTAGAAACTGAGTTACAGTTTGAACAGATTCTGAATCTTCGGTCGATTTTAGCTCTTTTAGGTGCCGTGAGCGTCATCGGACTTATTTCCGGATTGGTGCCGGCTATTAAAATCTCAAGTTTTAAACCGATAGAAGTGGTAAAAGGTGAATTGAGGGCCAAATCTAGAAGCGTCTACTCGAAGGTATTTATCACTTTTCAGTATAGTGTTGCGATTGCTCTTCTTTCTTGTAGTTGGATAATTCTAAAGCAAACTGATTTTTTAAGGAATAAAGATTTGGGGTTTTCAAAAGACAACATTGTCTTTATGGAGTATTTAGGAAGCAACTCGCAGAAAAAGACGATTAAAAATGAGTTGGAAAAAATTACCGGGGTTCAAGAAGTGTCATTAACATGGCATAGCCCTCTTGACGGAGGTAACAACCAAACATTTGATTTCAATGAAGAATCGGTAAGCTTTCAGGAAATCGCCGTAGACTCTTCGTTCTTTAACGTCTTCGATATAAAAATCAAAGATACCAAGACCGCCTATGCGGGCAACGGGGTCTATCTTAATGAAACAGGGTACAATACTTTGCAGCTCAACGAGCAAACCTCTTCTTTTAAATTTCATGATGAAGAACTCCCGGTTTTAGGGGTGGTACAAGATTTTAACTTTAGACAGCTGAAGGATCAAATTGGCCCGTTGATGATTCGACAGCAAGATGAGAACCGCTACCCAACAAACCTATTTGTAAAAATCAATGGTACCAATCTTCTTGAGATTACAGAACAGCTTAAGTCTGTTTATTCCCAACTAATTGGAGATGTTGAATATGAAATACAATTTGTTGATAGTGCCATAAATCACTGGTATGAGAAGGAGGAAAGAACAGGAAAAATCATTAGCTATTTCACCCTGTTAGCGGTAGCGATTTCATCCATAGGTATTTTGGCAATGGCCACTTTTTATATGCAGCAGCGCAAGAAAGAGATAGGTGTTAGAAAAGTCAACGGAGCTTCGACTGTTCAAATGCTTGCTCTCTTAAATATTGATTTTTTAAAATGGGTATTCTTGGGGTTTGTCATAGGTGTTCCCATTTCATGGTTCGTTATGAGCCGTTGGCTAGAAAATTTTGCTTATAAAACTTCAATGGATTGGTGGCTCTTTTTAGCTGTTGGGCTATTTACAGCTTTCATTGCTCTTCTGACCGTCAGTTGGAAAAGCTGGCAAGCCGCTAATTTAAATCCTATAGAATCGCTTAGAATGGAATAAGGACAAGAGTTAATCATCAATCAAAAAACATCAATCATGCTAAAAAATCACTTAAAAATTGCTTGGAGAAATCTGCGAAGAAATTCGTTGTTCTCCTTGATCAATGTTCTGGGGCTTTCCATTGGGTTGGCCAGTACTTTTCTCATTTTCTTTTGGGTCACCGATGAAATGTCGGTCGACAAATTTCATGAGAATAACGATAGGTTGTATCAGGTAATGATGCGCAGTGAAGAAAACGGTATCGTTAAAATTCACGATGGTACCCAAGGGCCTTTGGCAGAAGCTTTGGAAAAAGACCTTCCTGAGGTTGAAAATGCCGTTACGGTCATGAACCTTCAAGAAGTGGGCATGTCGATTACTTTCAGTGCCGGTGAAAATAACTTCAAAACGCAGGGCCTTTTCGCGAGCAGCAATTTTTTTGATGTTTTTTCATTTCCGCTTGTTTACGGAGATGCCTCTCAGGTGTTGAACAAGAAAGAAGCAGTTGTCGTCTCCGAGAGTTTTGCCGTTAAGCTCTTTGGTTCGGTTGAAAAGGCCATCAATAGCCCTATAGAGTATTTTATGTTCGGCCAAAATCAAACCGCACAGATTTCAGGTGTTTTTAAAGATACGCCCGATAATTCGACCATGAAATTCAGTTTTGTGGCTACCAAACAGAAATTGTTGGAAGATATGTGGACTAACGGCAAAGAATGGGGCAATACGGGGCCGAACACATACATTACTTTGAAAGACAACAGTGATGTTAAGGCTTTCGAAAGTAAAATAGATCGGTTTGTAGATAAATATAATGAAGGCAATATGTTTAGCCTATTTCTTCGAAAGTACGCTGATACCTATTTATATGGCAATTATAAAGATGGAATTCAAACGGGGGGTAGAATAACTTATATCAAGCTTTTCTCTTTTATCGGGCTATTGGTATTACTTATTGCCTGTATCAACTTTATGAATTTATCTACCGCAAGGGTTACCAAGCGATTCAAAGAGATTGGTATTAAAAAGACGGTCGGTGGTACCAAAAACCATCTGGTAGTTCAGTTTTTGACCGAATCGCTTTTTTTGGCGCTGCTATCGTTGATTGTGGCAATGTTGTTAATAGTCTTTCTTATGCCCGTATTCAACTTCATAACGGGAAAGAACTTAGGGTTGACCCTCATTTTCGAACATCTCGGAGTATTGACCTTAGCCACCATAATCACGGGACTAATAGCAGGTAGCTATCCCGCATTTTATCTGTCAAGATTTAGTCCTCTGGCCACTCTAAAAGGCAAATTTAAAAGCAAAGGGGGCGAGCTTTTGGCGAGAAAGGGCCTGGTAGTCTTTCAGTTCACCGCCTCGCTCATACTGATTATTGCGGTGTTGATTATTAGTGATCAAATCAACTATGCCATAAACAAACCCATTGGTTATCAAAAAGGGCATATGGTTCAAATCGATTTAGAGGGTAAGGCCTTTGAGCAATCTTCCTCTTTTTTTGATGAAATAGAGAAAGTTGATGGTGTAGAAAGTGTTGGTGCCATCAGTGAGTCTATCATTAGTGAAGACGGAGGCTCATCAACCTACGGAATCGATTGGGCAGGTAAACCCGATAATCTTGAAATAGATTTTGTGTTCAGGAATGTTAATCACAATCTGGTACAGACGATGAACATTCAAATGGCCGATGGTGATACATTCTCAAAAGAAATGGGTGATTTGGAATCTTATCTATTGTTCAACGAAGAGGCTATCCGGTTAATGGGGCTGCAGAATCCCGTTGGTAAAAAAGTAAGACTTTGGGGGGAAGAGAAAGTGATTTTAGGAGTAATGAAAAACTTTCACACCGCTTCGGTGTTGCATAGCATATCTCCCGTTGTTTTTCGTTGTTCACCCATGGGCCACTCATTAGCAATGGTTCGAGTAAAATCGGGCGAAGAGGCCAATACTTTGGCTTCGATGAATGAGGTTTTCGAGAAATTCAATCCTGGTTACGACTTCAGTTATACGTTTCAAGACCAAGCCTACAACTTACAGTATCTTACTGAACAAAGAATACTGAGCCTTTCACGCTACTTTGCGATATTGGCCATCTTTATCTCCTGTTTGGGTCTTTTCGGCCTGGCCGCCTTTAATACGGAGACAAGAATTAAAGAGATAGGTATCAGAAAGGTGTTAGGCTCTTCTACCTACCAGATTTTAAGTCTTTTGTCTTCTGATTTTATGAGATTAATTGGTCTGTCCATATTGCTTGGGTTGCCTATAGCCTATTACGTTATGAGCGATTGGTTGCTCAAATTCGAGTACAGGGTAGACATCAGTTGGTCGTCATTCTTCTTGTCAAGCATATTAACGGTAGCTGTGGCGCTCATTACCATTAGTTTTCAGGCTTTAAAGGCTGCACATGCGAATCCGGTCAAGAGTTTACGAACAGAATAATCGAAGCATAGGCTCAAAAGATAAGCCTGTAAAAATAATGTACATGAACTGTCCAATAATTTTACAATTGTAATCGACGCTTATTTTTAATTAGCTGTAAATCAGGTAATTGAAAATTGGCATAAACATAGCAGGTGTAATATTGCGTTGAAAACCAAACTGTTATAAGTATCTTTTTTATGCCTCCTTTTTATCATAATGTGTGGTTGGTTAAGTGAAGTTAGTTTGCCATTCAGTAGAAAGGAGGTCAAAAAAAGCAATCTGAAAGAAAGTGCAGTTTAAAACGTCGTCATCAAAGAATGAATCATGATAAAGAATTATTTACGCATCGCTTGGCGAAATATCAAAAAAGATAAACTGTTTACTGCCATCAAAATAGGTGGCTTCGCGGTGGGGATCGCCGCCTGTCTCTTGATAGCTCTTTACATCATGAATGAATTGAGTTATGACCGTCATTATACGAACAAAGACAGAATTTTTAGAGTGGTATTGCAGGGTTCTATGGATGGTGAGGTTCTGAAGTCGGTTCATTTCCAACAGCTATTTGCTGAGACATTAGAGTCTACCTATCCTGAAATTCAGAAAGCGGGAAAGATAAACACAAGTGAACTTTTTGGTGCTGGCAGAAGGGCCTTGCGCGTTAAGGGTGAAGTTGAGAGCAATCTTGAAGAAGGTTTCGTATTTGCCGACCAAGAGGTTTTTGAGATTTTAGAACTTGATTTGAAAGAAGGCAACCCCAACGAAGTTTTAAAAAATCCCGGTAGTTTGGTAATGACAGAGGCACGGGCTGCCAAGCATTTTCCTAATGGCAACGCTATAGGAAAGACTGTTTACCTAGATGATGACACCAATAGGCCGTATACGGTGACAGGGGTGGTAAAAGTAGACCCTTTAAAGAAGTCACATCTCGATTTTGACTATCTCATGGTCATTGAAGATAAAAATAGCGATTGGCTTACTACCAATTACTTTACCTACATTTTGGTTGATGAGAATACCGATATAGCCGGTTTAGAAGCCAAGATGAAGGGTATTCTAAAAGACTACTATATTCCTGCGCAGGTAGAGCGGGGCATGGGCGAAGGCTTTATGGAGGTGCTAAAAACTTTAGAATACAAATTGCAACCGATCAGTGACATCCACCTCAAATCCGACATAAAGATGCACGACGGTCTCAAGCATGGCGATATACGTTTTGTATGGCTGTTTGCCGCTATTGCAGGTTTTGTGCTGTTATTGGCTGTAATCAATTTCATCAATCTATCTACAGCCAAATCGGCAAACAGGGCAAAAGAAGTAGGTCTGCGTAAAACAGTAGGGGCCTATAAAAGTAGTTTGGTCAATCAGTTTTTGACCGAATCGGTGGTATTCAGTTTTATATCATTTGTTATTGGGGTGTTATTGGCTTGGTTGTTATTGCCGACTTTTGGGTCAATGGCCGCCAAGAGTATAACAATGCCTTGGGCAGAATGGTGGTTTTTACCGACCTTATTACTGGCCGCATTGATTGTCGGTATTTTTGCAGGTCTCTATCCCGCCATGTACCTATCGGCATTCAAGCCCGCGAATGTTTTGAAAGGTAACCTGAGTATCGGAAGTAAAAGCGGAAGCCTGCGTAGCGGATTGGTCGTTTTTCAGTTCACCACCTCGGTCATTTTGATAATTGGTACCCTGATCATCTATAAGCAGATGAATTTCATTCTTGATAAAAAATTAGGGTACGATAGAGAGCAGGTTTTGGTGGTGCAGGGTGCCAATGTACTGAGCCAGAACGCTCAATCATTTAAAGAAAGATTATTGGCTTTGGCGGAGGTCAAAAATGTGGCAATAAGCGATTATCTACCGGTAGAGGGTACCAAACGTAATGGAAATAGCTTTAAAAAGGTAGGCGAAGGTACGCAAGATGGTACGGTGCCTGCCCAGATTTGGCGTGTTGATTATGATTATATCAATACTTTAGGGCTTCAGGTCGCCAATGGGCGCGCTTTTTCCGAAGAGTTTGCCAGTGATTCTTCCGCAATTGTGATCAATCAGGCAATGGCCAAACAATTGGCCTATGAGAATCCCATCGGAAAACAAATCAACAATGGTCAAGCATGGACGATTATCGGAGTGCTTGACGATTTCCATTTTAGAAACCTTAAAGAAGATATTGCGCCATTGTCTCTGGTAATTGGTAACAGTCCCAGTATAATCTCGGTAAAGCTAAGTGCTGCGTCTTCAAGAAGTGCTATTGACAATATAGAGCAGATTTGGCAAGAATATGTACCACAGCAGACTTTCGAGTATACCTTTTTAGACCAAGAATTTGCTGAAATGCACGATGATGTTCAGCGAATGGGTCAAATCTTCAACAGTTTTGCCCTCTTCGCAATATTGGTGGCATGTTTAGGTCTTTTTGCCCTTTCGGCGTTTTTGGTTGAACAGCGTAAAAAAGAAATAAGTATTAGGCTTGTCTTAGGGGCCCCTTTCAAGAGTATTTATCGATTGCTCACGATGGATTATATGAAATTGATAATGGTATCAATTGTAATCGCAACACCCATTGCATGGTATATGATGAACAGATGGCTTGAAGATTTTGCGTATCGCATAGAAATATCATGGCAGGTCTTCTTTTGGGCAGGTATATTGGCACTATTGGTCGCTTTGGCAACGGTAAGTTATCAAGCTATTAAAAGTGCTTTGGTCAACCCGGCTAACAGTCTGCGGTCAGAATAGGTCCTGACGAAGTCGAGTAAATAGAAAAAATAACTAGTAACCATATCAATACAACCAACATGATAAAGAACCATTTTAAAATAGCTTGGAGAAGCCTTAAAAAGCAGCCTTTTATCACTTCGTTGAACGTGTTCGGTTTGGCCATTGGTATGGCAGGGGCCATTTTAATCACCCTTTACGTTTACGACGAGCTGAATTTCGACACCATATTTGCAGATTCCGAAAGAATCTATAGGGTCAATGCCGATGTCAAATTTGGTGGAGCTGTAATGAACATGGCAGAAACCCCGCCTCCTATGGCCTCAGTTCTTGAAACGGACTTTGAGCAGGTTGAAAAGGTGACGAGAATTAGAAACTGGGGCGGTTTGCTGATTTCAAGAAAAGACTCGAAAAGTAATGGCAAAGAAGAGAGGTCGGCATACGTAGATCCTAATTTCTTTGATTTTTTCGGTCTTAAGTTTATCGAAGGTAACGCTCAAAAAGCACTTGATAACAATAATGCCTTGGTGCTTACCGAAAGTTCGGCCTATAAATATTTTAAAGGTTCCGAAGCATTGGGAAAAACACTTCGGTTGAATAACGAAGATATTTATACCGTTGCTGGAGTAGTAGAAGATATGCCCAAGAATTCTTTGCTACGTGAGCATACCGTTTTTATGTCAATGCTTGGTTTTGAAGATTCCCGCTCGCAAGATTGGGGAAGCCACAACTACTTTACATTCATAAAAATGGTTCCTGATTATCCTATCGATAATTTTAAAGAGCCTCTTCAATCGTTGTTCAGGTCCTATACCTTACCGTCGGTACAACGCTATTTTCCGGGCATAACCGAAGAAGCCTTTTTGGCTTCCGGTAATTATGTTCGATATAATACCACCCCATTGCAAGACATTCATCTACATTCGAACCGGCATGTTGAATTGAGTCAAAACGGTAGAATTGAGAACATCTATATTCTTGCTTCCATCGGACTGTTTTTATTGATATTGGCCAGTGTAAATTTTATGAACCTTTCAACGGCACACTCGCTAAAAAGGGCCAAAGAGGTTGGTATTCGAAAAACCCTTGGTTCGAAAAAGAAGGGTTTGGTCGGCCAGTTTTTGACTGAAGCAGGTCTAGTAAGTTTCGCCTCTTTATTGGTAGCACTGTTAGTGGCCGTAATCGCTTTGCCTTACTTTAATGAGATAGCGGGCAAAGAGATAGCCATGCCTTTTGGCAATCCTGTTTTTTGGTTGTTGTTGTTATTGGGCAGTGTGGTTCTTGGTTTACTTTCCGGATGGTACCCAGCCTTTTTTATGTCTCGGTTTAAACCTGTCAAAGTACTCAAAGGTAGTGGTGAGCAGCATATCGGTGGCGGTAGGGTAAGAAGCGCTTTGGTGGTTACCCAATTTGCGATTTCAGTTTTTTTAATTGTGGGAACTTTGGTCATTTACCGTCAATTGCAATTTATTCAAGGTAAAGACCTAGGGTATTCAAAGGAACAGGTATTGGTGCTGAACGATGTCTTTACATTGGGCGGACAGAAGCTCGCTTTTAAAGAACGTATCAAAAGTCTAAGTTCCGTCGAGAATGCAACGTTGAGCAGTTATTTGCCGACCCCCTCTAACAGAAGTGATAATTCTTATTTTGAGGAAGGAATAACCGATCAAGAATATGCCGTTCAAATGCAACGTTGGTTTGTAGACTATGATTACGCTTCCACCTTAGACCTTACAGTGGTTGCCGGCAGGGATTTTAATAGAGATTTTCCAACGGACTCTTTGGCAATGATTATTAATGAAAGTGCCTTGGCCAAAATGGGCCAGTCGGCAGATGAGGTTTTGGGCAAAAGGTTTTCCAGTAATATAGGAGATGAAAATGCCGTATTCTATACCGTCGTTGGGGTTGTGAGGAATTTTCATTTTGAGACGTTACGAGATGAAATAGGGGCATGGAATATGATTATTGGCGATTTTTCGAACTCAATGGCCATCAAATTGAAGCCGGGAGAATTCAGTTCGAGCATCGCGCAGATTGAAAGTGTCTGGGAAGAAATGGCACCGGGCCAGTCATTCAATTATTATTTCATGGATGAGTCTTTCAATGATACCTATCAGACCGAACAACGTTTAGGACATATTTTTATAGTATTCACTACCTTATCAATCATCATCGCTTGTTTGGGTCTTTTCGGATTGGCTGCCTTCAATGCGCAAAAACGTACCAAAGAAATTGGAGTGCGTAAGGTTTTGGGTGCCAGTGTGGCCCAAATTACTTATAAATTGACATTGGATTTTTTAAAGCTTGTGGGGCTTGCGGTAGTGTTTGCATTGCCGTTAGGGTGGTATGCAATGAACCGTTGGCTTGAAGACTTTTCATACAGAATCGATATACCATGGTGGGTATTGGTGGTGGCAGCCGTTTCAGCCATATTTATTTCAGTGGTAACGGTTGGTTTTCAAAGTATTAAAGCAGCTATATCCGACCCGGTGAAAAGTTTACGAACGGAGTAAGTTATTAGAAAAGAGTTATTAGTTAGTAGTGAGAAGTTAAGGGTTGCTTTTTTCCTTACGAACAACGAACAGCCAAAGAAGCATCATCAATCAAAAACAAACGTCATGATAAAGAACTATTTAAAGATTGCCTGGCGAAACCTTATGAAAAACAAGGCCTATTCGACCATTAATATTGGAGGATTGGCCTTGGGTATGGCCGTTACGCTCATGATAGGTCTTTGGGTGTACGATGAGTTGTCGCACAATAATTATTTTGAGAAAAAGGATCGAATAGCCCAGATTTTTCAATCGCAGACATTTAATGGCAATATCGGTACAGGCCCTGCAATACCTAGGCCATTAGAGATGGCTCTTCGAGAAGGGTATGATGATAATTTCAAACATATCGTCATGTCATCGTGGACTACGCCGCTTTATTTAAACTATAAAGAAAAGAGCCTCTCAAAAGACGGTAATTATATGCAGCAAGGGGCACCCGATATGTTGGGGCTAACCATTTTGAAAGGCGAAAAAGATGGGTTGCGCAAAATCAATTCTATAATGCTCTCCAAGTCTGTTTCCGAAGCCCTTTTCGAAGATGAAGAACCTATTGGTAAGGTGGTCAAGGTCAACAGTCAGTTCGATGCTGAAGTTACCGCTGTTTATGAAGATATACCTGTAAATAATTCCTTTAATGATTTGCAATTTATTATTCCGTGGGAAAAATACTTGACACTCTACGAGTGGATCAAAAATGCCGAAGATCAGTGGGGCAATAACTCGTTTCAATTGTTTGTTGAAATTCCCGAAAACAGCTCCATCGAACAGGTGACTAGCACTATTAAAGACGTTAAGAAAGAGTCTAGTGGTGATGAAGCAGAATTTAACCCGCAGTTGTTTCTTTTGCCGATGAAAGATTGGTACCTCCGCAATAGTTTTCAGAACGGTGTTCAGGTAGGCGGCCGTATTAAATATGTATGGCTTTTTGGTATCATCGGTACTTTCGTATTGCTTTTGGCCTGTATCAATTTTATGAACCTAAGCACGGCCCGATCTGAAAAAAGGGCCAAAGAAGTGGGTATTCGTAAATCGATAGGTTCGCAACGCAAGCAAATCATTAATCAATTTTTAAGCGAGTCTTTTTTGGTTACTTTATTTGCCTACGTTTTAGCGGTAGTTATGGTGTTACTGTTTTTAAATGCCTTTAATGACCTATCTAGAAAAGAAATTTCTTTTCCTTGGCAAAACATCACCTTCTGGTTGATTTCGCTGGTTTTCATCATTTTCACCTCCCTTTTAGCGGGTAGTTATCCGGCTTTGTACCTTTCATCCTTTAGGCCGGTAAATGTACTTAAAGGCACTTTTACTGCCGGCAAGTACGCTGGCTTGCCCAGAAAGATTCTTGTGGTTTTACAATTTACGGTTTCGGTAGCCTTCATTATTGGTACCGTAATCGTAATGCAGCAAATCAATTTTGCCAAGAACAGGCCTGTCGGGTATGATACGAAAGGTCTTGTGCAAATACCGGTTATGAGTAGGGATTTTGAAGGAAAGTACGATTTGATGCGTACCGAATTTATAAACTCGGGTGCTGTGGTCGAAATGTCGGCATCCAGCGCTCCCACCACCTCTATTTGGTCGAATAGGGGAGGTTTCACTTGGGACGGAAAACCTGATAGTTTTCAAGAAGATTTGGCGTGGACGGAAGTAACGCCCGAGTATGCCAAATCATTGAACCTTAAAATCATTAAAGGAAGAGATTTCTCTAGGGAATTAGCCTCTGACTCCAATGCGGTATTGATTAATGAAACCGCCATGAAATATATGGGGTTGACCGATCCCGTAGGCACCTTTATTAGAGATGAAGATGAAGAAGACCCTTTTCCTCCTAAAAAGATTATAGGTGTTGTTCAAGATATGATAGCCCAATCGCCATATGAGCCGGTCAAACAAGGGGTTTATGGGTTCGATAAGTACGGTAATAACAGTTTCTATAATCTTCGCTTGAACCCCAATCAAAGTGCCAGTGATAATATTGCTGCCATTGAAAATGTGTTCACATCCCATTTTCCTGATATTCCTTTTCAATACGACTTTGTAGATACTGAGTACGGTGAAAAGTTTGCCGCGGAAGAACGTATCGGAACTCTTTCGGCAGTTTTCACGGCATTGGCCATTCTTATTAGCTGTTTGGGCCTTTTTGGGCTTACCTCTTACGTAGCTGAACAGCGCAAAAAGGAAATAGGGGTAAGAAAAGTGCTGGGAGCCTCGGTTTTCAATGTTTGGAACATGCTTTCAAAAGATTTCTTGAAACTGGTGGTGATATCTTGTTTTATTGCCATTCCCATAGCTTATTACGTAATGAATGGTTGGTTGCAAGATTACCCCTATAGGGTTTTGTTAGAATGGTGGATTTTTCTTTTAGCCGTCATCGGTGCCATGGCCATTACTATTTTAACGGTCAGCTTTCAGGCAATTAGGGCCGCTAACGCAAATCCGATCAAGAGTTTACGAACGGAATGAGTTTTAAGATAAAATTTCTCAACAAGGGTGTAAAATGTGAAAGTTTGGTTTTTTCCTAGGAAACGAAACTACTAACTTTCACATCGAGCCTCGGTCGAAATAAATGAATAATAAACAATCATGCTATTACAATTAAACAACATTTTTAAATGGGTACAGCAAGGGGGGCAAAGGGTGTTTCTTTTAAAAGACATCAACCTTACTGTTGAAGAAGGAGAATTTATTTCCATAATGGGTCCTTCTGGATCGGGTAAATCCACATTGCTCAATGTCATAGGAATGTTAGATGATTTTGATGAGGGGCAATATGAATTTCTAAGCGAGTCTGTACACCAATTAAAAGAAAAGCATAGGGCCAATCTTTACAAGCAGTACATCGGTTTTGTATTTCAGGCCTACCATTTGATAGATGAGCTCACGGTTTATGAAAACCTAGAAATGCCCTTGCTTTATAAAAAACATTCGTCTTCAGAGCGTAAAGCGATGGTCGCCGATATGTTAGACCGCTTCAATATCGTTGGTAAAAAAGACCTATTTCCTACGCAGCTCAGCGGAGGTCAACAACAACTGGTAGGGGTGGCAAGAGCACTTATTGGCAAACCTAAGTTGATATTGGCAGATGAGCCAACTGGAAATCTCAATTCGGCCCAAGGAGAGGAAATCATGGATCTTTTCAAGCAATTGAACAAAGAAGGGGTGACTATAGTACAGGTGACCCATTCAGAGAAAAATGCCGCCTATGGCGGACGAGTTATAAATCTTTTAGATGGAAGGATGGTCTGAACCACATTCTCTATCGTCAATTGAATTCAGTGATTAAAGGAATTTTTCGCATCTCCGTATTTATGTTAAAGTGACCTAGCGATAACGAACAACTATTACTCCATACTACATTTCAATTCAAAGGCTTTAGTTTCTTGACCTTAAGTGTTATCTTTGTTGTTTAGAATGATTTTACATAATGAAGATAGATAAGAAGGAAGTTTTAAAGGCGCTTGAGCATATTACGGTACCTGGTGAAGGCCAGAACATGGTTGAAAGTGGGGCGGTTAAAAATGTTCAGATTTTTGGTGATGAGGTTGAAATAGATATAACTATTGGCAACCCGAGTTTACAGGCCCGAAAGAAAACAGAGGTTGAAATTTTACAGGTCATTCATCGTGAAGTTTACGAAAAGGCAAAAATCAAGGTCAATATAAAGGTCGATGCGCCTGCCAAACCTAAGGTAAACGAAATAAAGGGCAAACCCATCCCCGGTATTCAAAATATTGTGGCCGTAGCTTCAGGTAAAGGAGGCGTTGGCAAATCTACCGTTACTGCTAATTTGGCGGTAACCTTAGCAAAAATGGGTTTTAAAGTAGGTCTTTTAGATGCTGATATTTATGGCCCTTCGATGCCCATCATGTTCGATGTGGCCAATGAAAAGCCTTTAGCTGTGAATGTCGCAGGAAAATCGAAGATGAAGCCGGTCGAAAACTATGGCGTAAAACTATTGAGTATTGGCTTTTTTACCCAGCCTAACCAGGCAGTAATTTGGCGAGGGCCAATGGCCTCAAAAGCCTTGAACCAGATGATTTTTGATGCTGCTTGGGGTGAACTAGATTTTCTATTGGTCGATTTACCACCGGGAACTGGCGATATTCATTTGAGTATCATGCAGGCAATGCCGATTACTGGAGCTGTGGTGGTTAGTACCCCTCAAGAGGTGGCTTTGGCCGATGCCAAAAAAGGGGTGGCTATGTTCCAACAAGAATCTATTAACGTTCCTGTACTGGGTATTGTTGAAAATATGGCGTATTTTACTCCTGAAGAACTTCCCGATAACAAATATTATATCTTTGGTAAAGAAGGTGCAAAACATCTTTCCGAAGATTTAGGCGTTCCCTTCTTAGGTGAGGTTCCAATAGTTCAAAGTATTCGAGAGGCTGGTGATGTAGGCCGTCCCGCAGCATTGCAGACTGCTACACCTGTTGAAGAAGCCTTTGAAGAGTTGACCAAAAATGTAGTGCAAGAAGTCGTAGGGCGCAACAAGAGTTTACCGCCGACAGAGGCAATTAAAATAACAACAATGGCGGGCTGTTCCGCCGTCAAGAAAAAGTAGGTATGACAACAATGACTGCTGAAGAACTGCGAGTGAACGTAGAAAAGGCTTTGGAAGAAATCCGTCCTTTTTTGCAGAGCGATGGAGGTGATATTTCTTTAATATCCATCGACAACGAAAATTCTGTGAAGGTAAAGTTAGAAGGTGCCTGCGTGGGGTGCTCGGTCAATCAAATGACCCTTAAGAGTGGGGTTGAAATGACCATAAAGAAGTATGCTCCGCAAATAGAAGAAGTAGTTAACGTGGGAGAGTAAGTTATCGGTTTCGACGTGAGACCGAACATACGACCACCATTTAATCCGACCCTTAATGATTCAAACAGATATACTGATTATTGGAGCGGGCCCAACCGGGCTTTTTGCCGTTTTTGAAGCGGGCTTGTTGCAATTGAAATGCCATTTGATAGATGCTTTACCGCAACCCGGCGGACAATGTGCTGAAATTTATCCTAAAAAACCTATTTATGATATTCCTGGTTTTCCTGAGGTTTTGGCGGGTGACTTGGTAGATAATCTAATGAAGCAGATAGAACCTTTTCAACCGGGTTTTACCTTGGGTGAAAGGGCGGATACCATTGAGAAGCTTGAGGACGGAAGTTTTATCGTTACGACCAACAAAGGAACCCAACACAAAGCGCCCATAGTGGCAATTGCCGGAGGTCTAGGTAGTTTCGAGCCACGGAAACCCCTCCTTGAGAACCTCAAAAAGTATGAGGATAATGGGGTGTCTTACATGGTCAAAGATCCTGAAGTATATCGCGATAAAAAGGTGGTGATTGCCGGTGGAGGCGACTCTGCTTTAGACTGGAGTATTTTCTTGGCAGATGTGGCATCAGAAGTAACCTTGGTTCACCGTAGAAATGAGTTTCGTGGGGCATTGGATTCTGTAGAGAAAGTTCAGCAATTAAAAAATAAGGGTAAAATCAACTTGATTACCCCTGCCGAAATTGAAGGATTGAATGGTGAGGATAAATTAGAGTCGGTTTTGATACGAAAGAAAACTACGGCAATAGAGGACATCACACTTGAAGTTGACCATTTTATTGCCCTCTTTGGACTATCGCCTAAACTTGGGCCCATCGGTGACTGGGGGCTTGAAATCGAGAAGAATGCCATAAAAGTCGATACCTTTGATTACCAGACCAATGTACCAGGTATTTACGCCATTGGTGATATCAATACCTATAACGGAAAGTTGAAATTGATTTTATGTGGCTTTCATGAAGCAACGCTCATGTGCCAAAGTGCCTACCAACGAATATTTCCTGATAAGAAGTACGTAATGAAGTATACTACCGTTGGCGGTGTCACCGGTTTTGATGGTTCTAAAAAAGAAGCTCCTAAAGCGGTAGTAAAAGCGATTGATTAGAGATTCACTTTTCTAGGTTTCATACTTTACTCTTGATCAAGGTTGTTCGTTTATCTCCTATTTTGTCATTTTTTGTGGTGTTTTACCATTCTCGTAGGCCTGATTAACAATCTACCGTATATTTGCCGAAAATTTACAGTGCGGTACATAACTTACTAAAGTGCCGAACCAAAAGCATGTACAATGTCTGATATCAAAATAAAAATAACCGACCGTGAAGGTGTTACCCATGAGGTAGATGCACCTACTGATATGAACATGAACCTAATGGAGGTAGTTCGTTCGTATGAATTGGCGCCTGAGGGTACCATTGGTGTCTGTGGGGGTATGGCCATGTGTGCCAGCTGTCAGTGTTATGTTAAATCAGACCATGTTCTTCCTGAAATGTCAGATGATGAAGACGCTATGTTGGCGGAAGCTTTTAACGTGGAGGATAACAGTCGGCTTGGCTGCCAGATACATATGACCGAAGACCTCGATGGTCTTGAAGTAGAACTAGCGCCTGAAAGCTAGATTCTCGCCTGATAGGTAAATAAATTGTAGTAACGCCCTTCTTTGGCAATCAGTTCATCATGAGTACCTCTTTCGGCTATTCGTCCGTTTTCTATCACTAGTATTTGATCGGCCTTTCTTATCGTACTTAATCGATGCGCAATTACGAAAGTGGTACGGCCTTCTGTTAAGGCGGTTAAACTCTTTTGTATCAAAGCCTCACTTTCTGTATCCAGATTAGAGGTAGCCTCGTCCAGTATCAATATTTTCGGATTGGCCAGTATGGCCCTGGCAATGGCGATTCGCTGGCGCTGGCCACCAGAGAGTTTTACGCCTCGTTCACCGATCAATGTATCAAGGCCTTCTTCAAAGCGGTCGGTAAATTCGTTGACGTAGGCCGAATTAACGGCATCTAACAATTCTTGTTCGGTCGCTTCCGGTTTTGGAAACATGATATTGGCTCTAATAGTACCTTCGAACAGAAAATCGTCTTGTAGCACTACGCCAAGAAACTGTCGAAAACTGGTCAGGTCTACTTTCGAAAGGTCATTACCATCTATAGTAATTTGACCTTCGTCAGGGCTCAAAAAACTGGCGGCCAAACTGGCAATGGTAGACTTACCTGACCCCGAACTGCCGACTAGGGCGATTACCTGACCGGCGTTGACTTCAAAATTAATATGGTGCAACACCTCTTTATCCTCCTCATAAGCAAAAGAAACATCGTTAAAGCTCATATCACCTTTGATGTTTGAAAGCACGATGGTGCGATCTTTTTCATCGGCTTCGCTAATTTGGTTCATTAATTCTTCGGTACGGTCCAACCCTGCGAGGGCTTCGGTCAATTGACTTCCAATATTGCTCATCTGAACTATTGGTGCGACCATAAGGGCCAGTAAAAAAGTAAACTGAAAATATTCGCCCGTACTTAAGTTGTCTTGCATCATTTGGTATCCACCATACCCCATCATAATCCCTGTAGTTGCAAGCCCTAATAAAAAGGTAGAAGAACTGGTCATAAAGGCGGTGGCAGTCAAGCTTTTTTTAACGTTATTGTACAATCGCTCAACACCTTCTTCAAATACCTTACCTTCTTGTTCTTCAGCATTAAAGCCTTTGATTACACGTATACCGCCCAATGTTTCGGTAAGTCTTCCTTTTACCTCTGCATTTATTTTACCCCGTTCCCTAAAAACGGGTCTTATAATTTTAAAGGCTTTCAATGAGATAAAGGCGAAAATCACTAAAGGAATAAACGTAAGTAAGGTCATGGTAGGGCTTATCCCCAGTAATAAAACTAATGAGCCGATGGCTGTAAGCGTGCCTCCTACCAATTGAACCAATCCTGTTCCTATTAGATTGCGAACTCCTTCCACATCACTCATAATTCGAGAGACCAAGGCCCCTGATTTGGTGTTGTCAAAAAATCGAATGGGCAACGAAAGCACTTGTTTTTGAACCTGTGCCCTCAATTCAGAAATCATATACTGTGCCTGAATGCTGAGTACTTTGGTCAATAAAAACGACATAACCGCCTGAATCAAAAAAGATAGAATTACTACGGCTACAAGAACTTTGAGAAGGTCGTAGTTCTTGTTCGGCACAATTTCGTCCAAGAAATAGCGTAAGGAAACTGGGGCCACAAAACTGGCAGCTTTACTGATGATAATCAACAAAAGACCTAGCAATACCAATTTTCTTCGGGGCCAGATAATTGTTTTAAAGGCAGTAAGAATGCTTACTTTTTTTTCCGCCATATGAGTTGTTGAATGAAGAATGCAAGTTACTCAAATCAACTAACATATCGATTGATGTAAGAGCAATAGGCTTCTTTTTAAGGTTTGTCTGTATCTTGTAATTCTAAATTTCAGAAAATGAGATATTTTCAATGCATGTTGCTGTTTTTAGTGTTTGGCTGTGCGACTGGAACAAAACAATCGGAGGCGGAACGATGGAAAAGCCAAGCGGAACAGATAGAAATCATTCGCGACGACTTTGGGGTGCCTCACATTTACGGCAAAACTGATGCCGATGCCGTTTTTGGGCTACTCTATGCCCAGTGCGAAGATGATTTCAACCGCGTAGAGCAGAACTACTTGTGGGCTATAGGACGCTTGGCCGAAGTTGATGGTCAAGAGTATTTATATAGTGACCTGCGGGCGAATTTATTTATGACAGAAGAAGAGGCGAAAATCAAATATGAAGGGAGTCCCGATTGGTTAAAGAAACTTTGCGATGCCTTTGCTGATGGAATCAATTATTACCTTCATACACATCCGGAAGTGAAACCAAGGCTCTTGACCAGGTTCGAACCTTGGATGCCCATGTATTTTAGTGAAGGCTCTATTGGGGGCGATATAGAAAGAATTTCGATAGAAAAAATAAAATACTTTTATAAGAATGGTGATGTAGAACAAACTCATTCCCGACTAGATAGTGTTGCTTCGGTCTCTCAAGAACAGCCCTTGACAGAGCCTCAAGGCTCCAACGGAATTGCCCTTTCCGGCTCGCTTACTAAGTCGGGCAATGCCATGTTGCTTATCAATCCGCATACCTCATTTTATTTTCGTGGCGAGGTTCATGTAGTCTCTGAAGAAGGGCTTAATGCCTATGGCGCCGTTACTTGGGGGCAGTTTTTTGTTTACCAAGGGTTCAATGAGAAAACAGGTTGGATGCATACCTCTACCTATACCGATGTGATGGATGAGTTCAAAGAGACAATTTTAGAAACCGAGGGTAAACTGTTCTACCAATACGGTGAAGAATTGCGACCGGTAAAAAAATCGGAAATAACGCTTAAATATAAATCGGATAATGGTATGAAGGAGAAGACCTTTCCCATATATCGCACCCATCATGGGCCGATTACGCATTCGGTTGATGGACAGTGGACGGCCTCTGCCATGATGTGGGAACCCGCAATGGCATTAGAACAATCTTTTGTTCGAACCAAGAAAGAAGGGTATAAAGGATTTAGGGAGATGATGGACATAAGAACCAACTCGAGTAACAATACCGTATACGCCGATGCCGAGGGTAACATCGCTTATTTTCACGGTAATTTTATTCCAAAACGCGATACCTCTTTTGATTATTCGAACCCCGTTGATGGAAGCAACCCTAAAACGGACTGGCAAGGGCTTCATACGGTTGATGAGAACATTTTGGTTCGTAATCCTGCAAACGGATGGATTCAAAATTGCAACTCAACCCCTTTTACTTCAGCTTCCAATTACAGTCCGAAAGCGGAAGACTACCCGTATTATATGTCTCGTGACCAAGAAAATTATAGAGGTATTCATGCTATTGCCCTATTGAAAAAGGCAAAAGACTTTACCTTGGATAGTCTTATTCATTTGGCACACGACCCTTATCTTCCTGCTTTTCAAGTTCTGATACCGAGCTTGGTGAAGGCCTATGACGATAATGTTAAATCGGGCGGACAGTTAGAAGGACCTATAGATGAGTTGAGAAAGTGGGATTATACCACCTCTAAAGAGTCGGTTGCGATGACCTTAGCACATTTTTACGGAATCTTGGTTTATGAAAGAATGCATAGGCCAGAAGGAATGTCTTATATGGAATTGATGGACCACTGGGCACAAACCGGTGATGATGTAGGTCAGCTTCAAATTTTATTGGAAACGGTAGAGAGACTGGAAAAAGATTTCGGCACGTGGCAGATGCCTTGGGGAGAAGTGAACCGATACCAGCGTTTAGATGGTGCCATTCGCCAATCTTTTGACGAAGATAAGCCAAGTATTCCCATTGGTTTTGCCTCTGGGCGATGGGGAGCCCTAGCCGCCTATGGGGTTAGTTATACCAACAACACAAAGAAAATATTCGGTACAAGGGGCAATAGCTTTGCTGCGGTCGTTGAGTTTGGTGAAAAGGTACGGGCCAAAAGTATTTTGGCAGGCGGACAGAGCGGTGACCCTAATTCTCCACATTTCGATGATCAAATAGAAAGGTACGCCCAAATGGATTGGAAAGAAGTACCCTATTATCGTGAAGACGTTCTTAAAAGAGCAGTAAAGACTTATGTTCTCGGAAATCGATAATACTTTGGTAAACCTACCCTATCAAGCTGGTATTTGTTGGCTAAGGCAATGTAGGGTGCCAAAACCCCAAATAATATCGATGCAGCTTATACCAATGACTTTTCTGTCAGGAAAACAATCCGCTAGAATATTCAGGGCCAAACGGTCGTTTTCATCATTAAAGACGGGAACGAGCACCGTTTCGTTCAATATCAAAAAGTTGGCATAGCTGGCCGGAAGTTGTAAATCATCAAAGATAATATTACGCGGCATCGGCAGTTCGATGACATTTAAAGGCTTTCCGTTTTCCAATTTAGCTTTCCGTAGAATTTTCAGGTTTTCCTGTAAAGGATGATAGTTTTTTTCGTTAAGGTCGTTTTCAACGACTGTAACAACGGTATCTTCATTTACAAACCTGCAAAGGTCATCAATATGGCCGTGAGTATCGTCACCGGCAATACCGTCTTTCACCCAAATGGTATTGGTGATACCCAAATACTCTTTAAAGATCGCTTCATAGTCCGATTTGGTAAAACCTACATTTCTTACTTGAATTTCCGGATGCAACAAACACTCTTCTGAAGTAATGAGGGTGCCCTTTCCATTCACCTCAAGCGCACCACCTTCCAGAACTACCTTTTTTCCTTTATAAGTAACCTGGGTGAGCGGAACGTTAAGTATTTCGGCCACCTTTGAAGGTACATGCTGGTCTAGTTTCCAGTTTTTGTATTTGGCCCAGCCGTTAAAATTAAAATTGAGCGCTTCCCGTTTACTTCCATTTTTGACAATGATAGGTCCGGAGTCACGCATCCAACTTCGGTTGGTCTTTTGTTCAATATAGGTTATGTTCTTTAAATTGACCGATGCCAATGCCAACATATCGTTGACCTTAGTTTTTAAAGCGTCGTTTTTTACTATTAAAAAAACCTTTTCTACTTCGGCCACCTTTTTAAAGAATTCCACAAAGGCCCACTGAACGGCCGCATATTTGCCCGGCCAATCATTACCGTTGTGCGGAAAGCAAAGTAATACACCCTCTTGTTTTTCCCATTCGGCAGGAAATCTTCTGTTTGCCATTTCTACTCGATGAAGCGTTTGGTCAGGTCTTGAAAAGCATCAATTCTACGATCACGGAAAAAAGGCCAGTTTTGACGAACATTTTCTTGATGTGCCAAATCAATTTCTGCAATCAAAAGCTCTTCTTTATCGGTCGATGCCTTTGCTAAAATCTCGCCTTGCGGGCCACAAATAAAAGATTGGCCCCAGAATTCGATTCCGTCGGTATCGGGTAGGTATTTTTCAAGTCCTATGCGGTTGGCCGCGGCTACATAGATTCCGTTGGCCACTGCATGCCCTTTCATGACGTTCATCCAAGCGCCGTATTGGTTTTCACCATATTGCTCTTTCTCAAAAGGATGCCAACCTATAGCAGTGGGATAAAAAAGTACCTCTGCACCTTGCATGGCGGTTAATCTCGCCGCCTCTGGATACCATTGATCCCAGCAGATAAGGGTGCCGATATTCCCTTTTTTAGTACTTATGGATTGGAAACCGAGATCACCCGGCGTGAAATAGAATTTTTCATAAAAGTGTGGGTCATCAGGAATGTGCATCTTACGGTAAAGCCCGGCACGTGAACCATCCGTATCGATGATATAGGCACTGTTGTGATAGATACCGGCCATACGCTTTTCAAAAAATGGCACCACTATGGCCACATTCAATTGTTTAGCCAATTCGCTGAAGGCCGTAAAGGAAATATCACCTAATGGCTCCGCTAAAGAAAAATTTGAAACATCTTCACTTTGGCAGAAATAGTGACTACTGTACAATTCAGGTAGACAGATGACTTCAGCTCCTGCTTCGGCCGCCTTTTTTACCCAATGCAAACATTTTTTTCTATTCTCTTCCGGAGTATTGTCCAAATTAAGCTGAACAACCCCAATTTTGTAGTTTTTATAACCCATTCAGATATCTTTTTGCAGGTATTATGCTATGCGAAGATATATAAATTATACTAGGATAATTTAACGGAAAAGCCCATAAAATGGCAATAAGAAAAGCTGTTTACTCTTTGGTAATGATCAAAGTGGCCTTCGAGCCTGTCGATAAGAGCCACTTGTTGGAGTAGATCAACTGCCCTTGGTCATCGTAGACATCTACTTGAGCGGTATTCGGTGGCGAAGAGCCGACGTTTAATGCTTCGAAATCAATTCGGTTGAAACCTTCTTCCAAATCGATATTGACCCCTTTAAAGCTTCCGGTAAGTAAAATATTAGGGTCGATGACGCGGTCGTTCATGTAGATTTTAACGCGGTCACCATCAACGAATTCATGGTCTCGACACACAATACCGACAAATTTCCCATTACTTTTAACGTCGCCCAGGTACATATCGGCAAAATGCTGCTTAGAGCCTTCTTTAGGTTCACGCGGACCTGCCTTTGGGTCGATTTTCATTCCATAACCCGCTTGTACCAATTCCCTATCATCAATCATTTTGACAGGATTGCGATTCGTCATATCAATATTGGTCTCGGGGTTATCTACTACAGAAGGAATTTTCAGTGCCGTACCTTGCTGTGGCTTTTTGGTGTCGTCTATTTTATTGGCCGCCTCAATTTTCAATTCTTTCTGAACCGGAATATCGGTCTGGGCCATGCCTAAAGAGCATAGCAAACCGAGAGCACACGTTATGAACCAATTATTCCTATCCATAATGATCGATAGTAAAGATAGCAAATACCCTGCCACAGGGGCTTAACGCTATGTTAAAACGAAAAATTACGAAAAATCGTATCGGCGATTAATTGGTGTCCGTTCTTATTGGGATGAATGGGGTCTGAGTCATAACAGTTTTCTTGCTGCTGCAACAAAGGGGTATGTATATCAATTTCCATTTTTGACATCGGGTGCTGCATGTTCAGAACGATGGACTTAAATTCTTGTAATACCTCTTTTTCATATGCTGGATATGGATTTTTATACCCATATGGAATCTCATTGGAAAGCTCTGATAAAGGGGCCGCTTCTAAAGCCAAAGGGGGTGGGGTAAGTAGAATAGCACCGATTTCTTTCTGGCGGAGTTTTTCGAGAAAAGAGTATACACCTATCTTAAAACTATTGAACAACTCTTCGGAAGGTTTTCCGTAAATACCACAATTGATGCCATAGCAGAAAAGGGCCAAATCGATAGGCGTTTTGGTCAATATATCATCTAGTCGCTCAAATAGGTAGGGCCTTGGCCCAGGATGGTCTTCTTCGGTAAGCCCTGAAACAGTTTCGCTACTTTTGCCAAAATTGATGAGCCTTACATTTAGTTCTGGATGCTCTTTGTCAAGTTTTGCCTGGAGCATTTCGACATAGCCAAAACCACCGGCATTGGTAATGCTATCGCCAAAGCAACCTACAGTCAAGTTTCTCTCGAGCTTAAATTTGTTCGAGTCCGAGCAGGCCGCAAAACTGGAGGCAATAATTGCGGCGATTGAGGTTTGTAAAAAATGTCTTCTATTCATGGGGCCTTATGAAAGAGCTTAAGACTCCGTAAATTACATCATTTCCACGTTCTTTTTAGGAAGTTGATGAAATTTGAATGAAGAATTTTTTCTACATCTTCAGCGTTATAGCCTCTTTTTGACAAAAGCGCGGGTATTTTCTGTAAATCTGCTATGGTATCAATATCCATAGGCCCTTGTTCGGTGCCGAAACCGCCATCTAGGTCGGTTCCTATTCCGACGTGATCGGTATTCCCTGCGATTTGGCAAATGTGGTCTAGGTTATCGACCATCTGCTGTAACGAGCAATTAGCGGTTACTGGGTCCGATTTGCCTCTTACCCAGTTGGGCACCATCATCCATGCATCGAGAACCATGCCTATAACTGCCCCTCTACTGATGAGTTCTTTAATTTGTTCATCAGAAAATTGTCTGTTATGGTCGACCAAGGCTCTACAGTTATTGTGGCTCGCCCAAACCGGACCTTGATAACAATCCATAGCTTCCCAAAAACTTTGGTCACACAGGTGTGTGGCATCCAAAATCAAATTCAATCTTTCGATTTCTTTCAATAGCTCCTTGCCTTTTACTCCAATCCCACCGACTGAATCTGTTCCGAACGCGTAAGTACCCGGCCCATAGTGCGCCGGTCCAATAGCTCTCAGCCCCTGTTCATAAGATTTTTCTAAATGCTCTAGGGTGACTATCGAATCGGCACCTTCTAAACTCAGAATGTAGCCGATAGGCTTTTTCCCTTCCTGGGTATTCCAAAAATCGAGGTGGTTTTCTAGTTCTACCGTGTTGGTGATTTGTACCAATTCGCCGATTTCCTCCATAGAACGGTACCAAGTGAGCTGGCCTTGGGTTTGGGCCCAAGCCTGATGTGGAGATTTCCAACCTGGCAGATTATTACCTTTTTTTACGTACCGCGCAATTTGCGTTGCCATACATAGGCCGATATTACCTTTTCTCATGGCATCGAACGATACCGTATTTTTACCACGATCCGGTTTATCGGTCATGCCCATTTCACTTTTTCTGATTTCTTCAACGGGCCAGGTCAAATCTCGATTCCATTCCATAGCGTTCATGGATAGGTCGAGGTGGGCATCGAAAATAAATGCACTCATAAATTTATTGATTGGTTACGTGCGGCAACTAGCCATGTATTGGTTACTTCATTATTTTTTACCACCTGTAAATGGTGTTGCTTTGCTACGGTAGGGCATATGTGCATAGGAATGCAATAGATTACATCTCCTATCTCAAAGTCTTTGGCATTCTCCGTCTCTATGACAAAATGTTCCTCGCTTTGCCCTAACTGCTTCCAATTCTTGACATTTAAAAACTTCACCCTAGGAAAATTCATTTCAGAGGCCAACCACTTATGGCCCAAATCTAGGCAAATGGTATTTTCATTGGGTTTGCTGATGATTCTTGTCAGCAGAACTGCTGAAGATTTAAAATCCATTTCTGGAAAAAGCCCACCATAGCCGGCATCCCAAAGTAGTGTAGTGCCAGGGCTGGCTTCCACTCCTTTTCTTTTACAGTGAAAGGGGTACGATGGTGATCCACCTGCCACTATATGTGGAACAGGCATTCCTTGCGATTGAATCTGATTTGAAAAATCAACCACGGACTGAAATGCTTTATCGCAATCGACTTTTCTCTGAGAGGGGTCGGTATTACGAAGGTGACCGTCGTAAACATGTAGGCCCATTATCTCAACATTAGGGCTTTCAAAGGCGGCTTGATATAGCTGTAATGCTTTTTCATGGGGTGCAATACCGGTTCGGTTCATACCATTATTGATGTCAAGCCATAAGCGGACGGTGATATCCGATTTTTTGGCTTTGGAGGCGATGGTATTTAGGTTATTTTGGTCGTCGAACAAAGCGGAAAAAACCGTTGAAGGAAACGCTTGCATTAATGCTACGAATCTATCGATATTGTTTCCGACAGGTTGCATGGCCAACAGTACATCTTTGGTACCGTTTTGAGCCAATAGCTCAGCCTCGGCAATAGTCGCGCACTTGAATTTGCTGATGCCAGACTTTAGTTGCATTTGAATAATTTCCGCTGTTTTGTGAGTTTTAACATGCGGGCGTAAAAACTCACTGTCATCAGACATGTTCAACATCGTATCTATGTTTTGCTGAATGCGGTCTGGATAGACTAAAAGTGCCGGACTGATTACTTTTTCAGGATTTTGTAGGGCGTACCACGGTAAGTTGCTCATGAAATTTAATGTAGTTCGAACATAGCCTCAACTTCAACGGGAATTCCACCGGGTAAAATCATGCCCACGGCACTTCTTACACCCACCCCGTTATCTGGGCCAAAAACATCTGACATAAGCTCGCTGAACCCATTGATCACCAAGGGTTGGTCTCCAAAATCAGGGTCTGAATTGACCATGCCCAAGGTCTTTACTATTCTTTTGATTCTGTCTAAGTCGCCAAAATGGGTTTGAATGGTAGAAAGCATTGTTAAGCCCACTTGTCTTGCGCCTTGTTTGGCTTCTTCAAGATTTATGTTATGACCTGCACGCCCCTTCATTAATGTGCCATCAGGTAGCATAGGGCCTTGACCTGAAACGTACAGAAAGTTGTCAACTACCAGTACGGGTTTGTAAAGGCCTGCTGGTGGTGGGGCAGGAGGTAAAATTAGACCCAATGATTTTATTCTTTGTGATGGTGATTCGCTCATAAAATTGAATTATAAAAATGTATTTAAAATTAAAACTCCGATCAACCCCATGACACCAACGGTAGTTTCCATGACCGTCCATGTTCTTAAGGTATCCTTTATTGAAAGGTTGAAATATTCTTTGTAAAGCCAAAAGCCTCCGTCATTCACATGAGATAGCATTAAACTACCGGATCCTATGGCCAGTACCATTAATTCGGCACTTACACCAGAATCACCTATAAGTGGCATGGCGATGCCGGCAGCGGTAAGGCCCGCAACGGTTGCTGAACCTACACAAACCCTGATAACCGTAGCAATTAGCCAGGCCAAAATCAAAGGGGAGATACTTGAACCCTTTAACATGTCGCCAATATACTCACTCACGCCACTATCGACCAAAACTTGTTTTAGCCCTCCAGCCCCTGCTATAATCAAAAGTACCATGGTAATTCCGGATACGGCACTAGAAACAGAATCCATGATTTCTTTCATGTTCTTGCCTCTTGCCAAACCAAGGGTATAGATGGCTACCAATACGGAGATAAGCATGGCAATAACAGGGTCACCAATGATGTCCGTGATTTTTCTAATGGTATTGCCCTCCGGTAAAATCAAAGTAACGACGGAAGCCAAACCGATTAAGATGACCGGTAACAACGCAGTCAAAATGCTTGTTGCCGTATTCGGCATTTCATGGTCTTTTAGTACCGTTGGGTTCAAGAACTCTTTTAAGGGAGTAGCCTTTACGTTTTTTATGGTTCTTGAAAACATCGGACCGGCAACGACAATGGCCGGTATGGCCACAATAATACCATAGAGCAAGGTTTTACCAATATCGGCATTGAACATTACCGCAATACCCGTCGGAGCGGGATGCGGAGGAAGATAGCCATGCGTTACCGATAGTGACGCCAACATAGGTAAGCCTACGTAAATCAATGGGAGGCCTGTTGCCGCAGCTACCGTAAAAACCAAGGGAATCAAAATGACGAAACCGACCGTGTAAAACATCGGAATGCCCACTATGAACCCCGTAAGTACAACCGCCCACTGTATGTTTTTCTTCCCAAATTTTTCAACCAACTGAGTCGTTATTCTTTGTGCGGCACCTGAATCGGCCACTAATTTACCAAGCATTGCCCCTAGACCCAATATCAAGATAAGATAGCCTAAAGTACTGCCGATACCTTTTTGAATCGATTCCGAAACGGTTAGAAAGTCCATGCCCTCGGCTACCCCGACCAGAAGGGAAACAATGATGAAGGAAATGAAAGCGTTTAATCTGAATTTGGCTATTAAAATAAAGAGCAGGATGATTCCGGCTATTACAATGGCGAGTGGCATAGGTTGGTTTTAAAACTTTTTGTTAAATATACAATTTTGAAATTTTGAATGGGGCTGGCAAGCCTATATGACTAGTTGATTTCTACCTTAGGTTCTTCATTTAGATATCCTAACGATTGTAAAAAAATATCAGCTTCGTGAATGGTTTCTTTGAACATATCGATAAACCGATAATTGAAAAAACCATGTTTCTCTCCCTCGTATATTCTTAATTCGCAACGACTTCCCACTTTTTCCATTACCGTTTGGTAGTACTCAGAAGTTTCAACTGGTATGTAACGGTCCTCTGTTCCTAGCAAAAATAGGGTCGGAGGTGCCCCACGCTTGATATTGTGCAAGGGTGAAAAGTTTTTGTAGTTGTCACCTATTCTTTCGTAACCATAACCACCAGGGCCGTTATCTATTACCGGATTAAAAAGTAGTAATGCATTTGGTTTGCAGTCAATCGACAGGTCATCATTTTTGTCGTTATAATCGGCGATGAGTGAAGTGGCCGCTGCCAAATGGCCCCCGGCAGAACCTCCTGATGCTACTATCTTGTTGGGGTCAACACCCAGTTTTGTTGCATTTTGACGTACATATCTCATAGCCGATTTCGCATCTTGCAAAGCTACATAGGGGGTTGTTTGGTGTTTGCTTTCCGTTCGGTAGTCGGCAAGAATACATACGAGACCTCTTTTGGAGAAATAATCGGCCTGTTCGGCGAAATGGCTACGGTCTCCGTTTCGCCAGCCTCCTCCAAAAAAGAATACGATGGCAGGTTTTTGGGGTTCTTTATCCATTCTCACTGGCGAGTGAATCTCTAAATAAAGCTTAACCGTATCAATTTGTTTGTAAAGTATTTCTCTCTGGCCAAACATGGGCAAAGAGAAAAAGGCGCAAACGATCAATAATTGTAATTTATTCATTATCGGGTAGTGATATAAATTCTTTTCTTTTGGTCTCGAACCAGGTTTGCATCTCCGTGGGAGACTTCATCAGGGCCTGCATTTTTTGCATGGCCTCTAAATGGGGTATGTCTCCTTTTTGAAACATTTCCATACCATGTTTTTTACTTAGTTCGGCTATTTCTTCAAAGGTTTCGGCATGAAATTCTTGATGGCAGGCGCCTCCCAATTGTTTGCAGGTCATGGTTTTCATAACTTTTCATTTTTAGTGGTATGAAAGTTACCAAATTTTAAAGCTGCATGGGGCCTTCAATAATCTACCGAGATTATTTAGAACTTTCCGGTTTCGGATATTTTCTAATAGGTGAATACCTTTTATAGGTGTTGAAGATTTCTTTATCAGGACCAACATACCTAGGGTCTTCTGTTTTTTCCAAAACATCGACTAAGGCTTCCTTCAATTCTTCTTCAATTGCTTTAACCTCTTCTTTGCCCGAAAGATTCTCTAAACAAGCTGGGTCGTTTTTTACATTGAAAAGTTCAAATTCCGGCCTTTTGGCTACAGATAGATCAAAATATTCTGCAACCCCGGGCGCATCATGATTCTCTATGAGATAGGTTTTAGTAGGGCAATCATCAATATCCATAAATGCTGCATCTGGAATGAATTTTCCATTTTCATCCAGCCCGTTAATGGGCATGAGTTTGGTAGAATCTTTCGGATGGAATTTTTGTGGAGCACCAGCGGGCCAAAGATTGGGCTCCATATTCCAAACGTATAGATAATCGCCGCCTTTAATAATTCTTTGTGGATATCCTTTATTTAAATAACGACTTGAAGAATGCCTTTCTCTGCCTGCCAGGGCATATTTTCTTGTTTCATCAATTTTTCCTTCATCTTTTGACTTTAACAAGTTGGTAAAACTTTTACCTACAATGGGAAGCATACCTTTTTCGGAGGTTTCGGTAAGTTCGAGCAAGGTAGGGGCCAAATCGATAAAACTTATAGGGTCTTCAACTATTCTGCCTCCAGGAAATTGGGAAGGAAATCTAATGGCCATGGGCACGTGTACACCATCTTCATACCCGTTGGCCTTGGCTCTCGGAAATGGCATACCATTATCTGCGGTCACGATTACAATGGTGTTTTCAAGTTCTCCTTTTTCCTTCAAGTATTCGAGCATTCGCTGCAGATGAAGGTCGAACCATTCTATCTCTACGGCATAGTCTAAAAGGTCGCCACGAATAACATCATTATCAGGTAAATAACCGGGTACTTGAGCATCTTCTAGCTTTTTGCCCAATCTTTTCCATGAATCGCGTTCATATCTTCTGTGAGGTTCTGTTCCCCCGTACCAAAAGAAGAATGGCTCATTATCACGAACATTTTCCATGAAATGTTCAAAATTCGCATAGTAATTGGAAGCTCCGATACCCGTGGCCGTTCGCTCATCATTTTCAGGGCCGTATCGAAAATCGCTATGTTCAATGCCGCCGGCATTATTTTCTCTAAATAAAGAATCTTCGGGGCTTTCTGCATACCTGAACGGCCCTACACCTTTGCCTGTTCTTCCAGTTTTATAACCGTTTTTCTCAAGCAGGTCAATAAAGGACACGTGCTTTTTCATCCACGAAGAAGCATGTTGCCCAGACTGTTCATTTTGCCAATGGTAGCGACCGGTAACTATAGAGCTTCGTGATGGGGCACAGCCCGGCGAACCCGCGTAGCAATTGGTGAAATAAATACCCTCTTTGGCCATTTGGTCAAATGCAGGGGTGTTGATGAAGGTACTGCCACCGAAACTGGTATGGCCAAACGATTGGTCGTCACTAATGGCGAATAGAATGTTGGGGCGTTTTTGAGCTGTTTTTTGCTCATGCGCTTTTTCTTGGCAGCTGATAAGTGTTAGTGCGAATAACAACAGTATCAGTCTGCCCGATCGGTATCTGTCAAGCATGTTTTTGTCTAGAGTGTTTATTGTTAATTCTCTAAATTTATGAAAATAGGTTTAGTTTGGATGGATAAAGTACCGAAAGAAAGTTCGGGTCGGGTAATCACAGCTACTTTCGTTGGTAGTCCCTTATCTTTTGTGGCCCTTCCAATAAAACTCTGACCACTCGCAAGATGCCGTCTTCAGTTGTGGCGATTTGCCATTTGATCAACGATATTTCGCCATTTTCAATTTCTATTCCCGTAATGCTTCGAGGGTGAACGCAACTACCATCATTAAAAAGAGGAATATCGCCAGGTTCGGGAAAACGGGGTCTATGGGTGTGGCCCACGATGGTGATGAGAAGGTTGTTTCGAAGAATCCATTTTTTTAGCCTTCTTTCAATTTTAATGAGTTCGGTATAATTTTTCGCTGGACTGGTCGGGTCTGCAATACCCCATACCTGAAGAGGTTTCCAAAGTGCCCTTACCAAAAAGCGACTCCATCGCCAGAACGTGTAGTTCCACCAATCGGCCTGATGGCCATGCGTTAAAAAAAGTTCTTGTCCCGTAATTTTATGTTTTAGAACAATGGCTTCGTGATAGGCAATGCCTTCAAATAGTTCTTTCGATTCGCCATCGATGGGCTCAAAATAGCTGCTCAGATGTTTTTTGACATATTCAGGGTCTTTGTATACCATATCATGATTACCCCAAATCATATGAAGTCTTTTGAGCAAATGAAATTTTTTGAGCAACTGGTACACATTTTTATGAGCTTCGAAAATAGATTCGAAATTTAGATTTTCCCATAGCTCATCGCCATCACCTAGCTCGCAATAATGAAACCCCTCTTTGAAATAAAAGTTAAGAGCATGAAAATAGATGTTTCTATTATTCGCAAAATCATCGGCAAAACTGTTATCGCCTCGGTGACAATCGCTGAAAAGTATAAACTTGGAACTATCGTCAAAAACAACCGTTTTGGCATTTTCGTAGGCCCTGGTTAAACGCTTGGTAGATGACATTGGTTGTAAAGAGATTTGATGGGCTTCTAAATTAAACTAATAATCAGTCGTTGAAAATTATTATTCGTTACAGGTGTCGGTTCGTACCCGGTGTAAATTTAATTACTTGACCTAGAGAAAGGTTTTGTAGGTTTAACTGTGCCAGTTATCGGTTAGAGGGCATGTGTTAAAAGTGAGTGCTACTTAATTATTTTGTAATTTTGCATAGAAAATTGCGACTTATTTTGGGTATGAGATGTTTCACGGAAAAAGAAATGCCTTTGGTGCAGGTCATAAGTTTCAACAAATTGTTGGAGCAGTATGATGTCATGGCCAAAAGCGACAATGAATACTTGGCAGAAAAGGCCAAGCGTATTCTTGCCGCACAAGAGCCGTACCCTATTTTAAGAGAAGGTTTTACCGATGATGCGCTTCTTGAAGAACATAAAGAGGTTATTCATTATATTCTGCAAGACCTCTTCTCGGAAGTATTGACCGAGAATGAAATCAAAACGGCTTCTTTGCCCTACGATAACACCATCTTTAATTCCTCAAAGCGGTTTCAAAAAATTCTGGAAGCTGCCGGCGCCCAGGGCGAATGTTTCGTGCCGAAGATGCGTAACATGCCAGACGACCAGATGTACGTAATGGCGTGTACGGTTATACTGAGCTATTACTATAATTTTCCGTTAGATTTCAAGCGCCCCTTCTTCTATGATATACCCGATGAACATGGGGTGATGAGGCACTATCGAATATTGTACAATGCCGACTTTATAGATTTGCAGCCAACTGAAAAGGCCAAAGAATTGTCGCAGGCCGATGTTGATGAACTGCTTGATAATTTTGAAAATATAGATCTTTGGAAGGAAAAAATTCCGCCCAATAGTTTTGTTTCTAAAGGCTTTGTTATCTCGAACATGTTCGATGTTACGGTCGAACATTCCATTTCTGAGTTGAAATCAAGTCTTATTGCGAGTGATAAGAGAGATAGCGATGGTTTTATGGATAACCTTCAGGAAACATTTCAGTCTTTCTTCAATATAGCTAGCCTTCGGGCCGGCTTCATGACTTTCAATGCGAAAACAGATTGTTTTGAGCCACTTTATGGGAAGGGGATGGACAGTTTTGTGCTGGATAATAAAGAAATTCAGAACTGCAAGGAAATTTTGTGTTCCTATTCTTACGATAAGCTATTGCGTGAGAACAGGTATTTTGCCATTTCTGATGTCGACCGTTATGAAGAACGAATGGAGGCGCCTATCTATAAAAGCCTGCAAGAGCAAGGCATTAAAAGCGCCATATTAGCCCCAATAGCCGACAACAATAGATTGCTAGGTGTTCTTGAGCTGGTATCAACGGAAAAGAATGCCCTGAACAGCGTAAACGCGAATAAGCTCGAAGATGTAATGCCATTTATTGTCTCGGCGGTATTGCGCTCAAAGAGTGAAGAAGAGAATTTAATCGATGCCGTTATACAGCACGAATGTACCTCGGTACACGAAGCAGTTTATTGGCGTTTTCAAGAAGAGGCCAAACGGTTCATCAAAGATGATCTTGAAGGCCTTCAGCCTACGTTTAGGGAGATAGTTTTCAAAGATGTGCATCCGCTTTACGGTCAAATCGATATCAAAAATTCTTCCGATGCCCGTAACATGGCGATTCAGAGAGATTTGATGATTCAACTGGCCACAGTGAACCAAGTTCTTGAGGCCGCTTGGCAAAAGAACCAATTGCCTATTTATGAAGAATTGATGTTCAGGGTGAACGATCACATGAACAGTATCAAAGAAAGTTTGAATACCAATAGTGAGCAATCGATCTTCAATTTTGTAGCAGATGAAATCCATCCGGTTTTTGCGCATTTGAAAAAGTCTGATAAAGAGCTAGCTCAACAAGTATCTTCGTACGAATCATCTATAGATATGGGTACCGATTCTTATTATGATCATCGCCGTAATTACGATGAAAGCGTCATGATGATCAATAAGAGGTTGGCTGCCGTTATCGATAGAAAACAACGTTCTGCCCAAGATATGTTTCCTCATTATTTCGAGAGGTATAAGACCGATGGGGTAGAGCACAACATGTATATTGGCGATTCTATATCAGGTGAGTTAGATTTTAACCCTATTTATCTGAATAATTTAAGACTTTGGCAGCTTCAAGTAATGTGCGAGATGGAAAATGCGCATTACAAGCTTAAGCCAGAGTTACCTGTTCCTTTAGATGTGGCCTCATTGGTGTTGGTATACAATACTTCACTGTCAATTCGCTTTAGAATGGATGAGAAGCGGTTTGATGTAGATGGCACCTATAATGCCCGTTATGAAGTTATCAAAAAACGAATTGACAAGTCATATATAAAGGGTTCTGATGAGCGTTTGACCCAACCGGGCAAAATGGTCATTGTCTATTCCCAGAAGAAAGACGAATTGGAGTATTTGAGGTATATTAAGTTCTTAAAATCGAAGGGTTATTTCAGCGGAAAGGTCGAAATAGTTGAGCTCGAGGGTTTGCAGGGCGTTTCAGGCCTTAAAGCGATACGCGCCGATATTCTCTATAAATCGGCAGATAAAGAGTCAAAAAAGACCTATACCTACGAAGACCTTATTGAAGAGCTGAAAGCATAGGCTTGTTTTTCTGTAATCGTTAGTCGCTTAATCTTTGTTATTTCGACTATTGCCAAAAGGCAATGTCTTTAAAATACACCTAGAATACAATTCTTATCTTAGCCTTATGAACCTTCAGTCAGAACTTCATAGAGCTTCTCTTTTCCAGAATCTGGAACTGCTTGCGAATCAAGTAGTGGAAGGGTTCATCAGCGGAATGCACAAAAGTCCGTTTCATGGTTTTTCTGCGGAGTTTGCAGAACATAAGATTTACAATACAGGGGAGAGTACCAAACATATCGATTGGAAACTTTTCGCCAAGACTGACAAGCTCTACACCAAAAAGTATGAAGAGGAAACCAATTTAAGGTGTCACATGATTTTAGATAATTCGGCCTCTATGCATTATCCAAGCGTAGATGAACTGAATATATCAAACCTCAATAAAATTGGGTTCGGGGCATTATCAATTGCTGCTTTAATGAATGTGCTCAAGAGGCAGCGCGATGCGGTAGGGCTAAGTATTTTTTCAGATAATTACGATTATTATGCTCCCGAAAAAGGTAGCGAGCGACATCACCAAATGCTTTTGGCCAAATTGGCCGAATACTGCCAGACGAACCAACCTACTTCGAAGACCCATACGTACACTTATTTGCATTTAATAGCAGAAAAAATGAAACGTAGGAGTCTGATTTTTCTGTTTACAGATATGTTTCAAACAGAAACGGATGATGAAAAATTGTTCGAAGCCTTACGCCACCTAAAATATAATAAGCATGAGGTAGTTCTTTTTCATCTGTTGGATAGGGAAACCGAGTTTAGTTTTGAGTTCGAAAATGTTCCGAAACGTTTTATAGATGTAGAAACCGGTGAACAGATTGATCTCTACAGCGATTCTGTGAAAGAAGATTACCAAAGACAATTGAAGGCTTATCTAAGTTCGCTTCAACTGAAGTGTGCCCAGTACAAAATAAAGTATGTTGAGGTCGACGTGAAAGCTGATTTTTCAAGGGTATTGAACACCTATTTGGTTGAGCGCCGAAATTTTTTATAATTGAAAATTTTTTGTTTAAAATTGTTTGTACAATTGAATAAGCGGTGTATATTTGCACTCGCTTTACTGAAGTAGTAACAAGATTTGAATTTCGCTGTAGCGAAAGTCCTAATTCAATAAGGGTAAAATCATTGGTCTGGTAGTTCAGTTGGTTAGAATACCTGCCTGTCACGCAGGGGGTCGCGGGTTCGAGTCCCGTCCAGACCGCCAACAACGATAAGCCTTTCGAGAAATCGAGAGGCTTTTTTATTTTTATGTGCACGCAGAATTCCATTTTTGAACTGTAAACCAAAAATCATTTTCTTTATTAGCTTGAAATTCGGTAAAGTATTCCGTTCTGAACAAGTCTATATATCCTCCAGTCTTCTGTAGGCCTTTTTACAGTTTTCAAACTGCTCATAGAATTCAATGATATTCTGGATGGTAATTTTTTGATTGCCCTGGAAAGCGTTTTTCAGTTCACCGATATGTAAAGATTTGTTCGCTATGATAAATTATTTTGTAAATCTATAATGATAGAAAGATTTGGTGATAAATTGAATTTACTGCCCTATTTTTATATTTAAGTTCCCTAAGGAATTCGGTCTATTTCTTCTCAAAAACATCCCGGAAAACTACACATGGAGAGGGCTCTTTGTCCCCAACCAATTTTTCACCATTCCCCAAGAACCCTTCAATTATGAAGAAACTTCGGGAGCAAATCGTAGCTCAAGATAATTTCCATGAAAAAATGGTCAAATCCCAACTCGATATGTGAAAAAGAGTAGATACGTCACTCTCTTATAATTTTTGTTATCTCTATCCATAGGTTAAAAACGGATTCTATATATCGAATGAGCAGTTGAAAGAATTATATTACATCCCAACGATTCTATTCCAAGAATCCTCTTTCAAGCAATTAAGTTTGTATTGTACCTATCCCAAACCACATGATCAAAAACATTTTTAACCTTGTCTTGGGCCTAAGTTTTTTTGCCCTTTCGGCCCAATCTGAATTCATCTCAACGTGGAAGACAGACAATACCGGGATATCAGAAGATAACCAGATTACGATTCCGACGTATCCTTGGGAAACCTATGACTATACCGTTGACTGGGGTGATGGTACTTTCGACACCGGGATAACTGGCGATATTGTTCATACATATGTGTCGCCTGGCATCTATACTGTTTCCATATCCGGTATGTTTCCGGGAATTTATTTCAACGATACCACTTTCAATGAGGTGAAAGGGGACGAAGACAAAATAATCAACATTGCCCAATGGGGCAACAATGTATGGAAATCGATGGACTCTGCATTTGCAGGTTGCCAAAATTTGACGGTAGAGGCCCAGGATATACCGGATCTATCGCAAGTTACAAGTTTACGCCGTATGTTTTTCTGGGCTGGTACTTGGCAGCTTCATATTCCCAAAATAGAGGAATGGGACATTAGCCACATCACGAACCTGTCGGGCATGTTCGATAAAACTTCCTTTACACAGGATATCTCCGGTTGGAACGTCGCTAACGTAAGGGATATGTCGTACCTGTTTTTTAGTAGTCCCTTTAATCAGGATATCAGCGGCTGGGACGTTGGTAACGTTACCAATATGGAAGGTCTGTTCGGTAGCAGTTCTTTCAGACAGGATGTGACAGGTTGGGATGTGAGTAGCGTCACTAACATGGCCTTCATGTTCAATAGTACCTTTTTTGATCAGGATATCAGCGGCTGGGATGTAAGCAACGTAACCAGCATGCGGCACATGCTCAGTCAGTGTAGTTTTAATCAAGATGTCGGCGATTGGAACGTGAGCCAAGTAGGCGACTTGTCCAATATATTCGATGACAACGACTTGTCCACCGAAAACTACGATAAGATTTTGACCGGGTGGAGCCAACTGCCATCACTTCGGTCCGGCGTATCCTTGGGAGCTAAAGACGTGTACTATTGTTCGGCCGATGATGCCCGGGCACTGCTCATCGCAACATATGGTTGGTCCATCAACGATCAGGGCCAGAATTGCGAGCCTGACCGACCTTTTATAACCACTTGGAAAACCGATAACCCTGGATTTTCCCGGTACGATCAAATCACTATTCCTACCAATCCAAGGAAAGTTTATAATTACAATGTCGACTGGGGCGACGGCACTTCCGACAGTGGAATTACCGAAGATATAACACATACCTATAATGAACCAGGTATTTATCAAGTCTCGATTAGCGGTAGATTTCCTTCAATCTATTTTAATAGTGGTAAAGAAAGTCATCAGTATCCTTCCAAAGAGGCCGATGCTGATAAAATAATATCTGTAGATCAATGGGGTACCAACCGATGGATATCAATGTCGTTTGCATTTGCGGGATGTTCTAATTTAGACGTCAAGGCGACCGATATACCTGATCTTTCTAAGGATGTATTTTTAAGTGCCATGTTTTTAGATTGCCCCTCGCTAATAGGAAACGAATCAATGGCGCAATGGGATTTGAGTAAAACCTCCTTTACGGCTTCCGACATGTTCAAAGGGGCATCGCAATTCAACCAACCTATAGATCAATGGGATGTGAGTAAGTTGAGATACCTCGATGGTATGTTTGAAGATGCTTCCGCGTTCGACCAAAATCTCGAGGGTTGGAATATAGGTAAGGTAGAAAACATGGATCGCATGTTCGATAATTCCGGCCTTTCCATTCGAAATTATGATAAAATACTGAACGCTTGGAGCAATTTACCAGCAATATTGAGCAGTGTTAAATTAGGGGCCATAAGCACTTTTTATTGCAATAGCGAAATGGCAAGACAGTACCTGATTGACAACTTCAACTGGATTATTTCAGATGCTGGCGGATCTAATTTGTGTAATGAAGATAATGACGCTGATGGTGTTCTGGACGATTTGGATAGGTGCTTGAATACTCCGGAACAAGAGGTTGTCAACGAGTTCGGTTGCCATTCCCTATCAAATGAAAATTTCAAGATCCAGATACTGGGAGAGACCTGTCCTGGTGCGAATAACGCCCAGTTGGTAATCAACGCAATTGAAACAAACGAGTATACCGCCTTCATCAACGGCGCCGAGCACCGCTTTGACCAAGACTTGACCATCGAAAATTTGGTGCCAGGCAGTTATGATTTCTGTATCAAAGTCCCACCTTTACGTTTTGAACAGTGTTATGTGGTCGAACTTCCAGAAGCCTTGACTATTTCAGGAAAGTCGCATTCTACCGATGGAAAATATTCCCTTAAAATCGATAGTGGTACTGCGCCCTATAGCGTATTGGTAAATGGGCAAATTACGCTACAGACCAATTCTACTGATATCTTGTTAGATGTTTCCCAAGGCGATGTGGTAGAGGTGACTACGGATAAGGACTGTGAGGGCGTCTATTCAGAAGAAATAGGGATAGAGACACCTATCCATACCTATCCAAACCCTACCCCTGGGTATTTTGAAATTCGGGTACCCATGCAAAAAGGTGAAGTCAAGGTAGAAATAGCGTCCATGGAATCAAAATTGATCAGGACCGAAATGTATTTAGTAGAGGGCAATGTCATCAAGGTTGACATTAGTAATCTCCCTCAAGGGATGTACTTTGTAAAGGTTGCTTTAAAGAAACCCGTTGTATTGAAAATAGTGAAACAATGATATTAAAGAAAATTATATTTCTGATACTATTTGGTGGTCTGCTCGTTTCGTGTGTAGACGGTGAAGATACATTAGCAGATGAAAATCTGATTCCTTCAGCGCCACAGCTGGTTTATCCTAGCGACAATTTACTGTGTATCGAGAATGTTCTTGAGTTTAAATGGAATCCTTCTACCGATGGTAATACGGACGCCGTTACCTATCAAGTGGACGTCGCAGAGGACAATCAATTTACATCCATTGCCCATACGGCAAGACCCAGTACAACCACCCAGACCTTTACACTTAAGAAAGGTACGGCCTATTATTGGCGTGTTAAGTCCATTGACAATAGAAACGCTTCAAGTACCTACTCCCCGACATTTAAATTCTATACCCAAGGTGAGGCAATTTCAAATCACCTACCTTTTGCACCGGAACTGGTCAGCCCGTCACAAGAGGTATTGGAAAGTTCAGAAGACATTCTTTTGCAATGGAAAGCGAGTGATATGGATAATGATGCCCTTGTTTTTGATGTGTATTTTGGAACGGAAAATCCGCCTATCAAAAAAATCGCTGAAAATCACGATAAAACCAGCTTTGGCGTTTCGACCATGGCCGCAACCGAGTATTATTGGAAAATCGTAGTGAAGGATGACCAAGGAGGAACAACGCTAGGTCCGATTTGGAACTTTCGTATTGAGTGAACTATATTACTGAAAGTATATTGACTCGATAGTCCAGAATTATACGCTCCGACTTTTGCACCCAAAACTATTTACCCCATTCCCGCAAGTGAAATTGAAGCTTCCGGAATGTTACAGACCGAAGGTTATTGATGGTTGGGTTTTTAGAGAATTTGTAAAAGCGGAGGCTAAAGCTTCCGCTTTTTTTATGATCTCTTTTCTAGACTTTTATCAATTTGAATGGTTTCGGTTATCCGAAGCCTGTTTTCTGATAACCTTCCTAATAAATCCAAACTAATTATCTTTGTTTAGTCGCTGCGAATCCGCTATTTACGGTAATTGTAATTCGTTCTAAATGAAAATTGATTATCTCAAAGCCACGTATTTTTTTGATTATGGGCATAAAGCCATACAACATATAGTAGCTTCTTTTACCGAAAAATCGGTGAAAGAGAAAGCCATCGGTATCTATTTAAGGGTGCGCGATGAATGGCGGTATGACCCTTACAGTATCAGTTTGGCAAAGAATAGCTATAAGGCCAGCACCATTGCAGCCAAAGATTCGGGCAACTGCGTTGAAAAATCGGTTCTGCTGATAGCGTGTTTGAGAGCACTTAACATACCTGCAAGATTACATTTGGGCAAAGTAAAAAACCATTTGGCCGTAGAACGTCTGACAGAAAAATTTGGGTCGAATGAATTGACACCACACGGAATGGTGAATGTGTTTCTAAACGGAAAATGGCTTAAAATGTCACCCGCTTTTAACAAAACCCTATGTGCGCGATTCGGGGTTGATCCTTTAGATTTTGATGGAGAAAACAACTCGTTTCTACAACAGTACAACAACGAGGGAAGTCTTTTTATGGAATATGTTGACGATTACGGTCATTTTGAAGATGTGCCTGTCGAATTCATGAAAAGGAATATAAAAGAGCACTATCCACATATATTTGGTACAAACGATACCACCACAGAATTTAAGCTGTGATGGTTCGTGAATAAATTTCAGTGCATCTTAACATTCGTTATGCGGCGGCTTTCGAGAACGGATGTTCACGGCTACTTCTAGAGTAGAAAAGGAATCCTTCAGGCAGATTTCCAGTAATTTTTTGATAATAGATCTTCCGTTTCTACTATTGGTCATGATCATAATGCCCATTCCGGTTTCAGGAAATAATATGGAGTAGTGCTGAAACCCACTTCCGTTGCCAGCTTTGAATACTCCTTTTCCGTAGGGCGTCTCTAAATACCCCCATCCCAAACCATAACCTAAATTGCCTTTTGAAAGTATCGCTCGTTCTTCAGAAGATACCGAAAGCTCTTTTGGGTCGATTGAAATCTGATTTTTAAAAATTTCATCATATGATTTTTTGCTGATCAGACGTTTGTTCAAAACGGCCTCCATGAATTTGGTGTAATCTTCTGCCGTCGTTTCAAGGGTGCTACCGCCTCTAGGTTCGTTGTCTGTGTCTTTGGTATGTTTTTCGCCTTTTGGGCCATGCCCATAAGCAATGTCATCGTTAAAGGCTTGTTTCCATTCATAGGAAGACCTGTTCATTTGTAGAGGTTTAAAAATTCGTTCTTGAGCCATTTCTTCCAAGCCCTGCCCCATTATTTTTTCCAAAATGACTTGTAGGTACACAAAACCCTCACCTGAATAGTAGTGTGTGCTACCCGGCGTTTTGATTAGCTTAAGTTTATGGTCTTTTTCGTCCCATCGCCAATTGGGTAGGCCTGAAGTATGTGCCAGACACATTCTAGCGGTAATTTTATGGTAAAGGCTATCTTGCTTTAAATCGGAGAAATCGTCATGCCAACGCGTCTGGGGTTCATACTCATATATTTTTTGAGGGAGGTAAGATTCCAAGGGGGTATCTAGGTCGATAATGCCTTCTTCTACTAAATGCATTACTAAAACACTAAAGACCGCCTTGCTGAAAGATGCACCGTAAATATTGGTAGAGTCCGAAAGGGGTAATTTTTCCTCGTAATCCTTATATCCGAAGGTTTCATGGTAAACCGCTTCATTTTTATTGAATATGCTGAGGGCCATACCCTGTACATTGCCTTCGGCCATAATTTTTTCTATGTGTCGTGTCAGAGAATCTTTGCTGATCTGTGAGCCATCTAACCGTACAATGTTGCTCTGACTGTGAACAAGGCAACTTGTCAAAAATGCTAGAGTGAACAAGGTTGCAGCCGATTTAAAGGCATTTTTCTTATAGCTCAAAAAAGGAATGGAAAGGGGGTAATAGCACTTATGCTTTTTTACGGCATAAAAGATATTCAGAAGTACGATAAACACACAAATTGGTATGATGGCGATGAACATAAAAAAGCCATACCCTTCAATAGTGAGCAACGCAATAAAAGACAGAAAATAGAATATCAATATCGTGATTTGAAAATTGATGACTTTTACCCCATGTTGGTTGTACAAAGGGTTGTCTTCTCTTTTGTGTATCCACAGAAATAACGGAATCAAAACATTAAATAAAGGAAGCATAAAACCCAATAGGGGCGTTGCATGCAGTAGTAAAAGCCATTTCTTTTGTATAGCCTCTTCTTTGGGGTTTTCAATGGGCAGTAATTCGTTTACATCAATATCTAAAGCTGCGGCCAATAATTTGAGCGTTTGAAGGTGAGGCTGAACATCACCTTTTTCTATGCGTTGAATGGTGCGTACGGTAACCTCGGTTTTTTCCGATAGTTCTTGTTGCGAATAACCTTTTAGTTTTCTTTGGTAGATTAGATTTTTTCCAGTGCTCATGTTTTTCATTTTTGTTCGATTTTGTTGAAGCAAATCTACCTATACGACTATGCAATCTTTACGACATTTAGGTGTCACCTTAGTGTCATTTGCCCTGTTTTAGGGCATTAAGAGGCTTACTTTCTTTTTTTTAGAGTAATCACGTAAAAAAAACGGTGTTTGTATAAAAATGGTCGCCTATAAAAATAACCGTTAAAAAGATAGAAACTATTATTAAAGGCCTCCTTTAAGAAATCAGATGAAAATGAATATTTGAAATTCTTAACTTTGCAATGTGGATTCCAAGAAAAAACGACCCGTTTCAGAATATAATGAGACCCTTAAGATGAAAGGGTTTAATGCATTTCAAATTGAAAGTGATAGTAATTCTACACGTACTTATAGTCGCAAAGATTTCTATAAGATTTGCCTAACGACGGGTAAAAGCGTTATTCACTATGCTGACCGCAGTTTTGATATGAATGGCACCATTTTGTTTTTTGGTAATCCGCATATTCCCTATTCGTGGGAGACTGTCTCTAGTACTTACGTGGGTTATACCTGTCTTTTCTCCGAAGATTTCTTAAATGAATCTGAGCGCTCTGAGAGTCTCCAAAATTCTCCCTTTTTTAAATTTGGAGGTACGCCTGTACTTGATATATCCTTAGACCAGCGAGAATTTTTAAATGGCATTTTTCGCAAAATGATAGAAGAGCAGCAATCGGATTATATGTATAAAGATGAATTGATTAGAAATTACATTAATCTAATTATACATGAATCACTTAAGATGCAACCTTCCGAGAACTTCAATAAGCATAAGAATGCCGCTTCTCGAATTGCCAATGTTTTTTTGGAACTGTTGGAAAGGCAGTTCCCTATAGAAAGTCCTGATTTGCCTTTGAAATTAAGGTCTGCCCAAGAATATGCCGATACTCTGGCACTGCACCCGAACCATTTGAACCGCTCTTTAAAACAAGTAACTGGAAAGACGACAACGACCTTAATCAATGAACGTGTAGTTAGTGAGGCGAAAGCAATGCTGCAACACACTGATTGGAATATCTCTGACATCGCCTACGCTTTGGGTTTTGAATACCCTACTTATTTCAATAATTTCTTTAGAAAAGTAACAGGAACCAATCCTTCAGGGTATCGCATTGAAAATGTTTGATATTCTTAACTATCGGTTTGAAGATTATTAACCGATAACTATTACTCCCTTCTACTTTTGCAATAAAACGACTATGGTTGCCAAAACACGGCAATTAAAGGTCTGTTTCGTATAACTTTTAATTGAAATATTATGAAGAAGGGATTTTTATTATCACTTACATTACTACTTGTTAATGCTATTAGTGCTCAAGAACAGTCCTTGAATACTCTTGGTAAACAGAAACTGCAACCTGTCTTTTCAAAAGGTCAAAAAGGTTCAGTAAAAAACTTTACAGGCAACGCTTATAACCACCCATTAATCGAAAATGATTCGGTTATGACCACCCTTGGTGGTGAGGTGTATTTTGAACCTGGTGCCAGAAGCAATTGGCATACGCATCCGGCAGGGCAAATTTTAGTGGTTACCGCAGGTGTGGGCTACCATCAAATTGAAGGGCAATCCATTCAAATTATTCAGAAAGGTGTAACCATTAAATGTCCACCAAATACCAACCATTGGCACGGAGCAAGCAAAGATCAAGGCATGGCCCACATTTACCTTCTACCCAATACCGAAAAAGGCATTGTAAACTGGGGCAGACCCGTAACAGACGAAGAATACCAAGCGGCCAACAACTAAAACACGAACGCCATATGAACAACGATAGAAGAAAATTTATGCAACAAAGTGCCATGGTAAGTGCTGGGCTTACGCTAGCCGGACCAACACTTTTTGCGAACACAACAAATAACAACGTGGAAAACAACATGAAGAACATAAAAACAAAAGGGTACGCAGCTACCGATGAAAGTGGAATTTTAAGTCCGTTTGAATTTGAACGCAGACCCGTAGAAGACAACGATATCTTAATAGATGTGAAGTTTGCCAGCATTTGCCATTCGGACATCCATCAAGAAAAAGGGCATTGGGGCAAACAAATATATCCGCAAGTACCAGGGCATGAAATTGTTGGCATAGTTTCGGCAGTAGGCAAGAACGTAACCAAATTTAAAGTTGGCGACCGTGCCGGTGTGGGTTGTATGGTAGATAGCTGTATGGATTGTGACAGTTGCCAGGCAGGTGAAGAACATTTTTGTGACCGGGGCGAAACTAAATTCACATATGGTTTTCCAACAGAAAAAGAACCCACGGGCATTACCCAAGGTGGATATTCCAATAAGTTGGTGGTAAGAGACCATTTCGCGGTACATATACCCAACAACATCACTTTTGAAGAAGCGGCACCCTTGCTCTGTGCTGGCATCACCACCTATTCGCCTTTAATGCGCGCTCAATTTCAAGTAGGCGATAAAGTTGGTGTGGCCGGTATTGGTGGCCTGGGCCATTTGGCCGTTAAAATAGCAGTGGCAAAAGGCGCTAAGGTTTACGCCTTTACCACTTCGGTCGATAAGGTAGCTGATATCAAATCTTGGGGCGTTGCAGAGGTAATTGTGGTAGATGATGAGTTTAAGAACATGCAAGCCTATGCCAAGACTTTAGATTATATGATTTCTACCATTCCTTATCAATTTAACGTAACCCCTTACGTTTCTTGCGTAAAACCAAGAGGGTCTTTCACCTTTGTGGGCATGCCCGAAAAATCTGAAATCACCCTGAACAATTTAATGTTGGCCTTTGCTAGGGTAAATTTCAATGCTTCACTCATTGGTGGTATTCCAGAGACCCAAGAGGTGGTTAACTACTGTGCAGATAATAATATTAGGCCTTCCATAGAAATCATTAACGCTGAACAAATTAATGATGCTTGGAAAAAAGTTGAAAACAAAGAGGCGCGTTACCGCTATGTAATTGACGCGGCATCCTTTTAAAATAAATTGAAAAAGAAAAATAGACTATGAAAAGTAATGAAACGTACACCCTAAACAATGGGGTAAACATACCAAAACTAGGTTACGGCACCTGGATGATAGCCGATGATGAAGCGGCCGATGCCGTAGAAAACGCGATTAAATTAGGTTACCGACATATTGATACCGCTCAAGCTTACGGAAATGAAAAAGGAGTTGGTAAAGGCATAAAAAATAGCGGTTTAAATCGAGAAAAAATATTCGTAACCACCAAGCTCGCGGCAGAAATCAAGTCGTATACAGAGGCGGTAAAGGCCATTGACGAATCGTTGGATAAAATGGATTTGGAGTATATCGATATGATGATTATCCACAGTCCGAAACCGTGGCAAGAGTTTAAAAGCAGTGATAGATTCTTTAAAGGAAACCTTGAGGCTTGGAAAGCTTTGGAAGAAGCCTACGAATCGGGGAAATTAAAGGCCATAGGGGTCTCAAATTTTGAAGCTGAAGACTTAAAAAACCTTTTAGAAAACGGTAAAGTCACGCCAGCGGTCAATCAAGTATTGGCGCATATAAGCAACACCCCTTTTGAGTTGATAGCATACGCAGCGCAAAACGGTATTTTGACCGAAGCTTACTCCCCTATCGGGCATGGTGAGCTCTTTAAAAATGAGGAAGTTGTGGAAATGGCGAAAAAATACAATGTTTCCGTACCACAATTGGGTATCAAATACGATTTGCAATTAGGGTTATTACCGCTACCTAAAACGCAGAACATTGGACATATGAAAACCAATGCCGATTTGAATTTTACCATCACCGAAGCCGATATGGAAGTTCTAAAGAACATAGAGCCCATAAAAGATTACGGTGAAGCCAGTAAATTTCCGGTTTTTGCGAAATAACTTGAATGGGCCAAGGAAGCAACCTTGGCCCATAATTTAAAATACAATTACATGAAAATATTAAAAAACGGGGAACAACCCTCAGCAAAAGGACCAGAAGACTGGTTTACCGGCCAGGTTAGAATAGACCCGCAATTCTCAAAACAAAAAGCCACCAAAGCTGCCGGTGCTTTGGTTACATTTGAAGCTGGAGCACGCACGGCTTGGCATACACACCCAGCAGGCCAAACGTTGATTATAACTTCAGGCCTTGGTTGGATACAAAAAGAGGGTGGCCCTATAGTTGAAGTCGCTCCTGGCGATGTCATATATTTTGAACCCCATGAAAAACATTGGCATGGGGCTTCGCCCAATAAAGCAATGAGTCATTTGGCCATTCAAGAAGAAGTGAATGGAGAAGTAGTTACTTGGATGGAAAAAGTAACCGATGAACAATACAAGAAGTAGCTATGCCACACATACATTTAAAAATGATTACGGGTAAAACCGAAGCCCAGAAACAACAATTGACTGAAGCATTAGTAAAAGCAATGCAAAGTGTTATTGGTTTTGGTGATGATTCCTATTCGGTTGCCATAGAAGATTTCTCGCAAGACGAATGGAAAAACGATGTGTACCCAAACCACATCATGAAAAACAAAGAAAAACTATACAAAAAACCCGGTTATACCATGTAATCGGGTTTACATTTTTCTAAATTATCCCTTAGTCAATAGACTTCACCACTTTAGCCGGTACGCCCGCAACCACTACATTATCGGGCACATCTTTGGTAACCACGGCACCTGCGGCCACTACCGAGTTTTTTCCTACCGTAACTCCAGGAAAAATAGTGGCATTGGCCCCTATCCAAACATTTTGCCTGATATAGATATGACCTGTAGTCAGCGTCTTTCTGTCCCCAGCAGAGATAGGATGCCCCTCGGAAGTAAGGTTTACTCGAGGAGCGATCATGACGTCATCTTCAATAGTAATACCCCCAAGGTCAAGAAAAGAGCAAGCATGATTGATGAAGACATTTTTGCCGAGTTGAATGTTCTTGCCATAATTGGTATAGAAAGGGGTGAAGACAGTGGTGCTTTCATCAATTTCTTGATCAATGATTTGCGCTAAAAGGTTTCGTATTTTATGACTGTCAGTTTCATTGTTCAGAAGTACCGAGAGTTTTTTGGTGTTTTCTACTGCCGGTCCGATGTTATGATAATCAGGATCATTGAAGGATACGGATTCACCACTTAGCAATCGCTTAAAAATGCTCTTTTTGGTATCGCTCATAATTTTGGGGTGTGGTTAAGGACACTTTGGTCAATATACGAATACGTTTTACTAAATATACTACCTATCGCGCAGTTTACAGTAATTAGGACCTTTATAATAGACCAAATATTTGATTAAAAACTAATGTGAAGAGGGTGCTTTTCAGAAAAGTTGAGGACAAAAAGTTGAACTGATATAACTTTAATTAGTTGGAATTTAGAAGTTAGTCTGACTACTTTTTCAATTTGAAAAATGGGATAGCGGGTATGTATCGGTTTTTCAGACTCTTTGTACTTCGGTTGATGTTCCACACGGTTACGGAGAGATGATAAAAATAGATAAGCAATAATACGATTGTGTACAAGGTAAAGTCATTGAACATGATTGGGAGTGATGATATGAAGTTGAAGTGTAAGGGTAGTAAGGTGCCATGAGAAGCAACAAAAAGAAAAGTATATATTACTAAAGCCCATGTGATTTGAAAATTGAGAATCTTTTTGCCGTTAGCATCAACTCTTTTATAGCTATCTTTCTTTAAAACCCACATAGCGAGTGGCAAAGCAATGCCCAAAAGCGGATGGAAAAGTGTGGTGAGGGCGCTTATGTTCAAAAGAGTAAGGTAGCCTTTATTTTCGTTTTGGTCTGTCTCGATGAGGTCTGCCGGTAAAATTCCCAAGACTTGTGTCAGTTTTTGTAAAGTATGGCCACGAGGAACCGATTCACCGCTTTCGACTCTTTGTATGGTTCTAATGCTGATACTTGATTCTTCTGAAAGCTGTTCTTGTGAAAAACCTTTTTTAGTTCTTAGTCGTTTTATTTGGTGGGCGATGCTCATATCGTTCATTATACATTTATAAAAACAGCTTGAGCAAAAGTAAAAGTTAAAAATCCAAAACCATATGCCAAAAGCCCGTCATTCGTATGACAATAGCTTGATTATCTTCAAAATAGGACCTTAGGTCTTACTTTTGTTTTACGATTTTTGGTTCTTTACTTGATGGGCCAACTTTTTCGGGGCTACTAGGAGATAAGATATCTGTAATGCATCTCTAAGTACAGATTCTGTTATTTTGGGTAATTCCAAAATTGTCCAACCCTGTTTTCCTCACTTACTTTCAAAAGGGCCGCCCAAATCTAAAGGGCAGTTGTTTTTTAGGATACTATCGCATAAACAACAAACCAAAAAATAAGGCCTGAGTAAGTTAAAAAATGTAATCCCCTGAGGCGAATAATATCATAGACGAACAATGAGATCCACAAGATGAGCCATATGTTCGGAGCGACGACTGCAGCATCTGTTCCCGTGTTCATTCCTACCCTACTTAGCAAGGGCTCCATCATTAAAAGAATAGCTACAAAAATCGCATGTTTATGTAGTTCAGGTCGGTCTCTCTTGACATATGCCAAACCAATCAACAAAATGAACACAGGAAAAAATATTCGATTGGCCTTACCAAAAAAAGGAAGTTCTGAGTAGGGTACATCAATAAAGTTTAAATAACCGATACTTATAATAACCAATACGGCTATGAAAAAGCCAATAATACCCAACCTTCTGTGGGCTTTTACGTTCAATTTTCGAATATGGTTCGTCTGAATTACCACGATGGTGTACCACGAGAACATCATCAAACCGTGAATTACATAGAGAGGGTTGCTGTTGCTTTCTTGACGAACATCGAATAGATAATTATCTGAAAAGGCTACGAGACCTAGTATCAGAATAATAACACTCAGAACGAAAAAATAGTTTTTGGTGTAAAGGTTACTTCTTTTGGGCTTCTTAGTTTTTTTCATGGCTATTTAATTTAGAACTACTACTGGTATCAAGGGTTATTTAAACCGTTTCCATCAATTATAGTCACAGGTTTTTACTTTGTTTTTCCGTTTTTCCAAACTTGACTGATTTTGCTTAGGTTTGAAATATCTTCTAGGGGATTTTCATCTAACAACACAAAATCTGCCTTGCTGCCAACCGCTAGTATACCAATGGGTAAATCGAAAGCTTTTCTTGCATTTCCGGTGGCTGCTTTAAGGATTTCAATGTTTGGGAGGCCTGCTTTTTCGTATAGCTGCAATTCTAGAAAGTAATCTTCTGCAAAATTCATTTGTCCCTCCTGGGCATCGGTGCCGGTAACGATTAGTATGCCTTCTTCATAATATCTTTTGATGATTTCAGCCCTTTCGTCTGAATCGAGAAAATTTTTGTCAACCCAATCGAGCATAAAGGGTGGTAGGTTATCCATAGACTTTAAGGAAATTCCTCCCGTCGTCACAATGAATACGCCATTGTCTTTTAAGAGGCTAAAGTAGGCGTCGGAAACGGGCAATTCATCTTTAAAATCGATCATGTGAACAAAACCATCCGGCCGAAAAGGGGCTATTTTAGACATTTCTTCAACCGTAGTTGCATGAACAACTACTTTAAGTTCCTTTTTATGGGCGTAATCAATAATCTCTTTGATTTGTTGGTACGTTAATGAGGGGCCTTGGTCATCCATAAAACCACGATTTTGATGAATTACCTTGATATAGTCAACCCCGCTGGCGATTCGGTGATCTACCCAACTGGTAATAGAAATTGAATCATTGATGGTTTCCATATCCGGACTGAATTGGGTGGGGTGGCCATCAGGTACGGTTGCAGCATGTCCGGCACCATAAAGCGATGAAAAACCAACCGAATCTTGAGAAACGGCTTTCCAATGTGTTTCTCTTTCTTCCAGGCCGGTATGCATATTTAATAAGGTTAAGATACCATACAGGTAACCCTTTTGTAAATCTTCTATTTGATTGGCGTGAACATGCGCATTGACCAACCCCGGTATCATAAATTTACCGGTGCCCTTTATAACCGAATCACCCTCGATACTTTCAATTGAAATGGCGGCGATGCTGTCATCGTTGATTCCTACATTCATTACTCCCAAGTCTTCGTTACCGTTGAACAGATGAACATCTGAAATCACCAAGTCATAAACAATTGGCTTCGAGCAATTGTGAATCAGTGCTAACGTCAGTAAAATCAGGAGTTTTTTCATCACATCGGGTGTTTTTTAGTTTCCATAAATTCTCGAATGGCAGAGGTGGTATTCCTGTCCGAGAACTTTATTTTGTATTTGCTTCAAGCTAGACTACTCATCATAGTGGGCATTTCTTTACAGAGTAAAAGGGGAACTACTTCTTAGAAAAGTTCAATAGCCTTTTGATTAATTTGAAAAAAGAGGCTATTCTTTTCATTAAGCGTATCAACATACATGGCTTTAGACCACATTTGCTATGTCAAATTCGCGTCACTAATCTTGAGGGAAACAAACGTAAATACATCATCTGCCGATAGTTATCTAAGGCTAGAACGCGTATTTTTAATCAAGGGGAAGAATTAATGCATTCAATTTAATAAAACTTTCCCTTTTAACCGCTCAACTCGACCGATTATGAAGTATTTTCTATGGTGCCTTTGTCTTGCAATTATTTCTTGTACACAACCACCTGCCTCACCCACTATCGTTTCTACTGAAAAAGGTGAAGTCGAAGGGGCATTCAATATTGACTCTACCGTACGAATTTTTAAGGGAATTCCTTTTGCCGCACCTCCGGTCGGAGAACTGCGTTGGAAAGCTCCGCAACCGGCTGAACCTTGGGAGGGCGTGCTGCCCACTAATAACTTTTCTGCGAGCCCCATACAGAACAAACCCGAACCTTTTTATTGCTGGAGCGAAGAGTTTATAGCCCAGCCAGAGCCTTTGAGCGAAGATTGCCTTTACTTGAATGTATGGTCAAGTGCCTCACCGAAAGAAAAGCAGCCCGTGTTTGTTTGGATCTATGGCGGAGGACTTTCAAGCGGTTCGGCCAATTGTGATATTTACGACGGCGAACAGATGGCCAGGCAGGGAGTGGTATTCGTAAGCCTGAACTATCGGGTAGGTGTTCTGGGCTTCATGGCACACCCCGAGTTGAGCGCGGAAGCTAAAAGTAATGTTTCGGGCAATTACGGTTTTCTAGATCAGATAGCGGCTCTTGAATGGGTGCGCGACAATATAGAGGCTTTTGGGGGCGACCCAGATAATGTGACTATTGCCGGGCAGTCGGCAGGGGCCTTTAGCGTTAATACCCTCATGGCTTCCCCGCTTACCGAAGGGTTATTTCATAAAGCGATTTTACAGAGTGGCGGACTTCTTTCCAATCGACTACAGCAGAACCTGGAGCAGGCCGAACAGGCGGGTCTTCAGTTTATGCAGACCGCGGGAGCGAACTCCATTGAAGAACTACGTCAACTATCCGCCGAAAAGATACAGTCAGTCAGTAATGATTCGACCGTAGGTCGTTTCGGAGTTACATTGGATGGACATGTGCTGCCGGCAGACCTTCGTACCGAGTTTGCTAACGGCAACTATCAACAAACTCCTATAATGGCCGGTTGGGTTACGGGCGATGGTTCATTTTTGGGGCAATCGAACCAAACGGTTGAGCAATACAAGACTGAGGCGGAAGAAGAATATGGGGCCGACGCCGAACGGTTTCTAGAGATTTTTCCGGCCAAAACGCAAGCAGAGGTACAGCGAATGAAATCGAAACTGACCCTATTGAATTTTGCGGGAATGACACCACATCTACTGGCCGGGTATAACCCTGACCCGACCTATGTGTACGAGTTTGCCCATGTTCCGGTCGACAAGCCGAATTTTCCGAACTATGGGGCCTTTCATACTTCTGAAGTACCTTTCGCACTGCATACCCTACATATGTGGGACCGACCTTGGCGGGCGGTTGACCAAAAGGTAGAACAGCTGATGTCTAACTACTGGGTGAACTTCGCTAAAACGGGGAATCCCAATAGTGAGGGACTTCCGCAATGGAATACCTATGATAAGACATCGGGGGCCATTTTAAAAATAGATAACACAACCGAAATGAAGCCTGAATACCTCAAAAAGGAGTTTGATTTTCTAGAGGCTCAATTAGTGCAGTAAAATTAAATAGGGTAACGTATTACGGAAGCGTCACATCCTTATAATACAGAAGTTTCAATGGCAATATCGGCATGTTGCCAAGCCTCATCGAATATTTTTTTGGTGTCTTGTGCCTCTTTGGTTTTTTGTTGCGCCAACTGGCTTTGGTACAGCCCCATTAAAGACCACCCATTCTGGTTCAATTTTTCTAAGTCCTTTTTAAAAACGGCTTCCGCCTGTTCAAATTTTCCCGCCTTTAGAAGTACGGCACCTAAATTTTGCCGGGGGGGTATGTGCCATGCCGAAGGCTCGTTATAAACTAACTGGTCTTCTATTTCTACGGCCTTGGTCAAATGTTCAATGGCTTTGTCATTATCTTTTTCGGCACTGGCCAATTCGCCAGCTATAATTTCATAGGCCAAAGCTGCAATGGTTTGGCTATGGTCGAAACCGACGGCATAATTGGTTTTTAAAGTTTCGTTGTCGCGCAGAGAACCGATGAAACCCAATTCTTCCCTTGCCTCTTTTATATTGTTTTTTCGGATAAAGGCAATACCACGGGCATAGTGCCAAATGAGCTTTAAATGGTGTATCTCGCCATTAGGGGCTGGCATAGTTAGAATATCGTTCCATTTTCCGAAGCGTACGTATGCCAATAACGGGGTAGAGGCAAAGTGCTGAAGAAAGTGAAGCTCATTCATTTCACCTACGGGTACTTTTTCAGCGGTCTTTTTAGCGGCTTCCAACGCCAATTCACTATTGCCCAAAAGACTGGCCGATGACCACAGAAAATGAATGTTATGAGGGTAGTAGGCCAACGGATACATACCTTGCGCATAACATTGCGAAATATAATCCTCATCGGCAAGAATGGCCTTTTTATTGACCTCGACGGCATCGGAGTAGCGGCCCACCCTGATATAGATGTGCGAAGGCATATGCACAATGTGGCCAGCTGAGGGCATGAGACTGCCCAAAATATCGGCACTGGTAACCCCTAATTCAGGTCGGGGCAATTCTACCATATGAATATAATAATGATGTGCCCCAGGATGTTTTGGGTCGATTTCAATTGCTTTTTCAAGATGCGTTTTTGCTTTCGATATATTAGGGGAAGGATTTCCATCTTTATCCCAATAATTCCAAGGTACCGTGTTCATAACCGATTCGGCATAAAGCGTAAGAACCGTAGGGTCATCTGGGTACTTGAGGGCTACCCCCTCCATTGCCGTCATGTAGGCCTGATTAAGGTCATCGATGGATAGGGTGGTGTCGGCACTGTATCGAGAGGAAAGGGCCTGAATCAATAATTTTTCTTTTTTTGAGGCCTTCGGTAGTCTTTCAATCGCCTTTTGAGTGGCCTCAAAGGCATTTTTCATCCGTTCTTGATCGGGTAATGGGTCATTAATGTTGGGCCCTAAAGCATAGGCCTGCCCCCAGTATGACATTGCAGATTCAGGGTCTAATCGCGATGCTTCCAAAAATGAACGATGGGCTTCGGCGTGATTAAAGGCATAGGCCAGTCTCAAACCTTGGTCAAAGAAAAGCTGGGCACTATCCACTCTTGTTGAAACTGGGTATTTAAAGTCCCCCAATCCAGAAAACAGAGGAGCAATCTGTTGGGTGGTATCGATATCGGTCAACAAGAACTTGGCAACTGTACAGCCTATATAATTGGTAGAAGCCAATTGTTTTTCGCTCTGAGGTGAGCGGTCAAAATACTTATGGTACAAGAGGGCGCATATCACAAGCCCCAAGATTAAAACGATACGAAACTCTTTGCGATTCATATGGTAGCCTTTAGAACGGTTCAATTATCAATATAAAAAGGGGGAAGAAGAGAAAGGACTTGAATTTAGTTTGAAATTACAAAATTCATTTTAAATAATCTTCTGATAACGTGATGGTTAATCTGATGTGCCCGGAATTTTGAAACTTGCCTTTGGGTCGTCAACAATCAAAACCCAATCGTGACCTTGCCCTTGAGTAGGGGCACTTATAGATATGGGTTGCTGTTTTGTTAGCTTTTCACCTTTAAAACTGAGCCCTGTTCTAGGGTCGTACCACCATGTAACCCATTGGTTAGATATAAGCGAATCGAGATTGAGCTCGCAGGATCCTCCTGTGGGTAGGTAGACCATGGCATAACGGCCACCAATATCTCGAGTAGCGATTTTGTAATGCTCGTTGTCTTCTTGATGGCCGACAATGATAGTTTGGTCCGGTATTCGGCTCAAAAAAGGGCGTGACAACATTAAATGTTTGAGATGCTTTACCTGATTCGCCATGGGCAGGTTTAAAGCTGCTGGCCAAGGCCGCAAGGGTTGGTTGACGGGTTCGCGGTCAGGAAGGTACATTTGCCACACATCATGGCAGCCGTACGTTTGCCCAAAGGCTCCTGCAAAAACGTTCCAGTACATAATTCTCCTGATGTCTTCAGGTAGGCTATGCCCCAGTTCTTTGGCATTAAAACAATTGGGGTGGTCTTCGTAAAGAGGTTCCGCATCGATAACTGGCTTGGTCGGTGTAAGGGCATAATCGTGGGCAATATGGTTATAGGTGCCTTGGTTGGCACAATGCCCCGTTTGATGCATATTGAAATCGAGCCACTTTTGATTATGGAACCATGTGGAAGAACCACCACCTTCTTTGGGTTGCGGGTGAAAGCTCATTAGAGTTCGTTCATAGCCTCCGGCTGCTTGGGCAATGCCCTCGGCAAGCTGGTTCCAAATGGCGATATCGGTTGTGTCTTCCCTTGGGTTTCGGTCCCCTCCGATAACCCAAATAATGTGGTCTTCATCTTTGTAGCGTTTGCCAATCCATTGACCGAATGCATAAGCCTTCTGAGGATTAAAAATAACGGGACCTGTACCCCAACTTTTTAGGTTCACCTTATCGCCCCAGGTAGGCAAAAGGGCGATGTAAAGACCCAGTTCTTTGGCTCGCCGAATAACGTAATCAACATGTTCGAAATAGGCCTCATTGGGTTGGTCAGGGTCGTTCTCTATCAATGGCTTTTCTCCGTAAGAGTTAGGAGTATTGAGTCCGTCAAGTTCGGCCAATGCCACTGCCTGAATTACATTGAATCCCTGTTCTGCGCGCTTTTTAAGATAAAGTTCTGCTTCCTCGCGGTTACAGCGATGTAAGAGTTCCCAAGCGGTATCGGCCATCCAAAAGAAAGGCTCGCCATTTTCCGTCACTAAAAAGCGCCCATTTTCGCTCACCTGTAATCGCTGGCCTTCAACAACTCCTGCCGTGAATACAAAGACGCAGATAAATAAGTATTTGAACATGGCTTTCCGTTTAGTCTTCTAGAGATCTAGCAAAGGTTGAAAAGGCCTTTGGGTAAATCGACATTTCATTGATTATGGCAATTACAAGTTACGGAAGAATTTGATAGTATGGCATGAATAAATTGCACTCGAAGCAATTGAAATCGAGGTATAAACGGTTTTTTATAAAGCATCACTTAGATAAAATGAAAATTTTACAAGTTATTCGATTATAGGTAAATAATCATTTTCAAACGTTTACAAACGAAAGTAATTATTTTTAATCCGAGTACGATTAACTCGGTGGTCTAAGTTTGCAGTGTCGGGTTGGGAAAGCTCGATAGTATGAACTGTTAAACATTAAATTAAATCGTATGAACGCCTTAAAAAACAAAGTACAGTTGATTGGAAATTTAGGTCAAGACCCTGAAATCGTAACGCTCGAAAATGGCAATAAACTTGCTAAATTTTCTATTGCAACGAGCGACACCTACAAAAATGCCATGGGAGAAAAAGTAGAAGATACCCAATGGCATCAGATTGTAGCCTGGGGAAAGACCGCTGATATTGTAGAAAACTATCTTTCAAAAGGGAAACAAGTAGCCGTTGAAGGCAAATTAACCCATCGGTCATATGAGACCAAAGACGGCGAAAAAAGATATATCACAGAAGTGAGATGCAACGAACTTTTGATGTTGGGTAAATAAGATAATTAAAAACTTGCTAAAAAGGCCACCGCACAAGCGGGGGCCTTTTTATTGCAGATTACTTTTTTAATTTACGAATGTATTTTTGAAGCATTTCCTTATCGGGTACTGTGGTAACCTCTTTGGTCATTGCCTCTTCAAACGCTCGTAGGGCCAACAGGTCATATCCTTTTTCATAATAGTAGCTGCCGACCACATAATGGGCTTCCCAAAAATCAGGATTCAAATCGATTAGTTGGGTCAGTTTTTTTCTCTCAATCTTTTCTTCATTTTTGATTGCTTCTAAAATATTCGCTCTTAACCTCCGATATCGATTGTAGTGCTCGAAGGCCAATGAATTTACAAATGGATCTTCGTCGATGTTTGCCGATGGATGGCTTACGGTTGCGGGTGTTTCGCCCGTACCCGTTTTTTGAAAGACCTCGTTAAGGTCATAAGCTACGAACTCACCTAGCTGAAAAGGGTTACTAGAAACCCAAACTTTCAAATCGTGCGGTTGAAAAACGATTCCGTGGTGGGCGAGAAGCTGGTTGAGTGCCTTTTCGTTGCCATAACCTATTTTTTTATCATCAAGGCCTTCTCTGTTTCGAAGCACCTCGACCGCCCGTTCAGGATTCATTTTCTGGGTCTCGCCTAACAGTTCTTCCATCCGTTCATAGCGATACTTCGAGTGGCTTTCAAAAATATGCTTTTGGTTCTGTTTGTCTTTGGCATAGGCCACAGATTGAAAGTGGTTCGAGCAAATGAGTTGGTTACTATTATCTACTTCGTACACTCCAAAATTCTTTGGCGACACTTCTATCAAAACGGCCTTTTCGTCTTTGGCACTGCCAACGAATATCGATTCAGAAACGAATACTTCCCTTTTTTTGGCAATGGCAACGGCTTCCTCAATGTTCGAAGCATGCTGCAATATTTCTCGTGTCACCAACGAAATGGGAGTTTTTGCTACCAAAGGAAATTGCGATTTACCTGCATTAATAGTCACGGTAAGCCCTTGGTCGTTCATGCCCGATACGACCCCGATCATACCTCCCCAAGTAACAGACATGAACTTGTACCCGTCATCCGGAGCGATAAAAGCAATAATCTTGTTTTTGGCAAATTCATCCCCTGCATAAAAATCAAAATTTCGGCCAATGATGAGGTTGCCATCGGCAGAATGCTCGCCCCATGTGGCGAATGAGGTGCAGCCCACCAAAGCTAAATCTTGTAATGCGTGACCTATATCGTGGGCACCATGAAAGTACATCACCCGGTGATAGGGGGTGGCAATGTGGTCAAAATCATGAGAGGCATACTGCGATACGCCGTATAACTCCGCCTTGTACTGCTCATCTACATGAAGGTACATTTTTCGATTGAACCACGCCAAGAACTTTCTCAGAAGGTTTTGTTTGCTCTTTGAGGGTACCAGCTCATCAATCTTTTTTACGAATACCTCTTCTTGATGGTTAAAGAGTTCTTGGGTGAGTTTTCCGGTTTTAAGACCGAGTTCGTAGGCATTGCCACTTACATAAAGTTCCCAAAGGCCCTGACGGTTCTTTGCCAAAAAGTTGTCACCAATGGTATAGACAGAATCGTTTACAGTTACTCTTTCAGAAACCTGAACTTCGTAGGTGCTTACATCCGGTAGGTCTTTTAACGATTTTTTGACTCCGCATGAAATAAAAAGGAATAATAGGGGAATGTAAAAAAGCTTTTTCAAATTGGGTCTTAGATCAAATTTTTTGCTTTCAGGTTACGCTCTGTTCTTTTTATGGCCCATTGGTCTTTATAGTCCAGCCACTTTTGGCCCGCATACTTACGGGTAATATTATCGATATGGCGCATTATCATGACATTGTACAGCATGTTCGCAAAGCGGCCTGGTTTTCTGGGAAGGGCGCGCAGGGTCATCGAAAAGCCCCCGTTCAGGTAGCGTATCGAATGCCAATAGCCGCTGGGCATGTAAAGCGCATCACCATGGCTCATTTCCGCCCTGATACCTTCTGCATATTTAAGGGCAGGATACTTTTCAAAGTTTGGCTGCTGCATATCGATATCCTCCAGATTATGTATAGAAAATGGCACTTTATAAAGGTACTGTGTCTGCTCGGGCGAAAATAGGGTAACTTCTTTATCCCCATCAAAATGAAAATGCATGGCATCGGGCAAATCAATGTCGTAATGCATGAATACTTTTGATTTGCCCCCTCCGAAAAAGAGAGCGGGAAGCTTTTTGAAAAACTTCAGCCCCAAATCAGGATATTCAAAGTCATTGAGAAGCTCTGGCATTTCCTTTAAAATATTATAGAAAAAAATACGTAGATCGGTAGGCTCTGTTTTTAAGAGTTCGATATAGTCGTACAATTTCATTTTCTCGACCGGTTCGTAGACACTTTGCTTGTCTTTGGCCGGTTCGTTGTTATAAAGCGGTACTATTTGGTCACCCGCCTTCGATTGTACGTACTCAAGTTTCCATTTTTCATAGGCCGGCCAATCTTTGGTAAGCCCGGTGATGAGAACAGGTTTTTGTAGCTTGTAATAATTCTTAACGAAATCTTCTTTAGAGATATGCTCTACACGGGTAACGGGGCTGACCTTGAACGTTTCCATTATACGCCTATTTTAGTGTCTACTTCAGAACTGCTTTGGGTTATTTTATTAATCAAGTATTCACTGCCCAATATTTCTGAGCAGGTAACGACACCACTTATGGTAACCCCCAAAATGCCGTGCATATTTAGATTTTGGCCAGTCAAAAAGAGGTTTTCTATTTTGGTGCGGGGGGATATAAAGGATTTTAAGGGGCTTTCGACATCTTTTACATAACCGTACATCGACCCGCGATGGCAACCGATATAATCTCGGTACGACAATGGGGTAGAAGTGTGAATCGATTGTATACACTGCCTGATTTTAGGAAATTTCTTCTCTAGTTCTTTTAGAAAAATTTCAGCTTTGTCATTTTTGAATTCTTCGTAGGTCTGTCCGCGGCTATTTTTATTCGTCACTGTATTGAAGGTGCCCGCCCAGGGTTCTACTTCGTCAAACCTCATATAGGTAATAGCCGTAAGCTGATCGGCCCATTCGTCTTGGTTCTTGCGAACGCCCATCGAAACCATATAAGTGTCCGGCCAGCTTTCTTGTGTATACTCGGGGCCTGTCCACACTTTCGAGGGGTCTTTAAAATGGTAATAGTTGTAATTTAAATACTTGAAAGATTCCGGTTTTAGCACAATATGAAGGCTAAAGGCCGAAATAGTGCCCTCAATACTTTGTACCCTTCGATTGAACGATTTTCTGAAATGCTCTTCGCCCGCCAATTTTAGGGTAGTCTTGGGTTCTATATTTGAAATGAAAATAGACCCTTTCACAATATCGCCTTGCTCGGTTTTGGCCGAGACTATCTTTTCTCCGTCGCTTTGAAATTTGACAACTTCTTGGTGTTTGTAAGCTTCACCGCCGTGTTCTTTGAGTTTTCGAATCAGTAATTTGGTAATCTGGCTTCCGCCGTCAGCGCAGCGGTAAGCACTTTGAATAAAAGAATTGACCGAAAGGGCATGCACATAAAATGGAGTCTTGTCGGGGTCGCCAGCGTATAAAAGGTTAGAACCTGCAAGAACAGCCTGTAGTTTCTCATTTTTGGTCAAGGAATCGATAAAGCCCTTGGCCGGTATCTTGAATAAATCGGAGTCTTTATGGTAAGGTTTGCCAAGCTCTAGTTTATACAGCGGGAAACGGTTACATATTTCCCTTAATTTATCGCAGTAGGCCTTAATACCAGCTTCTTCCTCAGGAAAAAGGGTAGCCAATTTTTCTATAAAATTTTCATAACCCTGTGCATGTGGGTATTCGGTATGGTCATCGTCAAAGGTAATGCGGTCAAAACCGTCAGTATCGAGTTTGCGTAGCTCCAATCCCTCTAAAATATCGAGATATTCAAAATAACGATATAGGTTTTGCCCTTCATCTAAACCGCCAATGTAATGTACCCCGGTGTCGAAAATAGTGCGTTCACGTACAAAAGTCTGAAGATTGCCCCCGAACTGGTTGTTCTTTTCAAGTACGCAGACCGATTTGCCTTCGCGAGCCATGATATTGGCGGCTACAAGGCCTCCCATACCACTACCAACGATAACAACATCATAAAATTCCTTCATCTAGGCACTTCTTTTGAGCATTATAAAGGTATCATTTTGAAGCATAACTTCGAAACCTTCAATCGGGGAAGGTTTTTTGTTACCGCCAACAAGCACTATGGTGTTTAGGTTAGATAAGCTTTGTAGCTCCAATTTGTGCATGTCAAAGGCCGAGTTAATGATCAGAATTTCCACAGAATCTTCAATAGCTGATTCTAGTGTATTGAAAACCGAGATTTTACTATATCGATTTTTCAGGTAATGATGGCTTAAAATGGCACTTTGGTGACCATCTCGAATGTACGCGTTGATTTTTCGGTCGATGGAATCTAAAGATAATAATAAGGGTAAATGAACGTTCGCTTGCGCTATATAGGCCATCTTTGCCTTCTCGGGAAGCGTGTGCATTAATGCCTGATATCCTTCGGAATGCCTTTTAATGTCGGTTTTGACCTGTTGGTAAAGTGCATCGCCCTTGTACCTGAAATTTTCTAAGATAGTTTGATGCCAATAGGTAGGATGCTCTAGTTGTAAGCGCAACTTTCTGAATTCTGTTCTAAAATGGCTTCCGACCTGTTTGCCTTTTTGGGTATAATTTTCTCCGTAGCGTTGATCAAATGGTGAGATTCGCTCTAAAAATTGGGTGGTAATAGCTCCGTCGCGAATGATGAAACTTCCTTTAGGCGACACTTCTGAGCCACCATGAATCATAATGGGCAGTACATCAATTTGAAGTTGCTCGGCTAAATAAAAGGCACCTTTGTGAAAACGGGCTATTTTATTGGTATCCGAACGTGATCCTTCAGGAAAGGCTATAATCGAAAAGCCCTGCTCTATTTTTTTCTGTAAATGTAATTGTCCGTCCTCGATTCCTCCTGAAACGGGATAAGCTCCTGAGAGTTTGACAGAACTGCCGATTATTTTTGAATGGTACACATGGTCTTTTACAAGATAGACCGATTTGGGGTGCAACATACCCATAACCAAAATATCGAGAAAAGAACTGTGGTTGGCAATAAGAAGAGCCGGCTTTTGAAGACTTTCTTTGTTCGGAAGCGCAATCTTCTTTTTTACCATAGGATTCGTGTACAAGACTGATTTCATAAAGCTCGAGGTGATTTTATGAAGCCTTAATTGCGGTTTTTGCGCAGCCTTCGAATCAATTTTAAGGTGTACCCACGAATACAGGCTTAGCAGAAGTCCGCCTAAGTCGAAATAAGCGAACGATACTAATGAGTGTATAAGGATTCTAGGTCGAATAGGTCTTTTCTGGGGTCCTCCAATGAACAGTTTAAAAAGTAAAGGTTGTACGATAAAAGCGGTGAGGGCCGCACAGAATATACCTATCAAAGAAACAGTACTGATGGTGTACAATACGGGGTGTTTGGCAAAAATAAGAACACCAACACCAGCTATGGTCGTAATTACGGACAAGATTATCGATGTCTTGTGGGTCGAAAGGGCTTTTTCACCGGTACGGTATTCGGTCAAAAGACCATTGGTGATAAATATGCTATAATCAACCCCAAGGCCAAAAATAAAGCTGCATATGATAATGTTGAAAATATTGAACTCTATGTTCAATAACCCCATTATGCCTACGGTCAGAAACCAAGTCAGAAATATGGGGATCGCCGTAATCAGTGTCAGAACAAAACTGCGATAGAACAAGAGCAAAATCAATACTACCGCAATTAATGAATAACCAATAAGCTCATTAAAGTCATTTTTAAGATTACCTAAAAAAGTTTCGTTTACTTGTTGCCTATCGATAATCAAGGTGTTTGGCATATCGGCAAACTCTTCACGTACTTGGGGCATGGCTTCTGCGTCTACCTTCGCCAAAGAAGTAGCCGTAAACCCACTGCTATCGGAAACAAGATAGTCATCAGCAGAAAAGGACTTGACCGCGCTCAATTCTTTAAAGGTCAGATAGTCAAAATCTTTCTCCAATAAACCATAGAATGGTTCAAAAGTGGTGGGTTTAAAACCTAATTTCTGGCCGCTGTTTAAAAGGTTGTTTTTTAGGCTATCAATACGTCTCTGCGACCAAAACCTGCGCCACTCGTTCATTTTTTGCTGCTGTACGGCATCGGACTTTACCAAAGAACTGATTGAGCCAAAGTTGAGTACTTGGCCATCATCTTTTAGCGTTTCCAGTTTTTGATATATGCTGTCGTTTTGAAGTAAAACATCTTGCAATTTTTCGCCAAACGTGGCCAAGTAAATGGATTTAGAACCCATATCGGTCAGCTTTTCCAAACGTTCCCGAGCGGCAATTAAATCTTTGGTTTCGTAGTTCAGTTTGGCAATATCTTTATTGAACTGTACTTTCTGGTAGGTAAAGGCACTGGCAATTACAACTAAGACCAACCCGGAAAGTGCCCATTTGTTCTTATGCAGGTTATATGATGCCAAGCGTTCGAGTAATGTATTCTTATCGCTAATGGCTTTTTTGGGCTTGTACACTAAAGGAATAAACAATAGGGCGAAGACCGAGGCACCCAACACACTTACAGCGGCGAAAACACCTAAATCTTGCAGTGCCTGCGAATCTAAGAACAGCAGGCATAGAAAAGCAGAAGCGGTGGTAAGACTGCTCATTAGAACAGCCGGTGCTACCTCTTTATAGATACTGGAAATAGTGTTTCCCTCTCTTAGATGTGTAAGAATATGCAAACCGTAGTCAATAGTTACCCCTAGAAGTACCGAGCCAATGCCCAATGATATGGCCGATATTTTCTCTCGCACCAAGCAGAGCATGGCAATGGCCAAAAGACCACCGAAAATGGCCGGGGCAAACAGAATTAAAGGAAGGGCAATCTTTCGGTAAAAAACAATAAGTAATAGAATGAGCAGGGTCATGGCTATGCTTACCGTAAATTGTATGTCGTGCTTTATCTGTCGAGCATTTGAAACAGCGCTGAGGGCCGCCCCAAAATATTCGCTCTGTACCTTATTGTCGTATTTCTGGTTCAGTTCATTTTGAATACTATAGAGAGCTTCCGCAAAGGGAAGGTTTTTATTGGTCTCGTTCGAACCAAAACGTGGGGTAATAAATAGCAGTACATTCTGCTCCTGTTCATCTAAAAGAAAACCGTTCTTTACCTTAAAACCTTCACCGAAACCAAGCTTTTGCAATTTTTTGAGGCCAATAAAAGAAAGGCCCAGAGGATCCTTTACGATATTCTTTTTGGCAACAATACCAGCAGGAGATATTAAGGTGCGGTAATTAGCCCGAGTTATACGTTCAATACTATCATTGTTTAACTGTGAAGCGATTTTCACATAGTCTTCATCCTCCATAAAAAGAGGGAGATTTTCATAGACTAATTCGAAAGTATGCTGAATAACGTCTTCCGCTATCTTACCTTGAACATTCTTGATATACGTACCTTGTTTGGTCTCTACACTATCTAAAAACTCTGCAGCATAATTAGTGAGGTCATCTGTTGAGCCAGCGGACCCTTTTCGAATATTGACGACAATTTTGTCGGTAAAGGTGATTGATTTGAGAAGTTTTTGAACTCTTTGGGTTTCTTCGTTCACGGGAATAAGCGAACTGATATCATCATCGAACCTGATGTGGATAACAATGCTGGTAAGCCCCATTAATATAGCGATGAAGACCATTAATGCCCACCATCGCTTTTTAGCTATCCACCGGTATATGCGATAAAAAAAATCACCCATTTTTGAGGGTTAATTTTTTTCTTTTGGCCATTTGCGATAAAGTAAAATAACCGATGAGGCCGCCCAATAGAGAAACGGTAAAGGCTAAAATAAAACTACCTATCAAATAGGCCTTTAGGCCTTTTAATGCCAATAAGTTCTCGGCAATGGTATCAAATTGAAAAAAATGTTCTTCGCCCAACACCCAAGCACCAATTTGCAGGCCAGCAAACAGAATGAAGGGAATGAACGGTGGTAAGCTTACGTTTGATAAGGCAAATGCGATGGGTTTGTTCAACTTCAGCAAAAAGGCCCCACCCAATACGAGTAGCGTATGAAAACCCCAAAACGGACTCAGGCCCACGAATAGGCCCAAGGCAATCGAGAGGGCTTTTTTCTTTGGTGGGTCATCGCTTCCCAGCACGTCTTCCGAGAGAAATTTTTTGATTCCCTTGCTCTTTATTTTTCTAAAGAAGTCTCTTGGCTTGATATAGAAAAGCGCAACGAGCACTAAAAATGTGTTCAAGATACTTATACGGGTGAAGTCGGGTACCGTTCGAAAATGCGAAACCCTTTCTTTTTCATCATAGGAAATCTTGACAGGAACATTTTTGACCAAAGTTCCGTTCCAGGCGGCACGAACTATCACTTCTATTTCGAATTCGAACTTGGGCGTTCTAAATTTCATTTTTTGTAATTCGCGAAGCGGATAGAGCCTGAACCCGCATTGGGTGTCGGTCAACCAAATACCGGTTTCGAACCAGAACCAAAAATTAGAGAATTTGTTGCCGAAACTACTTTTACCGGGAACATCTGACTGTCGCATGTTGCGAGAACCAATGTATAGAACATTTTGGGTAGCCTCGTTTTCTAAAGCGGTAATGAAAATCGGTATATCTTCTGGGTAGTGTTGACCATCGGAATCAATGGTAATGACAAAATCATACCCATGGGCCACGGCCTCTGCAAAGCCGACTTTCAGGGCATTGCCCTTGCCCTTATTTTCAGGAAGTTGTATTTGGTGAATTTGATTATAACCTGCCAGCACTTCTGCAGTTCGGTCGGTAGCACCATCATTGACAACGATGATGTTCGAAGTCTGCAATAGAATACCATCCAACACCCGTTTAAGTGTCTTGGCATTGTTATAGGTAGGAACAAGTACGCAGCATTTAAGTTCTTGCATGCGCGCTTGTACATTGGGTACGGTGGTCGACAAATTGGTCACAGTTTAAAACAATGGCTCGAAATAAGCTTGAGCTTTTAGGGGTTGTTCAATGCTATGAAATACTGCTTTTATTTAACAATGTGACCCAATTGTAGCGTTAAATCGACAGCCATGTTCGTTACTATTTCAAAGATAGTGATTCAGAAACCTAAAACAACTGCTTTTGGTCTTCTGAAAAACTTTCCGACTGCTGCACAAACCCTTTTACAAATTTTTTGGCGCTGTCATCGTCCATACCTTCGTAGTGATCAAGAATGTATTTGCGGTCTTCTTCTATTTCTTTATGATACCCAGTAATTTTTGGCACGTTTTCTTGAACACTGAGGCGAACACAACGAATTTCTACATTCTCAGGGTCCTTTAGAACTGCTTGCTCCAAGAGGTCTCTCCCTTCCTTGAAATAATTTTTTTTATCCTTAAAACCGTCGGCGTATCGGGCCATCATCGCAGTCACGGCCCCTTTGTAAGCCACCAATGTACTTTGGTCGTTATTGGCGACCGAACTCAAGTCATCATAGAGTTTTTTTAATACCTGCTCACTTTCAGCTGCCTCTATGTAGGCCTGCCTTACCTGAACAATATCAGGGGCTGTGCTCGGCAGCCATAACATTAATAAGAAAAGTACCGCTTTAAAATTCATTAGGCTACTATTTTGAATGTTGCACTCAATTTTAATGCCATTGTTTCCTCAAAACTAACAGTGGTCTTGACCTTGACCAACCCTTCGTTTTCAGAGATATTCAGTTGAAGGTCAATGGCCTCATTTTTTTCAGGATTAATGATAGCCATAAATTTTACATTGGATGCGGTGGTAAGAAAAAGATCTTGACCCATTTGCTCTTCGGTCAATTCTTTTATCATTTGAATCATACATACACCTGGCATTACAGGATTGCCGGGAAAATGACCTTCAAAAACTTCGTGGTCTTTATTTAATTTTACTTTGGCATTCAGCGTATTTTCTTCTGTGTTCGTTTCGATTACCGAATACAATCCTTCTATCAACATGTTCTATAGTTTAAATTTATATGCAGCGCCAATTTGAAAAACGCCGTTAAGATTACTGCCCGGTTCTTCGTAAAGGTCGTCGGCTCCTAAAAAATCAACACTTATGGTGCCTTGTTTATAACGGGCTTCCAGAGCTAAGCCAAAGGGGAATTCATAACCCAAGCCTCCCAACACCACCACATCTAATGGCGATATTTCGTCGTCGATGTTGAAGTTGGTGAAATTGACAAAATTGTTCTTCAGATTAATGTCAATACTAAGGCCAATTATAAAATGGAATCCGTTTAATGGGGTAACATAGAACTTGTTGGGCACCCCGATGGAAAGATAGTGAATGTTCACATCGCCATATTCTTCTGAATTCGATTCGCCTCCCTGTTCGGAATAAAGAATTTCCGGTAGCAAAGTATAGTAATCGGTAATGGGAATTTTAACAAAGCCCCCCACATAAATTCCGGTTTTAGAATCAAGGGTGGTCTTGCTGATGGTAGAGTTATTCCACCCGCCTTTGATACCCGGTCTCACTTGAGAGTGGCAGGTGGCAGTAAATACAAATAATATTATCAAAGCCTTTACCAAGTTCATGGGAGCGCCGTTAATGTGATTTTTAGTTGAATATTCTCGTGGGTAATATTGATTTGGCCGGCAAAATCGTTCTCTATGTTTGCAAAATGATGTTTTACAATCACCTTACCGTTTCTAGTCCTAACAATATCCTTTAAGTCTTCGCTATCAAAATAAAAATAGTGCTTTTTAGAAAGTATGTTGGTCTCGATCAAACGATTATTTGTCTTGCTGAATACCTGTTCTACTGCGGGCTTTTCGAGTACCAAGGCTTTTAAGTCTCGTTTAAGAATATTGATCAGTATTTTCTTGTCGAGCTCTTTAAGTATTCGATTGACAGTAAAGCCGTTTTGTTGAAAACTAAAATCGAACAATGTATTGCCCATTTCAGTAGTGAATAATATTCGATGCGTTTTCTCCCCTAATTTCTTGATAATAAAAAGGCCTCCTATTTTATTGCCCAAGGCATCGATGTTAGCCTTGTAGACGTAATCTTTATCTGGGTTGGAGAAATAAGGGTTAAGTACGTTTTGAGGTGGAGTTTCTTTTGTAACCACCTTGAAATTGTTTTTTTTCGGATAGGAAGCACAACCAAAAATCAAAAGAAAGCAGATACTACTGAGAAAAATCCGCATTGGAAAGGGCTTCGTTCGTTTTTCTATTGTGAAACTCGATTCTTGTAAAATCTCCGGATGGCTCGATCATCTTTACCTGCACCACTTCTCCCTTCTTGTCGAAACGAATGTGAAAGGCATTGATGAATTCTGAAAATTGGGGGTCTTTGGGTGAAAAATGCACCAAGTCGGACTCGGTATCGGTGAAAAATTTCATTGAAAATTCCTCTTCATCGAACATATCTCCCCTAATACTGGATGCAATCAAGCGATTAAGCCTTTCGAAGAGCTTGCTGCCACCCACATCTAAATTACTTTTATTACCATCGTCGTTGATGAATATGGTACGGTCTTTAAAAACTATTGAATAGTTGTAAGGCTTGGTATATTGCCATTTGACCATATCGGGAGCTTTAAATTTCAACACGCCACTTGATTCGATATCATTCGATAAAAAATCGATATGCTTGAACTGTGTAAAATCGCTAGAAATGGTTTGCGTGGCATCAGCCAATTTTTTGACTTTTGCTTTTAGCGCTTCTGATTGGGTGGAATTCATTTCAGTTTGTGCTTCAGCCAAATTGCTCCACAGAGCAAGTGATGCGCATAATAAAACGAGCCCTTTTTTAGAAGTATTAGGAATAATCCATTTGATTTTTTTGATCATGGTACTAAACATAGGCTCTAATTTCCAGCAATTGGTCAACGGTGACCGACTGTAGTTTTTTATCCTTCAAAAATACCAATAACCGTTCCAAAACGGCTATGCTTTTGCTACTGGTATCATGTAAAAGTATAATGTCGCCCTTAGCCACTTTTGAAACAATTCGATTGTAGACCATATTTTCAGAACGGGGCGTAGTGTCTAGCGAACGTACATTCCAGCCAATTGATTTCAACTGAAGCTCTTCGACCACCTTTTCTATTGAGGGGTTGGTAACCCCGAACGCCGGCCGATACAAATCCATCTTTCGGCCGCTTAATCGCTGTACGGTCTCTTTTGCTTTTTGAAGCTCATTTTTGACTTCTTCCACCCCAAAAAAACCAAATGAACGTGAATGCGTAAAAGTATGGTTTCCGATGGTATGTCCTTCATCAATAATACGCTCAAGTATTGATGGATGAGCCTCTATTTTTTCGCCGATACAAAAGAAAGTTGCCTTTGCCGAATATTTCTTTAAGAGATCGAGCACCTGTGGTGTAAATTCAGGATCAGGGCCATCGTCAAAAGTAATGGCTACCCAATCATGTGGGGTTTTTTTGTTGGAATGATAAGAAGTCAGGTGAAAATTCCACTGTATGAAAAAAGACCCGCTGAGCGTTACCAGAAACCAAGCGATAACTATAAGGGCATACCAATACCAACCTATCGCATAAAATGAATCAAGAACAATCAATGCTACCAGTAGAACAACCGTGGTAGGATAGATTACCCTTCTTCTAATCAAACGGCTTAACATTTTTTCAGTAAGGTGAGACTGTGGTTTTCCCCTCTGTATTGATTGTAGATCAAAATGGTTTGTGGAGCTTCTTTTGAAGAATCACCCAACTGCACCACTTGAGGAACAAAACCATGTTTCAGAATTTTGTTGGCCAGCCAAAAGCCAAATCCGGAAGCCGTATCAAATTCACCTGATAAATGTTTGAAATAAGCCTTCGGGGTATTCTTAAAAGACTCTTGTGATAAGGCTTCGTAATAAGTATCAAATTCCACATCACCGTTATAACCCAAAATCAGCAAATCGATGTCATCGGAGGTCATTTCTTGTTCTTTCAAAAAAGACAAGGCTTCCTTCTCAATTTCATCACGTTCAAGAGAATTAAATGTCCTTATACCCAACAATTCGGAATAAGCGTTTTCCCCTTTTTTATTGGATACCACAAAAAAATGCGATCCCTCGGAAAAGATGGCTCCTTTTGAACCACTGTCTAAAATAGACATGGTTTCTACCGGGTCTTTTTTTATATGGCCTATAAGGCGATGGGTACTGACATGGTGTTCTACCAACTCATCGACCCCACCGGTCAAAATGGTACTTGCTTCATCATTCATTAGTTGCATATGGGCATCTAACAGTGCGGACTCAAATGAAATAGATGAATGTACATAGGTGAAATTATGCCCTTTACAGCCCATTCCCAAGGCGATTTGTCCTGCAACGGTGTTGTGCGAAGATTGTATAAATCGGGTAGGGGTAAGAAACTGTTCGTTGTTATCGATTATATCGCTAACAAACTTTTCGGAATCACCGATACAGCCCAAACCAGTACCAACGATAATGGCATCGACCTCCGATTCTTCAGTATTCGCTTCCGTAAGGGCATTTTTGGCGCTAACGGTACTCATTTTTATTCCTTTGGCCATTCTTCGGGCGGCCGCAGGCGGAATAAAATCTTTATAGTTCGGGTCGATAACCCTTGTTACGGTCTCATTATAAGTAACCACCTTGTTTAAAAAACTGGTATTGTCATAGGTTTTTTGGGCTGAAACCGAACCTACACTACGTATGTACACCTTATTTTTCATTGATTCTTTGAGAAAATAAGAGTGGAACAATTACCTCCGAAACCGAACGAATTAGACAATACGGTATGCAAGCTTTTTTCTTTTTTTTCCGTAACCGGAGTAAGATCAAACTCTTTCATTGGAGTTTTGAAATTCAAGTTGGGAAATATGACATTATGCTGTAATGCCAATACGGAATAAACCGCTTCAACCCCTCCAGCCGCGGCCAATGTATGGCCCGTAAACGATTTGGTCGAACTAAATTCGGGGACATTTTCGCCAAAAATTCGAATTAACGCTCTGCCTTCCGAAAGATCGTTGTTAGGTGTTGCCGTACCGTGCGCGTTAACATAATCAACTTCCTCAGGCTTTAAGTCGGCTACTTCCAATGCTTTTTGCATGGCGAGTACCGCACCATCGCCATTTTCGGAAGAGGCGGTTTGGTGAAAGGCATCGTTGGCATTGCCGTATCCCTTTACAAATGCCAATGGCTTTTTATTTTTCTTGGCAACCAACTCATCGGATTCCAATACAAGATAGGCAGCGGCCTCCCCTAAATTAAGTCCCTTTCGGTCGTCATCAAAAGGAGTGCTAAATGTATCGGATAAAATCATCAATGTTTTAAATCCATTGATGGTGAATTTTGAAAGACTATCGGTGCCACCAACAACCACTCGGTCTAACTGCCCTGATTTGATCATTCTGGCACCCAACATAATGGCGTTGGCAGCAGATGAACATGCGGTGCTTATAGTGGTCACAAAACTTTTTTCTAGACCTAGGTATTTGGCAATTTTGTTGGTTGAATCACCCGCATGCAAGCCAGTAATATGTTGACGCACTTTTGGGTTATCGGTGTAGTCGTAGAAATATTGCTCCGACTTATCCATTCCGCCAACGGTCGTGCCTGAAATCAGTCCGGTCTTAAACTCATTAACGTCGGTTATTCCGGCATTTTCCAATGCTTCTCTTGCTGCTATGGCACCAATCAGAACCGTTCGCGACCATTGGTCCGCTTCTATTTTTAACTGATTTTCTAAATCTGAATTGGTTCCGGAAATTTCACCGACCATTATTTCATTTTCATGAATGGTAGTGATTTGGGTAATTCGGTCAATACCGATTTTATTGGTAGAGAGCGACTGGTAATTTTCTGCTACATTGTTACCAATGGCAGAAATGATACCCATTCCGGTTATTGCTACCCCTTTACCCATCGTTTTAGTTTACGGAACTTAGCCGTGTGAGAATTTATCGGCTTCTATTGGCTTCTATATAAGTGGCCATGGTCTGAACTGATTCGAAAATCTTTCTTCCCTCTTTTGGGTCGGCCAATTTAATACCGTAATCTTTATCAAGCATTACGATCAGCTCAAGGGCATCGATAGAATCTAACCCCAAACCTTCGCCAAAGAGCGGGTCATTATCCTGAATCTCATCTACTGCAACGTCTTCAAGGTTAAGTTGCTCTATGATTTTCTCTTTCAGCTGTTGTTTTAACTCACTCATTGGTATTGATATAATCTTGTTATTTCTTCTTTTGTATGTACTGTAGAACCATTCTTGGTCACTAAATACATAAATGCTTCATATTTATCTTTATCTACATCGACCCAACCACATAATACAGAGTCTGCCTTTTTCGAATCAATAAGGCTTGCGCCGTATTCATACAAATAATCTGCATTGAATTGATCAAAGATAAAAAAACTATTTTCAGAATATAGTTTATGTCTTATGCTAATTTCTCCGATGCAAATATTGGGCAGGGTGTATACAAATACTGCCGGACTCGGATAAAAATTAGAACTGTCGCTAATCGATTCTTGGTACTTTCGGTCGGTATCGAGACTGGATGCCCTGTTTGAAAGAACTATAGCTATGTTGCTGCCCTCTTCAGGCATTTCTATTGACTTTAGCAAAACTTCGGAAGCCATGAAGGCCAACTTGCTCAGACCATCCATCTTAAAAAACTTTGGATAATCAGTTTGAAAGTTTTGGTAGGCCGATTTAAGAAAGGTGTTGAGGTCAACGGCTTCATTTTCATATACCAAACTGCCATTGAGCGAAATGGCATTGTTTTTTACATGGCAATAATTTGATATGAAGTACGTGTTCTCCAATTTTCAATAATCACTTTTTTTTACAGACCAACATGGTATGAAATTCCCCAACGGCAATTTCTTCTTTTAAAGTAAGGCCAGCTGCACCAATCAATTCTATAAACTCAACCGCTTTGTACATTTTACTATTTCCGTTAGCCAAAGCCGTAAAGTATAAAGACGTGGCTTCTAAAGTAAAGCGAGCATTGTCAAATTTTTGTCTATCAGTAAAGGTTTCGATAATAATGAGCTCAGTTTCAGCATCCATGGCATTCTTACAGATGGTTAGAATCTTGAGGATCTCCTTTTTTGAGAAACAATCTAAGAACTGGCTCATCCAAATGGTATCGGCTCCTTCGGGAATAGTTGGATCTTCTGAGAGCCAATCGATTTTCTGTCCCGAAATACGATTTTCAAGTCCTTTTTGTTTGGCATTTCCCAAAGCCTTTGATAATTGACCGGGCAAATCAAAAATTTTGATAGATACGTCGGGGTTATATTCAGCGCAAAGTATGGCAAATTTTCCTGTATTGCCACCTATGTCAAAAAGGGTTTTTGGCTGGTGCCTAAAAACCTTAGGTAGGGCCTCCCCGAAAATTTCGTCGCTATAAAAATGGTCAAAAGCGAACCATGATTGTTGAATTTGCTCTGGTAATTTAGAAAGACCTTCATAAATGGTCGGCCAATCACCTAATTCTTTAAGACCAGCGGGCTTGCCAGTCGCTATGGCTTCTGGTAAATGATAAAGGCCTTGATAGCAAACGTCTTGCGTAAAATTGAGATTGGCTTCCGTCATCTTATGATAGTTTAGAAAGTATCCGATTTTGGTCAAATCGTAGTTGCCTTCACTATCTTGATCAACAATATCCATACTTTCGGCTACCTCCAGCAGAACACTTAGTCCGTATTCAGTTATATCAAGAGCTTCAGAAAGTTGATTTAATTTGGTGTTGCTTTCTCTGCTGTGCTCAAAAATATAGTCCAAAACACCTAGCTTCCGTAAAGATACCGTCGTTTGAAACACAAAGGGGGCAAATGCAATCTTCTGGGCTTCTTCAAGCGCCTGAATAGCCTTCATAGGTTTTTTGGCCATTTTTATGTAAATCTATTGGTGGGCAAATTTAGGGATTGAAGACCAATTAGAAAACCAATGTTAAAATATTAGATGGAAAGGGTTAGCTATTCAATTTTTTAAAGAGAACAGCGGTGTTCGACCCACCGAAGCCAGAGGCAGTTTTCAAAAAGATATTCAAGGTTTTTTCCGTTGTGTCTTTAATAATGTTCAAAGGGCGTGACACCCCCATTTCTTGAAAGCCCAAAGAAGCGTATAAAGTGTTATTCTTTAACGAATGCATGCCTACAATTGTTTCGAGAAGGCCTGAAGCACCCAAGGTATGCCCAAAGTAACCTTTTAAACTGTTTAAAGGAACTTCGCTAAGACCTGATCGGTCAAAAGCAATCGATTCCATTTCATCATTATAGGGGGTAGCCGTACCATGGGCCGAAATGTAATCTACCTGATTGGCTGAAATAGCAGCTTCTTTCATTGCCGATTCGATGCTTCGATGAAGACCTTCACCCGTTCTTGAAGGCCCTGAAATATGATTGGCATCGTTGCAAGAGGCATCACCCATAACTATTACTGATTCTTCAACAGCCAATGAATGGTCATTAGTGACCAATACGCTTGCTGCTACTTCACCGATGTTGATTCCCGACCGTGTTTGGCAATAAGGCCTACAGGGCAAATCGCTCAAAGCCTGAAAAGCATTAAAGCCTGAGATGATGAATTGCGTTACCAAATCACCCGCTACCACAAAAACGTGGTCAAATTTGTCTTGTTTTATCAGTCTTTTGGCCACGGAAATCGCCAAGACACCTGAAACACAGGCATTCGATAAAACTATAGGTTCAGTCTCAAAGTGAAAGAAATTTTTAAGCTGTGCTGCCAGCTCACCTAAATAAGCTCGATTTTCGTTAAATGAAGAATTGGGGTCTAAAGCATCGATATTGCCTTTCGTGGTCGAAACAATCAGCCCTACGCGCTCATTCAAAGGGTGTTCAAATGACTTTAAGGTATCGCTGAGCGACGCGATCATCATTTTTTCAAGCTTTGTATACTTTTGACGGGTGCCCAATTTTGAATAGGAACTTTCAAGAAGGCCCACATCAATCATAGATGAGTAAAAAGGACGATCAAGTATATCTTGATCTATTATTTTCTCTAGTCCTGATTCTTTCTTGGAAATTTTATCAACAACAGTAGCGCTGTCAAAACCAAGAGATGAGATAATATTGTTATATGAAATGATAGGGTTATTCATCAAGTAGGCCCACTTTAATTTTCCAGTCCCTAAAAAAATCGGGTAGGGTCAATGATAATTCGCCTCCCAGTTCCACAAAAACCTGAACGGTTTCCCCAGTACAGACCACTTGACCTTCAGGGTTTAATATTTGATACCTGAAAACCATTTTGGCGGCGGCCGAATCAATGTAGGTAGCCTTTACTTTAACTACATCGCCGTAAGCCAGTGGTAGCTTATGCTCACATTTAGAGGCTACTATGGGTGTAGAAAAATTATGGGCTTTTTGGTCTAAGTACGAAATACCATGATGTCTGCCGAAAGCTTCACGAGCATCTTCAAAAAACTGTATGTAATTGCCGTGCCATACAATGCCCAATGGGTCGCACTCTGAGAACCGCACTCTTACTTCACTCGTGTAACTTAATTCTTTTGATGTTTCAGACGGCATTTTTTCTCTCATTATAGAAGATGGAAATTCCTGTGGTGATTAAGAAAAACAAAAATAGCAAAGCAATTTCGGGAAGCAGTTCAATAATACCCACATTTCTTAAAAATACATCGTAGAATGCGTTCAAGCCCCAATTCATTGGTGATATGCCCGATAGAACCTGCATGAATTTGGGCATGGCAAATACAGGTACCCAAACCCCGCCCAAAGCGGCCAGTATAACGACAAAAGTAGCACCGAATGGGGCTGATTGTTCTTGAGATTTGGCAATGGTGCCCAAGAGAAGCCCCAGGCCAACAGCTGCCAGACCGGCAAAAAATGCGACCAAAAATAGAAATGAAAGCTTGCCCGCGACCGATAATTGCGGAAGACCTAATAATGGAAAAAGGTACACCCCGACAATTAACATCAAAGCGAACTGAATAAGTGCGACACTTAAAAACACAATGGTTTTACCACCAAGTACCGTAGCATACGACACAGGGTTCGTACGTAAGCGAACGAACGTGCCCAAATTCTTTTCTTTTACCATGTTGATGGAAAGGGGCAGAATGATAAAGAATATGGCAAAAAGCGTCCATGCCGGAATGTTGTGCTGTGTTGAATTTGGGATGACATTGTTTTCGGAAACACTGCCCGGCGCAATTTCTTTAAAGGTGATAAAAGGTTGGGTATCGAATATTTTTTCTTGTGGGTCATCGGTCAATTCTTCTTGAAATGCCTTATAAATAGATTCCGTTTCGATTTTGGAAACCATTTGGTCAATACCACTTTTTATAGCATTTCTAAATGAGATCTGTGTCGCGGGATCAAAGTAAAGTTTTACCTCTTTAGGCTCTATAATTGATTTGGCTAAGGGAATGTTCTCTTCTTCCATGCCAAATCGGTCCAAAATGCCCGATACATTTTCCTCAACTTTCTGTTTTAGGTTTTTAGATAGATTTTGAGGTATGACAATCGCTAGCTGATAATCGCCATTTTGCACCAATGCTTCCGCCTTCTCTTCTGTTGGTTGGGCAATTACTTCAAATTGATCGCTTGTTTTTAAGTTCTCTTGAATGTTTTTGGAAACAGTGCCTTGGTCTAAATCAACCAATAAAATAGGGATTTTAGATTCTTTAAGGGTTTTAAAAGTGCCGTCTTGTATTACGGTAATAGTTATTACCAAAAGTAGGGGCATAAGAAAAAGAATGGCCAGACCCCCGAAATCTCTGGTAAGCAGTAAAAATTCTTTATTTGCTGAGGCCCAAAGTTTATGCATAATCCCTCAGTGCTTTTCCAGTTCTTGCCAAAAATACCTCTTCAAGATTTTCGGCTTCTTTGTGCTCTTTTATCAAGGTTTTAGGCTCTCCTTTGCAGATAATTTCTCCCAAATCTATAATGGCGATATGCGAGCAGAAATTTTCTGCTTCGTTGAGGTGATGAGAGGTATAGAGTATGGTGGTACCTTTCTGGTTAAGTTCTTTGAGGTAATTGATAATAGCATTTTTTGATTGCACATCAACACCAACGGTAGGTTCATCTAAAAACAACACTTTCGGTCGATGTAGTATGCCAGCAATTAAATTCACCCTCCTTTTCATTCCTCCAGAAAATGTGTGCACTTTTTTATTAGCAAAAGTGCCAAGGCCCAATATTTCTAGATGTTCTTCGATTTTTGAATGAAGTGCCGACCCTTTAAGACCATACATACTTCCGAAGTACTTTAAATTTTCGAATGCGGTCAAAGAGGGATATAATGCATATTCCTGGGGTACGATTCCGATTATCTGTTTGAGCTGTTTCATTTCGTTCTGATAACTCAAACCATCGATGGTAAATGAACCGGAAGTAGGCTTCAACAAAGAACTGAGCATTGAAATTAGCGTAGTCTTTCCTGCACCATTCGGACCTAATATGCCAAAAATCTCCTTTTCGTAAATCGTAAGATCTAAATTGCGAACCGAATACCGATCGGCATCCTTATATTTTTTTGAAAGTTGGCGAATTTCAATCATACGGCTTTTCGTAAGGCCTTGAAAAAGGCTTCTTCCCGATTGGCAATTTCGTTCAATTGGTTCGAAATCGACTCATAACCAACGGCTTCTCCGTTTCTATTTTTGTAGATGCGTGAGGCTTCTAAAGCGAAATCTCTCCAAGAATCCCCGATTTGGGTCATTTCCTTGGAAAAATCCTTTAAGCTCTCATTTTCGAGAACTTCGCTGGCCTCTTGCAAGAAAGCAGCATAAATATAGCGAAAACCGCCACCGCCGGTACCTATTTCCTCCTGCATTCTAACAATCTGGCCTAAATAGTGATTGGCTTTTTTTGCGCCCAATTTTTTGGGCCACGATTTTATATTCTTGGCGACCCATCGCATGGCCCGTACGCCAACTATCGGAGCGGGGGCGACCATGTCGCGGCAGGTATGTTTGATACCCTTAACAATGGCACTCTTCAGTTCAAGTTTTTCAGGAAAGGAAATTGGATAATACATATGGCCTTTTGGGGCAAACGCGCCTTTTGCAAAGCGAACTTTTTCCAATTGCTTGTCAGTTAAAGTAGTGACATCGGCCATAACTGGATCGCTGATCAAATAGTCATCTCCTTCTTTTCCATAGACCACCATATTATGGGCGTTGAAATGAAAACGATACTCATCAGGAAAGTAGATCAGGTTGTAAACACCCACTTGAAGACCTACCGGATTGTCTTTGGCCAAATTCTCATCAAGTCTGGCCTTGGCCTTCTTGGGGTCGCTAAACTTTTCCCTTTTAACCTTCACGCCGACCCTTTTGGCAAACCTGTTGAACACAAAACCTGGCATGGCCCGGTACGTAAAAACAGGGGCATAGTTGACCTTGATAAAGGGCAGATAGCTGAATAAAAGGCCTGACCCGATACCGAAAACCATAGGTTCGCTTACCTCAAAGCCATTGTGTCTCATTAAGTTTGATACCACTCCGTTTTCGCAATGTGCAGATTGCTTATGGGTAAAGTCGATTTGCATTATGAGTTTTTTATATGCTGTAATTCATCTATGCCAATTTCAAAAACGTCGGCATATTTCTGTAAAATTTTGGTAGATAATTTCTTGAAGACGGATGGTTTGAAGTGTCTTTTGACTTTCCATTGCCATAGCCCCACATAGCTGGCCAAAATAGGAAGATCCATTTTATGCAGTTCCATATAGTACTCAATAGGGCTTGTTTCGTTATTGAGAACTCTTTGTCTGGCATCTTCGACCCGCTCTTCAATTTCTTTCATGGCATTGTCGAGAGCAATGGTCTTGGGTTCCCAGCCTGTACTCAATTCGGTGACATAGTTGCCATTTTCATCCACCGCATAGACCATATCTTTAATATTGGCCTTTTGTAATTGACTTTTGTCTTGTGGTACCTCTTTTTTTTTCATTTTCAATCAAGTATCAGCTTCATTTTCTGCCGTGGGGTAGTCAATTCTGGTACTGTTTCAAGTATAATCTTAAGCTCCGATAACCATTATCGGTTATACTTCATGTATTAAAAAATTAAAGGTACAATCTACGATTAAATCATCATTTCTAAAAGTGGAAGAAGTAATGGTACAAACGCTCATACTCCCGGTGTCGAAGCGGGAGAGTAATTTGGCCTTGGTGACCAACAGGTCGTTTACTTTTGGTAGTGCTTTGATCTCGACTTTTTTAATGGCACTAATGTAGCCGACCAGCTTATTTCCCGAACCTTCTAAGTCTTCATCGTCGAAATAACTTTGCCCAACGATAGCCGTGCTTGCCTGTGCAGCATTCTCGATAAGACCAGCTTCGGACAAATAACCCTTCGCATTTAAAAAAATGCAATTGTCACTGATTTCAAAATGGGTTATGACCGAATCTTCATCTAGGTACGGGGTTACCGTAGCCATAAGCATCGGGGGTCGATGCGGTAAAAAGTTTTTGATATTGATGTCGTAACGGGCCTTTTTCATCTACTGTTTGGCCAAGGCCGTTTTCATTTCACTGGTAGCCAAGAGAGTTCCTTCGCACTCAATCTTGGCCTTTACCAAAGTAACATCCATAATGTCATGAAGAATATCAACTGTGGTAACCAAGGTTTGGTCAACCTTTGGCAGTTTTAAGACTTCGGTTGACTTAATGGCACCTATATAACCGGTTGGCGCAGGTTTGTTCAATAAAAAGTACTTGTAACCTGTATGAAGTGCGATGGTTTGGGCCATATTCTCGATAAGACCTGGAGCTGTGAAAAAATCTTCACGTACCAAAATGTTGTTTTGCCTGATGGTATAATGCGAAACCAATCTTTTTTCATCGTATTCTACCAGTGAATCGACCATTACGAAAGGTGTCTTTTGAGGTATCAGTGACAAAAGAAACTCACCTTCTGCGATATGGTTTTCAGATGAAGTCATTAACAAACGGTCAAATACGCGTACATATAGGAGAATCGGGCACTTTCAGGTACGTGAAAAAGTATTTTATCACCTTTCTTCAGTTTGCCGGAAGCAACTAATTCTTCAAGCATTACATAAATAGATGCAGCCCCTATATTACCTACATTCTGTAGGTTTAAAAACCATTTGTCCCAAGGCATTTCTATACCTTGTTCTTTCATTTCGTCGTATAAGCCCTGCTTGAAGTAATATGAAGAAATATGAGGTAGATAGTAATCGACATCTTCTGGACCGATACCGTGTTTTTCATAAGTCATTTTAAGACTATGAACACCTTTTTTTAGAATGTTGTCACCCAAAAGGCGGGTATCTTGCTTCATGGCAAAAAGGGATCTTTGACCCCATTCTTCGGCGGGAAATTCACTCCATGGAGTCAAGGTTCCGTTTTCTTCTTTGTCGGCACCGGCGTACATACAGGTTTCCATTTCAAAGGCGTAGCTGTAGCCATCCATCCACTCGATTTTCAAAGGAGTATTGCCTTTGGGTTCGCTTTCTAAGAGAACTGCACCTGAACCGTCTGATAGCATCCATCTTAAAAATTCTTTGTTGAAAGCCAAAATAGGGCTCTCTTCCAGATTTTTAAGGTGCTCGACTTCGTTCTGAAAAACCCTTTCCTTCATCCATGAAGAGGTGCGTTCAGAACCTGCACACGCTGCATTTTTAGTTTCACCGGCCTTCACTGACAAATACCCGTATTTAAGAGCGTTCATTCCCGAACAGCAGGCACCGGATGCAGAATTGATTTCCATATTACGGTTTTTTAAAAAACCATGAACCATACTGGTGTGCGAGGGTAATATTTGATCGGGGCTAGAGGTGCCGCAAGAAAGCAGTTCAATGTCTTGAACAGTAAAATTTTCGTCGCAGAGACCCTCTACCGCCGCTGCCGCTAATTGAGCATTATTATGTGTGGTTTCGCCCTTTTCGTCTATGGCGTAATATCTTGTTTTTATTTGATTGTTTCGGAGTACAATTCTTCTAGCTTTAGAGGCCCGACCGTCAATGATTCCAAGCTTTTCTTCCATTTGATCATTGTCTACCGGCTCATTGGGTAAAAATTTGGAAATTCTCGTGATGTAAACGTCCTTCATCAATTTTCATTTAATGCAACGGAAGAATAATAGATTCGTTCTCTCTTCCTTTTGGGGGTCATGGGCAAATAAGTCAGCAAAAATACGATAAAAACTATAGGAGCTATGACCCAAATAGCAAATAACAAATAATATTTGAACAAACCAATCCATTTCAAACGATTGGGATTTCCCTGTCCTCCTTTTTTGATCAGGAAGTTGGCCCATTTTGAAAATAGAACGTTGCCGCGTTCATCGGTTCGCACTAGATAGGGGTTGACCCGAACGGCGTCTAGTTGAAGTAATTTATCTTGTAAGTCGTTAAAGCTATCGCTTAGAAGCGCTTCTCTAATTGGTGCACCAAATCGATTGGCCTTGGCAATTTCAGTGTCGGAAACCCCCGGTTTTGGAAAGATGCCGAACAAGCGATCTTTTTTGCCGTTGATCATCCAATGCTGTATGGTAATAACACTTATGTGGTTGATGTGCCTATCTACAAGTGCGATGTGCCCAACTAGATGGGCGTTAAGTGATTTTAAGTGTATCTTGATTTTTTCTTGGGCCTGGATCCACATATTTCTGCAGGCCACCAAAGTTACCACCGGGGTGTCTTTGAACAATTTTTTAGCGGTATCTGATTTAAGAAACGAGCTGATAGGTCTTGAGGGGGTCAAGAACCAAACTTGGTAGCCCAAAATGATCAAGTCGTATTTCTTACTAAGAATTTTTTCGCTTGGCTGGTTGGTTTCTTGAGGAATCTGCAAATACGATTCCGGAAAAACATCGTAGAACTCTTCATTTTTCCAAGGGAAATCATAGGCTGGTTCCGGAACTATTCTGTGGTAATCGATATTGATATTTTCTCCCCCAAGGGTCGATTCAACATTTTTTAAAATATCGTGTAATTGGCCCGTTTGGGTAAAGTAAATAATGAGAACTTCTTTCATTCTTTTTTAAGGTCTTTCCAAAAGTCGAAAAAATTAAACCATTGTAGGGGGTATTTTTTAATAATCCACTCCATACTTTGTGTGTACTCGTTCAAAAGACCTTGTGCATCACGAGCCTTGAAGTTAGCTTTTCGGGCATACAAGCTATAATGCTTTCGGGTCTCTTTCATTACATATACAAATAATACGGGCATATTAAGACGAGAGGCCAACAAATAAGGCCCCAACGGAAATTCGGCTTCTTTGCCAAGCAAACTCGCCTTTAAAGTTTTGGTGCCTGGCAGGTATCGGTCTCCGGTAAATACTACCAAACCGCCTTTGTCTAGTGCCGAGTGAATTTCAAAGATGTGCGACATGTCATCTTTGACCAAAATGAAATCAAGTTGCGATTTCACCACGATACTATCCATATAATCAAGTATGCTCTGCTGCTCGTCACGGGTGGTGACCATACTGATCTTGTTGATATTATACCTGTTTTCAAGAAAGTAATGGGCAATTTCAAAGTTGCCAACATGACCACTGATGAGAATACCGCCTTGACCTTCTTTTAAAAGGTCGTCAATATACTTAATACCGTCGTGTGTGTAGGTGAATTTCTCTCTTAGGCCGGTAGATATGGCAACTCTATCAATTAAAATTCTCCCCAGGGTATAATAGCTACTATAAATGTTAAGAATGCTTTTCACTGGAGAATATCCTAATCTCTTATGAAAATATTGGTAGATGCATTTAGAGCTTTTGAACGAAAAAAGAAAATAGTAGAAAGCGACAAATCGGAGTACAAAATAAGCGACACCTATGCCTAGTTTTCTTAGAAGAAAAATAAAAATCTTATAGCCCAGTAGGTTGCCCCTTGATTGTCCCTCCCATTCAGCCATTTATGTATCGGTATTTGGCCTAACTGTGCCTTTGTAAGGTATGTAGATACTAAAAACTGTATTTGCTATAAGCTGGCTACCTCTGGCCCTGGTCATCTTTGTTTGGGTTTTGGTATAGGGTATTGAAGAATTTTAGAAGTAAATTTAAGCCAATTTCTTTTCTATTAGGTCATAGAAATTTTGAAGTGTGTGTACGTTCACAAAGTCTTCGCCCACTAATTTAACTCCAAAGTTACTTTCAACGGCCACGACTAAATCAACGAAGTCTAGGCTATCTAAGTCTAAGGCATCTTTAAGGTTGGCCTCAGGTCTGATCTCATCCTCATCTACTTCAAATTCATCGATGAGAAAAAGGTTAATCTTCTCAACAATCTCTTCTTTGGTCAATGTCATCTCTCACTTGCTTTTTTAAGTATCAGTGCCGAATTTGTTCCGCCAAATCCGAATGAGTTGGACAAAAATACATCAATTTTTTTGTTTAAGGTTTTCTTAACAATATTTAATTTCCCCGAATCTTCATCAGGGTTTTCAAGATTGATATTAGGTGCTATGAACGAATTTTCCATCATAATCAACGAGTAGATAATTTCGCTTGCTCCTGCCATCCAACACTCATGTCCTGTCATCGATTTGGTAGAACTAACGTAGGGGTTGCTCTTTCCAAACACCTCAAAAATAGCCTTTGCTTCATTGGCATCGCCGACAGGGGTCGAGGTTGCATGGGCGTTTACGTAATCTACCTCTGAAGCTTGCATTTCGGCATCTACAAGTGCACGTTGCATTGCCCGCGCCGGGCCGTCAACATTGGGGGTGGAGATATGATCGCCATTTGACGAAAAGCCATAGCCCACAATTTCAGCAATAATTGGAGCGCCCCTTTTTACGGCAGACTCATAGCTTTCAATGATTAAAGTGGCACCACCGCCACTGGGTACTAGGCCATTTCGGTCTTTGTCAAAAGGTTTTGATGCCTTTTCAGGATTGTCAATATTCGTAGCGAAAACTCCTAAGCCATCAAAACTGCCCATAGCCTCTTGATTGATTTCTTGGGCCCCACCGGCAATTATGCAATCTTGTAGACCACTCTTAATAAGGTGATAGGCCAAACCAACCGAATGGGATCCACTGGCACAGGCAGCACTAATGGTTAAATTGATGCCCCTCAGTTTAAAAATGGTCGAAAGGTTCATGGTAACCGTAGAGTTCATGGCCTTGAAAATAGCGCCTGAACCCACTAGGGTGGTATCTCCTTTTTCTCGAATGATGTCAACGGATTCTACGGTTGCTTTAGCAGTACTGTCATTGCCATAAAGAATACCGACTTCATTTTGCTCTAAAAAACTATCATCGATTTTGGCATTTTTTAGGGCCTCAATGGTGGCCATATAAGCGTATTGGGCTTCTTGCCCCATACTTATGCGCTGTCTTCTCGAAAGTAATGATTTTAGGTCGGGTTCTTCAACAAAACCGGTAATAGGAGAGCGATAACCGAAAGAAGCACGGTCTGGATCATAAATGATTCCCGATTTTCCTTCATATAGCGAATTTTTTACTTCTTCAAGGTTTTTGCCGATGCACGAATAAATGCCCATGCCCGTAATAACTACTCTCCTCATTCTGTCACTGTAGATGTTTGGTATGCCAACCTAATATAATAAAGTTCTTGCTTCTAACGGGTTTTTAAACTGAAAATTGCTGACCTCTGAAATTGAAATGGCACCCGTATTTTGAATCTTTCAGAGGGTTCAAAATACAAAGTGCCAAAACCAATACCTGTTTTATGAGTAAATACCACCGTTGATATTAATGACCTCCCCCGTAATGTAACTCGATTTGCTCGATGCCAAGAATGATACGGCGTGTGCTACCTCTTCAGCGGTACCGAATCGGTTGGCCGGTATCATCTTTTTCAGCTCTTGTTCATTCAGCTCTTCGGTCATGTCGGTTTTTATAAAGCCGGGCGCCACTGCGTTTACCGTCACCTTTCTTTTGGCCACCTCTTGGGCCAAGGCCTTTGTAGCGCCTATCACGGCGCCTTTGGCTGCCGAATAGTTGGTTTGCCCAGGTGTGCCTTTTTGGCCCGATACCGAAACCATATTGATTATACGGCCATATTTATTGACCAGCAATTTTTGAATCAAGGCATTGGTAACATGGTAAAAACCATTAAGACTGGTCTCTATAACCTTTGACCAATCTTCTTTTGGCATCCACATAAAAAGCCCGTCTTTGGTAATACCCGCATTGTTGACCACAACTTCGATGACATCGTTAGGGTGGTCTTCGTGCCAGTTTTCCAATACATTCTTTACCTGCTCGCCATCAATAACATTAAATTGGATCAGTTCTCCGTTGCCGCCTACTTCCTCAACCATTTGCAAGGTTTCTTCGGCCGCACTGGCATTGCTGTTATAGTTGATGAGGATGTGATAATCTAGGTCTTTGGCCAATTGAACACAAATTGCACGGCCTATGCCGCGAGAACCTCCAGTGACCAAAGCATATTTTTTCTTTTCCTCTTTCATTCAATTATATGAGTATTTATTCTATTTAACGGAAGCAAAGGGCTCTGCATTCTGAAACCATTTATCGGCCAATAGTTTTCCGTTTTTATCGAGAAAGCCCCAGCCTTTCTTAGTTTTTACCCGAGCGAGACCGTCTATAAATCCTTTAGAGTCGTTTCCTGCCAAGAAAGCGAAGCCGGCAGTTATATCATATTCCAAGGGAATGACCTCTTTACCGGTAGTGTTGATGAAACCCCACATTTTCTCTTTCACAGGTGCCAGGCCATCTTCTGTAAAAACCTCTGCATCACGGTATTTCGGCTCAATGACCATTTCGCCTTTTTCGTTGATATATCCCCAGTTTTTGCCTTCAGCTACTGGGGCCAAGCCTTTTACGAAAGCACGGGCCTTATCATATTTAGGCTCTATGACCCATTTTCCGCTACTATTGACAAAGCCTATTTTCTTGTCTTTTCTGGCATAGGTCAGATTTGAGTTTTCATAAAAGCCCCATACTTTGTCGGCCCCTTCGATAGTATTAAAAGTGCCATTCGTGATGATTCCGTAAGAGCCACCTTTCATACCTTCTACACCATTCGGGTGGTATTCATTACCTATTTCTTCATATTCTACGGGAATGACCACTTTACCTTTGTTGTCAATCATGCCCCACAAATCACCTTTCTGAACTTTGGCGTGGCCATTTCTGAATTTTTTGATGGCATCGTAGGTTGGTTCTAGAATTACCTTGCCATTCGTGCCAATAAGCCCAATTTTGTCCCCTTGTCTATAAAGGGCAACGCCATCTTCAAAATCGTAATATTTTTCGGCCGAGGGAACTTCAAGTACTTTACCTGTTTTGTCGATATATTTCCATTCCCCATTTTCGGCTACCATGGCGTAACCTGAATCAAAATACTTTACTTTTTCATATTTGGGTTCAATGGCCCATTCGCCCGAAGGTTTTATATATCCCCATTTTTTGTCTTGAACTGCCGCCGCTAGGCCATTTGAGAAAGTTTTGGCCTCCTCAAAACTGGGTTGGATCGCATACTTGCCCGTTTTGTCGATATAACCAAATTTGCCATCTTCCCTAACCAAGGAAAGTTCTTGGGCGTAAACAATCACTGAATTCAGTGCTACTAATAACAGTAAAAAGCTTTTTGTTTTCATTGTGTTAAAAATTTAAAATAACTACGTGTTTCTTTTGTTCGAACCGAACGATAGCGGCGAAAAGAACGAATAGCTTTTTTAAATCGGGGCAATGTGCCTGCTGACTTTCCGCTCTATGGTTACTTGTTCTTATGGTTAGTGATAAAATCTTTCACTTGGTTAACATACGGATACATAATCGTATCTTCTTTGAACGGGGGAACTATATTGCGCACGGCATCGTACATTTTTTTCGTTTTCGACGAGACCTTATCCTGTACACTAAGATACTCAATTGCCTGAACGACTGTTATCATTTCTATAGCAATTATTTCAAAAGCATTTTCGATGACTTTTTTGGTGATCAGGGCCGCATTGGTACCCATACTTACGATATCTTGATTGTCGTTGTTGTTGGGTATGCTATGAACATACATTGGGTTGGATAACATTTGGTTTTCGGCCGTTGTAGAGGTTGCCGTAAACTGAACGCCCTGCATACCAAAGTTAAGGCCTAAGGTGCCCAGGTTGACGAACGGGGGAAGAATGTCGTTCAGCTTTGAATTCATTAAATAATTGAGCTGGCGTTCGGCCAACATACTCATTTTTGTTACCACGATCTTGAGTTTATCCATTTCCAATGAGACGTAATCTCCGTGAAAATTGCCGCCATGGTATACATTTTTCTGGGCCACATCAACAATGGGGTTGTCATTGGCCGAATTGACCTCTTCTATCAAAATTCGCTGTACATCGTTAAGCGTGTCCAGCACCGGCCCAAGAATTTGTGGCACACAGCGAATCGAGTAGTATTCTTGCACTTTCTCTTCAAATACTGATACATTTCCGTTAGTATCGGTGTATAAGTGATGCTCTCTTTTTCGCGTGAGCGTACTGTCTTTTAAATGGCTGCGCATCGAACGTGCGATTTCGCGCTGCCCTTTGTGTTTTTTGGTGGAGTTCAAGGCTTCCGAAAGGTGGTCGTCATAAGCCTGCATTATTTCGTTAATGGCAGAAGAGCAGGCAATCATCCACTCCAAAAGGCGTCGGGTATAAATGGTATTGACAACACCGATGCCGGTCATTACCGAAGTTCCGTTGATGAGCCCTAGGCCTTCCCTTAGTTTTACTTTGATGGGCTCAATACCTTCAATTTCGAACACTTCTGTGGTAGGTCTTCGCTGGCCTTTATAGAATACTTCACCTTCACCAATCAGCACCAACGCTAAATGTGCCAACTGCACCAAATCGCCACTCGCACCTACACCACCATGTTCATAAATATGGGGCGTAATGTTTTTGTTGATCAGTTCGGTCATAGTGCTTACCACCGAAACGTGTACACCCGAATTGCCCAAGCTAAGGGTGTTCAATCGGGCCAGCATGGCAGCTCTTACGTACTTTTCCGGTATTGGTTTGCCCGTGCCAGATGCGTGACTTCTGATAAGATTATACTGTAACTGTAAGGTTTCGGAGTCTTTTATCTTGTATTGCGCCATAGGGCCGAAGCCGGTGTTGACGCCATATATGACCTTGTTCTTGGAGAATTCTTTTAGAAAATCAAAGCTTTTTTGAACGGTTTCGATTACCTTATGGTCGACGGAAAGGGGTTCGTTGTCAAAAATTACACTATAAAACTCCTCAATTCCTAACTTTCCTTTAATTTCTGGCATTTTTCGGTTGGTCTTCGATATATTTCTAGTTTTTCGGGAGGGCTAAAATAAATAATTCAGAATGCAAATTACTAATAAATAGGTAAGGATTATCGTATTTTTACTTTGTATTTTTAGCAATCTCATTTCCTTTTCAGCTCGTAGAACTTTAAGTTTAGAAGGAAGATTTATGACCAAAACCATGCAAAACGAATCTGTAGACGTACTAATTATCGGGGCTGGGCCATCAGGGGCCGTATCGGCCGCGTATCTCTTTAAGCAAGGCCTTAAGGTAAAGGTCGTTGAGAAAAGCAAGTTTCCGAGATTCGTAATAGGTGAAAGCCTATTGCCCCGCTGCATGGATCATTTTGAAGAGGTCGGCTTATTAGAGGAATTGAAAAAAAGAAATTACGAAGTCAAGGCAGGCGCCCGATTTATGAGAGGCGATAAAATCTGTAATTTCGATTTTAGTAAGAAATTTACGGAAGGATGGGACTGGACATGGCAAGTGCCCAGGGCCGATTTCGATAAAACCTTAACCGATACCCTAGAAGGTTGGGGCGTAGACATTGACTTTGAAAAGGAAGTGGTGGGGGTCGATTTTAATGGCAGTGATTCGATTACAACCATTAAAGATATCGATGGAAGTCTCTCCGCCATATCGGCCAAGTTCATTGTCGATTCAAGCGGTCATGGTAGGGTTTTGCCACGACTTTTAGATTTGGATAAACCTTCAGATATAGGGCGACACTCCTCTATATTCACTCATGTAAAAGACAGTAAAAGGCCGCAAGGTCGAGAGGGTACCATCATCACTTTTGATATCGTTAGCCTAGAAACCTGGCTCTGGGTTATTCCTTTTTCAAATGGGTACACCAGTATCGGATTCGTAGGCCCATCCGATTATATCGAATCTTTTCAGGGATCTCACACGGAAAAACTGCGGGAAATGATGAAACTTTCCGAATATTACTTTGATCGGTTTGATGGTCTGGAATATGAATTTGAGCCTGTGATCATCAAGAACATCGCCAAATCTGTAAAAAAGCTTTATGGGGAAGGCTTTGTGCTAACAGGCAATAGTGCCGAGTTTTTAGATCCTGTATTTTCATCGGGGGTCACCTTTGCGACTGAATCTTCGTTGGTTGCTTCGAAATTGATAGCGAAGCAGCTGGCAGGTGAAACGGTCGATTGGGAAAAAGAGTATGCCGAGTACATGAAAGAAGGGGTGAACGTTTTTGCTACTTATGTAAAGGAGTGGTACACGGGCAACCTACAGACCATATTTTTCGATAGCAACGATAACCCAACAATCAAGGCTCAAATATGCGCTGTACTGGCTGGATATGTGTGGGATAAAGAAAATCCGTTTGTGAAAAACCATCACCGACTGGTGAAAACAGTGGCCCGAATAGCTGAAATGGAAAAAGAGGCCGATAAGTCGATAGGTTGAAACCTATTTCTTTAACGACCTCCAATAGTTTATCGGATTAAAAAGCTTTCGTCTTCTTGAGAACCAGTCTGGCAAAAGACTTGCCTGTTTTGGCATAGCCTTCGCCTAAACGGTCTTCGTTGCTGAAACTACTGCCCCATTGGTCTCCCGGAGCGTTTTCACTAGAAACTTCTGCCAAAACGTTGCTTGGGTCGGCCGTTTCAACAAATTTGAGGTTGGTAGTTACCTTGGCGGGTTGTTTCATAACTCCTGCATCCCAACCTGGGTAGAGCCAAACGGTTTCAACTATCAGGGTGTACTTGGCATCGGCCAAGCCTTCTTTAAAAGCTAATTGGTGGTCGTCATAAAAATAGCGGTTCATGAGTTCTAAGAACTTAGGCTGCCAAATCAATTCAGGGGCCGCTTCCCACTTTTTCTTCCAAGTATCGCCTTTACCCGGTGATTTTTCTTCCATTTCTGCAGCATGTTCTGCTACATACTGTTCTTCGGGAAGATTCTTTTTGAGCAGTTTCATGTTGTCGTAAACGAACTCGACATTAACTTCTTGTTGTCCAGGTAGAAAGTCGAAATCTCCCTCTTCAATCTTTAACTTTTGGGCAGTAGCCAGGCCGGTGATGGTCAAGGCCATTAGTAGTACGAATTTTTTCATAATGGTTATAATTGAAATCTTTACCTTTTATGTTTGATAATCAAAAACGTTAACATTTCAATGTTATTTTATAAATCAATCATCGATTGATGCGAAGACCATTTGTCGAAATTTCCATCCCGTCTCATCATTGACCTTACCTTGGGTCTGTTTCATTAGTATGCCGATCACTTTTTCTTCGGGGTCTGCAAAGTACTGGGTGTTGAAGTATCCTCCCCAGTCAAAAGTTCCGTTACTTCCCCAGCCGCCAGCAGCTACACCTTTGGGTGTTACTACGCCGAAAGCAAGGCCGTAATGCCTTGTGCCATCACCAAAAAAATCTTTCGATTGGTTCTGCATCATACTTTCAATAGTTGTTCTGCTGAGAATTCTGGTACCGTTCAATTCGCCACCGTTAAGGTACATCTGTAGAAAAGTAGCATAGTCTTTGGCCGTACTTGATAATCCAGCTCCACCGGAAAAGAACTTTTGAGCTCCTTTCTTGGGGTAGTCGGTATCATAAAAAGTGTTTGGGTATTTCTCCCATTTTCCATCGTTGATTTGCTGTACGGTAACGAGTCTGTCGTGTTTATCCTTAGGTAAATAGAACCATGTATCATCCATTCCAAGAGGGTCGAAAATTCGGGTTCTCAAAAACTCATCGAAAGCAACCCCTGATATGACCTCGATAAAATATCCTAAAACATCAAGCCCTTCGCTATACACGTAGGCATCGCCAGGGTTATGATGAAGCGGTAGTTGAGCCAATTTTTTCACGCTGCTCTCTATTGAAATATCTTCTGTGGTGAAAAGGTCGGTAATACCGGCTTTCTTATAAATTTTCTTGAACCGTTCATCACCATCAATAACCCCGTAACCCAAACCGGAAGTGTGTGTCAATAAATGCCGAATGGTAATTTCGTTTTTGGCCGGTAGGGTCGTATAGGTGTCGTTTAGAATGCTGTAAGAATCTAAGATTTGCGGGTCTTTGAATTCGGGAATGTATTTTGAGATGGGGTCATCTAATCGAAATTTGCCTTCTTCCCAGAGCATCATCACCGCTGTAGAGGTAATGGCCTTTGTTTGTGAGGCAATTCGAAAAATGGTGTTTTTTTCCATAGATTTTTTGGCCTTGTTGTCGGCCATGCCATATGCTTCGTGAAAAACTATTTTGCCATCTTTTGCAATCAGGGCGACCGCACCAGGTACCTGGTCTTGCTGTACAGCATCTTTGAGCATTTGGTCTATTTTATCGAGCCGGGCTTGTGAAATACCAGCTTCATTGGCAGTGGCCGTTTGAAGGGGCGTCGATTTTTGTAATGACGGCGTTTGACCGAAAGAAATAAAACAAGAAAGTGAAAGTAGTAAGGTGGTTAATTTTTTCATGATGGAAATTTACCTAAAAATAGGTGTTTTTCTCACATTAAATAAGGGTGTGGTTTTAAATGGGTGTTGGGTAGTGGAGCCTTACCTGTTTTCTATAACAGATAGATTATATGTCATAACTAAGCGGAAAGTTTAGAAAAGGATTTTTAAGTTTGTCTAAGTACAGGGAAGTAATTAAAAACAGAGCAACTCTCAATAGTAAAATGAATTATCAAAAACTAACAATAGATTCTTAAGGGTGAAAATTTCTTGGACTGGTCTTTTACTAAAAAATAAACAAAGTTTTTATTTAAGTGGGGACAGAAAGAAATATTGGTATTCGGCATTTTTTTTGGGCTTCTTTGTCGCTTTAATTTTAATCGGGCTAAAGCCGTTTGAAAAAAATATAATAGACCACCCACATATCACGCTTGTTCGAATTGGTGTCGGATTAATTTGCACGGGGGTCTATATTTTAGGTTATGAAATTTTATTGAATTGTTATAAGACCATTAAGTTCAATTACCTAAAACTGATTCTTTTTGATGTTTTTCTAGCTCTAATCAGTGTGATTCTAATTTTTCTTTATGACCGTTTAATCGTTGTAAAGGATGGACATGTTACTTTTGGTTTCCTGTTAGAGTACATTTTAGTATTGGCACTGCCATTTTATCCAATTATCCTTTTTATTTTTCATTTTTTCAAAGTAGCCATATTTCCTATTCAGATATATCCACCCATCACTAAAAATAATATATCAGAACATGAAAATGTATTACATATTAAGGAGAATGGTTCATTGGAGGTACTCTCTATAAAAGAAGAACATCTTTTGTATATTCAATCTCAGGATAATTACGTTGAAATACATTATTTTAAAGATGGTAATTATACTAAATATCTAATGCGTGGAACGCTGAAGAAAATTTTAAAGGATTTTACCTTTCTTTTTAAAGTACATAGATCGTTCGTTGTGAATCCGCATAATATAGACGAACTTATAGGTAACTCTAACAAAGCCTCCATTACTTTTAAAGGTATGGATTCTACCATTCCGGTTTCCAAGTCGAATTACTCTTCACTTAAAAATTATCTATCTACTCGTACCAATATCTAGTCATTTCGCCACAAAAGAACCAGTTTCTTAATTCATAAATTGAGTTCTTATAAATTTGAACCTATGTAATAGGTGTTTTGAGCTAGATTTTTTCAAGGAATTTATTTGACCTATTTGTTCGACGCTTAATTTACAATTATCGTATTCCTTTAAGCATAAAGTAAATAATCAAGAATATTTAAGGAGATAGTGTTTACTAATTTATAATAGGCTAAATGAGATATTTTAATTTTTTAGTGATTTTCTTTTTTCCTCTCTTAATGCATTCCCAAAGCTCAGATACCCTAGTAGACATAGGAGGGTATAAAATGCATTTCAACATAATGAAAGGAAAAGGAACTCCAATTCTTTTCGAAGCGGGTGCAGGTAACGATGGTTCTGTCTGGGACAACATTTTGGAAAAAATCCATAAAGTTACGGGTACAACATTGATTACTTATGACCGATCTGGGTTTGGAAAAAGTGAATTGAACCCTAATCTAAAAAGCGATACCGATTTTGGAATTTTAAACGGTATGAAAGAACTGGAGACGGGTCTTTCAAGGTTGGGGTACGATAATGATATTATTTTGGTTTCCCACTCGTATGGTGGGTTGTATAATTTACTCTATGCAAATAAACATCCTAAAAAAGTAAAATCCGTGGTTTTAATTGATGTAACGCTTAACAATTTTTGGAATGATGAATTACTGACAATGAGAGATAACAATGTCGATATTAGTACAATACCTAAACCTTCAGGAGATTATTTTTTGAATGTCAATTACAATGAAACCATGCGATATGCGAGAAGTATACATTTCCCAGATAGTATACCGTTACTAAATATTTTTCCTGAAAACTCTTTACCAGGTTTACCAGAGGAACTTTCGACTAGGTGGAGAAAACTTCACGAAGAACTTGACGACAATAAAGATAATGTTACAAACATTATCGCCAAAGGAAGTGGTCATGCCGTATTTCTGGATAATCCTTCGCTAATTATCAATGCAGTCGTTAAAGCGTACTCAAAAACATTGGATAAAGAGCAACAAATTGAGCTGTTACCAAAGGCTTTAGACAATGCCATGGAATTGTCTATTGAAACTAAGATGAATAATCGTTCAGAACAAGATTTGAATGCATTGGGATATTCATTTTTGGGAAATGAAGAATTAGATAAGGCTTTAGAAGTTTTCAAATTAAATACAATTTTATTTCCAGATAGTTCTAATGCGTATGACAGTTATGGCGAAGCTTTATTAAAATCAAATCGAAAAGCAGAAGCAATCGAAATGTATGAGAAATCAATTGAATTGAATCCGGAAAATGAAAACGGAAAGAAAATGTTGATACAATTAAGACAACAATAGTTCTATACCATAAAAACAAAGAATACGGGTAATGAATCTAGATATGCTTTTCTCGTCAGAATTGACCCTTCATAACAAGACGATATTGATACTATTGAGCTTTTAAGTTATGATAATTAACTCGGCGAATTTGAATCGCGAGTAAATAACAGAAGTGATTTTGAGGAATTTTTTGATTTTTGCCCCGAAACTAAAAAGCAAAAAGAATTGTACCCTCACTTAATTTTTGATAAGAACTATAATAAACCCATTGGGCTGATCCTGTTCGGTAACATAAGTCTTAATTACAGAAGATTGGAGATTGGTTGGATATGGATAGTTCTTAAATCATAACTTAGGGAAAAGTTTAAAAAAGACTAGATGAAGTTAAAGATTTTGAAATTCATCATAGTCGCAGTAGCCTTTTATATTGGTTTGAATGTTGCTGTTCATTTTCGATGGGAATACCGTAGCCGAAAAATCAAAAGAGAGTTGATTGCCAAATATGATTCAAATCAAGATGGGGTATTTTCCCTTGAAGAATCTCATCCGGAATTGACTGAAGGACTACTAAAATTAGGGAGTGATACCGCAAGAGGTATTTCTCCATTAACCTTAATTCCCGTATCCTTATTATTGGCTATTCTAACCACTTATATTTATAACACACGCAGAAAAAACTATTAAGGGAAGGTTCGTAAAAAATATTGTAAAAGGGGAGGTTTAATTCTAAAGACATCAACTGAATAAAATACCATTTTAAACTGGAGAGGTGCAAATCATCACTATGTTACAACTAAAAGATTTAGCTTCTGAACACAGCTAAAAAAATCCCATAAAAGTTAAAAATTCACGGTCACTCCTAAGGTGCCCGGACCAAAGTTAAGGTTCCAGCTAGTTCTTTTGTCTTGAGCGTTATATTTCTCGTTGTATTTCCGGTCGAGATATTTGTCAATCGACTCTACTGTTGCTACGCTTATAGCAATGGCAAAAACGAAGTCACTCAACCAATGCTGTCCGTCCCAAATTCTTGAAAGGCCGGGTATAGCCCCTAAAGTATAGATGCCTGCCTTTGCCCAAGGGCTCTTGAATTGCTTTCCGATAGCATATGCGTTGGTAAAGGCCAACAATGCATGGCCTGAAGGAAACGAGTGAAAATTACGACTTGAGTTGAAGGGGTCAAAAGTATCCTTTCCTAAATTAGCTATGGGTCTTGCCCTGCCTACTGCTGATTTTAGAACCTGTTGTAGAAAACCCGCTGAAGTTGCTGATGATATCAATAATACACCTGTTCTTCGCAATTTTTCGTTTTTGGCGATCAATCCCGTTAGATATACCCCAGAAGTGACCAAATAGTTGTTTTCAGGGCTGCCATAAAAAGTTCCGTACGAACGAATGACCTCCGGTACTCCTTCCTTTTGAAGGCGAATAAAGCGAGAGGTATCATCATCAATCAGATAGACCGCCCCGGTGCCCGCTACCACACCTCCGAACTGAGCCCATTGTTTACCCTGCCAATGAAAAGGTCTGGCATAGGAGTAACCCACACCTTTGAACATATTAACAAAATCATACTTGAACATATCCCAACGTTTTTCACTGGGTACCACAATGCTATCTTGGGAAAAGGAAGAACTGAAGGATAAAAAGGCCAGAACGAACAAAATCTTTTTCATAGGGGGCAAAAATAATAGCTACGCTTGTTTTAAGAAGAATCGGTTTAAAATAAAACTAACTCATTTGCGAGCGCTACAGATTATAACCTCGTCAATTTAAAGTTATTGTGGTAAATATGGCGAAGATGGGTTTTCAAAAGTAGATTTTCTGGGCGAGTCGATAGGTGTTGGCATGTGCCTCAACAATCACTTTGATATCGGGAGAATAACCACCGCCCATACTACATTGTACAGGAATATGGTGTTCGTGACAGGTATTAAGCACAAATTCGTCCCTTTCTTTACAGCCTTGCAAGGTAAGCGACAAAGTACCCAGTTTGTCGGACTCTAGAACATCTACCCCTGATAGGTAGAAAATAAAATCGGGTTTTACCGTTTCTAGTAAATGGGGTAAGGTTTCTTTTAACAAGCCGAGATATTCCTGGTCTTCGGTCCCCTTTTTTAACGAAATGTCCAGGTCCGACACCTCTTTCTTAAAGGGGTAATTGCCTTCTCCGTGCATAGAGAAGGTGAAAACAGAATCGTCATTTTGAAAAATTTCTGCCGTTCCGTTTCCTTGGTGCACATCCAAATCAATAATCAGTATTTTTTTGGCCCAACCGTTTGCTTGCAGGTATCTGGCACCAATAGCTTGGTCGTTCAGCATACAAAAGGCTTCTCCGCGGTCGCTGTAAGCGTGGTGCGTACCGCCGGCTATATTCATTGAAATGCCATATTTTATTGCGTATTCACAGGCTTTCATCGTGCCATCGGCAATAATGCGCTCCCTTTCCACCAAGTTTTCGCTTAAGGGAAAGCCAATTTTTCTAGCCTCACGGGGCGGTATTTTAATATTCAATAAGTCATAAAAATACTCAGGGTCGTGAACGGCTACAATGTGCTTGTCATTGGGTGTTACGGGTTCGAAAAAATTTTCGGGCGAGCAAGTACCTTCGTGTAAGAGCTGTTTGGGCAAAAGCTCGTATTTGACCATGGGGAAACGGTGCCCTTCGGGTAATGGGTGATTATAAATAGGGTGATAGGCTATTTTTAGCATGGCTATAAATCGCCTTTATGTAGTTTTAACTGAATTCGTTTTCGAGGGATGTCAACTTGCAAGACCTTCACTATAATTTGTTGATGTAAATGAACATGTTCGTTCACATCTTTGACAAAGGCATCGGCAAGGTTAGAGACATGAATAAGCCCACTTTCTTTGATGCCAATATCAACAAAACACCCAAAATTGGTAATGTTGTTGACGATACCGGGCAGCAATTGACCTTCTCGCAGGTCATCAATAGTTTTAATGTTCTGGTCAAAAGTAAACACCTTCGCTTTCTCCCTAAGGTCCAATCCGGGTTTTTCCAGTTCCTTTATAATATCTTGAAGGGTAGGTAGGTCGATTTCATCGGTACAGTAATGTTTGAGTTGAATACTTTTTAAGATTTCTTTGTTTCCGATTATTTCGGATAATGGCATCTTTTTATCCTTGGCCATCTGTTCTACTATACCGTAACTTTCGGGGTGAACGGCAGAATCATCCAAGGGGTTTTTTGCATTTTTTATTCGAAGGAAAGCGGCGCCCTGTTCAAAGGCCTTTTCACCTAATCGAGCTACTTTTTTAATGTCGGAACGTTTGCTGAATGGGCCGTTTTCGTTACGGTGAGCCACGATGTTCTCGGCCAATTTAGGGCCAATTCCTGAAACGTAACTTAAAAGCGGAACACTGGCCGTATTGATGTTTACGCCAACGGAGTTTACACAGCTCTCCACTGTTCTATCGAGAGAGGTCTGTAGCTTGTTTTGGTCTACATCATGCTGGTATTGCCCCACACCGATAGATTTAGGGTCTATTTTCACCAACTCGGCCAACGGGTCTGCCAATCTTCTGCCTATTGAGACCGCACCGCGTACGGTAACATCGTAGTTCGGGAATTCTTCTCTTGCAATTTTCGAGGCGGAATAAATAGAGGCACCGGCCTCGCTCACCACATAAACTTCAACCGGATTTTTAAAATGTACCCTCTTTACCAAACGCTCCGTTTCGCGGGAAGCCGTACCATTACCAATGGCAATAGCCTCAATTTTATAGGCGTCTGCCAATGTGCTCAGTTTTTTCAGGGCACCCTTGGTATCATTTTGCGGTGCATGCGGAAAAATGGTTTCATTGTGCTCCAAATCTCCGGTGGCACTCAAACAGACCACCTTACAACCCGTTCTAAAACCTGGGTCAATGGCCAAAATTCGTTTTTCACCTACTGGGGAGCCTAATAGCAATTGCTGTAAGTTCTTGGCGAATACTTTAATGGCATCATCATCGGCCTCCTCTTTAGCCTTTTTTAAAAGTTCGTTGGATAAAGAGGGAAACAACAACCTTTTGTAAGCATCTTCTATAGCCATTTGAATTTGCGGCGTACACGAATTGTTCGATTTAATGGTACGTTGCTCGATTTTAGAAAGGATAAAATCAGTATCCAATTCTAATTTCACTCTTATAAAACCTTCGTTTTCAGCTCTAAGAATGGCCAATAAACGATGCGAAGGGCAACGGTTGAGCGATTCGCTCCAATCAAAATAATCTCTGAACTTTTGGGCCGCCTCTTCATCTTTTTTGGTAGAAACCACCTTTGTTGTCAGCATAGCAGACCTTTCCAATTGTGAACGGATGAGGTTTCTAATGGAGATTCGCTCATTAAGCCATTCGGCAATGATGTGTCGAGCTCCCTCCAGGGCGGCATCTGTATCAGGGACTTCGGAATTGGAATATTGGTGGGCTGCCGACTCAATATCTCGATGGTTTTGGGCCATGATGATTTTAGCCAAAGGCTCCAAACCGTTTTTACGAGCTGTTTCGGCTTTGGTTTTTCTCTTTTTCTTAAAAGGAAGGTAGAGGTCTTCCAAACTCGTCAAATCTTCGGTCTGGGCAATCTTGTTTTTAAGGTCTTCTGTTAAAGAATCTTGTTCTTCAATGGCTTTTAGAATCGTTTCCTTTCTCTTTTCAAGATTTTCAAACTGCGTTTTGAACTCCACAATTTGACCAATCTGTACTTCATCAAGGTTGCCTGTCTTTTCTTTGCGGTAGCGGGCGATAAAGGGAATGGTACAGTCTTCATTAAGCAGTTCAACCGTGTTTTTGATACCTTTTTCGGGAAGCTGGGTATGTTTTAAGATATAGGCTAAGAGATTCATGTAAATTCTTATGGTTGAGACTAAACTGTTTTTTTAGTAAGCCAAGTGAAAGTGGCTAAACTTTAAATTTAGAGACCTATTTGTTCAAAATGGAATAGAGAGATGGTTAATTCCCACTCCTAGGTTCTCGACTACGCTCGACCTGACAATTAATGGGAAAGTTAACTAATCCCTTCGCCGTTACCAACACCTTCTTCATCGGGGTTGACGAAAACCAATTTACCCTCTTTGCTTTCGGTCATCAGAATCATGCCCTGACTTTCAACACCACGTAAAGGTCGCGGTGCCAAATTGACCAGAACAGTAACTTTTTTACCGATAATCTCTTCTGGCTTGAAGCTTTCAGCGATACCCGAAACAATAGTTCTGGTGTCAATGCCGGTATCTACCTTTAAAACCAGTAATTTTTTGGTCTTAGGCATTTTTTCGGCTTCCAAAATTGTACCTACACGCATATCCAATTTCGTAAAATCATCAAAGGTGATGGTCTCTTTTTGAGGTGTGACCGCTTTCTTTTCGTTCTCGTTCGCTTTTTTGGTAGCTTCCAATTTATCTAATTGTTTTTGAATTTCGCTGTCCTCTATTTTTCTGAACAACAACTGTGATTGATTGATTTTATGTACCGCCGGTAACAACGATTCTTTTTGCGAAACATCGTTCCAGCCCAAGTCGGTAGATAGGGCCAGTATTGATTTTAATTTATTGGAAGTAAAAGGCACGAAAGGCTCACTTAAAACAGCTAGACCAGTAGCTATTTGCAGGGCGACATACATTATCGTTTGCACCCTTTCTTCGTCTTGTTTAATAACCTTCCAAGGTTCTTCGTCGGCCAAATACTTATTACCCAAACGTGCTAGGTTCATTAATTCTTGGGCCGCTTCCCTAAAGCGGTATCTTTCCAAGGAATTGGAAATAACTTCTGGATATTTTTTAAGGGCATCCAAAGTTTCTTGGTCCACCTCGGTAAAGTCGGACGGTGCAGGAATTACCCCATCATAATATTTGTTGGTCAATACAACCACCCGGTTGATGAAATTACCCAAGATGGCCACCAACTCATTGTTGTTGCGGGCCTGAAAATCCTTCCAAGTAAAATCATTGTCCTTCGTTTCAGGTGTGTTGGCCGTTAGCGTATAGCGCAACACATCTTGCATATCAGGAAACTCTTCTAAGTATTCGTGCAACCAAACGGCCCAATTTTTAGAGGTGGAGAGCTTGTTGCCTTCCAAATTCAAGAACTCATTGGCCGGAACGTTTTCCGGAAGAATATAACCACCATGCGATTTTAGAATAGCGGGAAATATGATGCAGTGGAAAACAATGTTGTCTTTCCCAATAAAATGAACCAATTTGGTGTCTTTGTCTTTCCAATAAGGCTCCCAATCTTTTCCTTCTCTTTTTGCCCACTCTTTAGTAGAAGAAATATAGCCGATAGGGGCATCGAACCAAACGTACAGTACTTTACCTTCTCCGCCTTCTACCGGTACCGGTATACCCCAATCTAAATCTCTAGTAACGGCTCTAGGTTCAAGTCCACCATCTATCCAGCTTTTGCATTGCCCGTACACATTGGGTTTCCAATCGTTTTTATGTCCTTCAAGGATCCAATCCCTTAAAAAGCCTTCGTACCTGTCCAAAGGCAAGAACCAGTGTTTGGTTTCTTTTGTGGTAGGTGTGCTTCCTGTAATGGTTGATTTTGGGTTGATCAAATCAGTTGCATTTAACGAAGACCCACAATTTTCACATTGGTCACCATAGGCCTCTTCATGCCCGCATTTAGGGCAAGTGCCGATTACAAAACGATCGGCCAAAAATTGCTTGGCTTCTTCATCATATAATTGGGCGGTAGTCTCTTCAATAAAATCACCTTGCTCGTATAATTTTTTAAAGAAATCGGATGCCGTTTCGTGATGAACCTCGGCAGAAGTTCTAGAATAATTGTCGAAAGTAATGCCGAAGTCTTGAAACGACTTTTTAATGATGGCATGGTACTTATCGATAATCTCTTTGGGTGTTACCCCTTCTTTTTTGGCCTTCATTGAAATTGCGACCCCATGCTCATCGCTTCCACAGACAAAGGCAACCTCTTTTCCGGTCAGTCTTAAGTATCTGGCGTAAATATCTGCAGGAACATATACACCCGCCAAGTGACCAATATGAATTGGTCCGTTAGTATAGGGTAATGCAGCAGTAATGGTATAACGAGCGGGAGTAAGATTTTTTTCGGCCATCAAATTTGAAATTAGGCCACAAAAATAAGGTTTTTGCTACGAGGGATACAAGTAATATTCAAAAAGCAAAACCCTCGTAAATTAGGGTTAACGAGGGCTTGTTAGGATTGATTGAAATTGATGTGCTATGCGACCATAACCGATTTGCTCATTTTATGGTCTTGTACTTGTATGCGATAGATATATTTACCAGCTGCCAAATGACCCGGCATACTTTCTTTTATGTTGATTTCATTGGCTCCGGCAGTCATGATGGTATTGCGTATGGTACCCACGCGCTGCCCAACTATGTTGAACAATTGAATATCTACATGGGCCGTTACCGGCATTTCAATATAGATATGCGGGGCATCGTCTGTCGGATAGTACGGTTTGTGAACAATAGCATTTATCTCGGCACTGCTAGGCACTACAGGACTTTCGGTTTGACTGTCAGGAGTAGTGGGAATGGTAGGTTCACCATCACTGTAAGCGATTTCAGGAAAATCGGTTCCACTACAATTAAAACCAAGATTTACAGGTGCATAGGGGTGGTCTAGTAAGTGTTGCTCTACTAATGGAATTGGAACGCAGAGCCACTCGGCCAAAACCGTGGCATACAAATCTCTAAAATCCATAGTGTACTCTAAATTCCCCCGGCCATCAGGGTTGTCGAGAGTTGGATGCTCACCAACAAATGCACTGCCATTCAATCCTTTTCCGAAGAAAAGGGTAGGGGCGGCCTTGCCATGATCGGTGCCGTTGGATCCATTTTCAAAAATTCTTCTACCAAACTCTGAAAACGTCATGCTCAGTACCTTATCGTCTTGTTCGGTATAAGCAAGGTCTTCGTAAAAATTGTTGATGGCAATCGATAAATTGCTCATTAGTCTCTCGTGCGCCAAGGGTTGGTTGCCATGGGTGTCAAAGCCTCCCATAGATATCATATACACCTTTGTACCTAAGTTTCCTTTGATCAAACGGGCTAAAAGCGCCAATTGTCGGGCGAAGCCGTTGTCTTGATATTCTACCTGATTTTGGCCTCTTGACCAAGCTTCGTGAATAATGCCTGAGTATTCGTAGGTGGTATTGGCCACACCTCTTAAAAATTTAAGTTGGTCGCCATACATACAGTCGTTGAACAGGGTATCTTCTAAACCATATCGCACACCCGATTCGGCGATTTCCTCTAACTGGTCGATATTCGAGGTAACGAACGCATAATTGGTTTCTTCGCCTTGAAAAACCAAACTACCGAACTGACCTATTTGAATGGCCGCTGGTGCGGGAGGGGGCGAAATAAGGTAATCAGGATATATGTTCTCAAAATGCCTTCCCATCCATCCCGTGTTCAACCCACTGAATCCGGTGGTTGTTAGGTCGGTGTTGGCAAAAATATCCGATCCCGTAAAGTGGGAAAGACTTTGCCCTTCATAACCTACGCCATGAACCGCCTTGAACTGGCCTTGGTCCCACATTGCTTCCAAAGACTTCATGTAAGATGGCACACCGAACTCATCGGTAAGCTTCAATACTTTGCTCTCCGGAATATAAATGTTGGGTCGCGCGTTGGCGTATGAATCATATTGCTCAATGGGTATAACGGTGCTCAGACCATCGTTTCCACCCGAAAGACGAATAAGAATTAAAATGTTGTCTGTTTCAGCGGCTGCAATAGCCGATGTTAGAGGTGACGGTGCCGAGGCCGTTAAAAAATTGGAACCTAGCATCATCGAACCTGATCCAGCTATGCCGAGTGCCTGTAAAAATGAGCGTCTGCTCCATGCTTTATGTTCTTGGTCATGGCCTTCGTGTTGCAGGCCCTTATGAGGTGAATTATGGTGGGTATCGCACATAGCTGTAGGTTATTTAAGTTGAAATTCGGGTTGACGGGCCAAATATTGCATTAGCAGATATACCTGTGAAGGGCCTTCCATTGAAGTCTGCAACGTCCAAGTAGGTGTCGAGCCGCCCTCGTAGTATTGATCTTGCACATCGCTTCTAAATACGGTGTATGCCTTATCGTATTCCGAATCGTTTAATAGTCCTTTCGGTAATATAAAATCGATAATGGCCCGAGCAATTACATCTGGGTTATTGCTTGTCATGCCATCCATTCCTGTAAGCGATAGGCCAAAAGACCTGAACTGTTCGGGGTCGGCATTAAAAAATTCTTCTAATACACTTTCTATAGTCAGCCAACGCCCGATCATAAAATTGGTGTTAATCCAAGATCGGTCTCTTTGCCAACCGGCTACATCAAAAGGGTTGAACAATTCTTGGCTTAAGAGTGCACTATAATTGATCATGCTTGATACCGTGACATCATCGTAGGTAAAGCTTGATTCGTTCAGTAGGTTGAAATAAATATCGAACGGACTTTTAATAATGACGCCAATAGCCTCATCATCAAAGAAATGTTGACTTTTAAATAATTGTGAAAGCACCGGTGCAATCTCAAAATTATTGGCCAAGAAAGTGCTTGCCATGCCAGATATAATGGTCTGGGCATTGCCCGCGGCATCTTGAGAGTCGGGGTGAACGAAAAACTCATAGAGTTTTCTACAGATAAATTCGGCAATTTCATTGGCTCGTTGCTCGAACAATATGTCAATCACGTCATCATAACCCCAGTTGCCTGTTTGACCTAATATAGTTTTGCTGTCGGTATCGTGGCGGTCATCTCTAAATTGTACGGATTCGCAACCTAGTTCGCCTCTCTCAACATAACCGGTTAAGGCACGTGCCGTTTCAATAATGTCTTCTTCAGTATACCCATTACCTTCGCCCAAAGTAAATAGCTCATAAAGTTCTCGGGCGTAGTTTTCGTTGGGGTTATGGCCGTTGTTATAAACGCCATCCAAATAATACAACATGGCATCGGTAAGTCCGATTTCGCTAACAAATGTTTTAAAGTTACCTATTGCATTCTGCTGTAAGCAATCGATGTAGTGGTAGAGAAATGAATTACACTCGTACACTTTCAGCTCGGTAACAAAATGATTGCTCCAAAAGAAGCTAAGGCGGTCTCGTAGGTTGTTGTTCAGCATTTGATTGGTGTAGGCCAAGCTGAACTCTTGCCTTTGTTGACGCACCATTGAGTTACGCTGCTCATCGTCTTCGGGGTAATTACTACCGTTCCAATCGGCCCAAGTAGGTGCTGTAACGGGCGGTTGGGCCAATGCCTGGTTAATTAGTGTATCTACCAATGAACCTGCATTTTGACCTTCTGCTTGATCGATAGTTTGTGCGGAGGCGCTGAACCCCAGTCTACGGTACAGGTGTGCAGCCTTCGACCTGTTCAAGGGAGTGTTATACGGCGCTAGGGAAGCCGTATTACAGTTGATAAAGTATTCCATAGTTTTCAGTAGGCTTTAAGAACCGTTTATGTGCTTGGGGTCAATTCTTAACGTACTGGGGTTTTGTATAGTATGGTGATTGATGTATTTTCGATGTATGGCATAATTAATTACGAATCATACACAATATTTGGCGTTAGGTAACCCTATTTTTCGATGAACCGCCGCTCTTTGAAATAGATTTAAGGAAAACTATGGGCAAACACAATGAATTTGGTAAGGAAGGAGAGAAAATAGCAGTTGATTTTTTAGTAGGAAAAGGATATGAAATCGTAGCCCAGAACTATCGTTACCTTAAAGCTGAAATAGACATTATCGCTAAGAAAAAGGAGGTATTGGCCGTAGTAGAGGTGAGGGCGAGAAGTAATGACCGTATTATACCGATTGCAGAAACCATCACCCCAAAAAAGATAAAGCTTTTGGTCTCGGCGGCAGACTATTTCGTAACCGAAAATGAAATCGATGCCGAGGTACGTTTTGATGTGGTTACTATATTAAAGAATAGAAGCATTTTTAAGATTGAACATCTTGAAAATGCTTTTTATCATTTCTGACGAGGGGAAAGTTGAGATGTTTTGAATTTTAGTATTAACACAATTTGTTTTATTTATAACAATGTGTTATTTTTGCTCTGCAACCAACTAAGAGCATCATGAAAACAATATCGTCGGTCGTTGAGCAATACATAAAAAAGAAGCCGTTTTTACAAAGTGCATTGGCACAAGGTATTATCAATCTAACCTCTCTTTCAAGAATTGTTAAGCCTGAAATTGAAGATGAGTTAGGAAAGGATATTCGTAATGGGGCTATCGTTATGGCACTGAAAAGACTGTCCGATGATCTAGAATTTCGCGCTACACATAAGATTATAAAAGTGTTGAAGAATATCGGCGAGATTACGGTTCGATCTTCTTTGACCGACTTCACTTTTTTTATATCTGAATCAATATTAGAGGTGCAGGCCGAGCTTCTTGAAGAAGTCAATAAAAATAAAGATGTTTTTTATACTTCATCTAGAGGTGTGAACGAACTGAATATTGTAGTAAGTAACAGCTTAGATCAAACCGTCGAAACCCTTTTTAAAGAAGAAAAGTGTACCCAAAAAGCAGAAAATTTATCTTCGATTACTGTAAAGCTTCCAGCCGAAAACGTTAGCGTACCGGGTATATATTATTTTATATTTCAGCGTTTGGCATGGGAGGGCATTGTTCTGTACGAGGTTATCTCAACCACCAATGAATTTACCATTTTGGTAGACGATACCCAAGTAGATGTGGCCTTCAAGACTATAAAAGACTTGAAGACCCTCTAAACTTTAATCTTTAATAAATTCTGTGGCTTGCCCCCTGAAAGGTTCCGGCAAACAGCAATCTTGGGTGCCGCCTACCTCAACGGAAGATGATCCATATACTTTTATGGTAGATTTGATGAAATCATCTTCATTGGCCTTATAGATATTCTCAACATACTTCTGCGGATTTCTATCAATATAAGGGAACCAAGTACTATGAATCTGAATCATTATGCGATGCCCTTTTTTAAAGGTGTGCAAAATATCTTGAAGTCTAAAATCGACATCGCTTATTTCTCCGGGAACAAAAGGTTCAGGTTTTTCAAAGCTATTTCTAAAACGACCTCGAAATACTTCGGCCCTTACTAGTTGCTGATAACCTCCCATAATAATATTATCCGGGTTGTGCTCATAGTTTTCATGGTCTGAAGGATAGACGTCGATCAACTTAACAACAAAGTCGCCATCGGTACCGGTAATGGCCACCTTTAATTTTGCCAGAATTTCTCCGGCCAGCACTTTTGGGTTGTCCAAAGGTTCGGTTTCGAAGGTAAGCACATCGGGCCTACGTGAGGCATGTCTTTGATCATCTGACATATAACGTCTGGGAGTAAAGGTCAGCCCTTCGGTTTGTGAGGTGTAAGGTACCGGCTTTTGAGGGTCGCTCGTATATTCGAAAACGGCATCTTCGTTGATAGGTCCGTTAACACTAAGTTGCCCATTTCCACCAAAATGCAGGCTCACAGGTTCTATATCGATTGGTGGCCATTGTTCAAACTTCATCCATTCTTTCGAACCTGTATCGAACATATAGGCTTCCGGCAGTTTGTAAATGTTTTTGCTTTTCAAGTTATGGGCAAAGAAATTACGTTCTATTTCTCTTTGAAAAAAGGTAGAGATGCTGTCACCAAAATAGATATGGTTGTGAACGGTTTTACCGGTTTCTTTCGCCCATCCGCCATGGTCCCAAGGTCCCATGACAATCGTGTTTTTGGCTTTCGGGCTTGTGGCTTCCACCGTTTTATAAATATTCAATGGGCCATAAAGATCCTCGGCATCGTACCATCCTCCAACGGTCATAACGGCATGGTCGATATCTTTTAAATGGGGAAGAATATTTCTCTTTTGCCAGAATTCATCATAATTAGGGTGGTCAACTATCTGGTTCCAAAAGAAATTGTCTTTGTGATATTTTTCGGTAATATTTTTTAAGGGGCCTAATTTTAGAAAGAAATCATACGCATCGGAAGCGGGGTTGCCATAGAGCCTCATTAATTTTTCGGTATACCAAGGATCTCTGGTAAGACTGTCTTTTTGATAACCAAATACGGCAAAGGCAGCCGTATAGCTTTCTAAATAGGCACCTTGGTGATGAAAATCGTCAAAAAAGAAATCGGCTATCGGCGCTTGTGGCGAAGAAGCCTTTAGTGCAGGGTGGGCATCGATCATGCCGGCCGCGGTATAGTGCCCGGGATAAGAAATGCCATACATGCCCACGCGACCATTATTGCCTTTAATGTTTTTGATCATCCATTCTATTGAGTCATAGGTGTCGCTACTTTCATCAATGTCTTTTTTGTTTCTCGGTTTGTTGCCGGGTATGTTCGGTCTCATATTGTCAAACTCTCCATCTGACATATAACGACCACGTACATCTTGAAAAACGAATATATACCCGTCTTCTACCAGATATTTTGAAGGGTAGCCGCTGTATTGATAGTTTGAATGTTTTGAGGCATTGTAACAAGTTCTGTTTAAGAGAATCGGGTATTTTTTAGTTTGGTCTTTAGGAGTATAGACTACCGTGAACAGTTCGGCACCGTCTCGCATGGGAATACGGTATTCCTTTAGGTCATAATGACTTTTAAAATAATCGGCGTCTATTTCTTGTCCGCAAGAAATCGTTACGGTCATTAGAAATATCAGTAAAACAAACTTGTTTAGTTGCATGGTGAAGGTTTTTTGAATGTCTCGGGCCTAAAGATAGCAATATACTTGCTTGCTAGCCCAATGGGAATAGGGCTAACCTTAAATGATTTCAAACCATTAAAGCTTGTTATTGAAAATCAGGTAAATGATACATTTCGATTACTGCACCAAAAGGAGAAGATGTTTGCGTCAATTGCATTTTCTTTTTCTCGAGCCCATTCAATCAGGCTTGATGCCATAAAAAGTAGACAAGCAAGAATTTGATTTACCAAGTTCTTTTTTCGAGAACTTTATTTAGCTCTTCGGCTGTCATTTTACCCTTATCGGGATTTTTTTCTAACCAGGTTAAAAAGTCTTTTTTGACCTTGTCAGACCATTTACCGTCAATCTCTCCGGTAGAATATTTTCCTGCTTTTACCATTTCGAAGCCAAAAAGGTCTTTTAGGCCTACAAATTCACTGGTAAACACTACCTGTTCGGCCAAATGGGCAGGTACGAATAGAACCCCTTCACTTTTTCCGATTACCAAGTCGCCCGGTAATACGATGGCATCACCTATTCGTATAGCGGTATTAAGCCCCATTAACACCATTTCTTGCAAGAAAGAAGGATGAAAATCGCGAACGAAGGCGTTGAAGCCTTCCAGTTCAGATATCGACTCTAAATCTCTGGCACTGCCATTAAAGACTACACCATTTCCTGATTTTGCGAATATAGAGTTGGCCAATGTAGCACCCATTAAGGTTCCGGCCTCAATTTTTCCGAACCCGTCTGCCACATAAACATCGCCCGTGGTCAACACATCGATAGGCCATGAATTGGTATCACCTTTTCTACCTTGCTTATTAACTCCTCTGTCTTTAATGTTCTTTTCAACATCGGGCCTGCTAGGCATGAACATAGCCGTAACCGCCCTGCCAACAACTACATTGTTGTTGACCATTTTCCACTCCCCGGCAAATTGATTGTTATAGCCTTCGTTTTTTAGAACCGTCCACGCATCATCGACCGATATATGCTTTGCTCTCTCTACAAGGTCATCGGATATTTTGGGACGACCGTCTTCAAATCTTTCCCCTTCCCAAGAAGAAGTCAAGAAAACAAGCTCTTCTTTTGGTATTGTCTGTGAATAAAGGTGGGTGGCAAATAATAAGAATGCGGCTGTAAATAGTTGAATGGCTCGGATCTTCATAAATTTAATAGGGGGTAAGGGGTAAGCGATTTATTTTTTCTCTTTTTTAAGAGTAACGATTGTCTTTTCACTCTCATTGATTTCGAAATTTACATCATTTATCAATGAAAGTACCTTCAATATTTGACCTAAAGAGTCGGATTTGTTGATTCTTAAAGTAACCAACTTGTTTTTTGTCATTTCGTTAGTTTCAAATTGGTAGCCGAAACGTTCTTCGATGAAGTGAAAGAGTTTTTCCAGTTCAATATTGTTGAGGTCACTGTATTTGTTTCCTGCACTAAAGCTGAGGTCTGTCTCAAACTTTTTGACCTGCACCTTACCTTTGTCCAATAAGAAACTCTCACCGGGGATAATGGCCCAAGAACGCCTATTTTCAGTATCCTTTAAAGACATTAGTATTCTTCCCGAGTAAAGCGACACCTCGGTTTTTTCAAGGTCTTCATTTTCTGTAACTAAAAATGAAGTGCCCAAAACGCGGGTAGATGTGCGACTGGTTTCAACCGTGAACTCTTTTAGGCTATCTTTTACGACATCAAAAAAAGCTTGGCCTGACAAGGCGACTTCTCTCTTTGAAAATTTTTTGTTGTAACTGACCGTTGAATTCGGTTTTAAAATGACAATACTACTATCGGGCAGAATAAATTCTTTATCAAGTTGAGTGTAATTGTTTATTTCAATAGTAGAGCGGTCGACACTTAATAAATAAAGAGCTGGAAGCAATAGTAGCATTATTGCAGCGGCAATGGCCCATTTAAAGGAACGTTTTGGAGAACGCGACCTTATGGTAGACTCAAGCTCGGACCATGAATTCTTGATCTGGGTCTTGGGAACGGGCGGAAAGTCTTGGCCCCAAGCAGTTTCCATTCTTTTTTCTATGTCGGACTCGTAATTTTCCACTTATATATTGCCGTTTATACTCTTAGAACAATTCAGGATTGAATATTTCCTAATTCTTTTTGTTTTTTTCTTTCTCCAATTCTTGCTTAATATGATTCTGGGCCAAATAAATATGATTTGCGATTGTTTTTTTTGAAATGTTCAGTGATGCAGCTATCTCTTCATACGATAGGTTTTCTATTTTATGCAACACAAAAACTTCGCGCCTTTTGTTGGGCAAACTTTTTAAAACACTGTACAGCCATTCTAAGTTAATTTCATCTTGACCCGTATTTTCTTTGATTTCAGTGGCCCCGAAAAAGTTCTTTTCTTCGGTCGGCACTAATTTTGACTCCCGTTTTAAATGGTTGAGAATAATATTGCGGCAGATAGTGTATATCTGTTTGTCTATTAAGACGTCTTCCTTTAATTTATCCCTGTTTTCCCAAAGTCTTAAAAACGTTTGTTGTACGAAGTCGTCCGGTTCTAGGGTGGGGGAGTTGAATTTCTTTGCGAACCAGTATAACTTGGAGTAAAAGAGCGAGTATAATTTTTCTAAAGAGCTTAGGTTTCCTTTTTTTATACTCTTAACCAAGAAATATGTATTCTGATCTTTCAAATAATGGACAAGTGTTTTTGAGGAGATCCAAATAGGGCTTATAAACTTAAGCTTTACTTAAAAAACTACAAACAATATTTTGCTAAAGATTGGTGGAATTTTTTAAAAAGAAATACCGGACTTAATAAAAGCCCGGTAAATCAAAACTAACTTAACTAACTCAACTGTTTTTGTAATCTTCTTATCTAATTTTTATTTGGATAGGGACCGTCCGTTAAGGTCATAAACTACCTTTCCGTCTCGAATGGTCAACTCACATTCTAATCGTACTTTGCCTTTTTCAAGGTGGCCTGTGTAATCGAAATACCCAAAATCACCTTTGTTCAATTTGAGAATGGCCACATCTGCCGGCATATCGGCAGATAGATTGCCCAGTTCTTCACGAAGTATGGCCTTCGCCGGATTCCATGTTGTGGCTTCTATCACTTCTTCAAGCTCCATGCCCATCACTAAGAATTTTGACATGACACTTAAAAGGTCTTTCATCGCATTGTTCATACTGCCGATATGTAGATCGGTACTTATAGTATTTGGGTAAAAGCCAGATTTAACTGCCGGTATGGCTTGGGAGTATGCAAAGCTGATCCCACCGTAGCCGACATCGAATACGATACCTTTTTCCTGTGCTTTTGAAACAAAAGGTTTCAGTTCTTTCGAATTAACGTCTACAACAGTCTCCCTCGTTTCCAATTCGGCAAATGCATGGGTGTAAATATCTCCGGGGCGTAGATGTTGCATGAATAGTTCTTCTATCGAAAGCGGAGGTCGGCTTCCCCCAAAATCTATAATCACAGGTTTTTTAGAGAGGTTTCCGGCCTCAACGGCACGGTCAACCGGTGTCCAGTCTGGCCCCTCGTAATGGGCTACCTTAAAACCAACTATATCATCAGAATATTTTTGGGCCATTTGGGCACTCAACTTGGCATTCATGTCATTGGTATCTTGCTCGTAATTTCCTCCGCGCATACCTTCGCCCACAATGTTTAAAAATGAAAGAACTCTTGTCTTTGAGCGGTCAATGATATTCTCTTTGAATGTAGGAAATGATTTCCAACCCGATCCACCACAGTCGACCACGGTAGTGATACCTGTGCGAAAACTAAAGCCGTCTGGGGCCACCGAACCTGGTCCATTACTATATGCCCGACCCGCTTCAGTACCTGCAAATACATGCTGATGAATATCGATCAAACCCGGGGTAACATAAAGCCCCTTGGCCTCAACAACTTTTTCGGCATCTTTAGTATTAATATTCTTGGCCACCTTGACAATCTTGTTATCCTTGATTGCCACATCCATTACTTCATCAATACTGTTTTTGGGGTCAATGACATGTCCGCCCTTAATAACGATGGAGTATTCTTGCGACCATGAGATGTTAAGGCAGAGAAGCAACCCTATAATCAGTAGACTCTGTTGTTTTTTCATTTGTGTTACTTGTGTTCTTATAATTTTCAACCTGTCTTATCTCTTAGGAAAGATGGTCTTGTAAAATTTGTTTCAACCTTTCGGCTACTATGCTCACTTGCTCTTCCCTTAAAAGAACCACTCCAACGTTCAGTAACTGCTTGCCGTCTTTTTTGGCGACGTTGGTCACGATGCTCGGGGTACCGTTCTTTAGTGCTTCATAAATCTCTTTTGGATTGGCCTTAAGCTTGCTTTCGTTCCAAGAAACATGTAGGCTGGGGAAGGCATTAGCAGGGCCAGGATTGATGTAGGTTTCCCCGGTTACACCAGCAACTGATTCTACCACTGATTTAATGCTCTCTACTCGAGACAACCATTCTTGCCATTCTTTTTTGTGGTCACGGCCTAAATAGGCTTTGAGGGCGGCATACATACCAAAAATCTCTTCTTTGTTTACCTTCATGGGCCTGCCTATCGGCGCTTCATGAGGGCTATGGTTCAATTTGGCAGCTTCTATCAAATCTTTTCTTCCGAATAAAAGACCGGCGCTCTGTGGGCCACGGATCATTTTACCTCCCGAAAAAGTAACGAGGTCAAAGCCCATTTTCTGAAATTTAAAAAGATTTTCAACCGGAGGTACATCGGCGGCAGCATCGATAAAAGAAGGTACGTTCTTCTTCTTTGCCCGTGCCACGAACTCTTCATGGGTGATGGTCGATTTTTCGGCCGCATTAAAGAAAAGGGCCATTACCGTATTCTCGTTGATAGCCTTTTCCATCTCATCGGCATCGTCTACCTCAATGATTTTTGCTCCTGTTGTGGTAATCGCTTGGTCGAAAACATACCTGTGCGATTTTTGCATGATAACCTCTGGTCGGGGTCCCGGTAAATTGGGTAATAGCTTGGTCTTTTCAAGGTCATCGCCAGTAATACATGCTGCGGTTGCTAGAACCATGGCACATGCGGCACCGGAGGTAACCATGGCCGCTTCACATTTTAGCATTTCTGCAATTTTTGCCCCTACCTTGTCTTGCAGTTCGTGCATGTTGGCAAAGTCGTGTGCCGTTGAATTTATGGCATCCAATACTTCAGGTAGCATTAGCGAACCCGATAAAAAGGTCATGGTAACATTGGCGTTGATTACTCTAGTGATGCCTAGTTCTTCGAAATAATCAATCTTTGATGTCGGTTTTTCGTCATTTGCCTTTAAGGCCAGTGATTCTGGCCGGCACATTAAACTTCCTGCGATGGGTACCAAAGACAGGTTTTTGACAGCGTCCCTTCTTTTCATAAAATTTAGTGTTTTATGCTCATTTGGTTTTACACATATGCTATACAATCCATTTCTACCAATGAATCTCCCGGTACACCACCTTGGGCAACGGCCACAGTGGTTCTTACGGGTGGTTTGTCGCCAAAACGACCTTTGTATACTTCGTTCATGGCTTGGTAATCGGCAATGTCGTTAAGAAAAACACTGACCTTTACCACCTTATCCATCGATGAGCCTGCTTTGATTAGCTCTTTTTCAAGCTCTTTGAGAACTATTTCGGTATGCGCCTTTATTTCAAAAGGTTCGGTATGGGCACCTTTACCAGCAATAAAAATCAAATTGCCTACTCGGGTAGAACCGGAGAAAAGGGGTACACCTTGAAAATCCTTTATATTATTGGCAGTTTTAAAGGAGGGTTCTTCAGTTTCGTATGCCCTAACCGAGCTAACACCGAATAAGGTGGCCAGGCCTAAACCTAATTTTTTGAACGAGGCTCTTCTTCCATTTTTTACTTTCATAGTTCTCTTTTTTAGAAATGAATTGTATAGTTATGTTGGTTGTTGGTTAATCTGGTTTGGTATATGGTTATGGCTTATCCCACCAGACGGTACTGGTAAAAGAGTTTCCTACACCTTGTCTATCAACAGCTTCCTGAAAATTGGCTGCGTTGATGGTGCTTTCTGCGTCAGGTAATACAAAGCGGGTCGGTATGACGCCACCAGTAAGATTTCCTGGGTAGTTGACGGGGGTCAGTTCCGGATAGCCCGTTCTTCTCCAATTGGCAAAAATTTCATATCCATCCAAGAATAAAGACACCCATTTTTGAGTATGGATCTGTTCCATTTGTTCATCCATAGAACCACCTGTCAAATAAGGGTTTTGTTCTAGATAACTATCTACCCTGGTGCTGCTGATAACGCCATCTTCGCCAAAGAGCGACCATTGGGCCATACCTGCCCTTACGGCCGATTCGTATGCACTTTGTGCATCGCCATCGTACCAACCTCTTAAGGCCGCTTCTGACAAAAGAAGGTCAACCTCGGCATTGGTAAAAACCAGTAGGGGGGCATCGTATCTTAAAATGGTATTCGGATGAGGTTCTGAGTAAATGGCAAATTCTGCGGGCTTGCTGTTAAAAGCCGCATTTTGCATGCCTTCTTGCAAGGTAGAGGTAGTATCGGCCACATATCTGTCACCGTTAAGAACCCAAACGACCGAAATGGCATTTAATCTTGGGTCTCCTGTAGTTTTAAGGTGGTCAATAAAGGTTTTGGCCAGTTTGCCTCCTTCTACATTATCCTCACTTTGCGGATCGATATAATCGCCATCAAGAAGCGCCGTGGCTATCGGGTTTCTACTGGAAACTTGAGAACCATCAACATAATCAATCTTTGCCAAATCATCGTTACTGGTCATAACACCGCCGGCAATGGCTTTTTCGACCCATGTTTGAGCCAATTGTTCATCTACATTGGTCAATCTCATACCCAAGCGCAGCATTAACGAGTAAGCGAATTTTCTCCATTTATCAACATTACCGTCATAGATAAGGTCTGAAGAACCAAAGCTTGTGAGTGAAGGATTTAAGGCGGAAGCCGCTTCCTCCAATTCATTGAGCATATCGGCATAGATAGCCGATTGTTCGTCATATTTAGGTGTGTACACCTGACCGCTAATACCTTGACCGGCCTCGCTGTAAGGCACGTCGCCATACAAATCTGTTATATGATGAAAAATATACGCTCTCCAAATACGGGCTATCGAAAGCTTGGTAACATCTTCCGGGTTTTCGCTTAAGGCTTTGATAACCTCTTGTATCTCATTCACCGCATTGGGGTAAACAGCGGTAAAGTAGCCTTTAGAGTAACCATCGTTGAAATATTTATCTCCCGCAGCAGGTACTTCTTTATAGGTGGCAAATTGTTGCATAGATCCCCCAATGGTCAAGGCTGAGGTTCCGAAGTAACTAACGTTGACCGCATCTAACTGCGCCTTGCTAAAAAGGTATTCAGGAATGATCTCGCCGTAGGCATCGGGGTTCTCGTTGAGTGACTCAAGACCTTTATCGCATGATAGCAGCGAAAGCCCTATTGCGCTAATGGCCAGATATTTTGATATAATGAAATTTACTTTCATAAGAATGGTTTTATTGCATTTAGAATTTTACGCTCAAATTGATTCCGTAACTCATAGTTCTAGGCACACCAAAAGCTTCTAAACCTTGGGCATTGCCATTGGTATAACTTGATTCTGGATCAAAAAGGTCTGTGTTTTTATAAAGGATGGCCAAGTTTCTACCGACCAACGAAACAGATAAAGATTGTAATTCTTTAATCTTATTCAACGGAAGGCTATAAGTCAAGATAACTTGACGAAGTTTTACAAAACTACCATCGTAGACGAAAATGTCGGTGTAATTCTTTTGGTTGTCGTAATAGGTATCTAATTCCTCAACAGGAACTACCCTTGAGTAGGGGTTTCCATTTAAATCGACCCCAGATAATTGAAGTCCGTTTTCTCTACCAGGTAAAGTGGCTTTTGTTAAACCGAACCTATGGGCATATTGCGCGAGGTTAGAGTAAATGGAGTTTCCGAACTTACCATCTAGAAGTACGTTCAATGAGAAGTTTTTGTATTTAAAAGTGTTGGTAAGACCCATGGTCAAAGGAGGTACACCTTCACCAAGTTCCATAATCTCGCTTCTTAGCTCATAACCACTGTTTTGGTCATAAATGATTTCACCGGCATCGTTTCTGGCCATACGGTATCCCCAAATGGTACCGTAAGGTCTTCCGACCACGTTTTGAATCGAACCGCCACCGATTCCACTACCAACCTGAATGGTATTCAATCCTTCGGCGAGCGACACAATCTCACTTTTATTATAAGCCATGTTATAGCTCACGTCCCAAGAAAAATTATCATTTCTGATCGGTGTACCTGAAATAAGCATTTCAATACCCTTGTTGCTAATTTCACCAACATTTAAAAGTGCCTGTGTATAACCGGAAGCCGTTGAAATATCTGATTGAACGATGTCATCGGTAGTTTTTCTGTTGTAGAAAGTAAGGTCAAGACCCAATCGGTTGTTCAGCATTCTCAAATCAAGACCGGCCTCATAAGTAGTAGAGGTAAGAGGTCGTAAATTCGGATTGGTTACCAAACTGGATGAAATCGCCTGAAGAGGTCTACCGTTATGACCTCCTTGTACGGTACCGTAAGTCTGGTTGATTAAGTAAGGATCTGGAGCACCGCCCCCTACTTCGGCCCATGAGCCTCTTAATTTGAATAGATTGATTGCTTGTGGTAGCTCAAAAGCTTGAGATACCAAGAAGCTACCACCAACCGAAGGGTAAAAAATACTATTGTTTTCAGGGCTTAGCGTAGAGAACCAATCTTGGCGACCTGTCAATGTCAAATAGGCGAACCCTTTATAACCAAAATCTACCGAACCGAACAAAGAATTGACTCCTGTAGTTCTGTTAATAGGGGTAGTGGTCAGGGTAGCCAAGTTGGTATAGCTATAGAATTCCGGGATGGTAAACTCACTACCGCTGATTTGGGTAGAATTATTAATGTTCTTCTGTTTGTTACCACCTACTAAAGCCGTCAAATTAAAATCTTCGAAAAGGTCAACCGAGTAATTGGCGGTTAAAAGCATGTTAGTTTCCGACACATCAGACTTTAAAGACTCATAGCTTCCCTGAGGTCTAAAGGCTGTATAGGAAGGAGTGATGCCTTCATATTCGAAGTTGTAGAAATCTCTACTGACGCTTCCCCTTAGATATAGATTGTCCAAAATATCATAGCGAAGATTGAACTGGCCGATAAAACGGTTTTTCTTATCGTTGTTTTTGTATCGGTTCACGACCCAATATGGGTTGTTCGCCACGTTAACTGGGTTCCATAACAATTCAGTTCCGTCTTCATAATAACCGGGGGCCATATTGGTAACATCGACCGTATTGGATACCAAGTTAGTTGCCCATGCGGAATTGTAATCGGCATAACCGGTACCTGGCCTGTTGCTGGCCTTTTCCAAGTTGTACTGAACCACTGTTTCTAGGCTTAATCGCTCGCTTAATTTGGCATTCAAGCTCAAGTTGGTGGTTTTTCTGTTGAACGATGAATTAGGAACTACACTTTGATTGTCGGTATTGGAAAGCGATATTCTATAATTGATGTCTTCGTTACCTCCCGAAAAAGCAATGGTGTTAACGAAATTGGTTCCGGTACGGTAAAAGTTTTTGATATTGTCTTTCACATTAACGGGGGAGTACGGTCTTTCAACACCGTCGAATTGAACAACGGGCGAGCCATCCATTAAAGCGCCATAAGAAAGTCTACCCCATTCGATAGCTTCATCTTGTGTAGCGGGTTTTCTACCATTTGCTCCCGCCCCGTATACATATTGAAAATCTGGAAATATAGATGGGGTGTCAAAAGTAACGTTGCTGTTAAACTGCACGCCAATACCTCTTTGAGCAACCCCTTTTTTGGTAGTAATCAAAATAACACCGTTAGAAGCTCGTGAACCGTAAAGTGCAGCAGCAGCACCTCCTTTAAGAACACTGATGGTTTCAATGTCATCAGGGTTGATACCTGCAATACCATCACCACGGTCAACGTTGATTCCTTGACCATCAGTGGTAGAACCGCCACCGGGTATAGAGTTGTCAATGGGCATGCCGTTAACTACATATAGTGGTTGGTTATTGCCCGATAGCGATCCGTTTCCCCTGATAATGACCCTACTTGATCCACCTGGCCCTGTGGCAAGCCCTGTAGCGTTTACCCCTGCTATTTTTCCGGTAAGGGCATTGGCAATATTTGTTTCCCGTGCATCGGTAAACTCATCGCCGGCCACCTCAGATACGGAGTAGGCCAAAGCCTTTTCATCCCTTTTTATACCTAGGGCCGTCACTACGACTTCATCAAGTGCTTGGGCATCTTCGGCAAGGGTCACGTTAACAACGTCAGTACTGCCGTCCAATGTCTGTTCTACCGTTTTCATGCCCAAGTATGAGAATACAAGTGTAGCCGTGCTAGATTCTACTTCAATGGAGTAATTGCCATCAAAGTCGCTCAATGCGCCATTGGTGCTGCCCTTTTCTTGCACCGTAACCCCAGGTAGGGGTACACCATCGGCGTCTAATACCTGACCGGTAATGACACTACTCTGGTCGGGAGCTTCGGTTTTGGTCTTTGTGGGAAGAGCATCTTGAGATATGGCTATGTTATTGCCCACGATACGAAAGGTGTAAACCGTTCTTTGTGTAAATTCTTGCAGTACCAGCTCTACCGTTTTGTTCTCGAAAGCATATTCGCCCGGTAATTTGTCTTTGGTGTTGATATCATCTGCGTAGGCAAATTTGTAATTGGTCTGCGATTCGATAATACTAATTACCCGCCCAAGGGTTGGCCCGCTAAGCGAAAGCGATACTTCTTGCGGATTACCCATCGAGGGCAGGTAAAAAAGTAGTAGTAATAATATTTGCTTCATAATGAATGTTTCTTTTTAGAACTATTGCTTAAATAGAAATAGGGTGATAATCTTTGGCCCGAATAGCTTTCTTATAAAGAATCGGGAAGTAGAAAATTTGGTTGTTTAGAACTTGCCAAAAGGCAGTGCGGTGAAGAGATTCTTTTTTTCATTTCATTTAGTTTTTGGTTGGAATATTTTCGGGTTATCAAATCGTTAACCCGGTTTTGTTTTCTACTTACTTGATCAAGGTAAATAGACGGAAGACCTGTTTTTGAAAAACCTTTTTCATTGGTCTTCACATCGTTTTAACAACCAAAGGAAAAAATGTTCCTAATTATTTTTTTACTTTTTCTTCATTTTTGCATAATATTCGAATGGTGGTGTCATTTTTTTTGAAAATGATGTATATAATTCCTTCTTTTTGTAGAAATAATTAAATGTCAGATTTCGTTGTAAACCGATTTTTGGGTTATATGGGAAAAAACAACGGCGGAACCTGATTTTTCAGGTTCCGCCGTTGGGAACTTTTTTGAATGTCGATTTTTAGTTCTTCTACTCTACTTCTATAGGTCCATACACAGCATCTCTAAAACTTTTGTGAAGACCAATTTGATCATAGGGAAATAATTGAACAAACATAACTGCTGTGAGGTCATTTACAGGGTCTACCCAAAATAAGGTGCTGGCGGCACCATCCCAAAAGAATTCTCCTACCACACCATTATTTTCATCTGCGTTGGCAGGTGGCGCGGTTCTAACGGCAAAGTCGATACCAAAACCAACTTGACCTTTGCTAGGTAAAAAATGTCGTTCGGTAATGCTATCGGCCAATTGGTTGGTAGCCATTAACTGTACCGTTTCAGGTTTTAATATCTCTACCGAATCAATACTGCCCTCGTGCACGAGCATTCGCGCGAATTTCATATAATCGTCTAATGTAGAAGTCAGTCCTGAACCTCCTCTGGTCAGGGGCCATTTTTCAAGATAGTTGCTGTAGGTGAGGGTATCTCTTTCTATGGTTCCTTTACCTGTTCTACGGTAAAGTGCCGCAAAACGCTTACGATCTTTCTCGGGAATGAAATAGCGGGTCTCCTCCATTCCTAATTTATCAAGTACGTGTTCGCGAACATATTGCTGGTAGGGCATGCCGGAAATTCTTTCCACTAGAAAAGCCTGCACATCAACGCAAGGGCCATAGAGCCATTCTTCACCAGGATGAAACTGTAGCGGTAACTTTCCCATTTTCTCGGCCATTTCAACCAAGTTGTTATTTCTGTTCAATGCATCGGCCTCGGCAACCATTTTTCCTAAGGGTGTATCACCAATTCCGGCAAAACCGGCAGTATGTCTAGTAATATCACGAATGGTTATGGGTCTTCGGGCATCTTCTAGAATTGGTTTTCCACTGGAATCTTCACCAACATAGACTTTCATATCGGCAAATTCAGGGGCGTATTTTTCAAGAGGGTCATCTAACTGAAACTTGCCTTCTTCAAATAATGTCATAAGTGCCGTTCCGGTGACAGGTTTGGTCATTGAGTAAATTTGTACGATCGTAGACCTATCCATAGGTTTTTGCGCTTCTACATCGGCGAAACCAAATGCATTGAAATAGACTTCTTTGTCTTTTTCGTAAATCAAGGCCGAAACCCCTGCAATATCGCCCGCGTCGACAAAACTTTTCAGAACTGAGTCTATTCTTTGCTTTACCGAGTCGGAGACGATCGGGTTTTCGGTCGTTTGTACTTTTTCGTTGCCTGTTTCTTTACAAGATAAAACTAGGGCTAGCATGGCAATTGCAATGCTAATTGAAGTTGTTTTCATAAGGTGTAGTTTATAGTTGTTGAGTCGTATTTTAATTGGCTAGAGCGCATACCTTTTTCCAGATTTCCGTACTGACAGGAATTCCCTCTTTTTTGTTCCTTTCCCGAGTAAGAACCGTTCGTTCACCGGGGTAGTAGGTTCTATCGCCTTCTTTCAATGGTTCAACATTGTGGGTAAAATCGATAATCTCTTTTAATAATCTCTCTTGAATATCGGTATCGTTAAAGTTATTTCTCGAAATACAGATGAAAACCTGAGAAAGCGCTACCTCTAGATCCTTTCCGGCAATTTTTGAAGTTGAATTACCCAGTGATAGAACGGTTGCCAACATATCCAATACCATCGAAAGGGCAGAGCCTTTCCAATAGCCTATGGGTAAACCTCTTTCCTTTACCAAGATTTTTTTCGGGTCGTTAGAGAGTTGGTCGTTATCGTCCCACCCGCCAGGAAATGGTAATTTCTCGCCTTTTAAGCGGTAATCGTTGATTTTTCCAAAGGCGAATTGCGATATGGCCATGTCAAGTACAATATGTCCCTCTTTTCTTGGAATCGAAACAATAAACGGATTGTTGCCCAATCTACTGTCTTTTCCGCCCCAAGGCGGCATATTGGGTTGGGTATTGGTAAACATAATTCCGATACAGTCATTATTGGCAGCTTGCCAACCGTAGGTGCCGCCGCGCATCCAATGATTGGTGTTACGAAGGGCGACTAAACCCATGCCATGCTTTTGTGCCAGTTCAATTGCCCTATCGGTGCACTTTATGCCATTAATGATGCCGGGGCCTAATTTACCGTCCCATCTTTCTATACTGCCCATTCCTTCGACCTTTTCCGCCTCCGCATTTATATCTACAAGTCCCTTTTCCACATAATCGATAAAAAGGGGCACTCGATTAATGCCATGAGAGTTGATGCCGTCTAAAGTGCTCTCACTGTAAGTGTTTGCCAATTGTTGTGCCTTCGATGGGGTGAAATCATATTTGAGAAAAAGGTTCAAAAGAACTTGCTGCATTTCTTCAAATGGAATTCTCTTTTGGTTGGATGACATTATAGAAAGGAATGTTTTTGATTAAGGTTTTTTCAAAAATGTTGACCGTGAACTTTTTTGAAAGTAAAAGGATGAGGTAAGTTAACCTTTTTTTGTATTCAATCTCGTAATCAAAAAGCTACTAATCAAAATCAAGATACCGCCTAATACAGTATTAATGCTGAGGGTTTCATTTCTTACGAAATAGCCCAGGGCAATGGCACTTATGATTTCGATGTACATGAGTCCGGAAGCTGTTGATGCGGGCAGATGCTTAAGGCCGTAAAAGAAAAGCTGGAACACAACGATGCCAATCCAAAATCCGTAAAAAACTCCCAAGCCTATCTGTTCCCACTCCACCGCTGGAAGAAAAAATAAAAAAGGAATAAAGAAGACGCTACTTATAAGGTTTTGATATACAATCGTCTGATTTTGGGTGTAATAATGCGATTCAGATTTGAACATCACAACGGTAATGGCATAACCAAAAGCGCAAAGAACCGCTGCTACCATACCGATCATATCATTGTTCTCAAACGAAAATGATTTATCGGAGTAGGTGACGGCCATACCTACAAAGGCCAAAAAAAGTAGGCCGACCTGTTCTTTTAAGAGAGGTCTTTTATAATATTTGACTTCAATCAGAAAAACAAATATGGGCCAAGAGTAGACCAGAACAATGGCATTACCGATAGAGGTATATATGAAGGCAAGCAAGTAAAAATAAAGGCGTACCACATTGATGGTAGAAGCCAAAAGCATTTTTTTATAATTACCGGTGAAAAGCGGTTTTGATTTACTGAAAAGAACGGGCAGTAAAATTAAAATAGGCACCATGGTGCGAAAAAATGCGATAGCCCCCGCAGAAAGGGTGTTCATTTGTTTAATGAGTACCCCATTACTGCCAGCGATAACAGCACATAAAATAATTGCGTAAAGTGCTTTTTTCAATCTACTGCCTTAATTTGGCATACAACCAATCGTTACGCATTTCTCTTTGTTCGGGGAAGGTCCAGTGTTGCGTTTCCAAGAAAACCTTCAGCTCTTTTTTTGCCGTAATCAGATTATAGGCCGAATACATAGATGCAGGCGGACAAACATTATCGTTATACCCCCAACTATACCAGCCTTCAGCTTTTACGAAGCGCGCGAAGTTGGCCACATCAAAGTATTTCGATACTTCGATTTTTTCGGGCTTATTGGTAAACTCATCAACAAAAATTTGAGGCCAGCCACCGGCACGGCCATGCAGAAAGCCTGTCATATCGGATAGGGCGGGATAGAAAGCGGCCAAATAATCAATACGGTCATCTAGACCGGCGGTAACTATTGATAAGGCCCCACCTTGGCTTCCGCCGGTTACCCCAATATCTTCACCATTGAATTTATCAAGGCTTTCAAGAAAATCAACCGACCTTACACAGCCCAGATAGACCCTTCGATAATACATGTTGTCTTTGTCGTCTAGATTAAAAGTTTGGTAACCGTTTAAGGCGCCAGCTCCTAAGTTGTCGTAAACAGACTTGTCCATATTGACAGGAATACCATGAATGCCAATAGTGAATGATACAAACCCTTCGGCTGCTTCGTTGATTTCGCCGTAATAGGGTCTTATACCCGCGCCGGGTACGTGTAGAATGGCAGGATACTTCCCTTCTTTTTTTGGCATGGTCAGAATACCATATATTTTGCCCTTTACATTATTGAGGCTAACGTGATACACATCAACCTTATCGGTACAACGTTCCGGCATTAAGGTGAGTACGGGCTCCATAGGTATTTGCGCCAGTTCATCCTTTCCTTTCTTCCAAAACTCTTCAAAATCTTTCGGAAGGGTCGTAGTAGGCTTGATACGTTCGGGTTCAAAACCTATAGTGGTGTAAGAGCTGTATTCCTTTCCGTCTACGGTAACAGTAGCGCTACATCGTAAAAAACCCGGATGGTCAAACTTTTTCGCTTTTACGGTAGTATTGTTTTTAAGGGTAATCGAACCCTCTTTCCATAATGGCAACTCTCTATAACCGGCATCAGGCCCGATAGTATATTTTATTTCTACACCTTCTAAGGGAACTTTGTTCTTCAGAACATTAATCGAAAATTCTGCTTGTTCACCAGTGTTGTACGTCCAATCCGCTTCGCTCGGTGTAATGATTACCTCGACCAGCTGCTTGCTAGGTTGTGCAAATAAGCCTATGCAGCAGCCAAAAATGAAAAATAGGCTGGTAAGTGTTCTTAGGTTCATGGTTTAGGTCGGTTATAGTTGAAAAGTGCTACTAAGATACGAATAGCCTTCGAGTAAAAAGAGGTTAGTCGTTTGTTCTTGGCAACATATTTCTGATAGCACTTATTTTCCAAACGTCATCCTCCAGAACGGCTACAAAGGTGCTCCACATTTTACGTACAGTACCATCTGAATTTTTTATTTCATAACGGGCATCGATTATGGCAACGGAGGTATTTAGAAACCTTGTTTGCTCCACTATCAACTTTCTGTCGCCCGGGTTGGCGGAAGAACTGCGCAGCATACCTTCTTTGGCTAGCTCATATCCCTTTCGCCACTCGCCGGTAGAAACCAACTGATCGATATCTTTGTTCAATATCTTGCTCAGAAGAACCGTATCTTTTTGATCTCGAGCAAGTGCGTATTGGTCAATCAGTTCGAAAAGCGGTTTTTCATTGGAGGAGGGGGTAGATTGTGCTAAGCAGTTAAAGCTAAGAACAATGAGTGCGATAAAGGATAAAATGACTTTCATACCAACTATTTTAAGGTTGAACCTAAAACCGGAAGATTTTAAATTTTAGATATATGAAAGATACTGAAAGTATTATTTGTCGGCCAAGGCAGGTGCGGCCATTTTGTCAAAGGGTGCCAATGCTTGAAGAGCCTTTGCAATACTGGTAATAGCGCCAAAGGTTAACAATAACCTTAAGCCATTTCTTGTTTGTTTTTCTTTTAAAGTACAATGTTGTGGATGGCTTTGCACAAATTGTAACACCCTAGTAAAGGTCGCACTTTGATAAAAAGCCGACTGTTGATCGGCAACAAAATAGCCGATTAGCTTACTCTTTTTCATTACTACCTTCTCAATACCTATTTGATTAGCGATCCATTTGATACGAACGGAATTCAAAAGGTCTTCAGCCTCTGAAGGAAGTTCTCCGAAACGGTCAACGAGTTGAGATTCAAATTTTTGAAGCTCGTTCTCATCGTTAACCGAATTAAGTTCGGTATATAGATTCAAGCGTTCGGTGATGTTATTGATGTAATCATCAGGAAAAAGAAGTTCAAAATCGGTGTCAATCTGGGTTTCTTTCACAAAGACTTTTTCCTTATGCCCCTCAACCTCTTCATAAAGTTCTTTAAACTCATTCTCTTTCAGTTCGTCAATGGCCTCCGCCAATATCTTTTGGTAGGTATCAAAGCCGATTTCGTTTATAAACCCGCTCTGTTCTCCTCCTAAAAGGTCACCAGCACCGCGAATCTCCAAATCTTTCATGGCAATATTAAAACCACTACCTAATTCGGTAAACTGTTCAAGTGCTTCTATGCGTTTTCGGGCATCGGCCGTCATTACTTCATACGGTGGGGTGATAAAAAAGCAAAAGGCCTTTTTGTTACTTCTGCCGACACGGCCTCGCATCTGGTGCAAATCGCTTAGTCCGAAGTTATTAGCGTTGTTGATGAAAATGGTATTCGCATTGGTAACATCAAGGCCGCTTTCGACAATAGTGGTCGAAACCAAGACATCAAATTCACCGTTCATGAAACTTAACATGAGTGCCTCTAGTTTCTTGCCCTCCATTTGCCCATGGCCAATACCTACTTTGGCATCGGGCACCAAACGCTGGATCATACCAGCTACCTCTTTGATGTTTTCGATGCGGTTGTGTATAAAGAAAACCTGCCCTCCTCGCTGAATTTCATACGAAACAGCATCCCTGATTACTTCTTCGTTCAATCTTACTACCCTGCTTTCAATGGGGTATCTGTTGGGCGGCGGCGTACTAATTACCGACAGGTCTCTTGCGGCCATAAGGCTGAACTGTAAGGTTCTGGGTATCGGTGTTGCCGTGAGGGTGAGTACGTCGACGTTTTCCTTTATTGACTTTAATTTGTCTTTTACGGCTACCCCAAATTTTTGTTCCTCGTCAACGATTAACAGTCCTAAATCAGCGAACTTCACATTTTTGTTCACCAGTTGATGGGTTCCGATTATAATATCGACCTTGCCAGCGGCTAAATTCTCTAAAGTTTCCCGACGTTCTTTAGCCGTTCTAAACCGATTAAGGTAGTCGACAGTAACCGGCATATCACTTAGCCTCTCGGAGAATGTTCTAAAGTGTTGAAACGCCAAAATTGTGGTTGGCACTAAAACAGCTACTTGCTTGCCATTATCAACAGCTTTAAAAGCGGCCCTTATGGCCACTTCTGTTTTACCGAAGCCTACATCCCCACAGATGAGACGGTCCATCGGGCGCTCGCTCTCCATGTCACGTTTAAAATCTTCGGTCGCTTTGCTTTGGTCTGGGGTGTCTTCGTATATGAACGAGGCTTCCAGCTCATTTTGCAAATAACTGTCAGGGTCATACTGAAAACCTTTTTCCAGCCTACGCTTGGCGTAAATCTTAATGAGGTCAAAAGCGATTTTCTTGACGCGCGTCTTGGTTTTTTGCTTCAGTTTCTTCCAAGCTGCCGAACCCAGTTTAAAAATCTTGGGCGGCGCACCGTCTTTGCCGTTGAACTTCGAAATTTTATGAAGGGAATGAATACTCACATACAGAATATCACGCTCACCATACATTAACTTGATGGCCTCCTGTTTTTTTCCCTCAACATCGATTTTTTGTAATCCACCGAATTTACCTATACCGTGATCGATATGGGTAACATAATCGCCAATCTCAAGTTTGTTCAATTCTTTTAGAGTGATGGCCTGTTTTTTCGCGTATCCGTTTTTCAGTTGAAACTTATGGTAACGCTCAAAAATCTGATGGTCTGTATAACAGACAATCTTAAGGTCGTCGTCAATAAAACCTTGATAAAGTGGTAGTACAGGGGTTTCGTAATACACCTTTCGGCTTACGTCTTCAAAAATGGCATGAAAACGTTTGGCCTGCTGTTCACTGGCACAAAAAATATAATTGGTGTAACCTTTGGCCTTGTGCGCATTGAGGTCATCGATCAACAAGTTGAACTTTTTGTTGAAAGAAGGCTGAGGCTTGGTGTTAAAACTGATTTCCTCTGCATTTAGAAATAGAGATGAGGAAGTGCCCATAGAAACCAATGCCAAATCTTGAAGTTGCACTTTGAACGATTCGGAATTCAAAAAAAGCTCTTCAGGTTCCACATGTTTTACCTCTTTAGAGAGTTTGTCAAAAGCTTCACCTGCTTTCTTGTAAAAATCATCTAAACGGTCGAACAAGAAATCGGCATTCTTAATGAAAACGGTAGTTTCATTAGCAATGTACTGTAGAAAGCTTTCGCGCCTTTCCTCTAAAAGCTTGTTCGCAACATTGGGTATTATGGTAATTTTTTCCACCTTTTCGGTCGAAAGCTGACTTTCTACATCAAAGGTGCGTATGCTATCAACATCATCACCGAAAAACTCGATACGGTACGGTTGGTCGTGAGAAAAAGAAAATACATCAACAATACCGCCACGAACCGAAAATTCGCCGGGTTCGGTAACAAAATCTACCCGCTTGAATCGATATTCAAAAAGAACCTCGTTTAAAAAATCAAGGGAAAGGCTATCGTCTATTTTGATTTTTAGGGTGTTCTTTTGAAGTTCTTTTCGGGTAACTACTTTTTCAAAAAGCGCATCAGGGTAGGTAACCACAATTGCCGGCTTTTTTCTGGAGTTGATACGGTTAAGTACCTCGGCACGCAGTAAGACGTTCGCATTGTCGGTTTCTTCAATTTGATAGGGTCTGCGGTAACTGCCAGGGTAAAAGAGAACATCTTGTTCACCCATCAAATGTTCTAAGTCATTCAAATAATAAGCTGCCTCTTCCTTATCATTGAATATTAAAAGAAAAGGTCTTTTTGCTATCGCGAAGGCTTCTGATACGACCAGTGAAAGTGATGACCCGGTAAGTCCGTTAAGAACGGTGCTTTTTTGACCATTGGATATAGCATTTCCTAGTTTCCGGGTATTGGGAGACTGCGCGTAGAACTGTTGGAATGCAATTTGGGTCAATCGTGAAATTTTGAGGCACAAAGATAAGCATACCTCCTGAACCGATGCCATTCATTTTTAACGAATTTGCATTACAAAAAACCTTAAAAAAGCTGCAACTTGCTAAGTACAATTTAACCTAATAGTAAATATGGATTTTCAATTAAAAAATAAAAAAGCACTCATCACCGGATCAACAAAAGGAATAGGTAAAGCCATTGCCGAGACCTTGTTGAAAGAAGGAGCTGAGGTCATCATAAATGGTAGAAGCAAGGCTTCTGTAGAGAATGCTGTAAAAGAGCTTGAAAATAAAGTGACCGATGCCCAAATAACCGGTGTTGCTTGTGATTTTTCAAAATCGGAGGAAATTGAACATTTAATTAAAGAGGTTGGTGAGGTTGATATTCTCATCAATAATGTCGGCATTTTTGAGCCAAAAGAGTTTTTGGATATTACAGATGATGACTGGCATAGATTCTATGAAGTAAATGTTATGAGCGGAGTGCGAATGTCACGTGCATTTATGCCGCAGATGCTAAAGAATGACTGGGGGCGAATTATATTTATTTCTAGTGAAAGCGGAATCAATATTCCTGTTGAGATGGTGCATTACGGAATGACAAAGACCGCTCAATTGGCTATTTCTAGAGGTATGGCCGAAACCACCAAAGGCACTGGGGTTACAGTGAATGCGGTTTTACCAGGCCCTACTTTATCGGAAGGTGTAAAGGAATTTGCCGGAATCGGTGAAGAGCAATCAAAAGAAGAGGTCGAAAAAGAGTTCTTCAAGACCGAAAGGCCTTCTTCCCTTATCCAAAGATTTGCTAGTCCGCAAGAGGTGGCCAATATGGTAGCCTATATAGCCAGCCCTCTTTCTTCGGCTACGAACGGGGCCGCGATAAAAGTTGATGGCGGCGTGGTTAAAACAGCTTTTTAATCTGGTAACCAATGGAAGGCAAAAAGTTTGATGTATTTGTAATCGGTAGCGGTGTAGCAGGGCAAACGGTTGCCCTTAAGTGCGCCAAGGCAGGCATGCGCGTAGCCATTGCCGATAATAGAGAGTTTGGCGGTACTTGTGCCAATCGTGGTTGTGACCCAAAGAAGGTTTTGTTGGCTGCTACCGAAGCCCTTGATATGGCCCAACGATTGAAGGGCAAAGGTATTGAAGGCAACTTGAAGATAAGTTGGAAAAAACTTCAAAAATTCAAGGGTAGTTTTACCGATTCTATTCCCGCAAGAACCGAGGAAAAACTTAGGGAAGCGGGCATCAAACTCTATCATCAATCGCCCAGTTTTGAAGGTAATCAATCGCTTTTAGTGGAGGGAAAAAAGATAAAGGCCGAGAAGATAGTGGTTGCTACGGGGTACGAGCCAAGAAAATTGAGTGTAAAGGGAAGTAAGTTTTTGAAGACTAGTGATGATTTTTTAAATCTGAAAAAGCTTCCTAAAAAAATAGTTTTTGTAGGAGCTGGGTATATCGGGATGGAGTTTGCTCATATGGCCTGTAGAGCGGGATCAGATGTTACTGTTATCGACTCTGGTAAAAGGCCTTTAAAGTCTTTCGACCCTGACCTAGTTTCTGAACTGACATCGTTTTCAAAGAAAATGGGAATCGAATTCGTTTTCGGTGGCAAAATAGAATCTATAAAAAAAGGCAGGAAGAAGTTCAAGCTGATTTATAAGAAAGGAGGCCACTCAAAGGAGTTAAAAGCCGATGCCGTTTTCAATACTGCAGGTAGAGTCCCTGCTATTTCCGCTCTTGATTTGGCAAAAGGTAATGTCTCCTTTAATGAAAACGGTATCGAAACCAATAGCTATTTGCAAAGCAAATCGAATGAGTTTGTTTATGCTTGCGGTGACGTTTCCGACAACGGACTCCCCTTGACCCCCTTATCAGGTAGGGAAGGGTATATTGTGGCCGAAAACATTTTGAAAAATAACCAGAAAAAGGTAGGCATTCCTGTTATTCCATCGGTTGTTTTCACCTTGCCCCATCTAGCTTCGGTGGGCTACTCTGAAGAAGAGGCAAAGAGCCGTTATAAAAATGTTGTGGTCAAGACCAATGATGCTACTAAGTGGTTCAACGCCAAAAGAGTAAATGCATCGATATATGCCTATAAAGTTATTTTGAACGAAAGAACAGAGGAAATTGTCGGGGCTCATCTTCTAGGTCCACAGGCTGCGGAAACTATCAATATTATGACGATGGCCATTAACCAAAAAATGAAGGCAGATGAATTACAAGCTACATTGTTTACCTACCCATCTTGGACGAACGACCTTAAAAGCATGGTCTAAGAGTTCGGTAATCCTTGGTTTACGATGTGCTTTTACCTTTTTGTCTTTGTTGCCACTTTTTAAAGGGGTTGGTATCTCTGTTTTGATAACCGTGTATTAAAGTTGTAACGACTAAAATTATAGCGGAGGTTAAAGCAACATTGGCAATAGTAGGGTATTCCATTCGGTGACGCATATAGATGGCAAAGAATGCCCAGATACCCACAGCGGCAAACTCCCTCATATTTCTTCTCCAAATCATTAGCAGGTTCACGCATAAGGCCACAGCTATCATAATGATGGTCCAATTTTCTTCTGTTACCATAAAGCCTTGCCAGTCTAGCTTGGTTAGATATGCAGACACATTTGCAATACTGGCCACTGCAATCCACCCACTATACAGGCATATAGGCCACCAGACAAACGCTATTATTTCAATAGGAGCATCCCAATTCTCCATATTGGTGTTCAAAACAATTTTTATCAAAGAGTAAAGAAGTACAAACATGATAAGTACCGATAGGCCGGTCAGGTCAAAAACAAAAGCCAGAACCCATAGAGCATTTAGAATGTTGGCTGTAGTGAACCAGTACCCTGTACTTACTATGAAATCTTTGCTTTTCTTATCGTTGAAAGCTCTTTTAATCTGAAAAAAGCAATAGCCCAAAAGACTCAAAAAGATGATGCCCCAAATGGAAAAAGCATAATCGGCGGGAGTAAAGAGATTATCATATTTCTTACTGATTTCACCAATGGTGGTATGGTTGAACAGCTTAATTTGTGACAGGTAGTTGATGACAATTACCAAGAGCACAGAGAATAAATTAATGATTGAAAGTCTTTTGGCCATATTTGGGGTGAATGGGCCAAAAGTAGATGGTATTGTTGAAGATAAAGAGCGGCATCAACGTAAAATCTAACCTAAATACAATTTAGGACACCTAAATTTATACTTTTATAACTTCTTCTCCGGCAATAACATACACTTCATCTTTATCGCTAGGTTTCAGGGTGTAGCTGCCTGTGAATTCGCCAAAGGCAGGTAGGATCATTTGGTCTTCGGTTTTAAAAAAGCAGGGCAGTTTTAATCGTTGCCTGCCTGCACCTTGCAACCGAACCGCCGGATGAATGTGGCCACATAGGTTGTAATAACCATTACGAGTCTCTGGGTGGTGGGTCAGAAGAAAATTCTCTGTCGTCAGTTCTTCAAACTGCTCAACCCCCAAACTTTCAAATTTTTCTGGGGCAATTATGTCGTGATTGCCTGTAATCAATGTGATTTTTGAAGGTGTGCGAGCCATCCAGTTTTCGAACAATACCCATTCTTTGTTTAAAGATGAATGAAAAAGATCACCCAAAAAACAGATTTCAAAAGGTTGGTAATAACTGACCAGTCGGTCTAATAGCAAATAGTTTTTATGAACGGCGTGTCTGGGTAAGGCAGCACCAAATTTTCGAAAATGGGTCACTTTTCCTAAATGAACGTCACTGATCAATAAACAAGACTTCTCTTTCCAAAAGACAGCCCCAGAGGCGTGTAATTGAAAATTTTGATCTTTTAATTTTAGGGGATAAGACATACGAACCAATGCTCCTGAAAAACCGTTCAAAAATACGTCTATTTCATTAAAATTTTGGTCATGCGTTTGATACGGTCGGCTAGCTTTTCGTTACTGAGTTTTTCCCTGAGACGATCGGTGATTATAGGAAAAGAGAAAGGAGTAGCCTTTTCGCAATCTTTCCACACGATTTGTTGTTTGCCGATTCGCTCCAAGGCCATTCGTAAACGACCTTCTTCTAATTGATGTTCAAAAGTTTCGGTGAAAGCTTGCTGAAAAAGTAGGTTGTTTGGTTCGTAATCGCGAAAAACATCGAAAAGTAACTGGGAACTGCTTTGAAGGTGCTTCATTTTGACACCTTTTTCAGGGTAACCGGTAAAGACCATTCCGCTAATAACGGCTATGTCCCTAAATTTTCGCCGGGCCATTTCATTGCTGTTCAAACTTCTTTGTAAGTCGGCCAGCATATATTCCGGCGTGAAGAGGTTATTGTCGATTACCGCTTGTATGTCAATGGGTTTGTCACTAAGCATTTCAAAACCATAGTCATTAAAGGCCAAAGAGCAGGTAATGGGGCTTAAAAGACTTACCCTGTACGACAATAGACTGCTCATGGCCTCGTGCACCGCCCGCCCCTCAAATGGATAAAAAATGTGATGATAGCCATCACGGGTCTTGAATGTCTCTATCAGAAATTCGGAAGGGGATGGTACGATACTTTCTTCACGTTGCTTGTCAAATATATGCTTTAACGACTTTAGTTCAGGTCCGCTTAACTGATGGGCTGCTGCTTTGTAAAGTTCTTGGCGCAATAGTTCTGACATTTGTGCAGAGAAGCTTAGTCGGCCGCCCATCCAACTAGGAACTTTGTTCGTTCTTTTGGTAGAATTACGAACATGCGCTTGCATGCCTTTGATTCGAATGAACTCAAGATTTCGGCCGGCAAAAGTAAAGACATCCCCTTGGGTCAATTTTGAAATAAAATATTCTTCAATCGAACCTATATACCCTCCTTTTTGATAACGAACGCTTATGGTGGCATCACCAACAATAGTGCCTATCTGAAACCGATGCCGCATGGCAACGCCCCGATTGTTCACTTTGAATTTTCCGTCAGCTTCTATTTCTACCTTTTTATATTCGTCATAACTGCTCAGGCTTTGACTGCCCAATACCAAAAAATTAAGCAGCCATTGCCATTGTTCTTCGGTAATACCTTGGTAACAAAAGGTCTGTTGAATTTCAGGAAAGATTTCACCCGGGTAAAATCCGTCTGAAACCGCCAGAGTAGTAAGATATTGCAATAAAACGTCATAGCTATTGAGGTAGGGCAGCCGATCCTCGACTGCATTTTCCTTTACGACGACCTGCAATGCCGATGCCTCGATGAGCTCCATAGCGTGGGTCGGTAAAAAATGAATGACACTCTCCTTGCCTGGGCGGTGACCACTTCGGCCGGCACGCTGAAGAAAACGGGCCACCCCTTTTGGCCCACCAATTTGTATCACGGTTTCCACCGGTGCAAAATCTACCCCAAGATCTAAACTTGAGGTACACACCACAGCTTTTAAGCTCTCATTGCGTATGGCTTGCTCGACCCATAATCGGGTCTCTTTATTGATGCTGCCGTGGTGCATGGCCATTTCACCGGCATATTCCGGATGTTTCTCAAGAATTTTTTGAAACCATATCTCACATTGGCTGCGGGTATTGGTAAATAGAAGGGTCGTTTTGCTATTGTTGATTATCGGTACTACCTCCTCTAAGAGGTGCAGACCTAAATGCCCTCGCCATGGAAAGGTTTCCATGGTTTTGGGGATGATACTCTTGACCGTAATCTTCTTTTTGAGGTTGGCCCTGACCATGACCGAATTTTGTAATTGCTCGCTGTTCGGGCCTAATAGCACTCGGCGGGCCTGTTCTAAATTTCCAATGGTCGCCGAAATGCCCCAGATCCGTAAATCTTTACAAATAGTTTTAAGGCGACTGAGGCCCAGTTCCATCTGAATGCCCCTTTTAGTGCCCAAAAGTTCATGCCATTCATCGACGACAATAGCTGAACAGTCTTTAAAAATTGAGGCATAACCTTTTGAAGACAATAGAAGTTGTAGGCTTTCCGGGGTGGTGATTAAAAGGTCTGGCATAGCCTTCTTTTGACTGGCCCGTTCTTTGGTCGACGTATCGCCCGTTCGTATGCCGACCGTCATTTGGGTACCCAGGTCTACGGTGATACGTTCGGCAGATTGTCTGATTTCTTGCGATAGGGCCCGAAGTGGGGTTATCCATATAGCTTTGAGGCCTTTTTTGTGTTTTGTGCGGTATTCAGGATTCTTTTTGATGTAATTCAATACAATCGGAAACCATAGGGCATAGGTTTTACCACTTCCAGTAGGTGCGTTGAGCAGACCATGTTTTCCCGCCAAAAAAGCCTTCCACGATTCTTTCTGAAAGGCAAAAGGTTGCCAATTTTGCTCATGGAACCAATCGGTCGCTATGCTGAAAAGTTCTTTTTGGTTCATTTTCTTATTCCGTCTCTACAGTATGCGGAATCAATGCTTTTAAATCTTCCAATGAATTTGCTTCATGTATCTTCTTGTCTTTTCGCCATCTCAATATTCTGGGAAAACGGGTCGCAACTCCACTTTTATGCCTTTTAGATTCGGCGATACCTTCAAAGGCAATTTCAAAAACATGATGCGGTGTAACACTGCGTACGGGGCCGAAGCGCTCAAGTGTGTTCTTTTTGATCCATGCATCAACCTTTCTGAACTCGGCGTCGGTCAAACCTGAATAGGCCTTGGCAAAGGTTACCAATTCTTTTTCTCCTTCCTCGTTTTCGTTCCAAAGGGCAAAGGTATAATCGGTAAATAGATTACTTCGCCTTCCGTGACCGCGCATGGCGTAGGTAAGAACGGCATCGATTGTTAAGGGGTCAACCTTCCATTTCCACCAGTCTCCCTTTTTTCTTCCGACCAGATAAGGAGAATCTTTTCGTTTGAACATTAACCCCTCACTGCGCTTTTCGCGCGACAGTTCTCTCTCTTCCGCTACCTCTTGCCAAGAGGTGAACTCCATTTTCTCAGAGAGAAAAAGAGGTATGCCATCTTGCCCGGCAACCATCTTTTCTAAAAGATTTCTTCTCTTACTATATGGTCTAGTACGAATATCTTCCCCTTGCCATTCCAAAAGGTCGTATGCTTTTAAAATTACAGGGGTCTTTTTGAGCAGTGCTTTTGAAACATTCTTTCTTCCAATCCTAGTCTGTAAATCGTTAAAAGTGCCAATTTCTTTATTTGGGTAGGGGAGAATTTCACCATCTATTACAGTTCCATTGGGCAATCTACCTATAAAAACTTCGAATTCCGGATACTTGTCCGTAACCAATTCTTCTCCACGGCTCCATGTGAAAAGTTCGTTGTTGCGAACTATTATTTGCGCTCGAATGCCATCCCATTTATGTTCGAAAGACCATTCGGTAACATCGCCCAAAGATTCGGGCTCGTTCTCAAGGGCGTATGCCAAGTAGAAAGGGTATGGTTTTGAAAGGTAATCGCTCTTTTTTTCTTCCAAAATCAAATCTTGAAAATCAATGGTATTGGGGTCCCAGTTGCCCATCAGTTTGTAGGCTAGAATGTCTTCATCGATACCCGTTGCTTTTGCCAAGGCCCGAGTCATTAATTTTTGGCTGACCCCTATTCGAAAACCACCGGTAATTAATTTTGTGAAAACGAATCGACCATAGTAATCAAGTTGTTTCCAATTTCGGTACAAATAGGCTTTTTTGTCTTCATCACTTTGGGCTTTTAGCCAAATCATTTCTTGCAAGAATGCCGAAAGCGATTTATCCGTTGAACTCTCATCGGAAGGTACTACTAAGGCAATGGTTTCGGCCAAGTCGCCAACAATATGGTAGCTTTCTTCGAACAGCCATAATGGAATATGCGCCAGCTCAGAAGCCCATTCTCTAAGCAGGGTCGTATTGACAGGTCTTGGGGGTCTTCTATGCGAGAGAATGGCAATGGTCCAAACCTTATCTTGGTCTGGGGCATTGGTAAAGTATTCTGCCAAAGCCGCTACTTTTACATTGGTCTTATTAGTGCCATCTAAGGTTTTTATGAGTTGAGAGAACTTTTTCATACAGATTCAGAAATTTCAGTTTCTACATTCAGCTCTGCATTTTCACCTTCGAATTGGGTCGCTTCCGTACGGGCATCATAGCCTAAATCTCGTAGGTAGCGCGAAAAAATATCGGTATAGCCATGGGTGCATATAACTTTTTCGGCTCCGATTTCCTTTATGGCTTCTAAAAGACTCGGCCAATCACAATGATCGCTGAGCACGAAGCCCTTGTCAATGGCGCGTCGTCTACGGGCACCTCGAAAGGCCATCCAACCACTAGCAGACGCGGTGACGAAGGGCACCATTCGGCGGATCCAAGTACTACCATGTGCGGATGGCGGTGCAATGACCATATGTCCCTTAATATCTTCTTTTTTGGTGTCTCGTGTAATTCGCTCGGTAGCCGGAAAATCAATCATAGGCCTCAAAACATCGGTCATGTTTTCAATAGCACCATGGGTATAAATTTTTCCGATATTGGGGTCTAAATGCTTTAATAGGCGTTGCGCTTTTCCTAAAGAATACCCGAAGAGTACTGAAGTTTGTCCGTTAGACTTGTTTTGAGCCCACCATTCGTTGATGTCTTTAAATACTTCTTTTTGAGGGCGCCATAGAAAAGCCGGTAGACCAAATGTACATTCGGTAATGAACGTATGGCACTTAATACTCTCATAGGGGGTTGCCACCCCGTCGTTTTCCAATTTGTAATCTCCGGTGAACACCCAAATCTCACCTTTATGTTCAACCCTAACTTGGGAAGAACCGATAATATGACCGGCGGGGTACAATGTGAACTTTACACCGTTTACTGTAAATGTCTCGCCCCATTCTTTGCCTGCTACCTCTATATCGCCCAAACGATGTTTGATAATCGGCACATTGGTCGGATGGGTTATGTATTGTTTATGCCCCCATCTACTGTGGTCTGCATGGCCATGGGTAATGATAGCTTTGTCAACCGGTTTCCAAGGGTCAAGATATACCTTGGCCGCATGGCAATAGATACCTTTTTCGGTGAATTCTAGTAATGGCTTTTTCATGGGCATTAGAAAGTTAAGCATATTAGCGGTATGCTTAACAGATGTAAAAATTCATTAAAGTGTTTTATTTGATGATAAATATCAAAGCCTCTATAGATTTGGTGCTTTATCAGCTATTAAAACCCTAATTAAACTGTTAGGTTAGGGCTAAAATAATCGGGATTGGTAGGAATAATGACCTCTAAAAAAATTATATTTGCTGCCACAAATTAGAATTTTATGGCAATTGCAGACCTTTATATCAGCGGAGAACACAGACGTAATTTGGCCCATTTTGCGGCGCTTGCCACTTTGGCAGCGGTCGATGGTGAGATCAGTTCAGAAGAGAAAACAATGCTCGATAAGTTTGCCAATAGATTGGATATTACCGAGGCTGAGTATAAAGAAGTAATGAAGAAAGAGAACAAGTATCCGATTGTTCCTCCACACGATAGTCAAGGTCGTTTAGAAAGACTTTACGATTTGTTCAGACTTGTTTTTTCTGACCATCTTATTGATCAAGAAGAAATGGTTTTGTTGAAGAAATATGCAATCGGACTCGGTTTTTCAGGGAGTCAGGCAGATAAAATTATCGAGCGCTCAACTGCTATTTTCAGTGGTAAAATTGACTTCGACGACTATCTGTACCTTTTAAAGCACTAAACTTCCGTTTTCTAAAAGATTTGTTGGCCAGTTGGTTTTACCACGAGGTATCTCAATGATATTTGGTCAAAAACTCCTGCAGCTTCAATACCATATTACGGCTACCGCAGAAAAACGGAATGCGTTGGTGCAATTCTTTAGGTTGTACATCTAAAATGCGGGTTTTCCCGCCAATTGCTAGTCCGTTGGCCTGTTCGGCTAAAAATGCCATTGGGTTGCACTCATATAAAAGGCGAAGTTTTCCTTCTTCGGTAACACTGCTTTTTGGGTACATGTAGATGCCTCCCTTAATCATGTTCCTATGAAAATCGGAAACTAGCGATCCTATGTACCGCGAAGTGTATGGGCGGTCGCCTTCCTCTTCTTGGCAATATTTAATATAGTCTTTTACTCCTTGATGAAAATGAATGTAGTTACCCTCGTTCACCGAATAAATACGGCCATCTTCAGGAAATTTCATGTTCGGATGCGATAGATAAAACGTTCCGATAGCAGGGTTGAGGGTAAAACCGTTAACTCCGTCCCCAGTGGTGTATACCAGCATGGTAGAAGTACCGTAAACCACATAGCCGGCGGCCACTTGATTTTTGCCAGGTTGCAAGAAATCTTCTAAAGTTACAGGGGTGCCAACTGGGGTAATCCTACGATAAATGGAGAAGATGGTACCTACCGATACGTTCACATCAATGTTAGATGATCCGTCTAATGGATCGATGAGAACTACATATTTATTCTGATGCTGATTGTCGTTACTATTGATGGAGATGAAATCGTCTTCCTCTTCAGAAGCAATGCCACAAACAATTTCGCGATTGGTCAAAGTTTGAATAAACTTTTCATTGGCCAGTACATCTAATTTCTGTTGGTCTTCCCCTTGAATATTGGTTTCACCGGCCGCACCTAAAATATCTACAAGACCGGCTTTGTTTACCTCATGGTTTACTACTTTTGCCGCCAATCTAATGGCATTTATAAGTTTAGAGAGTTCGCCAGAAGAATATTTGAATGAGTTTTGGTTTTCGATGATGTATTCTCCGAGGGTGCGGTTTTTAGTAGACATGTAGTAAAGACTGTTGGTTCACCCACAAATATCGGGTATTTTGTGAAAGAACCCTATTTTCATTTTACATTACTTTTTTAAATATATAACTTTGTGTTTTATTTGTAACAATATGGATTTTACTATTAGGGAGGCTACGGTAGCCGATATGACTGAAGTTAGAAGATTGATACAAGAATTAGCCATTTTCGAAAAAGAGGAAGATGCCGTTGAGGTAACTGTTGAAGACTTGGTAGCCGATGGGTTTGGTGAGCGGCCTCTATTTCAATGTTTTGTGGGTGAAAGTCACGGCGAAATTGTCGGCATGGCCCTTGTGTACAACCGTTATTCGACTTGGAAAGGCCCTGTAGTGCATCTTGAAGATTTGATTGTTACCAAAAAAATGAGAGGTAGTGGACTTGGTAGTGCGCTTTTGTCGCAAGTGGTTCAATACTCCAATGATTTAGGAGTTAAAAGAATCAGTTGGGAAGTTCTAGATTGGAACGAACCGGCCATAAAATTTTATGAAAGTAAGGGCGCGAAAGTGTTACGTGATTGGGATGTAGTTCAGATGGATGAGAAAGGTATCAAAACCTTTTTAGAGCAAGTTAAAAATTAAAAGGTCTTTCAGAGACCATTGAAAATATAGCTTTTTATGCGAGTATTCAAGTTCGGCGGGGCGTCGGTGAAAGACGCGGCTGGAGTTAAAAATGTAGTAAAGGTGCTTCAAGAGACAGGGCATGAGAACACCTTATTGGTCGTATCGGCCATGGGTAAGACCACCAATGCGATGGAAGCCATTGTCAATGCCTATTTTAATGATAAGGAAGCTTTGGCCGGTAATGTTCAAGAGAGTATTGATTACCATGAGACCATTCTTCAAGATTTATTTTCCAACCCGAAACACGTCATTTTCGTAAGGGTAAAAGAGCTTTTCGATGAAGTGAAAGGTTTTTTGGCATGGAATAAATCACCTAAATATAACTTTGTATATGACCAAGTAGTCGGTTACGGTGAATTGATTTCTACCACGATTCTTAGTCATTATTTCAATGAAATCGGCCTTACATGTAATTGGCTTGATGTAAGGGATTATATTAAGACCGATGACAGTTATCGTGACGTATCGGTTAATTGGGAAAAAACACAGGAAAGGGTTAAGAGTATAGATCGATCTAAGTTGCACATTACACAAGGGTTCTTGGGTAGTGATGACAATAACTTTACCACCACCTTGGGTAGAGAAGGGTCTGATTACACCGCGGCCATTTTGGCCTACTGCCTTAATGCCGATTCGGTAACTATTTGGAAAGATGTACCTGGTGTTTTAAATGCCGACCCAAGGTACTTTAACGAGGCGCAACTGTTGAATAAAATCTCATACAGAGAAGCTATTGAGCTTGCTTTTTACGGAGCTTCGGTTATTCACCCGAAAACATTGCAGCCTTTGCAACAAAAAGAGATTCCGCTTCACGTAAAATCGTTCGTGAACCCCAAAGACCCCGGAACTACTGTGGGCAAAGGCATCGGTATTGAACCGGAAGTGCCCTGCTTTATCGTTAAAAAGAATCAGGTGTTAATGAAACTATCTTCATTAGACTTTTCTTTCATTGTTGAAGATAGCATCAGTGAACTTTTCAAACTGCTACATGACCATAAAATGAAGGTAGATCTTATACAGAATTCCGCCATTAGTTTTTCGGTCTGTGTCGACAACCGATTCGGCCGTTTAGACGAGTTGCTTAATTTGTTGAAAAGCAGGTTTAAGGTTGTTCATCATGAAGGTGTATCGCTTTATACCATTCGACATTTCAATGAAAAGGCTATCGAGTCACTTCAGAACGGACACGAAATTTTGTTGGAGCAGCGTAGCAAAGAAACTGTGCAGTTGGTAGTCAAATAATCTTACGCCGATTGTTTCATATTTGTTAAAACTGGGAAGCACCTCTGCTGTTTTTTCTATATTAGGGCTCTGCAAATAAATTAATTTATGGGATTAGTAACCGCAAAAGAGGTGGCATCAGCCACTAATCTTGATAGGTTCGGTTTTTTTGGAACTTTCGTAGCATGGATTTTTTTGAAGGTTTCAAAAATTTCGAATATGAATAAGCGGTACGATAAAATGAGCCATTTAAATGGCAAAGATTTTTTAGACGCGGTTCTTGAAAACTATGAAATAGATTACGAGGTTCCAGAAGATGATCTCAAACGTTTACCCAAAGCAGGTCCGTTTATTACGATTAGCAATCACCCGCTTGGCGGAATCGACGGCATCGTATTGTTGAAGATAATGCTGAAATATAGGCCAGATTACAAGGTGATGGCCAATTTTCTTTTACAACGGTTCAAGCCCCTCGCACATTACATTTTTCCCGTTAACCCCTTTGAAGACCGAAAAGAGGTGAAAAGCAGTATGTCAGGTTTTAAAAATGCGCTTTTGCATGTGAAGGCGGGTTACCCATTAGGAATTTTTCCTGCCGGAGAAGTCTCTACTAAAAAAGAAGCGGGTATCGTGGTTGATAGAGATTGGGAGGAAGCTGCCATCAAATTAATCAAAAGAGCCGAGGTGCCTGTCGTTCCTGTTTACTTTCATGCCAGAAATAGCAAAATGTTTTATCGCTTGGCCAAGATCAGTGGCCTTTTTCGAACGGCCAAACTGCCTTCTGAGGTGTACTCGCAATGGAAAAGGCCAATAAAGGTCAGAATTGGCCAACCAATTTCGGTGGCCACGCAAAAGGAGCAGGAAACACTGGAAGAATATACTGCTCTGCTTAGAAGAAAAACCTACATTCTGGCAAATGCCTATGAAAAAGAGCGGTTGATCGATCAATTACCATCGCTTAAATTACCCAAACAACCCCGAAAAATAGCTCAACCCATACGTTCAGAATTGATACAGGCCGAGATAGAAAAATTGGTCGACAATGATCGACGGTTATTGCAGAGCAAGAATTACGAGGTATTCTTGGCACCGGCTAAAGAAATGCCTTTTTCACTACAAGAAATAGGGCGTCAGCGTGAGGTTACCTTTAGAGAAATAGGCGAGGGCACGAATAACTCCATCGATATTGATCAATTCGATGCTTATTACCACCATATGTTCTTATGGGATAATGAGGCCAAGGTGATAGCGGGAGCGTATCGAATGGGGTTAGGCTCCCAAATTTTTTCAAAATACGGAATCGACGGATTTTATCTTCAAGATTTGTTTCGGTTTGAACCGGAGCTATTCGGTATGATGAGCCATTCCATAGAAATGGGTAGGGCTTATATTATGAAAGAATATCAGCAAAAGCCAATGCCACTTTTTCTTTTATGGAAAGGAATCGTTCATACCACACTCCGCCACCCAGAGCACAAATACCTTATCGGGGGCGTAAGTATCAGTAATCAGTTCTCTAACTTTTCTAAGTCTTTAATGATCGAATTCATGAAAAGTAACTATTGGGACCCATACGTAGCGCAGTATGTGAGACCTAAAAAGGAGTTCAAGGTAAAATTAAAGGATGCCGATAAAGAGTTTGTTTTTGATGAGACCCAAGCCGACCTTATCAAGTTTGATCGGTTGATTGATGAGGTAGAGCCAGGTAATCTAAGATTACCGGTATTAATCAAGAAATATATCAAACAAAATGCAAAAGTGGTTGCCTTTAATGTTGATCCATTATTCAATAATGCCGTTGATGGCTTAATGTATATCAAAATCGAAGATTTGCCTGAGAGTACTGTAAAGCCCGTAATGGAAGAATTTCAGGCCGAATTAGAAAGAAAAATGACAGAAGCCCAGCAACAGGAGGCCGGGGCTTAGTTTTTAGTCATTACCGACCATTCTGCTTCGGCGTTCGTAGAGTAGATTGTCTTTCCACACACCTTCTCTTTTACCGATACGTTCCCTTTTACCGATAAAGCGAAATCCCATTTTCTCGTGCAATCGCACACTGCCTTCATTCTCCGGAAAAATACCGGATTGAATGGTCCAAAGACCATTGGCCTCACTTTCTTTGATCAATTCGGACATCAATGCAGACCCCACACCTTTTCCCCTGGCATTCTTAGATATGTACACGCTCACTTCGCCTACGCCTCCGTAGACGCATCTACTCGATACGTGCGATAAGGCCGCCCAACCTAGAATGGTCTCATCTTCTTCGGCTACAAGCCTGCAGAATTTCGTGTGGGCATTATCCCAAGAGCTATAGTCGGGCACCTGTGTTTCAAAAGTAGCTATACCGGTGGCCAACCCTTCTTCATAGATTTTCGCCACTGACGGCCAATCATTTTCAAGCATATTTCTGATGGTCATAAGGAATAAGCTTTAAGGTTTACTCAGTTTAAAAAAAAGGAGATTGAATAAAAGTCTTTAAAACCAAGGCTTTTTACCTACTTGATATGTATTGTAGAAATCTTCATCTGATTTGGTCAGATAAATAATTCCTTCTACTACACCTACGACCCATACGGCGAGAGCCAAGAAATATCCGATTATAAAACAAGCGGTCACCCACCCGATGACACTGCCAGCGAGCATAATGATTCCTTCTTTTTGATAACCAAGTATGAACTTGTGAACACCTGCCCAGCCGAGAAACAATGCCAGTAAGCCAGCCAATAATTTTTTATTCTCGCCATCGGCCCCTGCAAATGCCTGTTTGGCACCCTCGGTAAATTCATTGGCCGTTTTCTTGGCATCGTTGGCAAAATCGCTCGCCGCTTTTTTGGTGTCTTCAGCAAAGTCTTTACTTTTTTCCTTGGCTTTTTCGGCAAAATCTTCAGCGGCCTCTTTTGCTTCCTCAAATTTATCATGGGCTTTATCACCTAGGTTTTCGCCCTCTTTACTATTTTTCTCAAAGGCTTCTGAGGCTTCACTTCTCAAGTCGCCTTCGCCTTGGTTGATAGGGTTGATGGCATCTTCGCCATCACCTTTCCCGAATTTTTTGTCTTCTGACATTGGTTTGATATTTGGTGGTTAAACGAACTTAAATGTACCGAATTTACCGATTATAAAAAAGCCTTATCTATGGGTTCCCAAAGCTCAATTTTATTACCGTCCGGGTCAAGGATCCAACCGAACTTGCCGTAGTCATATTCTTCGATTTCACCTACAACGGTAACACCTTCCTCCCTTAGAACTTGAAGTAACTCTTTGAGGTTTTCGACCCTAAAGTTCATCATGAAAGACGACTTGCTCGGTTCATAATAATCGGTGTCTTCACTCATCGGGCTCCACTGCGTTGAGCAGTCGTTACCTTCCTTATCCTTCCACCAGAAAGTGCAGCCATATTGGTCGGTTTGAAGATCTAGATGATTTTTATACCATTCTTTAATTTTGTCGGGATCTTTTGATTTGAAAAAGAATCCGCCCAAGCCTGTAACTCTTTTTTTCATGACGAATGCTTATTGGGTGCTGTTATTTTCTTTTAATATTCTTCTCGTACAGTTCAATCCATTCGTCAACGGTCATTTTCGAACAAAGTTCTCCGATCAACTCATAGGGTATGTCGTTCATCGATTTGAATCGAATGCAGCTTTTGCCCATGTCCAATTTTCTTTTGCAATGCTTGGGATATTCTGTAACGAACCAATCATGAATCTTTGGGTCTGCATAAATACCCGAATGGTAAAGTGCTATGAAATTCTTTTGTGAAGCCAAATTGATGAACGGAAGTGGAAGCTTAGGGTCGCAATGGTAACCTGACGGATATTTTGAATGGGGCACTACGAAACCTAGCATTCCATAGCTGATTTGTTCTTCAAAGCCATCAGGAATATTATCTAGTATGGTCTTCCTGATTTTAGAAATGACCGGTCTTCTTTCTTCAGGAAGCTGGGCTATATAATCTTCTGGTGAGTCAGCTTTGTACTGCATGCTATATATGTTGGTCGATTAGTATGGGGTTTCCATCGGGATCATTGAGAATGATACTTCCGGGTCCGCTACCATTTTCATCCACCTCCGTCTCGATATCAACATGGCTTGCCTTTAATTGTTTTTGTAGTTCTCTGATATCGGCGAAATTCTCCAATGTTTGGGCATTTTCATCCCAACCCGGATTGAACGTCAGTATATTTTTATCGAACATGCCCTGAAAAAGTCCAATGGTGGCATTACCATTTTTCATAATCAGCCAGTTTTGATCGATGTTGCCCCCAAAAATGGAGAAACCCAAATTTTCATAAAAAGACTTAGAAGCCTGAATATCCTTGACATTAAGACTCACCGAGAAATTTCCTAACTGCATCGTAGTAGTATTTGTTGAGTGAAACCTTATTAAGATAATACTTCCTTCATAAAAGAACTATCGTCTAACCTTTCTAAAGTTAGCAAAATTTGTCTTTCACTTTGTTGACTACCGTCAATGCCAATTTTTCTAGACTTTCAACTGTCCATCCAGCTACGTGCGGTGATAGAATGACATTTTCAGCTTGTACTAAATACTCAAATGCATCGGGTAGTTTGTGTGTCGAAGGTGAATCGCTTTTGAACATGTTTTCGAAGGAAGATTTTTCATATTCAAGTACGTCGAGACCTGCACCTAAAACTTTGCCCGATTTTAGTGCATTTACCAAATCTTCAGTAACAACACATTTACCTCTAGCTGTGTTCAACAACCAAAAGGGGTTATGGAATTTTTCTATAAAAGTGGAGTTGATCATGCCAATGGTCATTTCCGTTTGCGGTACATGAAGGCTAATGACCTGGCTTCGTTGGTGAAGCTCTAAGATACCCACCTGTCTGGCATTTTCATCGCCTACGCCGCCTTCGATATCATAACAGATAACTTCTTTAACATCGAAGCCTTTTAATTTTTTAGCAAAGGCTTTGCCCATATTTCCGTACCCTATAATGCCGACGGTCTTGCCCTCTAGTTCTACACCGCGATTACCCTCTCGATCCCAAACTCCCGAGCGCACCTCACGGTCGGCCTTGTTCAATTTGTTGAAAAGGGAAAGTAGCATGCCCAAGGTATGCTCGCCGACAGCATTTCTATTTCCTTCCGGTGCGGCAGCCAAAAAAATATCATTGGCAATAGCGTATTTCGTATCGATGTTTTCAAGGCCTGCGCCCAAACGGCCTATGAATTTGAGATTAACGGCTTTTTCTAAAAAGTGTTGGTCAATCGTAAACCTACTGCGAATAATAAGCCCGTTGTATTCATGAATTTTAGCTTCGATGGCTTCCTTTGAAGAACTGTAGTCTTCATCGTTTTGAAAGCCCAATTCATTGAACTTATCAATAATTAATGGATGGTTTTTATCTACGTGTAATATTCTCATGTACTGAAATTTGATATAAAGTATATGGTTGGTTTAGGTATAAGATGTTTTGTTATGGATGTGCTTCATATTACCGGGTTATATGCCTAAAACGGTTTTTGCAATCCAAAAATAGATAAGAATGCCAAAGATGTCGTTGCTGGTAGTAATAAAGGGGCCAGTGGCAATGGCAGGGTCGATGCCCCGTTTGTGTAGAAAAAGCGGAATAAAAGTACCGATGAAACCAGCTACAAGAATAACTGCCACCAATGATATAGATATAGCCAATGCGGAAAGAAAGGCGCCTTTCCAAAGCCAAGTAAATATCAATAGAATAACGGCCAGAACTACACCGTTCAAAAGGGCCAAAAGCATTTCTTTCACCAAACGGTTGCCCACACTACCCTTAAGATCGTCGTTTGCCAGACCTTGTACGATAATTGCACTTGACTGTACCCCTACGTTACCTGCCATGGCCGCAATCAGCGGTGTAAAAAAGAACAAGATGGCATGCTTACTAATCATTTCTTCGAAACCGCCCATTATGGCCGCAGCACCTACGCCACCCACCAGACCTAAAAATAGCCAAGGCAAGCGCGCCCTGGTTAGCTGCCATATGCTGTCATCGGCTTCTACATCTTGAGAAATACCCGCAGCCATCTGGTAATCTTTATCGGCTTCCTCACGAATAACATCCACGATATCGTCAATGGTAATACGCCCGACGAGACGGCCGATTTCATCAACAACGGGAATAGCCTCCAAATCATATTTTGACATGATTTTGGCCACTTCTTCCGGTTTTTCGTTCACATTGACAGAATCTACTTTCGGAATGTAAACATCGGCTATATGGGTGCGAGTCGATGTCGTCAGCAAGTCTTTCAAAGAAAGCCTTCCCTTGAGTTTATCTTCTTCATCGACCACGTAGATGGAGTGAACACGTGTAACGTTTTCGGCTTGCGCCCTCATTTCTTTAACGCATTTGAGAACGTCCCAACTTTCACGTACTTTGACCAGCTCTTTCGCCATTAGCCCTCCGGCGGAGTTTTCATCATATCTTAAAAGGTCAACGATGTCTTTGGCGTGCTCTCGGTCTTCAATTTCCGAGATGACCTCTTGCACCATACTGGTGGGGAGTTCGCCAATAATATCGGCGGCATCATCAGTGTCAAGTTCGGCAAGCTCTTCGGCAATTTCTTTTGCTGAAAGATTTTTAAGAATGGCCTCCCTTATATCTTCATCAAGTTCGGTAAGTACATCCGATGTTTTATCGGTGTCAAGTAGCTTGATAAGGTAGGTGGCTTCATCTTCATTAAGCTCATTGATGATCTCTGCGATATCGGCATAGTGCACATCTTCCATTAAGCTAACCAATTCGGTATTGCTTTGGCTTTCGATGAGCTGCTCTATTTGGGCAACAAGTTCGTCTGTGAGCTTAAAAGGTGTCATTCTTTTCGAGGCGTATTAGAGTGACCGCGGCAAATCTAAAGAAAAAGCGGCAAAGGCTTGTACACTTTACGGCTTCTTAGTGCCCCTAATGAACAACTAGTGGTTTATTTTGGATCGTTGGCCACTAAATTTGTCAATTCGATAAAGTCTGAAACCCCCAATTGTTCCGGTCGCTTGTCGAAAATAGTGTGGTGGCGGGTCTCTTCGCTTAAATCGAAAGACTTTAGGCTGTTGCGAATAGTTTTTCGGCGTTGGTTAAAAGCTGTTTTTACTACCCTGAAAAAAAGTTTCTCGTCGCAACCGAGGGTGATGCTTTTTTTGCGAACCAAACGTAAAACACCCGATTGAACCTTTGGCGGTGGATCAAAAACTTGAGGAGGCACGGTAAAAAGGTACTCGGCATCATAAAAAGCTTGTACAAGTACCGAAAGAATACCATAGGTTTTGCTTCCCGGTTTCTCACAGATTCGCTGGGCCACCTCTTTTTGGAACATACCGGAGAATTCGATAACCTGTTCTTTTAAATCCAGCATTTTGAAGACAATCTGCGAAGAAATGTTGTAAGGAAAATTGCCAGTAATGGCAAATTGCTCGTCTCCGAACAAAGCTTTTAAATCGTAGTTTAAAAAATCTGCTTCTATAACCTCAAAAGTGCCATTGCCTTTAATCAACTTGGCATGCTCTAACGGAAAACTGTGATTGAGATAAATAATGGAATCGGAATCGAGATCCATTGCAATCAATCTAATATTCCGATTGAGCAAATATTTGGTCAAAACCCCGGTTCCTGGGCCTATTTCTATCACATTTACGTAATTCTCAAGCGATAGGGTGTCCGCTATTTTTTGGGCTATCTCTTCATCTTTTAAGAAATGTTGGCCTAAATGCTTCTTGGCCTTGATCGGACCTTTTTCATAAATGTCACCATTTGCACCTTCGAATTTACTCTTTCCTCTTCTTTTCTTCTTTGACATACAGCTAATTTAAGGCTGTTTGGCCACATAGACCCAAGCTTCTTTACCTGATTTTAGATTGACCAATATGCGTTTATATTCCGGACCCTCGTAAGTGTCTGCTTGCTTTAGGTCTTGTGTACTGACTTCTAACGCGACCCCCTCAATACATTTATCTTTGTTAAATGCTTTTTGTATCACCAAATATTGGCCATAAGCCCTTGTTGAAGATAATTCGTAGCCTGGAAGCTGGTCATTATCCATTTTCAAGGTTTTGCCAAAAACCTGTTTTTGAATACCAAGATCTTTAAGGGTGCCGTAGCTGAATAGGTATTCTATCAATGTTCGCTAATTATCTTAAGTTCGGTACTGAAGGATACAAATTTATTAGGGAACTTCTTCTGCTCATCATCATGGAGCCGTGGTTGGTCTTCATCGTAATACCGGTCTAGTGTTTCTTTGTCGACCGTAGTGTACTGAACCGAGTAGGTAACCCCGCCCATTTCTTCTTCGACCATTACCTTGGTCATTTTAGCGTTCAAGAATTTACCTGTCGCCAATATTTTGGGAATGTGGATTTCGTTCATCCATCTCAGCCATTCTTGATGAATAGCTTCTTCAATATTGGTCGTTACATTATATATGTACATAAAATTGTTCAGTTGTTTTTTGGTCAATTGATGGCATCGCCCCTTAAGGTTCTATAATATTTTCTGGCTTGCGGAGAAAAGTAACTGTCTTCATAGTCAAAAACAATTTTTTCGTAATGAATCATTGCCTTTTCGGGTTGGTTCAAAACTGTTCTGTAAAGTTCGCCAAGGGCGAAATGGGCATCATCGGCCAAAATATCGGAGGCATAGAACTCGGTAATTTTTAAATAATTGAATTCTGCGGCTGTGTAATCTTTCAATTCTTCCAGTAGTTGGCCTTGCTTGAGCAAAGCTTCGTCTTCAATTTTTTCTCCTTTGTGGTCTTCAAGTATACCGTTCAATTCTGATATGGCATCTTTTGTTTTCTTTTGGTAGGCCAGCAAATCTGCCCTGGCATATTTTTTAAGTGCCGTTTGCGTGCTGTCTTCAAGGGAATTATCAGATATCAATAAGCTTAATTGCATGGCATCATTGGCAATGAGCTGAGAGGTTGAACTTCGTAACACTTTCAACTGTGTTAAGGCCCAATCGAAGTCACCTTTATAAAAACTTGTTTGGGCAACCTTGAATCTGGCATTTTGCCCAAGAACGTCGTTTTTTAGGTTTTTTTGAATTTGTGAAAAGTAAATCAACGCCTCATTAAATCTTTTGTCGAAAACAAGAATATCACCCAGAGCCAGTTTAATGAAGGCTTTGCCTCTTTCGTTTAGGGGTAGCTCAAGGCAATTTTTTAGAATCTCGATTGCAGGTGTGGGCTTGTTCGTTCTAAAAGTCAAAAAATTGGCATATGCTACCTGTAACTGTAATGTTTGAGGCCTGTACCCGTGTTGTTCTACTAGTGTTTTGAACTCTTTTTCAATACTTTGAAGCTTTTTGTCGTCACCATCTAGCAATTGTATATCGATAAGATTGAGGGTGGCATTGAGGCGAACAATTTCATCACCTGTATTTTCGGAAATGAACTCATATATTTCTTTGGCAGTTTCCGTTTCATTTTCATCTAGGGTCAAATCCCCCAAATTCTCAAGCCTTTGAACAGAAGCACCATCCATACGTTTATAAATGGCCTTTTCTTGGCGAAACGCGCTGGCATATTGTTTTTGTTGTAGGAAAAGCCAGCTTAATAGTTCGTTCCAAAGCACATGTGGATTTTGTTGCGCATTTTGGACCAATAATTTTCTGAGAAGAAGATTGTTTTCATTTTCAGGGTCTGACGATATAAAATCGTCAATGTTTCTTAAAACGTTCGATTTCGAGGTTCTTCCTTCAATTATCAAGTTGAGATACGATTCGTACATTTTTTCAACATTGCCCTGTTCACCGTACACCCGGGCCATTTGATAATTATAATCGAGCTTTGGGTTGCGTTCCATTGACTTCGAATATGCCTCAAGGGCCCTATTCAACAAGGCGTATTTTTGAAACCTATAGCCTATGCCATACCCAAAATTTGGGTTTTCGTCAATTTTGGCGATAGCCTGAGAATAATAGTCTTCCGCTTTCTGGGGTAGCCCCTGCAGGGTATAGTTATAACCTAGTTCAATTAGTAAAGTGGGGTAGATATTACCTTCTTCAATCTTCTCTGTAATGAACTTTTCGGCGTCTTCGAAGCGTTCAAGTTGTTGATAGGTGGCAATTAAGCCTTCTGCGTAATCTGTTCTTCTAGGATTCTTTTTGACCAAATTCTCGTAGTAGACAACCGCTTTTTTAAAGTCACCATCATTGAAATACTGTTTGGCCAAAAAGTCTTCTTGCGCCCAAGCGCCACCAAATAACAGTAAACAAAAAATCAGGGTAAAGCGCTTCATACCCAAATATAACGGAGAAAAGGGGATAAATATGTTAAGCGAATACCAAAAAAATACTAGTCGATTACCTCAAAACCACAGTAGGGTACAAGCACATCAGGAATTTTTATTCCGTCAGGGGTTTGGTAGTTTTCCAATATGCCCGCAAGTACCCTTGGCAATGCCAATGCGCTACCATTAAGCGTATGCGCGAACTGGCTTTTACCATTTTCATCTTTAAAACGTAGCTTAAGCCTATTGGCCTGGTACGTTTCAAAATTGGAAACCGAGCTAATTTCAAGCCAGCGATCTTGGGCAGTTGAAAACACCTCGAAATCGTAGGTGAGGGCGGAAGTAAAACCCAAATCACCGCCACACAGTCTTAAAATTCTGTAGGGCAATTGAAGGTCTCTCAAAATATTTTTCACATGCTCGACCATGCCGTCAAGTGCTTCGTATGATTTTGAGGGGTGTTCTACCCTAACAATTTCTACCTTGTCAAATTGGTGCAGTCTATTGAGGCCTCGAACGTGGGCACCATAACTTCCTGCTTCCCTTCTAAAACATGGGGTATATGCTGTATAGCGTTTTGGAAAATCTGATTCGGCTAAAATTTCATCCCTGAACAAATTCGTAACCGGTACCTCCGCAGTAGGTATTAAATAAAGATTATCTTCGGTTACATGGTACATTTGACCCTCTTTATCAGGCAACTGGCCAGTGCCGTAACCTGAAGCCTCATTGACCAAGTGCGGCACTTGCATCTCGGTATAACCTGCATCCGTATTTTTATCCAAAAAGTATGAGATAAGGGCACGTTGCAAACGGGCACCTTTTCCCTTATACACAGGGAAACCTGCTCCTGTTATTTTTACCCCAAGCTCAAAATCAATGAGGTCATATTTTTTAGCCAGCTCCCAATGCGGTAGGGCGCCTTCGGCCAAAACCGGTATCGTACCCTCTTGAAACACTTCTTCATTATCTTCTTCTGAACTTCCGGCCGGTACTAAATCATGAGGGGTATTAGGTATTTGATATAGCAAGGTTTGCAACTCTTCCGTTGCATTAGCCAATTGCTCTGACAATACCTTTGAGTCTTCTTTTAAGGCACTTGTCTTCGCTTTAAGTTCGTTCGCTTCTTGAGCCTTACCGCTTTTATAAAGATGACCTATTTCTTTGGAAAGTTTGTTGCTTTCGGCCAGGGTATTATCTAATTGCGTTTGGGTGGCCCTTCTTTTTTCGTCAAGGTCTAGAACACCATTCACCAAAGGGGAGGCATCTAAATTTCTTTTGGTAAGTGCCTGAATAATTTCCTCTTTTTTATCTCGAATGGTTTGTATTTGAAGCATTGCTGTCTAGTTTTGGCTGCAAATTTAAGTTTTCTTCGCCGTAAAATGGATACTTTTAGGGGTATATTAAAATACGTTACAAATGATTTTTGAACATTTTGCCATCAATGTGAACAATATCACTGATAAAGTGAATTGGTATGTAAAGCATTTAGGGTTGAAAGTTGCCAGCGCCCAAACAGAGCCTCCGTTTATGACTTTTTTGGCGGATTCTGGAGGTCGTGTATTCATAGAGCTTTACTATAGGCCCGATGAGGCTATAACCGAGTTTGACGAGCAGCATTTCTTGACTTTTCACATGGCCATGGTTTCCGACAATGCAGAAGACGATAAAAACCGTTTGGTCGCGGAAGGAGCCACATTTGTCGAGGAGGTATTCAAACCCGACGGAAGTCATTTAGTGATGTTGAGAGATCCTTGGGGCATGCCATTGCAACTGTGTCAAAGAAAAGTCAAGTTTTAGTCTTCGGAATTCGGCCCGGGCAAAATCCACGGGTTGTGCCAGAAATAATTCCATTTGGCAGCGGCCAAGTCCACTTTTGGGTCAATAAATGCCCTGTAAGGCTTGCCGTTAATACTTACCCTTGAGTTTAGGGCATATACAGAAATGGTTTTGCCTTTTTCGGCGTACTCTTTTTTTAACCGTTGGGCGAACTGCCAAATAAAATCGGGGTAGGTGGCGATTCTGCGTAATTGTTTGTTGGTTAGGTATTCTTTTAAGTCAATCTTTTCTGCATTGCCTGTGTCTTTGTCTACGACCTGAAAGGTTACGGTGCCGCCTCTACTTCTCAGCATCATGCGCCAACTTAATCGGTGCCCTTCCTCCGTCCATAAAACATCGTCTTTAATTAAATGATGGCGAAGTGGCAGCAAAAGTTGAACAAGAAAATAAGTAGACCCTAAGACATAAATAAGTTTGGTATTTGTGGGTATTTGCAACTGTTTTAATACGTAAGGAACTTTATGCTTGAAGAATATCTTTCGAATGGTTTCAGGTTCAAAAAAGAAGACCGTAAAGGCTAAGGATAAATAAGGAAATATGCCTATTTGAAATACTACAGAATTAAATAGGTGGAAGAAAATAGAAGCAACAAAGGCGGCCTTTCTAGTGGGTTTCCAAAGAAGGGCCGGTATGATAAGTAGGTCAAAGATTATTCCGAAAACACCGACTATCTTATGAATCCAAGGTTCTTGAAGAATAGCGCCAATAATTGGGTATTCGGCTTTGTTCAACATCAAAACTTTGATAATTCCAAAATCTAACCAGTCGGCATACAATTTCGCAATCGAGGCATAGGTGTATACGATTAGAAGTTGAAGTGCCACTGCCCATTTAATATAGGAATGCATACTGTCAGCTTTGAGTTCGGGATTTCTACGAACATCTAGGGAGTAGCCCCTGTTGGCAGGGAAAAGGCACATCATCCCTGAAATCAATATCAATAGGTAATAATGGTTATTATACGATGTTTTTTGCATTAGGTAAACGCCTGTCCATAGAAGAGTAAAGGCAATGGTGCTGAAGCGATATCGATAGCCCAAAGCAATGAATATGCCGAGGGTGCCCATGATAAAAAAGTAAATATACATGCCATAGCCTGGCAAGGGCTGAAGCCAATCGAAACCTATAAAGTTAAAGGTGAACTGAGGCTCTACCAAGGTTCTTCTTACCCACCCGGTAATTATCGCCCCATAGCACTCAAGCATTACCAAAGTTCCAAAAAATACACGGAATATAATTAAGGGCGAATTATCGATTTTCGTAAATAGCAATCGCTTCATGTTCGGCAATGAAATGGAAGTCTCAAAGGTATTAAGTTATTGGTGAATTCCGGTTTTGAAATCAATCTTAACGATTGCAAAACTTCAACAAAACCCTTCCGTGCGATGAAAATCTTGATTTATTTTGAGAGAAATGAAATTGAAGTTTGGCGGTCTTTTTCAAGTTGATTTTTTAATTCTTCTACCGAATTAAACTTATGTTCGTCGCGTATTCTCTTTAGAATTTCGATTTGAATTTTTTGACCGTATAAATCTTTACTAAAATCAAAGAAATTGATTTCAGTGCTTTTTTCCTTTCCGGCGACAGTGGGGTTGTATCCAATGTTCATCATCCCAAATATCTGTTTGCCATTTATTTGGCTTTGAACGACATAGACCCCTTTTTTGGGTACTAATTTATAGTCTTCTGCTATGTGCAGGTTTGCTGTCGGGAAGCCAAGTTGCCTACCGAGGCCCTTACCTTTTTTAATGGTTCCTGTAAGCATGTAGTTATACCCTAGGTAAGAATTGGCGGTTTGTACGTCGCCTTCTTCAAGTGCCTTTCTGATCTTAGTTGAACTCACCGAAACCTCATCGATTTCTTGGGCCGGTATTTCTTCCACCTCAAAATCCAAAGTGCTTCCGAAAGCTTTTAAATCTGTAATGTTAGCGTTTCTATTTCGGCCAAATCGATGGTCGTAACCAATGATTATTTTTTTGGTCTTGAGGTCGTTTACTAAAATGTCACGCACGAATTCGGTAGCGGTCAATCTAGAAAATTCTCTTGTGAATGGGTGTATGATGAGTTGGTCAAGACCTAAATTTTCTAGAATTTTACATTTCTCATCTATGGTATTCAACAATTTAATGTCTGCATCTTTTTGCAATACCATTCTTGGGTGGGGAAAAAATGTAAGTACAGTTGATTTTAAATTAAGTGTGGCAGCATTTTTGATGAGCCTATCTAGAATTTTTCTATGGCCAATGTGCACACCGTCGAATGTGCCTATGGTAATGGCCGTGGGATGCTGTTCATCGTATTTGGATAGGCTTTGGACTGTTACCACGTACTAAAAATAATAAAAAGGCTTATATTTGAGATTGCGTTAATACCCCTGAATGGTTACAAAATTACGTCTTGTTTTTTCAATTACAATAGTATTTTTCTCCTTTTACGCTTCAGGGCAGAGCAAATATTGGGAAAAACTTTCTTCGCAAAACAATGCTGGCCGATCGGCACTGAAAGATTTTAAGGTACAGAACGGTCAAGTTTTTAATTTTCAAGAGAAACTCTTTAGAGAAGAACTACGCAATTCGACCACTTCGAAAGGTAGAAAACAGGTTGTATATTTTCCTAATAGTAAGGGGGAGATTGTCTCTTATGTGGTTGAAGAAACCTCTGTTTTTTCAAAGGCATTGTCGGAAAAGTATCCCGAAATAAAATCATATAGGGGTCACGCCTTGCAAAACCCAAGTCAGAAAATCAGGTTTAGTACATCGCACAAAGACGTACAGGCCATGATTGTCAATTCAAGTGAAGGGCATAACAGTTACATACAGAAGTCAAGTAACAATAAATATGTAATATATAAGCGCACATCGAAGAATGCCGAAGATTTTGATTTCATCTGTCGCACCCAAGATAAGATTCTTCAATCAGGGGCCAACTTAACGGCAAAACCTGTTGACGATCAGCTTTTAAGAAAATATAGAATCGCTATTTCTACAACGGCGGAATATACGCAGCATCACGGTGGTACAAAGGCCGATGCCTTGGCAGCCATCAATGCAACCTTAACTAGGGTCAATCAGGTTTTTGAGACCGACCTCGCTGTTACATTGGAATTAGTGCCGACTAATGATAGGGTGGTTTTTACCAATCCCTCTACCGACCCTTACAGTGGTAGCCTTTCGGCGTTGGGTAATCAAGCGCAAAGAACTTTTGATGATGAAATCGGTGTTTCTAACTACGACCTGGGGCACGTACTTCACAAAGGCGAAAATGGCGGTAATGCAGGATTTATAGGGGGAATATGTACTAACGGACAAAAAGGAAGCGCCTATTCATCAGGGCAGCAACCCGAAGGCGATGTTTTTGACCTCGATTTTGTCGCACATGAAATTGGCCATCAACTAGGTGCTAATCACACTTGGTCTTATGAGCTTGAAGGTACTTTGGTGCAGGTAGAGCCTGGAAGCGGTTCAACTATTATGGGATACGCCGGTATCACTGAAAATGATAATGTGGCGCCCAATGGTGACGATTATCTTCACTATGTAAGTATCGAACAAATTACAGAAACACTAAGAACCAAAAGCTGTGGTGAGGCTTTTTCTTTGGTCAATGAACCGCCTGTGGTGCAACCGGTAGAAGATTATATCATTCCTAAATCAACAGCGTTTGTTTTAACGGGTAATGCTACCGATTCCGACGCCGAAGATGTGCTGACCTATACATGGGAGCAAATAGATAACGGGGTGGTAACAAGTGCTACCTTTGGCCCGACCAACCCCAGTGGTGCCAATTTCAGGTCAAGACCGCCGAATCTTTCAGGTACAAGATATTTTCCTCAATTGTCTCGGGTTTTAAATGGTAACCTTATTCAAGAAAACCCTACTCAAGGAGCCGCGTGGGAGACGGTTTCCGATGTGGAACGGGAACTGAACTTTGCCTTGACCGTTCGCGATAATGCCGAGGGTGGGGGGCAGGTTGTTTCCGAGTTGGTGAATATTTTGGTAACCAATAATAGCGGACCTTTTGCGGTAACATCACAAACGACCTCTTCAAATTTAGTGGCCGGTGAAGTCGAAACGGTAGAATGGGATGTTTCCAACACCGATATAGCTCCAATAAGTACTGAATTTGTAGATATTCTTTTATCAAATGATGGGGGGCAGACATTCAGTACTGTTCTCGCGTCAGGGGTCGCCAATGACGGTTCGCATAACATTATTGTACCCGCCATCCCTACTTCCGAAGCAAGAATTATGGTGAGACCGGTCGATAATATTTACTATGCAGTGAATGCGGTCGATTTTTCAATTGAGGTATCGGAAATCGTAATGAATTTTGAGTCTTTAGAGTATGAAGTATGTCAGTTCAACGATTTAACGGTACCATTTGCTTACGAAACTTATTTGGGCTTTAGTGAAGAGGTAGTGTTTTCCGTGGAAGACCTCCCTGAAAATCTAACAGTGACAATTGAGCCCGATACCGTTATAACAGGTGGGGTCGATGTAGAACTCTTATTTGAAAATACTGAAAATGTTCTTGAAGGTAGTTATCCAATACGTGTTTTGGCTACATCGAACAGTGTGGTCAAAGAGGTGCCTTTGGTTATAAATATTTATGATAATAACTTCACGCCTATACAGGCGACCGCACCTGAAAACGGTACCGACCACGCTTCGGTAAAAACACAGTTGCAATGGGAAGGTGACGCCTCCTATACCTCATATGAGGTACAGATAGCCACCAATTCAAGTTTTTCCAATATCGTAGAAGTTGCAACGGTAACATCTAACTTTTTTACGCCTACCGATTTGCAAAATCAAACCACTTATTATTGGAGGGTTCGCCCATTAAATACATGTGGTGCAGGTAGTTTTAACGCTGCCAATAGTTTTACCACCGTACAAGTAAGTTGCGAAAGTAAAGAAGCGGTGAATTTACCTTTAGAGATATCTGCGGTGGGTACTCCGCAAATCAGGTCTTCCATTTCATTTTTTGAAGATTTGCCGGTATCCGATTTAAACGTAAACCTTAATATCGAACATAGCTTTACGGCCGATTTGGTGGTTCGTCTAATCTCTCCTCAGGGTACTACGGTTACGTTGCTTTCAAATTCATGTGGCGATTTGCAGAACATCGAAGCAACATTTGATGATGACGGAGATCCGATTATTTGCGGTCTTGACGGTGCCAACGCGATTAGCGGTACGGTACAGCCATTGGGAACGCTAAGTTCATTTAATGGGGAATCTGTCTATGGTGAGTGGATTTTGGAAGTGGCGGACAACGCTTCATCTGACGGCGGCGGTCTTATTGATTTTTCTTTGGATATCTGTGTTGAGGGTCAATTTAGGCCAGATGCCGATAATGATGGCGTTTTTGATGATGGTGACGATTTGTGTTTGGGCACTCCCGAGGGTGTCGAGGTAAATACTTCAGGGTGTCAAATATTTCGTTTTCCAACTGATAACTTCACTGTTTCTGTAGAAAGTGAATCATGTCGAAACAATGATGACGGAAAGATAACCATCGAGCCGAAATTGAAATTAGATTATACTATTTCGCTTTCTGGTAACGGGATCGATATCAGTGATGAATTTACAACTTCTTATTTGGCTGAGAACCTCAGTTCTGGCAGTTATCAAGTTTGTATAGTGGGCTCGGCTACCGATATGGTTTATGAAGAATATTGTTTTGAGGTATTTGTTTCTCAACCAGAAGCTCTGGGGGTTACTGCTGTTATTGTTGAAAACGGAAGCCAGCTATCGCTCAATATGTCGGGTTCACAACTTTATACCATTGAATTGAACGGTAATATTATCAAAACGGACAAGAGTACTATGCTCTTAGATTTGTCTAGCGGTAAAAACTTGCTAACGGTTTCTACTGACAATACATGTCAGGGTGTTTTTCAAGATACATTTGTTCTAAATGATCGAACGATGGTATTTCCCAATCCTTTTAAAGAATCGACAAAAGTTTGGTTAGGTTCCGTTGAGAGGGAGGTTTCTATCAGTATTTTTGCATCTAATGGGCAGCTTGTTTTACAAAAACAACATGTTGTTAATGGCAATAGGGAAGTTGATTTAAACTTTACAGGTCTCCCAAGGGGAATGTATGTCATAAGATTGGATGGCGAAGGCGTATCAGAATCTGTCAAGGTGATCAAGCAATGAGATTGATAATTGTATACATAGTATGTGCGTTGTTCTTTGTCGGATGCAAAAAAGATTCGCCAAAGGCACCAGAAGCGGCTACCCTTGTGGCACCTGCCAAAAATTCGGAATGCACCCCACTTCAGAGCGACAATGGTACTAGTAGTGTAGTGCGCTTCAATTGGCTGGCATCTGACCATACCGAAACCTACGAACTGCAAGTGACCAATCTTGAAACGGGTACGGTTCACAATAAAATTACCAGCAATACGGTAGAGACCCTTTCTTTAAGCAAGGGTGCTGCATTTTCTTGGGTGGTAATCTCAAGTAATTCAAAAACCAACAAGACCGCTAGTAGTGGTTCTTGGTTCTTTTATAACCCAGGTACTGAAACTTCATATGTGCCATTCCCAGCTGAAATACTTAATCCGGAACCGGGTGCAACTGTGTTTCGTGACATTAACAATGAGGTGACCTTGAATTGGTCGGGTGCCGATTTAGATGACGATGTCGTTCAATACGATGTTTATTTTTCCACAGAAAACCCGCCAGAGGAACTTTTGGCTAGTGTAAATGGTAATATAGAGGCCCGTAGCGTAAGCGTTGAACACGATACGGTTTATTATTGGAGGGTTGTTACAACAGATTCTGAAGGCAACACCTCAGATTCTGGCATTGTCGATTTTAGGTGCCATTAAAATTGTTCATGGTGTTTTTGACACCCGCAAACATGAACGACTTTATTACTTCAACTGATTTTTCCAATCTTTCCGAAAGTGATTTCTTTTCTTCTTCAGACCATTCGCCAAGAACATATTCTACTTGTCTGCCCTTACCAAAATCGGCACCCACCCCAAAACGGAACCTGTTGTAATTGGTATTTTGCAAAGTATTCTGAATGTCTTTAAGTCCGTTATGGCCTCCGGCGCTTCCTTTTGTTTTTAACCGAATGGTACCAAAAGACAGATTGATATCATCGGTAATGACCAAGACATTTTCTAAGCTAATATTCTCTTTGTCCATCCAATATTTGAGTGCCTTACCACTAAGGTTCATATAGGTAGAAGGTTTTAGGCAGAGTGCGCTTTTACCTTTGTATTTAAAGGTGCCTACATCGCCAAGTTTCTGGGTCTCGAAAGTAAACGATTCTTTTTCGGCCAATGCGTCAAGAACCTTAAAACCGATATTGTGCCGGGTTTCCGAATACTTTTCTCCTATGTTTCCTAGGCCTACGATTAAAAATTTTTTCATTAGGTCTGGTTCTTCTAAAATGGTCTTGTCTTTATTGAATAGTGATTTTAGAAAAGAAAGCATGTTTTTCAAATTTCCGTAAAAATACAAAAGCACCCCAAGGTTAAATGGAGTGCTTTATATTTTAAAAGTGAAAAAGTTTATTCTTGACTTTCTCCTCCTTCGCTTGCTGCTTCTGGTGCTGCAGCTTCAGCTCCTTCGGCATCTTCATCACCTTCTTCCTCTTCGTCATCGGTAACTACCGCCGAACGCTGAGTTTTAACTTGAACAACAACAGTTGTATCAGGGTGAAGAATGGTGAAATCATCGCTTAACAATGTTTCTACGGTAATGTTCTGCCCGATTCTCAATTTAGAGATATCAATATCGAAGAAATCAGGTAATTTGTCAGGTAAAGCTTTGATGGCAAGCTTTCTCTTTCTGAACAATAAACGCCCCCCGTTTCTAACCCCAGGAGAATTACCTTGAAGACGAACAGGTATGTTCATGGTTACTTCTTTGTCATCAAATAACTGATAAAAGTCGATATGCAAAATGTTGTCAGTCACTGGGTGAAACTGAATGTCTTGCATAATGGCGTTTACTTTGGTGCCACCCAAGTCAATCTGCACAGTGTGTGCGGCCGGGGTATACACTAAATCTCTGAACGCTAGTTCTTCTGCTGAAAAGTGTAAAGGTGTTTCCCCTCCGTAAACTACGCAAGGAACCTTTCCAGCATTACGTAGGGCCTTCGTTGCCTTTTTGCCCACGCTTTCTCTTTCTGATCCTTTAATTAAAATTGACTTCATTTTATGTATAAATAGTTAATAAAATACTTCTTTGGTCGCCCTTACATTAAAAACTTAGAGGCGATAGATGTGTTGTGGTGCACGCGGTGCATCACATCGGCAAATAGATCTGCACAGCTCAGTACCTTTACTTTGGAACTGTCTTTTTTGGTCGGAATTGAATCTGTGATGATCAGTTCCGATAACTGTGAATTTTCTATTCTCTCATATGCCTTGCCGGACAACAGACCATGTGTTGTTATGGCCCTCACACTTTTTGCTCCTCTTTCCATCATCAGGTCGGCGGCTTTGGTAAGCGTACCAGCAGTGTCTACCATGTCGTCTACCAGAACAACGTTTTTGCCTTGTACGTCACCAATCAACTCCATATGTGATATTACGTTGGCCTTGGCCCGTTGCTTGTAACAAATCACAACATCGCTTTCCAAAGCTTTCGAATAGGCATATGCCCTTTTCGAACCTCCCATATCGGGCGAAGCAATGGTTAAGTTGTCGAGATTTAGTTTTTTTAGATAAGGTAAAAACAAAGTAGAGGCGAACAAGTGGTCGACAGGCTTTTCAAAGAAACCTTGAATTTGATCGGCGTGCAGATCCATAGTAATGATACGGGTGGCGCCGGCCGCTTCTAGCATTTTAGCTACCAATTTGGCTGCTATAGGTACTCTTGGCTTGTCTTTTCGGTCTTGGCGTGCCCAACCGAAATAAGGCATCACGGCAGTAATGTGTCTTGCCGAAGCTCTTTTCGCTGCATCGAGCATCAACAACATTTCCATTAAGTTTTCCGAACTAGGGTTCGTAGAACCGATGATAAAAATTCGTGCCCCGCGCACCGACTCTTCAAAAGAAGGCTGAAACTCACCGTCGCTATACCTTGAAAACAGAACTTTACCTAAATCCGTACCGTAGGATTTGGCAATTTTTTCTGCTAGTTCAGTACTTTGCGTACAAGCAAAAATCTTAGGTTCGGGAACTTGATAGGGCATTGATAAAATGTTGTGAACTAGTTTATTGTCGTCCCTTTTTTCTAGGGAGGTGCAAATTTAGAAATTTATTTGTGTTGCTAAAGGATAAATCTTGTTATTTTTTTGGGATGGATATAAAAATATTTTATAGTTTTGCAGTCCGTTTTCGCCTTGGTGGCGTTTCCGATAGATATCGGAAGGTAGACGCGCTTCTTGGACACTTATAAGGTAATGGAGTGAAAAACAAAAAGCGGATGAAAATGCCTTGGTGGCGGAATTGGTAGACGCGCTGGATTCAAAATCCAGTTCTTTCGGGAGTGTGGGTTCGATTCCCACCCAAGGTACTGAAAAACCCTGTTAATTAATTGATTGACGGGGTTTTATGTTTTATAGCCTTGCAATTTAATTCTGTCAATTTAATAGTTCTCTTTCAATTCTGTGCGCCAATAAATTATAAGTAGGCTATACTTCAAACAGTTTTCTGCGATTTTACATAGCAGGGTCAATTAGGCGAGGGACCACATTATAGAAGGAATTCTAATAGCACGAATACGACTTATGTCCTTTTTTAAGTTTTAAAGAATCTCAAATTTGATATTTGCTCCGAATCTTATTAGGGTATGATAAAGTATTTACTTTTTCTCTAAAAGTATTTTCAAATTTTTGCCAAGTAGATTGTTCCATCCCCATTCAAATCTTTCCCTTTTAAAATGAGGGTCATCAGGGAAACTTTCAAGACCCGTATGTGTGATTCTAATTTTTGTTCCGCTATCAGTAGAAAATAGGTCGAATGTAACCTCAGATACCCCTTGGTAACCCTTATAAGCCCAAATGTGCGCTAATGTGTCAGGTTTGTTAATTTTGGTTACGACCCATTTTTTTCGATAGGTATCGCCAATATCCTCGAATTTGAACTCACAACCAACTTTTGGTATAAATTCCTTTAGTTGCGGAAAGTACCATATTTTCATTTTTTCTGAATTCGTCATTGCCTCCCAAACATCTTTTTTTGGGGCATTATAAAAGAATTCCATTATTAGAGGGTTGTCCATATCCTAAATTTGTTTTCTTCTGTGCAGTTATATTTCTAGTATAAATGAGAATCTTCTAAAAAAGATATCAATAGTTTTTTGTCAATCATAAAATTTTTAGTTCAAATGCCGCAGTGCTTTAGATCGATATTTGATAAGATGTACCGAGCGTTGGCAAAAATGCTTTTAGTTCTTCGGCAGCCATATTTCTAATATGACAGAGTATCCTGCCCGTCTATGGTCTTGTTAAAAAGTTCCCCCTTAGCTCTAATCCATAGGTTGATATATGACTATACTAATCTGTTTACGGTTTACTCTTTTAATTGGTAAATTCTTGATGCTAACCAATAACCGGTACTCCAATTTTTGTAACTAACCATTCATCTATTTATATGGAAGACTTTTCTATTCATTGACTATCGAGCGTTCTTTCTTATCCAACTTTTGAGTGAACATTAAAGTTGAAAAGCCTTAAATTTAAGTGCTTATCCAAATGCTTTCTGCCAAGTTTGGGTATTATATTACTAAAGATTGATAGCCAACTTCAAAAAGTGTACAATAAACACTATTTTTTTCTATATTTATTTCCCTAAAATTTAAAGCGTTTTGCAGAAACCATTTCAAATCAATCGTGCCTACAAAGAAGTGCAGCAAATTACCGTAGCGGTAGACTGCTTGATTTTTGGGTTCAATGATGGTAAACTAGAATTGTTGTTGGTCCATAGAGGGTTTGAACCCGAAAGAGATCGTTGGTCGCTGATTGGTGGCTTTGTGTTAAATGAAGAAGATTTAGATGAGGCGGCCCATCGTGTATTGAGCGATTTAACAGGGCTTGATGATGTGTATATGGAGCAAGTGCGCACATTTGGCAAGGCACACCGAGACCCCTATGAAAGAGTACTTTCGGTTACGTACAGTGCTCTAGTGCTCAAGAAAGATTACAATGATGAGCTTGTTAAAAGTTACCAGGCCGAATGGTTTCCCATAGATGGTTTGCCCGAGCTTATTTTTGACCACAAAGATATGGTCGACTCGGCGATGCAGCGGCTCCGTCGACGGATTAAAAGTGGCCCGGTTGGGTTTAACCTTTTACCGAAGAAATTTACGTTGCCACAGCTTCAAAAACTCTACGAAGCTATTTTGGGAGAAGAAATCGACAAAAGAAATTTTAGAAAAAAACTCAACTCAATGGATTTTCTCGTAAAACTCGACGAGAAAGACAAATCTGAATCTAAAAAAGGGGCCTACCTCTATGAGTTAGATGAAGAGAAATACAACCACATCAAAAACTTTAATATTTAAAACTCAACTCTATGTGCCAATCAAATGGTATTGTCAAGTGCCGTACGCTATCTAACTTAGCCGCTAACCGTTTCTATCATGTTTAGCCTTGGGCTAGATTTTGGATCTGATTCGGTCCGCGCCCTTCTTGTGAACACAGAAACGGGAGAAGAGGTAGCAACCTCGGTACATTACTATAAAAGATGGAAAGAAGGCAAGTACTGCAATGCCTCTACCAACCAATTTCGCCAACATCCTTTAGATTATATCGAGGGCATTGAGTCCACTGTTCGACAAATTGTAGCTGAGGTGGGGGAAGAAGTTTCCAAAAGTATTGTTGGAATAGGGATTGACACAACTGGATCTACTCCTGTGGCGGTGAACGAGCAAGGAATCCCCTTGGCTTTAACGGAAGGATTTGAGGAAAACCCGAATGCCATGTTTGTACTATGGAAAGACCATACAGCCATTCAAGAGGCTGCAGAAATTAATGAACTTTGCAAAAAATGGGAGATAGATTATTCTAAATATGAAGGTGGAATTTACTCTTCAGAATGGTTTTGGTCTAAAATTTTACATGTTTCCCGTATAGATGAGTCCGTATTGGATGCAGCCTATTCATGGGTAGAGCATTGCGATTGGGTGCCTTTCTTGTTAACGGGTGGTACTGACGTCAAAGGAATGAAACGCAGCAGATGTGCTGCGGGACACAAAGCTCTATGGCATGAAGAGTTTGGCGGACTCCCGTCCAATGAGTTTTTTGCGTCTTTGGACCCCATTTTAGATGGGTTGCGCGACCAAATGTTCACTAAGACCTATACTTCCGATGTATCGGCAGGTACTTTAAGTGCCAATTGGGCCGAACGTCTGGGTTTATCACCAAATGTTGAAGTAGCTGTTGGCGCGTTCGATGCCCACATGGGCGCGGTAGGGGCCCAAGCAGAACCTTTCTACTTGGCCAAGATCATGGGTACTTCTACCTGTGATATTTTGGTAGCTCCTATGGAAGGTGAAGAGAAATTGGTCAAGGGTATTTGCGGGCAGGTAGATGGTTCGGTCATTCCGGGAATGTTAGGGTTAGAGGCTGGCCAATCCGCTTTTGGCGATATCTATGCCTGGTTTGAAAAATTATTGGCTTGGCCCATTAAAGAATTGATCGGAGGTTCAAGCTTGATAGATGAAAAAACCAAGAGCAAGCTAGTTTCAGAGGCTGTGGAAAAAATTCTTCCAGAACTCAGTAAAGCCGCCGAAAAAGAACCCATTGGGGCTTCGGGCGAACTGGCACTGGATTGGATGAACGGCAGAAGAACCCCTGATGCCAACCAAAATTTAAAAGGCGTCATTGCGGGGATCAACTTGGGGAGCACCTCTCCTAAGATTTTTAGGGCATTGGTAGAAGCTTCCTGTTTTGGAGCCAAAAAAATTGTAGACCGATTTTTATCCGAAGGTATTCCTATCAAAGGGGTGGTCGCTTTAGGCGGTGTAGCAAAAAAGTCGCCCTTTATCATGCAGATGATGGCCAATGTACTTAACATGCCTATTAAAGTGGTTCAATCGGAGCAAGCATGTGCACTTGGGGCTGCCATTTTCGGTGCCGTAGCAGGAAAGGTTTATAAAACGGTTCCACAGGCTATGCAGAAAATGGGAAGCGATTTTGAAACGGTGTATCATCCAGAAGCTGCGAAAGTTACAGCCTACGAAGAAGTATATCAAAAGTACAATGCCTTGGCCGAAGTAATGGAGCCTCACATCATGAAACAAGCTGTAAAATGAGCGCATATAAAACTTTAAAAGAGGAAACTTACGAAGCCAATATGAGATTGCCAGAGCTTGGTTTGGTGTTGTTCACTTTTGGCAATGCCAGCGCGGTGGATAGAAATAAGGGCGTTTTTGCCATCAAACCGAGCGGAGTGCCATATGCCGACTTAAAAGTTGAAGATATTGTAATCTGCGATTTTGATGCCAATGTAGTGGAAGGTAGTATGAGACCATCATCCGACACCAAGACACATGCGGTACTTTATAAAGAATGGAACGAGATTGGCGGTGTGGTGCATACGCACTCCACTTACGCAACGGCTTGGGCCCAAGCACTTAAAGATATTCCCATTTTTGGTACCACTCATGCTGATCATTTGACATCAGACATACCTTGTGCGCCTCCTATGAAAGACGATTATATTCAAGGAGATTATGAGCATATGACAGGGTATCAAATAATAGATTGCCTAAAAGAACGCGGTTTTGACCATAATGAGGTTGAAATGATCTTGGTAGGTAATCATGCCCCATTTACTTGGGGAAAGACCGCTCACAAGGCAGTTTACAACAGTGCGGTTTGTGAAGAGGTGGCCAAAATGGCCCACCTAACTTTGCAGATCAACCCAAATGCAAAACAACTTAAAGAGGCTCTTAAAAAGAAGCATTTTGAACGTAAACATGGGGGCAACTCCTATTACGGTCAAGAATAAGAACCTTTTCTCAATCAACTAAAACAATATTATGAAAGGATTGGATACGCTTGACTGGGTGGTAATCGCCCTCTATTTTCTGGTACTTTTAGGAGTGGCATGGTGGGTCATCATGCAAAAACAAAAAAATACGGAGGATTACTTTCTCGCCGGCAGAAACATTGGCTGGTTCGTGGTGGGTGCTTCCATATTTGCTTCCAACATTGGCTCTGAGCATGTAGTAGGTCTCGCCGGAAACGGGGCAGGAGACAAAATGCCGTTACTTATTTATGAACTGCATGCTTGGCTCGTTCTTATGCTGGGTTGGGTCTTTTTACCGTTTTACGCGCGTAGTGGGGTGTTTACAATGCCAGAATTTTTGGAAAGAAGGTTTGATGCCCGCTCTCGGTGGGTATTGTCCATCGTTTCATTGATTGCCTATATATTGACAAAGGTGTCGGTAACCATCTATGCCGGTGGGGTGGTCGTTTCGGCGCTGTTAGGAATCCCTTTTTGGATTGGGGCCGTAGCAACGGTGGTTCTCACGGGACTTTACACGGTTTTGGGCGGAATGCGTGCCGTAGTATATACGGAAACTATTCAGGCCATTGTTTTGGTCATTGGAGCCGGGATTCTTACCTATTTAGGATTGGATGCCGTAGGCGGATGGGGCGAACTCAAAGAAACCGTAGGTGCCGATTATTTCAATATGTGGCGACCTAATTCTGACCCAGATTATCCGTGGATGCCATTGTTCATTACCAGTACCGTAGTGGGTATTTGGTATTGGTGTACCGATCAGGTTATTGTGCAGCGCGTGCTCACCGCTAAAAACATCAAGGAAGGTAGAAGGGGAAGTATCTTTGGAGCGTTACTTAAATTAATGCCGGTATTTCTATTCTTAATTCCCGGTGTTGTTGCTTTGGGATTAAAAATGCAAGGAAAATTGGATTGGGACAGTCCGGATGAGGCCTTTCCGGTGTTGATGAGTAACTTGATGCCTTCCGGATTGCGAGGTTTGGTCGCTGCGGGACTTTTAGCGGCCTTGATGAGCTCTTTGGCTTCGGTCTTTAATTCGTGTTCCACTCTTTTTACCTTGGATATCTATAAAAAGCTAAAACCTGAAAAGCCCGAAGAAGAATTGGTGAAAACAGGCCGAATCGCCACATTCTTTGTGGTTGGTTTGGGTCTTCTTTGGATTCCTATCATCACCACGCTATCCGACGGATTATACGAATACCTGCAAAATGTGCAAGCCTACATTTCGCCCCCGATTGCGGCGGTGTTCCTTTTAGGAATTTTCTATAAGCGAATCAATGCCAATGGCGCCATCGCTACCTTGGTAGGTGGTTTTCTCATTGGTTTCACCAAATTGACCCTGGAAATTTTAAAGTCAAGTTTTGCCGAAGGCAGTTTTATGTTTCAACTGGCCGATATTAATTGGTTGGTGTTTGGGGCTTACTTTTTCGCCATGTGTATTGCCATAGCGGTTGTAGTAAGTATGTTCTACCCTGCCCCGTCTCAAACCCAACTGGCCGGCTTGACATTTGGTAACGTATCCGCAGAACAAAAAGAAGAAGGTAAAGGCAGTTACAATATCTGGGATATAATAACCTCCGTTGCCGTACTCCTTATTGTAGTGTATATAATGATTTCTTTCAGTACCCTAAGTTTATAAAGAAGAAAAAGTAGATAATGATCAATATTTCCCATTACGAGGTTTGGTTGATAACCGGAAGCCAGCATCTTTACGGCCCTGAAACTCTAGAACAGGTTACAAAACACTCTCAAGAGATTGCCCAATTTTTAAATGCAGAAAAGACCATTCCGGTAAAGGTACTTCATAAACCTACCGTAAAAACGCCGGATGAAATATACAGGCTTTGTATGGAAGCCAACAACACCGAGAATTGTGTTGGTTTGGTCACTTGGATGCATACCTTTTCCCCTGCAAAAATGTGGATTGCCGGTTTAAAAGCCTTACAAAAACCATTTCTTCATTTGCACACCCAGTTCAATAGGGATATTCCTTGGGATACGATTGATATGGATTTCATGAACTTGAATCAGTCCGCACATGGCGGGCGTGAGTTCGGTTTTATGGCCTCGCGTATGCGAATGAATAGGAAAGTGGTCGTAGGCCATTGGCAAGATGAATCCGTGATTGAGAAAGTTGCCAACTGGTGCAGGGTCACCTGTGCCGTAGCCGATTCCAAAAAAATGAAGGTAGCCCGTTTTGGAGACAATATGCGGCAAGTGGCCGTTACTGATGGCAACAAAGTGTCCGCCCAAATAAAATTTGGGTACGAGGTAAATGGTTATGGTGTAGGGGATTTGGTGAAGTTCATTAATGCCATCTCCGAGAAACAAATGGAAACCTTGGTTCAGGAGTATGAAGAAACTTACCAATTGGTGAAAGCATTAAAATCCGATGGAAACATGCGTACATCTTTGTTGGATGCCGCCAAAATTGAACTGGGAATGCGCGCTTTTTTAGAAGATGGAGGTTACACAGCCTTTACCGATACCTTTGAAGATTTGCACGGCATGAAACAGCTTCCCGGCATTGCCACCCAAAGATTGATGGCCAGTGGTTACGGTTTCGGTGGGGAAGGAGATTGGAAAACAGCTGCCCTTGTGAGAACCATGAAGGTCATGGGCACCGGGCTAGAAGGCGGAAACAGTTTTATGGAAGACTATACCTATCACTTCCATCCGTCAAAATCAAGTTGTCTGGGCTCCCATATGCTCGAAATTTGTCCGACGATTGCTGATGGCAATGTACGTTGCGAAGTACACCCCTTAGGCATTGGCGGAAAGGAAGACCCAGTACGTTTGGTTTTCAATTCCGGTGCAGGAAAGGCATTGAACGCTTCCATTGTTGATATGGGCAACCGTTTTAGAATGTTGGTGAACAAAGTAGAGGCTTTGGAAATTGAACACGATATGCCAAAACTTCCCGTCGCCAGAGTGCTATGGGACCCGAAACCAGATTTGCAGACCGCCGCAGCGGCGTGGATTTATGGAGGTGGTGCACACCATACCTGTTACAGCCAAAATATTTCAGCTGAATCCCTAGAAGATTTTGCTGAAATCATGGATATTGAATTTTTGTTGATTGACGAAAAGACAGACTTATATCGCTTTAAGCAAGAATTACGCTGGAACGATGCCGCCTATGTTTTGAATAAGAGCTTATAATAGCTTAAGGCTTCACACTAATTTGAACGGCTTCACAGCTTTTTAAATCGGAATTAAGAATAATTTTTTCCGAAGTACTGCCATCCGTAATCTCAATGGATACTGTGTTGGGGGGCGATTTTCCTAAGTTATGGGCGTAAAGAAATAGGTCGTTGGGTTTGCCTTTTTCTAATTTACAGGTCACCCTTTTTCTTTGGTATGTAAGAAGATGTTTGGCTATAACTGTTTTTCCGTTGAGGTAGATAGAGACAATATCGTCGTCTTGTCTACCATGGTCCCAAATATCAATAGTGATATCTTCTTTGTCAAAGGCAACTTCTTTTACGTAGGTGATATTACGGCCATCAAACTGGTTGACCGGTTCCACAACCTTAGTGGATGATGGTGTAGGTTTTTGTCGATTTTTCTCCTCGTAGGCCTTCTTTCTCGCATCTGAAATAGGGTTTTTAATAGAAAAATAAGGAGTGGCAAACTTGGCTATTTGATATTTGTTATCAGGAAAAAGCTCAATACCTACCACTTGATAAGCATCACCGGTACTAATATTCTTGGCCAGAATAATATCGGAAACACTGAAGGAATTTTTAAAAGTACCCAGTTCTTGAACCACCATATCGTTTAATGCTAAAAAGAACCTAATAGATTTCTCGGAGCCGATGTTTATGGTAGACCATTCCAACTTTGCCGGTTGGGTTATATCCCAAACTGTAGACGAGTTGGGGTAGCTAATATCTATTTTGGTCTTTTTATTAGTAGAATCATTGGGTATTTCCTGCAGTTGCGAAAAAGGCATAGAATTAACCTCTGCCATGCCTTTGGCATAAGAACTTGTCCAAAGGCATAGAAGCCCTATGAACAGAAAAATGTATTTCGCTTTAAAAAACGACACTCCAAAAATTTTTGCCCCACGTTTACCCATTTTTAATTGGGAAACATGACTGTAGTACTTGATATAACGCAGATTAGCTTTAAATGTTGGGTGTACGGGTCAAAAATTACTTGCTCTTCTTATCGCCTAACTTATTCTCGAAAAGAAAAACACCATTTTTGTTGGCGATAACAATATCCGGCTTTCCATTTTTATCCATATCGGCAATGGCAATATTGAGTCCGGCACCCGAATTAGAATCGATGATGTGCTCTTTGAAATGGGGAGCTTTTTCCGGAGTGAATTCAATCCAAAAGAGAAAAGGCGTATCGGCATCTCCGGCATCATTGCCATTATGAGCCAAAAACCTTTTGCCCGTAACCCAATCCTCGATGCCGTTGCCATCTAGGTCAACCATTATGGAAGAATGCGTTTGGGCCGTTGTATTGGTAATCAGATTGGTCGTAAAACTGCCAGATTTGTCTTGTTGGTGCCACCAAACCCCTAATTTATGGGCGGAAGCGCTTAGCACATCGTTCAGGCCATCCTCATTCACATCAAACACATACATGTGGGAACAGGGTTCCCCCAAATTGGCTTTATGAAACTCCCAATTTCCTGATTTTAAATCTGCGGTTCCCTTGAACCATCCATCAGTAACCAATACATCTTTGAAGCCATCACCATCTACATCCCCATAACCAATACCGTGTGAATATTGTTCGGTGCCCGAAACATTTTCTTTAGTGAGCGGGTAACGCTTCCATTCGGTCTCGCCCTTGGTTTTTGGAGCTTGAAGCCAAACAATTTGTTTTTTATCCACATCGCCACATAGAATATCTAAGCGGCCGTCGCCATCAATATCGACAAAACCAGGAGATTCATTCGAAATGCCTGTAGAATCGGCAATGATATGTTTCGGCCACTGGCCTTCTTTATTTTTAGGGTTTTCGAACCAAAAGCCCGCTTTTCCGGGGTAATCAACGATGACCACATCGTCCCAACCATCTAAATTTACATCCATTCCCAAGTTCAGGAACGACTCGCTATACTCTTTGTACGGGTCATAACTTCTGGAAGGTGCCATCTCATGACGTTCCCAATTGGGTGCTTCGAACCAGTAGTAACCGGCCACAATGTCAAGTCTACCATCATTGTTCAAATCGGCGGTAGCCACCCCTTCTGAAATAAAATCTTTCGTAATGGTTGTTTTTACAAATCCGCTTTCGACTTTCTGCGCATGAAAATGGCATGTGGCGAAGAAAATCAAACCGTATAATGCCGTTTTAGTAAAAGGTTTGAAAGATAGTTGGGCCATGAAATGGTTTATTTGTTTAGTAGCGAATCTATCATTTTCTGATGGGGTTCTGATAACTCGCCCCTTAAATTGTTTAAGGCTTTTTTAACTTCTGAGGAATTGATTTCAGCAGTTCTTCGAATCATATACGGAAGCAAGTTAGGCATTTTCGACCTCATGGATAGGGCCAAGGCCCGCTTTGGATTTATTTCTGCCAAAGGTTCAGTGGCATACCAAAGCATAAGTGGAATGTTATGGTCTTCGGCGTCCTCTTCCCTTACGGATAGAGCTTCTAAAACGCCCCATCTTTTTTCTAGATCAAGACGCATCATGGCAGATGTCAAATACAGTCTTACCAAAGGAGAACTGTCATTTTTGGCCAAGGACTCAAATTTCTTAAGAATAGAAGTACTTACCTCCTTCTTTTCAGCTAGTAGTTGTATGGCCCAACTTCTAATGTATTCGTCTTTTTGTTCCAGTAATTCACCGAGTTCGGCCTCGGTAAGACCTTCAGTGGCATGCAATGTCCATAAGGCCCTCAGTCTTTTGGTGGACTCAGGATTTTCTTTTAATATTTTTTTCAATGCTGAATGAACCTTTGGGTTGGGGCCTCTTTCTTGAAGTAAGGTGCGAGCTTGCCGAACGTACCATTCGTTCTCGCTTAAATGATAATCGACTAATTCGAGGTCGGTGGCTTCATATAGATTCACCTTTTTCCACTTATCGTTCTTATGGGTAATCTTGAATATGCGACCCAATTCTTTATCGTGAACATCAGGGTTGGCGCTATGGCACTGATTCTTGTCATACCAATCAATAGCAAATACCGATCCACTGGGGTCATACTTGAAATTGAGCCATTGGGACCAAGAATCGTTCATGACCAAAAAATCATCATTATGGGAAGCTATATAACCCGACCTGGAACGCGTTAATTGGTCATTATTCAAACGCGCACCATTTATGTTGTTCATGAAAATGGTGTTCTTATATTTCTCGGGCCACGTATCGCCACCCAAATAAATCATGGCCCCGGCATGGGCATGACCACCACCTGCCGCTGCCGACCGGAAGTTGCCGGCATGTGGCCCTCGGTCTCCCAGATAATGCACGTGGTCACTTATTTCTTTGATTTCACCATAGGTGTACGGATTAAAATGTTCACCGCCTTGGCGAATATATCGGGCCCCTTGAACCACATGAAACATGTGCGGAATAACACAAACCGTTATGAACGGATGTCCATAGTCGTTAAAATCAATTCCCCAAGGGTTACTGGTTCCTTCAGAGAAAATTTCAAACTCATGTCTCGTAGGATGGTACCGCCAGACCGCGGCGTTCAATTTTTGGCGTTCAGAATCGGGAGTACCTGGTTTTCCTACATTGGAATGCGTAAACACCCCATGTACCCCATAGAGCCATCCGTCTGGGCCCCAACGTAAATTGTTCAACACCTCATGGGTGTCATCAAGCCCCCATCCGTCCAAAAGAACTTCGGGCGGTCCCGCAGGAAGGTCTTTCTCCGCATCCAAAGGAATAAATAATAAATAGGGAGCGGCTCCTACCCAAACGCCGCCCATACCTACTTCGATACCACTGGCCATGTTCAAGCCTTCAATGAACACTTTTTTCTTATCCAAATTACCATCCCCATTGGTGTCTTCAAAAATCAAGATACGGTCTTTTCCTTTTCCTTCTTCGGCGGGAACGGGATAGGTATGACCTTCTACGACCCATAGGCGACCTCTCGCATCAATGGTAAAGCTAATGGGGCGAATGATATCAGGTTCCGCAGCTGCCAAAGTGATTTTAAAATCGTCAGGTAGGGTCATGGCCTTCGCAGCTTCTTTTCCGGAAAGCCCCGAATTGACAATAGGGTCTAAAGGGGGGAGTATGATAATATCTTCTTGTCGTAATTGGTTGGGAAAACTAGGGCGACTGGGGTAGAATAGAAAATCATCAAAATTAATATGTGCCCATACATCATCTCGAATGTAGGGAATGGGCGAAGTACCCGTTTCGTTATCAATAATTCTAATATAAATCTTTTGATTAAGGTAATCGCTCAAATCAACTACCACAGGTTGAAGGGTAGCTCTGCCTTGCCCTGTTGATTTAAAAATGACCTTGTCATTTTCTGCCAATACAATTTCTACCCTGGTATCGGCCAAAGCCCCACCTGAAACTTTAAAGGAAGCAAAAGGGTGTTGAACTTCAAAAGGAGAAGAGGTAAGCTTACCTTTCTTTTTATAGTCTTTGGTGCCGCCACTGCTTAGAAAATAATTACCGGCGAAACCTACTTGAGCATTCTCTTCATGAATCGGGGTCGGGTCACTAAAAATGGGGTTTTTGAACGCATCGCCTTCAGCTTTCCAACCGGTAAGGTCTCCTTTTTCAAAATTGAGGTTTAGGGTGTCTCCATTTTTGGTAGGAACGATTCCGGCAATGACGGGAGTGTCAATTTTTCCTTCTACAATCTGAAATTTCCCCACCATACCAGCGGCCCTGTGACCGGGAACCGTGCAGAAATAGGTGTCATCGGCTTCGGCCCAAAAAGTAATCTGTGTAGATGAGCCCTCTTCGAGCAGGGTGCTACTTTTTATTCCTAATTTTTCCATGGCAATGTCATGGGTCATCGTCTCACCGTTGGTAATGGTAATTCTTACCCTGTCGCCTTTATTGGCTTTAAGGGTAGGGTTGCGAGTACCGTCATCCCCAAAATACCCAAGCATGCTGGCCTCTAACCAATATTCCCTATCAATAATGGTGGAATCTCTGAGTTCTACCGTTTCATTGTTCTTTTTATGGTCCGTTTTGCAGGATGTTATAAACAACAGGGGGCATAACAAAACACAGTAGGGAAAGAGGTTCTTGTAGTTGAGCATGAATGTGGTGGGTTAAGTTGGTTTTGGTTTAATCCAAATTTTTGAGTTGAAGGTCTTTAAAAGCTACCAAGGCCTTACCGCCGCCATGAATTTGCAGGCCAATAATTCCTTCGGTGGCCACCGAGGGGTCTTTTTCAGTATAATCTACCGTTTGGTGACCATTGATATACAATTGAATATGCCCGTTTTCGGCGTGTATCTTATAATCGTTCCAATCATTCTTATGAATCCAATCTTCGACCAATGTGGAATCTGGAGCGGCCAAGGTCTCGTTTCTTCTCGATTCATCATACAGACTGGCCCAGTATCCTTCACCCCAATCCGCTTGAAAACCCTGCATTTCATGAGCGGGCTCCGTAAGGCGCTTGCTCCAAATTTGTACTCCGGAGTTGATGAAACCTTCCTCTCCCGTTAGTTTAATCTTAAAGGTGAGGATGAAGTTTTTATAAGATGCATCAGTACATAAAAATTCATTTTGGGGCACCGTTTTTTTCAATGAGCCCCCGATAATCATTTTGTCTTCAATTCGCCAAATATGGGTGGTGTCACCGTTCCAGCCATTGAAGGTTTGACCGTCGAAAATAGGTTGAAATCCGCCTGAAGGATGATTGCAGGCCGAGAAACATACCAAAATATAAAGTGCTATCAAGTACCTTAGGTAAGATAGTCGGTTAAAAAACCTTTGCATGGTAAATAGTTGTTGGTTGAGAGTGGTATTGTTCAACAAGATAATCAATTTAATGAAAGAATTAACGCGAAACCTTTTTGTGATGTGGGGAGTGGAATTACTGTCTACTTTGATGATATAAAACATTTTATGTTACGATTGAATGTTTTACTTTTAGAAATCAACAAACAGAACACTACTATGGGATCACGAAGAAATTTTTTGGAAAAACTGACCGTATCGGCAGTTGGCCTACCTCTATTATATCACAGCAACCCTCTTTTTGCAGCTTCAGAAGCACCGTACCAAGGTCCGGTCTTAAAAGTGGCCATTATGGGTCTTGGTAGTTATGGCACCCGAGTTGCGGAAGCTATGAAAGATTGCAAACGGGCAAAATTGGTGGGTGTTATCAGTGGCACTCCGTCAAAAATAAAAGACTGGCAGGCCAAGTACGATATTCCAAAAAAAAACTGCTACAACTATGAGAATTTTGATGCCATCAAAGACAATAAAGATATCGATGCCGTTTATGTAATTACCCCTAACGGATTGCATAAAGACCAATCAATACGGGTTGCCAAGGCGGGAAAGCACGTTATCTGTGAAAAGCCTATGGCCGTTAATGCAGATGAGGCCCAAGAAATGGTCGATGCCTGTAAGGCTGCCAAGGTACATTTGCTCATTGGTTATCGTATGCATTACGAGCCCAAGACAGTTGAGGTCATTAAGATGCGGCAGAACGGGGAATTCGGGAAAGTAAAATTCTTTCAAGGGCAATCGGGTTTTACTATTGGTGATCCCAGTCAATGGCGTTTGAACAAAGAATTGGCCGGTGGTGGCGCTATGATGGATATTGGTATCTATTCTATTAACGGGGCTCGTTATATGTTGGGCGAAGAGCCTATTTGGGTCACGGCACAGGAAACCAAAACCGACCCGATCAAATTTAAGGAAGGGGTTGACGAGACCATTCAGTTTCAATTGGGTTTCCCAAGTGGTGCGGTGGCCAATTGTCTATCTACTTACAATATGAGTCATTTAGATCGCTTTTTTATGACAGGTTCGGAAGGTTGGGTAGAAATGCAGCCCTCTACCGGTTATGGCCCTATTAAAGGGCGAACCCATAAAGGAGAACTAAATCAATCCCATACGACCCATCAAACCTTGCAGATGGACGGTATGTCTCAACTTATCTTTGAAGGGGTACAACCGATTGTTCCGTTGGATGGGGAAGAAGGGCTGAAGGATATGAAAATAATCGATGCCATTTACGAAGCGGCAGAAACAGGTGAGAAGGTGGCGATTAGCTTGTAGTCTATCGCAAAGGTGTCAGTTTGTTTTCTCAAAGAGTAAAAAGGCATTTATATTTAAACCTGTTTTTCCTTGTTGGAAAAAACTTTAGTGCTCATTTTCATGTCAGCATATCGCGGGTCAGGAATATAGTCTTGCTTTTGCATTTTGATTACTTCGATGCTTAAGAATCCGAACTCGCTCACCACCTTGCCATAAAAACGATACACCCCTTTTCCCCTAAAAAAGTATTTAGCGGCAATGGGAGGAAATAGTACTACATCAAATACTTCGCCCTGCTGATCGACCAAAGTAGCGAAGTGCATACTTTTGCCATGGTGGGTGCTTGTATTCTTGACAGTGACCAAATAGCCATAAATATCGATATGTCTGTTTAAAAACATTTTTAAATCTCTAGCGCATCGACTATTTTTTGGTGGTTCTTCCATTAATTTGAACGGGCTGCACAGACAAAAACCTAGAAGCTCAAATTGTGTGAAAGCAGTTTCTAGCTCGGTAGTATGCAGTTCTGGTATTTGAAAATTTTGATGTTTTGGAGGAAATAGTTTTGGATGGTCTATTTTGCCTTTTCCGCTGAGAAGTAGATGGGCTTTCCATAAAAGTTGATGCTTATTGACACCGGTAAACCTAAACGCATCAATACGAATTAGAATTCCGACTTGCTCAATAGAGATATTTATTCTGTCTAAAAAATCTTCCAATGAATAAAAATTTCCATTGAGCTTTCTTTCTTTGACAATGCGTTCGATTACCCTAATCTCAAGCTCTTTTAGATAGCCTAGTCCTAAAAAAACCTCCTTCCCATAAATCACATTAGCATCAAAACTTCTATTGATGCACGGGGGGTGTATGATGCCTCCTAGCATACGGGCTTCATGAACATAAAACTCGGCACGATAAAATCCCCCACCATTATTTAGCACTGCCACCATATATTCTAGAGGGTAGTAGGTGCGTAGAAACAGTGTTTGGTAGCTTTCTACGGCATACGAGGCAGAATGCCCTTTGGCAAAGGCATAACCGGCAAAACTGGCAATTTGTTCCCAAACCTCAAAGATAATCTGGTCGGGTTCGCCTTTTTTGCGACAGTTTTCGATGAACTTTAGGCGTACTTTTTCAAATTCTTCACGGGATCTGAATTTTCCGCTCATCCCACGGCGTAATACATCGGCCTCACCCAAATCAAGGTCTGCAAAATGATGGGCGACCTTGATTACATCTTCTTGATATACCATTACCCCATAAGTTTCTGGCATAATATCTAACATGACCGGATGCCCTTTTTCAAGAGCCCTGCTTTTATCGCGATGTCTTAAGATATATTCTCTCATCATACCGCTTTTAGCCACCCCAGGGCGGATGATCGAACTTGCGGCTACTAACCCCAGATAATTGTCGACCTCGAGTTTTTTTAATAGCATACGCATAGCGGGCGACTCTACATAAAAACACCCCATACATTGGGCCGTTTTTATGAGCTCATTTATTTTCGGGTCTTTTTTAAACTGACGTATGTTATGTATGTCTAAATCATGTGAAGCTTCTGGTCTATTATAGCGAATGATATCTAAAGACTCTTTGATTTTAGCTAACCCACGTTGCCCTAAAATGTCAAATTTAAATAAGCCCACATCTTCAGCGATGACCATATCGAATTGAGTGGTTGCAAAGCCTTTGGGCGGTAGGTGGGTCGCTGAAAACCAATGTAGTGGTTTCTCGCTTATCAATATTCCTCCGGCGTGTATGCTGAGATAATTGGGCATGCCCATAATTAATTGGGCATATTTAATGACCAATCGTGAAATATCGTCGAGGTTCGATTGATTTTGCCTGCCTTCGCAGAGAATATCTATTTCATTTTTTGGCAGCCCGAAGACTTTGCCAAGTTCTCGTAGAACGCCTCTCTCTTTAAAAGTAACGTAAGTGCCCAAAAGAGCCACATTTTTAAATCTTTTAAAGATATATTCGGTCATTATAGGCCGATCTCGATGGGAGAAGTCGATATCAAAGTCTGGGGGGTTGGTACGGTATAAATTAATAAACCTTTCGAAATATAGATCCAAATCTATTGGGTCGACGTCTGTAATACGCAATAGGTAGGCCACTACACTGTTAGCCCCACTCCCTCGCCCTACATAAAAGAAACCTCGCTTTCGGGCTTCGGTAACGATGTCATAATTGATAAGAAAATAAGATACAAAGCCCATCTCTTTAATAAGCTTCATTTCTTTCTCTAAACGCTCTGTAATACCCTTGCCCCCGTTTGGATATCGATAGGCGAGACCTTCACGACAAAGTTTTTCGAGCAAAGCTTCATCTTTCTCTTTTGTTCCCTGATATGTATTAAGATTCTGGGGTGGTTTTTTTTCGGAAAAATCGAAAAATATACTGCAAGAGTTTAATAAACGTTCTGTGTTCTCTAAAATATAAGTGTGTTCGGAAAAAGCTGCGGCCAGGTTTGTTATCGGAAACATTTTTTCATCTTCAGAAGCTTCTTCAGACTTGTCTAACATGCTTAAAAGTACATTGTTGTCTATAGCCCGTAATAACCGATGTGCATTAAAATCGTTTTTGTTTCTAAATGTCACAGGTTGCTGTACTACTAACTTATCCTTCCATGAAATTAATCTGGAAAACGGCAGTTTTCTTAAGTCTGTAATAGAGACGCCTACATATTCATTTTCATTTAAGGTCATTATCTCATTAAGCAGAATTTTTTCAAAGGGGTAGATTACGTAGGCATTCGAAAACTTAGGTGCAACAGGCGGTATTTTTTTTTGTTCGTGAAGATGATACGAAAGAAAATCGTTGAGTTCTAAATACCCTTGGTTGTTTTGTGCAATGCCTAAAAAACACGGATCTACACCATTTCGAAAGTCAATACCTAAAATAGGGGTGATTCCGAAATCGGGAGCCAATCGAACAAAGTTAAGGCAGGCCGAAGTATTGTTAATGTCTGTTAATACCAATCGTGTTACCTCATTATGTTGAGCTAGGCGCAAGAGCTCTTTTTCGGAAAATGTTCCGAACCGTAGGCTGTAATATGTATGGCAGTTTAGATACATAAAAATAGTAGCGGTCAATAGTTATGGTCAAAAATTGAAATGACCTTACACCATTTTCTGAATTCTATTGTTTGCGGTGGGCCAGTACAATTGGTGGGCGGCCATCGAAAGGGTTTTGCATTCGGCCAATCGTTCGTGCTCCCATGCCAGAAGCACGAATTACACTTTTGTCGCCATACCGCTTTCTAATATGATCCATGGCGTTATAGAGGTTCAAAATTTCCTCAGTATCGTCAAAAAGGTTGATTTGGTAATTGCCAGATACCAAATGACTGAATCTTATACCGACTAACCGTACTAACAATCTTCGATTATAAAGTGATTTGAACATTTCCAATATTTGTGGTATTAGAATATGGTCTGCACTGGTGTATGGAATTCTTAACTGTTTAGAGTAAGTGTTGAAATCGGAGTACCTTATTTTTACGGCGACACAAGCGGTTAATTTTTCACCACGCCTCAGTTGATATGCTAGGTTTTCGGTCATGGCTATCAATATTCCTTTTAGCTTTACCACGTCTATTGTGTCTTTATCAAAAGTGCGTTCGGTCGATATTGATTTGCGATCACAGAAAGGAACCACTGGGGTATGGTCGATTCCATTGGCTCTTTTCCAAATAATCTTGCCATTTTTTCCAAGAACACGCTGCATTATGTCTACGGGCATTTCTTGTATCGTTCGAACTTGGCGTAATCCGAGATTGCGAAGGGTTTGATAGGTTTTGTCACCCACCATAGGTATTTTTTTGATGGATAAAGGAGCTAGAAAGGGTTTCTCCAGTCCAAAATCAATTTTTAATTGATTGTTCGGTTTTGCTTCGTTCGTTGCTACTTTTGAAACAACTTTATTGACTGAAAGTCCAAAAGAAATGGGAAGCCCTACTTCTTTTATGATTCGATGCCTTAGTTCAGATGCATATTTATAACAACCAAAGAACCGATCCATTCCTGTCAAGTCGGCATAGAATTCATCTATACTGGATTTTTCGAATAGTGGTACGTGTTCTTTAATGATTTCGGTCACATCATCAGAACATTTACTGTAGGTGCCTGCATTGCCTTTAATAGTAATGGCTTCAGGGCATAGTTCTTTTGCCATTTTCATCGGCATGCCTGAATGTACCCCATAACCACGTGTCTCATAACTACAGGCGGCTACAACACCGCGGTCGCTTATTCCGCCTACAAGTATAGGCTTACCTTTTAAGCGGCTGTCATGTTTGCGTTCAACAGATACAAAAAATGTATCAAGGTCTAAGTGCAGAATAGTTTTTTGCATAGCAAATCGAAAAATAATCGATAGCTAAATTATGGAATAATTCCAATAATTTGGATTATTTCCTTCTTAAGAAATAAAAATTAACACAACTTGAGGGTAGTCTCAAGTCTTTGGGATTATTAGAATTTTTCTAAGAGTGAATTACGCTTAAAATTAATTGTGTGTTTTTTATAAGTTACCTTCTCTTCGAAGATTCCCTAACAATTAAATTGGTTTTTAGGGTAATCGTCTCGAAATCGATTGGGTTGTCTTCGTCTTCGATTTGTCGAATCAAAAGTTTGGTGGCAGCCTCTCCCATTTGAAAAGCACGGTCGTTGATAGTCGTTAAGTTGGGCTCTATTACTCTTGAAATAGGGTAGTTACTGAAGCCTACAACTGATATTTGTTCCGGTATCTTATAATTGGCTTTTTGAAATACCTGTATGGCACTTATAGCGGTATAGTCATTCGAGCAGAATAATCCGTCCGGAGGTTCTTGTAGTTCAATCATTGCCTTGGCATGCTCGGCCCCTTCTTCATAGGTTAGGTTTTTGGTTTCAAAAACCAAATTAGGGTCAAAAGAGAGCTTATGTGACTGTAGGGCCGCTTTGTAGCCTTCGAACCTATCTTTAAAAATGGTCGTGTTTTGATTACCTGCAATATGTGCTATTCGTTGACAACCTTGTTCGATGAGGTGTTCCGTTGCCCGAAGTGCAGAACCAAAATCATCAATGATAATTTTATTGGCCTTGAAATCTGATGGAACCCGATCGTAGAAAATAATGGGTACTCCTAGTTTTACGAACTTTTTAAAATGGGAATAGTTTTTTGTCTCGTTTGAAATACAAACAATAATGCCCTCTACTAGTCTATTTTGTAAAATCTTGGCAATCTCTTTCTCACGATCAATAGAATCTTTTGATTGAAAAATAGTAACATTATAGCCTTTGCTGTAGGCAAGGTCTTCAATACCACTGATAACTAGGGAATGAAAGTGGACCTCAATTTTCGGAACAATGACGCCGATGGAGTAGGTTCTTTTCTTTCTAAAGCTTGCTGCAATGGTATTGGGCGCAAACCCTAATTCCTCCGCTTTCTGTTGAACCTTGTTCTTAGTGGCTTCACTAATGGCGGGGTGGCCTGCTATCGCTCTTGAGATAGTAGATGGTGAAAGCCCTAGCTCACGAGCCAAATCTTTAAGAGTTATTCTAGAATTTGACATTAATCAGACAAACGTTTGCTTAAATATATATTACGGATAACTTACTGTAATGTGATATTTGATAATAATAATGAACTATGATTGTCAAAATTAAAAATTTCAACCAATAAAATATAGTATAGTGTTAAAAATCGTCGATTCAATATTAATTATTTATGCAAACGTTTGCATAAAGTTAATTCTAATTCTATATTTGGATCACATTCAGTTAACAAACCAAATTTATCCCCGTAAATAATAGTATATGAATAGATTTAAAAAAACTGAAAAACCAGCTATTCGAATTCTAAGAACGTTAGTTTCCAAAGGCTTTTTATTAGTGGCAGTTTTCTTCTGTATAATTCTACAGGCTCAGGTTGAAACCGTCACGGGTCAAATTACCGATGCTGAAACTGGAGAGCCGCTATTAGGTGTAAACATTCTCGAAAAAGGTACGGCCAACGGCGTGGCCTCTGATTTTGACGGTAATTATTCGATAGAGGTGGGGTCAAGTGATGCTGTGCTGGTATTTTCCTTTTTGGGATATGAAACCACTGAGGTGGTAGTGGGTTCCCAAACAAAAATAGACCTGTTGCTGGGTTTGGCGGCCAACCAATTAGATGAATTTGTCGTAGTGGCCTACGGTAAGAAGAAAAAGCGAAATCTTACGGGCTCTGTAGTGTCTGTCGGTGGTGAAGATATCGAACAGACCAATCTACAAGATCCGGTTTCTATTTTACAAGGTAGGGCAGCGGGCGTTCAGGTGATTTCGAATTCGGGTGCCCCTGGCGGCGGCATGACCATTCGTGTGCGGGGTAACTCTTCATTGAATTCAGGTAACTCGCCATTGTACGTGGTCGATGGTGTTCCGATTGAATCTAGCTCGTTGTCATCTCTCAATGGAACGGAAAATTTCGGATTGAATCCCTTGGCCGATATCAATCCGAACGATATTGAATCGATTGAAATACTCAAAGATGCCGCATCAACTGCCATTTACGGATCGCGAGCAGCAAATGGGGTCGTAATGATTACCACCAAAAGAGGTAAAGAGGGTAAAGGTGTGCTCAATGTCAATTTCACCTCCGGTGTGAGTCAGATTACCAGAAAGTTAAGTGTTCTTAACGCTTCACAATACAGGCAGGTAATCATCGATTCTTATAGGAATATGGACAATCCCGTTGAACCTAACTGGACGGTCATCGATTCGCTTAATCCGAAAAACAATGGTGATGTAGATTGGCAAGAAGAACTTCTTAGGGTCGCACCTCAATACAAGGTCGATCTAGCCGTTCAAGGCGGGTCTGAAAATGCCAAATATTCTTGGAGCTCTTCTTTCTTAAACCAAGACGGAATAATTCTCAACTCTAATTATAAAAGGGTCACCTCGAGGGTCAATATCGATTTTAATGTGTCCGATAAATTGACCGTAGGTCAAAGTCTATCCTATACAAACGGTACCAATAGTAGAATAAATGCGGGCGGTAGCGGTAACTTGAGCGTTGTGCGAGAATTACTGATCAGACCACCATCTTATGCGATGTATCTGCCTGATGGTTCGCTCAATGGCTATCAATTCGGAAAAAGAAATCCTGTAGGCCTGGCCGAACAGGCCACCCACTTGAACAAAAGCAATCGAATTATCGGTAACCAATACGCCGAATATCAATTTCTTGAAGGTCTAAAATTGAGAAGTAATCTCAATCTTGATTATCTATCGATGAAGGAAGATGAGTTTTTACCTTCTACATTAGACTATCGAGAGGGGTATAACTCTGGGGCCGTACGTGCCATCAATAATTTGACCTGGGGAAATGAGACCTACCTGAGCTTTGATAAAACCCTTAATGAGAAGCACAACTTAGGTGCTTTATTGGGTATGAGTTTTCAAGAGTGGAAATATGAAAGAACGGGCCTTGATGGTATGTTCTTCCCAAGCGATAATATTAGAACCCTGAATGCGGCCGGAACCATTTCAAACCAAGATGTAAATATCACCACTGAGCATTCGCTGCTGTCTTATTTTGGTCGGTTGTCGTATGACTACATGGGCAAGTATCTTCTAGAACTTAATTTGAGAGCTGATGGTTCATCTCGTTTTGGAGAAGATAAACGCTTCGGATATTTTCCTTCGGCATCGATTGGTTGGCGTTTCTCAGATGAAAAGTTCTTGCAGGGCCAAAACGTTTTGGCCGATGGTAAATTAAGGTTCAGTGCTGGGCAAACAGGCAACGAAGCCATTGGTAACTATACCTCTCAAGGTGAATTTTTGGTAGGCACCAATTATTTAGGTTACTCCGGTGCTTCCCCTTCTGTAATGCCCAACTCCGGCTTAACTTGGGAGACGACTACCCAATTTAACGCAGGTATAGATTTGGCTTTTTTGAACAATCGAATTGTCTTTAATGCCGATGCATATCTAAAGGAGACCGATGACCTTTTGTATAATGTGCCTATTCCAAGAACTACTGGTTTTTCTTATATAACCCAAAATATTGGAAGCATCGAGAATAAAGGATTGGAGTTTTTGCTGGTCACTAAAAACTTAGTGGGTGATTTTAAGTGGGATACGAACTTGAACATTAGTTTGAACAGAAACAAGGTTACCGATTTGCCCGATGAACTATTGACAAACGGATATATTCAAAACGGTCAATACCATATTTTGCAAGAAGGTCTGCCCATCGGTACTTTCTACGGATGGAAATTCGAAGGGGTATATGCTAGCGATGAAGATAATGTGAATGGTATAACCAATGGGGCTTTGGGTAGTGTTTTCAAAGGGGGAGACCCTATTTGGAACGATTTGAACGGCGATAATATTATCGATGAAGATGACCGACAGGTTATCGGAGACGCCCAGCCTGATTTTTTTGGCGGAATTGCCAACAACTTTAGCTATAAGAACTTTAGTCTGAATGTCTTTTTTCAATTTTCTTATGGTAATGATATATATAGCGAAATCAACCATCAAAGAAACTCGGTGGTAAGATATAACAACCTTTCTACCGATGCTCTGAATAGATGGAGGCAGCAAGGCGATGTAACCGATTTTCCCAAACCGGTCAGAGACGATCCTATGCAATCCGACAGTCGAATACAAAGTAGGTGGGTCGAAGACGGTTCATACTTGAAGCTTAAAAATGTAAACTTAAGGTACCGTTTTCCCAATAGGTTGATAGAACCTTTTGGCCTAAGCAATCTAGATGTGTTCGTTACGGCCTCCAATTTGATTACTTGGACGAAGTATACCGGGTTTGACCCCGACGTGAATTCTTATAGCGGTCTTAGGTCTGGCGTTGACGAGGGGTCATACCCTCAAAGTAGAACTATTATGACCGGTCTTAATTTTCAATTCTAAAATCTGAACAATGAAGAAAATAAAAAATATAATTACGGTTCTTTCGATTGCCTTGGTGTTTTCTTGTTCAAAAGATATTTTGGATAAAGAACCGCAGAGTGGTTTTTCGGCTCAAGGTTTTTATAAAACCTCTAGTGATGCGCAGGCTGGTGTGTATGGTATTTATGATGCCGTTCAGTCGACTTTTAGTTTAAACTTTTCTTTTTGGGGCGAAGGCAGGGCCGATGCGGTAAACACCAATCATTCAGGCGATCCTCTTCTTTTACAACAGAACACGCTCAATAAAACAATGAATTCTGCAAGATGGAATAGTCTTTATGAGACCATTAGCAGGGCAAATTATGCAATCAAGTATGTACCTGAAGTATTTGAAGAAGGTAATGAATTTGGACTCCAGTTGGTGGGCCAGGCTCGTGCTCTCAGGGCCTTGTCCTATTTTTATGCCGTACGTATATGGGGTGACGTGCCTTTGGTTCTTGAGCCATATGAAAGTATAGACCAAGAGTTGTTTATTGGTAAGACCGCAAAAGAAGAAGTGTTGGAACAAATTGTGGCCGACCTGAAGTTTGCAGCACAGAATTGCAGAGAGAGTTTCGGCGGTGAGAGAGATCGCCTATTAATAACACGGGGTGGCGCCAACGGTCTGCTGACTCAGGTTTACATGTGGCAGAAAAACTATGAGGCAGCGATAGCCTCGGCTCAATCGGTATTGGGTAACAGTCTATATTCTCTAGTAAGCATTAACGATTGGTCAAAGATATTTACGACCGGTTTTTCTAACGAGAGTATTTTTGAAATTGGTTATGATGATACCCAGACCAATAATTTGAGAATACTTTATGCTATCGGTTCAGATAGTCATTATTTTCCTAGTGAAGGGTTTAGGGCCTCCTTTGAAGAGGGCGATTTGAGGCAAGACCTTATTTATGATGTGACAGAAGAAGAGCCGAGAAAAATATGGAAGTTTTTTGGCCAAGGCTTTGATGATGAAAGTGCGGATCCTTCTTCACAGAATATTGTAATGTTACGTCTGGCAGATATTATGCTGTTAAAGGCTGAGGCGCATAATAAATTGGGTCAAACGGCTCAGGCATTAGATCTTCTCAATACCATTAGGTCAAGGGCGGGATTGGTTGAAATAGATGAAGCTGAAGCCATTTCTACCTATAGCGATGTAGAATCGGCGATTCTGCACGAACGATCTATAGAATTGTCTTTTGAGGGACATAGGTGGTTCGATTTGGTTAGAACTCAAAAGGCTATCGAGGTTATGGGCCCTATAAACGGTCTGTCAGATGAAGCGAACTTGGTATGGCCATTGCACGAAGACGCCCTCAATCGAAATCCGAACCTTGAACAGAATGGGTTCTATTAAAATTTAAAGCTTCTCACTTTAGAAAAAAGAAATATGAAAAAACTAGTTATAACGCACGGAAAAATTCTCCTACTGGCCATAGCTGCACTTGTAGGATTCAATTATGGTTGTGAAGTGCAAGAGAATTTCGAATACCAAGAAGCAGGTATAGAAGCTCAATTGGGTATTTCCGCTTGGGATTATATTAAAACCAGCGATTCGCTTTCAATGTTTGAAAGCGCTATAGTAAGGGCCGAACTACAAAGCCTTTTTAACGATAATTCAGTTCGAACTTATATTGCGCCCACTAACATGGCCTTTCAAGATTATCTAACTGCTAACGGGTATGGTTCAATAGATGATGTTCCACTTCCCATACTAAGAAACGTGTTGAAATATCATGTGGTGAATGAAAAGGTTGTTTTTACGGATCCCGAGCTTTTCGAGAACAATAAACCTTTGCCATATACCACCGAAAATGGTCAAGTAATGTATCTATCGCACGATACCAATTTTATAGGTTTGATCAATCAAGGTACAGGTAAGCAATGGTCGATAACCAGTTCTAATCTAGAGACCCTTGACGATGCGCTACACGTGGTCGGTTCGATAGTTTATTTTTCGGCTCCTCAAAATGATTTGAATGTACCGGATCCTACAGTACAAACAGACACCATATTTCCTTTGTTCGATACCTATATAAATGGCGGAACCCAATCGGGAGCCAATTTTGGAACGGATGTTCTTCTAAAGGTCAAAAATGTTGATGGGGGAGATTATGATAGAAAAGCCTATTTGATGTTCGATTTGAATGATTTTGATAAGGAAGGTGTCATTACCGATATTCGATTGGAACTGGCGGTAAAGTTTACCCACGCCAAGGGTGTTGCCATGGATTTGTATGCCGTTCAAGATACACTATGGACGGAAATGGGCTTGACTTGGGATAATGCTACGGCACCTAACACTCCGCCGATTTCAACCTTGACCACTACCAAAGTTGATGTGTTCGATTTTAATATTATGGAGTACGTCAACGAAATAGGCGCGCAACAAAAAATATCTTTAATGCTCGATGGCGAAGCCGGAAGTAATGAAACCGATGAATTTGGGTCAAAAGAAAATACAGATTTTAATCCTCCCATGTTGATTGCTACGCTCGGCTCAGGCAACAGTTTTTTGACTTTGGCCGTAAACAATGGGTTTAGCGTACAGAAAGGTGAAACATATGTTTGGAATGAACAAGTATTGAAAATAGAAGGTGCTTCCCCTAGCGATATTATTTACACTATTGAAGAGGTTCCTGCCAATGGGTGGTTGATAACCGGAGCCCAGACCTTGCAGGTAGGCGACAAGTTTACCCAACAAGATATTGATTTAATGAATGTGCTATACATAAACAATGGTAATGGTACTGAAGACAGGTTACTTCTATCCGCTAAAGATAGAGTGGGGTCTGAGATCGATCCGTTTGAGGTGATAGCCACTATTGAATAATGAAAAATCAGCAATTCTTTTCTCCTGAAATTATTCATAAAGCTGTAATGGTGTTGCAAACAAGACGTATCGTTGTTCTAGTTCTTGTTCTGTCTATAGCCTTCACGGGCTGTAGTCAGCACTCTGACGAAAATGTTGAAGATGTCGTTCCAAAAAACAGGGTAATTTCTTTCTCAGGGTATGATTGGCTCGTTCGTAGCTCAGGTGTCGATAAAGAAGGTCCCGGGCCGAATGTTTTCTCCGACTCGGAAGAGAATGTATGGGTCGACGGGCAAGGCAGGTTGCATTTGAAGATTGTTTATAAAGATGGTATCGGCTATTGTGCAGGGGTTGCCATGCACAAATCGTTCGGGTACAATAAATATGTGCTGTATTCTTCAAGTAGATTTGATTTGTTGGATGCCAATGCGGTTGCAGGCTTCTTTGTATACAATAGTGACGTTGAAGAAATAGATATTGAATTTTCAAAGTGGTCTGTGGCGGACAATGAGAATGCCCAATTTGCCATTCAGCCATCATCGATTCCGACCAATAAACATCGTTTTGATTTGAAAATGGAAAATGAAAAAGCGACTCACTTCTTTGATTGGAAACCGCAGCAAATAACCTTCGGAAGCTTTGAAGGCCATGTTTCTGATTTGTCTTCGAAGGGTTATACCTGGGTCTATGAAGGAGATGATATTCCTGTTGATACAGAAGAAAGGTTAAAGATCAATCTATGGCTTTTTAAAGGAAAACCTCCAGTAGAGAACAAAGATGTAGAGATAATAATCGATCGAGTCGAAATTTTATAAATTTAAGAAATACAGAGAATTGACTTGACAATAGGCCAAGTCATGACTTTGGCAAGTAAAGGCCAACCGAAATATCAAGTAAATGATAAACAACCAAAACGACATTAATGTATTTGCCACTGGTGAGTTGGCAGGTAAGGCCGCAGGTAAGGCAGTTGAAGATTATTTAGTCAGTATTCAAGATGAAAGGCAGACCATAAGAATCATTTTTGCGGCGGCCCCATCGCAAACGGCAATGCTCGATTATCTGTCAAGTTCAAAATTAATAGCGTGGCATAAGATAGAGGCATTTCATATGGATGAGTACCTCGGTCTGCCGGAAGGCGCCGAACAACATTTTGCTGAATACCTGAAACGCAATTTGTTTCTGAAGGTACCCCTAAAGGCGTATCACCTTATTAATACTCAAGGAAATATTGAAAAGGAAAAAGCCAAATATTCAAAATTGATCAATACAGCGGCTATTGATATAGTTTGCTTGGGCATAGGGGAGAATGGGCATATTGCATTTAACGACCCTCCAGTGGCAGATTTCAATGACCCGGAAACTCTAAAGGTCGTTACTCTTGATGAAGAATGTAGAATTCAGCAGGTAAATGACAAATGTTTTGAAACATTGGGGCGGGTTCCTAAAAAGGCTTTGACTTTAACCATTCCTACACTTGTAAAGAGCGAGAAACTCTTTTGTGTTGTTTTGGGGCCCACCAAAAGTGAAGCGGTCAAAAATACCTTAACAGGACCTGTATCAGAGGCTTGCCCTGCTTCCATTTTGACCCAACACCCAGATTGTGCTTTTTACTTTGATAAAGAGGCCTATAAAAAGGTAAAGAAAGTATCTGTTTAAACGAATAGAAAATCCAACCACAGCCATGATTACAAAAAAACTTCTAGGTACAATCCTAATCCTTGTTTTGTTTCTTGAAATGCCCGCTTTATTGCGGGCTCAAGATACCTCGAAAGCTGATAACGATTTCCCGGTGAAAGGTTTTCATATCGATTTACGCATTCAGGTAATGACCCCTGAAGCACTTAAAGACTTTGCTAAACAACTTTCAGATTTCGGAATGAATACGTTGGTCATGGAGTGGGAAGGAACCTATCCCTTCGAAAAACATCCGACCATATCGAACAAATACTCTTATTCCCGTGAAGAGGTTGAAGATTTTATAGCCTATTGTGAGGGCTTGGGTATCAAGGTCGTTCCGCTACAGCAAAGTTTGGGGCATGTCGAATACATTTTAAGAAACTCGAGGTATAGTGAGCTTAAAGAAGATAGAAAAGATATCAGCCAGCTCTGCCCAATGGAATCGGAAGCCAGTAAGGCCCTGTTTACCGACCTGTTTGCCGATTTGGCCAAAACCCACAATTCAGATTATATACATATAGGTGGTGATGAAACCTACCTTTTGGGCCATTGTCCTAAATGTCAAAAAAAGGTAGAAGAGTCGGGCAAGTCTAAACTGTTCGTTGATCATATGAAAATGATATCTGAAATTGTCATCGGTTTGGGTAAAAAACCTGTAATGTGGGCAGATATCATTCTTAAACATCCGGAGGCGGCCTCTGAATTACCTCAAGAAACCATTTTTGTTGACTGGAACTACGGTTGGAAGATCAACCATTTCGGTGATGTTCCCGGTCTTCAAGAAAAAGGCTTTACTTTCTGGGGTTCACCTGCCATTAGATCGCACCCCGATAATTGGTATATAACCAATTGGCCGACACATTTTAAAAATCAAAAGGAGTTTATACCCTATGCCAGACAGGCCGGTTACAAAGGTATGGTAATGACTTCATGGTCTACCTCAGGGGTTTATGGCTTTACTTGGGATGTTGATTATGATGTGATGGATATGGTTCAGATCAGAAATACCTACCCTATGTCCGGTTTTAGAATATTAATTGCGAGTTATGCCCAAGCTTTGGAACAAGAAGAGCCTATGAATGCCAAATCTTTTGTGCTGCAGTATGCAAAAGACCGCTTTGGGCTATCAAAAAACGATTCTGAAAACCTTTGGCAATTTTTCTCGGCCAAACCCGAACTTATAAAAAATGGTCGACCGGTTTCAGATACTAGTATCGCTGATATCTACACCGATTTTGATAAAATTAGAAATGCCATTGTCAAAATCAATCCTAAAAAGAATATTTCTGAATTCGAGCACTATAAACTGATGGTTGATTTAAGAATGCACTACCTAAGGTTTAAAAAGGTCGAAGCAGCATATAATTCCGAAGATTTTTCTTTGGATGAAACTCCTTCGTTGATCAGTGAATTGGATGAAATATTGAAGGAAGCAGAAAAATTGAATAAACGATTTATCGACTTGAATACCGGATTTCTCTACGATGAAGAGTTGAGAGAACAAAACGAACTTAGGGTGCAGCAAGTAAAGGTGCTGCACGACCGTTTGGCCAAGGTAAAATAGAATTTGAATCAAAAGTAACTTAAACAAACCTCTACTATAGCCCATGCAATTACTCGATTGGATTGTTCTTTCATGTTATTTTGTTATGCTTCTCGGTATAGGTCTATGGGCGTATTTTCGTGTAAAGAGTTCGGCTGACTTTTATACCGCGGGAGGTAAGCTACCATGGTGGCTTTCGGGTATTTCTCATCATGTTTCGGGTTATAGTGGCGCCGTGTTTGTCGCCTATGCCGGTATTGCCTACACCCACGGCTTCAGTCTTTATGTATGGTGGGCGTTTACCGTTGCTTTGGCCACCTTATTGGCCGCCTTCTTTATTGCGCCAAGGTGGTCACGATTGAGAATTTATACCGGTATACAATCCCCGACCGAATATTTATTGAAGCGATATAATTTAAAGACCCAACAGTTGATTGCATGGACGGGCGCATTGATAAAGGTTTTTGATACAGGTGGTAAATTGGCTGCCATCGCTGTTTTATTGAATGTTTTTAGCGGGGCATCTATTACGTTCGGAATCATTTTAGTGGGGGTCATTTCTTTGATATACATAACCATTGGTGGTCTGTGGGCCGATGTGTGGAATGATTTTGGTCAATTTTTGGTACAGCTATTGGCTGGAATGACCATGTTTGTAATGATTCTAATGAAGTTAGACGATGGCCTGTCGGGCATATTCACCCTTTGGGATAGACTGCCTTCCGACCATTCTCAGCTTTTCAACGAGCCTTATACCATTGGTTTTGTAATCGTGATATTGATAATCAATTTTTTTAGTTATAGTGGTGGCACATGGAATTTGGCAACTCGATTTATATCATCAGGATCGGGCGAAGTGGCTAAAAAGGCCGCTATTTTATCTTCAACCTTATATTTTATATGGCCGTTGGTTTTGTTTTACCCAATGTTCGCTTCTCCCTTGTTTTTTGAAAATCTGGCCGACCCGACATTGTCATATGGTATGCTGGTAAAAGAGTTTTTGCCAACGGGTCTGGTAGGGCTGGTATTGGCCTCCCTTTTTGCCAATACCCTTTCAATGACAGCTTCGGATTCGAATACTGTTTCCGCAGTGATTAGCAGGGATATTTTACCAGTGCTTAATCCAAAAATAAAAGAATATGACGATGCCAAAAGACTGCGTTTGGCACGAGTAACCACATTTTGCTTTACGGTTTGCACGATTATAACGGCCTTGAATGCAAGTCATTTTGGTGGGGTCTTTGGCTTAATTGTGAGCTGGTTCGCTGCTTTATTAGGTCCCATATCCATTCCGATGATTTTAGGGTTGGTGCCTGCCTTTGCGAAAAGTAATGGGCGGGCGGCCCTTATTTCTATTGTAGGCGGGCTATTGACTTTTATAGGGCTCAAAATTTTTCCGATCGACTCGTTTGCCTTGGAGATAGGTGGCCCCACATTGGTTTCCTTTTTCCTTTTTGTCATCTACGGTCTTTTTAATGATAAGAAGGTGCCTGATGAGGTAAGGGAGCTACATATGAATTTATCAAAAGAGAAGAACTAACATGGTCATCGAGGCTTCGCACTATAAAACTGGAGATTCTTATAAAATTCATTTAAAAGATGGGTCGGTCACGCAAGTGTCCATGGGAAAACCGACACAGAGTGATTTAATCATCAGTCCTGGTCTGATAGACCTGCAAGTGAACGGTTTTAAGGGAGTTGATTTTAATAGTGACGATTTAACGGAGGCCCAAGTGGTCAAGGTGATTCATGAGTTATGGAAAGAAGGTGTTACTTCTTTTATGCCAACCTTGATTACTAATGCTGATATCAACATAGAAAATGCCATAGATTGTATTCGAAAAACCTGTGAAAGTAATCCATTGGTTCAACAATCAATAGCAGGTATTCATCTTGAAGGGCCGTTTCTTTCAAAAGAAGATGGTCCAAGGGGTGCGCACCCGAAAGAACATTTGAAGAACCCTGACTGGCAACTCTTTAAAAAGTGGCAAGAACGGGCTTCAGGTCTCATTAAAATAATCACTCTGGCACCTGAGCTGCCGGGTTCTGCAGCATTCATTAAAAAATGCAGTCAATCTGGGGTAGTGGTGTCGATGGGTCATACGGCTGCGCAAGCTGAACATATAGCTGAAGCTACTACGGCCGGAGCACGCATGTCTACCCACTTGGGCAATGCGGCCCATTTGAACCTTCCGCGACACCCGAATTATATTTGGGAGCAGTTGGCCTCAGACGATTTGTGGATATCTATTATTGCTGATGGTTTTCATTTGCCCGACTCGGTTTTAAAGGTCTTTTCAAGGGTTAAACCCTTGAAAAGTATTTTGGTCAGTGACTGTACAAAATTCGCTGGTTTATCCCCAGGAATATATAATTCCCATATAGGCGGTGATGTTGAACTAAATGAATCAGGTAGGTTATTCATGAAAAATACGCCGGAGCTATTGGCAGGTTCCGCACAATCGCTTTTGTGGTGTGTAAACCATATGTTTAAATCGGGTATAACTACGCTCGTCAATGCCATTGAAATGGCCAGTTGTAGCCCCAAACAATTACTCTATGACCAACCAATCTCATCAGAATTAGGAGAAAATACGGACTTGGTCATATTTGAAAAAATTTCAGGCGGAGGGCTAAAGGTCAAAAGCACTATTAAATCTGGCCAGCTCGTATTCACGCAATAAAATCATCCAATAAAATAGAAATTTATGAAATGCAAAAGGCTACTTTTCGCAATGCTCGTAATTTGCTCAACTTTTTGGGGCAGGAGTCTGGGGCAGGAGGTATCAATTATTCCCAAACCTAATTTTATTAAAGTCGAAAAGGGCAGTTATAAATTGAGCGGTAAAACATCAATTGTAGCTTCTGAAGATTTAGAAAATGAAGTGGTATATCTCAAGGAAATATTAAAATCAGGTTTTAATGAAAGTCCGAAACTCAAAAGAAAGGGTAAAGGAATCATTCTAGAGCTTGATTCAACTAAATCTCAAAAGTTGGGAGAGGAAGGTTATGAATTAAGCATTTCAGACGATGGAATAAAATTTACTGCTGCTCAACCGCGAGGCATTTTTTATGGTATACAAACCTTTCGTCAACTGTTGCCAAAAGAATTTGAGTATGAGAATAAAAAAGCCTTGATAGAGCTTCCTTTTTTGACGATTGTTGACAAGCCTCGATTTTCTTGGAGGGCCTTTATGTTAGATGAATCAAGACATTTTAAAGGTATGTCAACTGTAAAAAAGTTGATAGATCAATTAGCACTTTTAAAGATGAACACTTTTCACTGGCATTTGACAGATGATCAAGGATGGAGAATCGAGATTAAGAAATACCCTCAGTTAACCAAAATAGGTTCCCAAAGAAAAGATACACAGACCGCCAGAAAAAGTGATGAAAGAACAGGTGAACCACATGGAGGGTTTTACACTCAAGATGAGATTAGAGAGGTTATTGAATATGCAAAAGAGAGGCATATCACCATCGTTCCCGAAATTGAAATGCCGGGGCATGCTACGGCGGCGGTTGCTTCGTATAATTGGTTGGGTACTCTCGGTACCACTAAAGAAGTTTCCGAAACCTTCGGTAAACTTGATGAATCATTTAATGTTGCCGACCCCAAAGTGATCCGTTTTCTGAAGGATGTTTTAGATGAGGTCATGCTTTTGTTTCCCGGTAAGGTGATTCATATTGGTGGTGATGAGGTAAATTTTGAACCTTGGTTGAAAAACCATGTAATCGTTGATTATATGAAGAGTAACAATTTAAATTCTCCGATGGACCTTCAAATAAGTTTTACTAACGAAATGTCGAATTATATTGATAAAGCTGGTAAGAGAATGATGGGTTGGAATGAAATAATGGGGCATGATATTCATGAAGACCGCGGTTATACCGCCACCGAAACCTCCGAAAGATTAGCATCTTCGGCTATTGTGCATTTTTGGAAGGGAGAATTGGATTTAATCGGGAAAGCAGTAGAAGATGGGTATGATGTAGTTAATTCAAATCATTGGGATACCTATTTAGATTATACGTACAAAAGGTTGCCTTTGGCCAAGTCGTATGCATTCGACCCCATTCCAGATGGTTTGGAAGAGAAATACCATTCAAAAATAGTGGGTTTCGGTACCCAGATGTGGACGGAGTGGGTACCCACCGTTGCCAGCATGGAGAAACAAATTTTTCCTCGTTTGGCGGCCTATTCAGAAGTTGGCTGGACAAACTTAAGCGATAAAAACTTTGAGCAATTCCAACAAGCCTTGAAAAGGCTAAAATACATTTGGGAAGTTCAGGGTGTTGAGTATCAATAACCAAACCCACCTTCACCAATAAATAATAAATAGTATTTTGGTAGTCAACTTATCTAACCTAACGCTGATGAGAAACCATAAGATTTTTACAATGGAATTTGCAAGTGTTTACCCCCATTACATTACAAAAGCCGAAAAAAAAGGACGCACCAAAGAAGAGCTAGACGAAATAATTTTTTGGCTGACGGGATATGACCAAAAGTCTCTGGAGGAGATATTGTCAAATAGAACCGATTTTGAAACTTTTTTTGCGGAAGCTCCTCGATTGAACCCCAACGTCGATAAAATCAAAGGGGTCATCTGTGGCTATAGGGTCGAGGAAATCGAAGACCCGCTCATGCAGAAAATACGTTATTTAGACAAATTGGTAGATGAATTGGCCAAGGGCAAGGCTATGGAGAAAATACTTAGAAGTTGAATATTTTTACAATTCTAAAAATCAAATTTTCCCAATACGTGTAACAATAAGCGAAACTCACCTACCAACTAGTATATGAGAAAAGCACTACTTATCAATTCCATCGTTTGGGCGACCCTAATGTTAACTACCGCATATTTCTTTAAAGACTATACAAACTATAAGTTCTTTTTTCTTTTGCTGATTTTAGGTTCGGTAATTTCCAATTCTAGCCTACAAAAACAGAGGGTCTTAAATAAAAAGTCTTGTCGTTAGTAACGGAGCAATTCAATTTTTCTAAAATCTATTGGGTGGCTATTTGATTGCAACGAAATATACCCCTTTGTAACGCTGGAGTCGCCATTTTTTATGAATGCGTTTGCAAACTCATTTTCCGAATCATAGATTGGATTCGAATAGCTAAGTATCTCTTCGCCGTTTACATAGTGTTTGTAATGACCGTCGTTTACATCTATTTCAATGGTTACCCACTGGTCGCCATGAAAGGTTTTACTCTTTTTGGCAGGATTGCAGAATTCTGTACTTCTTTTTCCGTCAATTTCGACTTGCATACCAATACCGCAAATGGCTCCAAGAGGTCTTTCGTCCTTTCCGTTTCCTCCGTGTAGATTATATTCTAGACAAATAGGAAAACTTTGGTTTAGTTTAACAGTATTGGGTGGTTGGGTATGAACCTGAACTCCGCTATCACGATAGCCCCATTCGGGTGCGCCGGGCGCTGTTTCGCCAACAAACCTGTATTCGACTTTTAAGCGGTAGTTTTGTAACTCTTCATTGAAAAAAAGTGCGCCAAAACGGTCTTTGAACTCAGGTCCGTATTGATTGTACCTTATTTTCAGAATACCATCTTCGACTCGAAAGGTGTTTCCAAAGTTTTCATCTTGTGGGTACCCATTGATCTTCATGGTCCAACCATCTAAATTTTCTCCATTAAAAAGAGGCTGCCAATTAGCTTCTTTTTTAGAAACTACAGAATCGCTCTGTTTGTTTTCTTTCTTTTCTCCACAAGAGTTAAAAAGCATTAATACGTATAATGAAATAATGCCGAGTAAAAAGTATTTTTTGTTCATATCGAATAGGGTAATGGTCTCCCATATAAATGTACTCATATATTTTTTTGCCATAGGTTCACTTTAATACTATCGGAGAAAAATAGAAGCTTAATGATTCCAATTTTTATCTTTATTTGTCATACCAGCAATATCCAACAGCACAGTACAGGATACCTTTTGTTATTAAACTTACTATACTTGACTTTGGTGGTAAAAGAATTTGCTAAGCAAAGCATTCGTCCATTCTCAAATTTTTATCTGCTAAACTTTTTAAAATAGGGTTTTGAGAGGAGTGGTTGCAACTTAATTTTTGCCAAGTAACTAGTTCACATATGTCTGCTCAAGTAGAATCGAACATAGTAGAAATTCAAAAAAGGAATCATCTAGCCTTTAAGAGGTTGTTTGATTCATTGTATGGTGAATTAGTTATTTATGCTCAGACCTATCTTTATGATGAAGATTTAAGTAAAGATTTGGTGCAAGAAGCTTTTGTGAAAATATGGGAGAAAGCCGATAGACTTCAGATTCAGACCAATCTTAGGGCATACATGTATGCTATGGTAAGAAATAAATGTTTGAACCACCTGAAAAAATACAAAATCAGTGATAACGCCAAGTTTTTAGAGGAGCAGGCAGTTCTAGAATTTCAGGATCTTGATGAAGATATTGAATTTGATGAATTACAATTACTGCATCATAAGGTTCTTGAAGTGATGGATAGTCTACCACATAAAATGAGAACTATTGTCGAGCTCCGTTTCAAAGCAAGCTACCGTTATCAGGAAATTGCCGATGAATTGAATTTGTCGGTCAATACGGTTAAAACCCAATTACAAAGAGCAAAGGCCAAATTTTCAGAGCTTATTCTATTTCTACTGTTTTTGTTTCTTGATGTTTAAGACCATCGCTCGTTTTTCATAAACTTTTCTTTTTATGTTAAATTTTATCATTTTGATAAAATTTTGTCACCCATTTTGAAAATGTCGCTGTCTATTCTGTGTAAGCACGAAGTGTCTGTTATGGAATTTAAGCTGATCATAAAAAAACTCAATAATACTTTAACCGAGTCTGAAGCCAAAATCTTTGATGAATGGTTTACTGAATCGCCACGACATCGCGCCTATTTTAAAAGGGTTGCAAAAGAGTATAATTCTAAAAGTAGTCCTGAACTAAAAACAATAGAAGATTGGCCAAAAGTTCTCGCCAAAATAGAGAGAAGAAAGAATAGAACCATCTTCTTTAAATATGCTGCCTTGCTGACCATCTTTTTAAGTGTTGCTTCGCTGTGGTGGGTAAATAAACATACCGCGACGAACAGTACGATAAAGCCAACGCAAGTTTTGACCGCCGTTGAAGAAAAAATTGAGACAGGAACAAACAAGGCCATTTTAACTCTTGAAGACGGATCAAAGGTTTCGTTGCACAAAGGTCAGAAGTATGCAACGAGTTATGCATCGAGCAATGGCGAACAATTGGTGTACACACCATCGGACAAAAAGCCAAGTAACATAACTAAAAGTAATATTCTCGAAATCCCCAGAGGGGGGCAATTCTATATAGTACTGGCCGATAGTACCAAGGTTTGGGTCAACGCAGAAACAAAATTGAAATATCCGGTAAGTTTTCAGCCCAATGAAGAAAGACAGGTTGAATTGGTTTATGGTGAGGCTTATTTCGAAGTATCCCCTAGCTCGAAACACAACGGTTCTGCCTTTAGTGTAAAGACCGGAAATCAAGCGGTAAATGTTATCGGCACAGAGTTCAATATTAAGGCCTACAAAGAGGAGGCCCTCATTTCAACTACGTTGGTAGAAGGCAAAGTAAACATAGATAAGGGTGATGAAACTAAAAGGTTGACCCCCGGTCGTCAGTCACAGTTGGACAGGGTTACCAACGTCATCAATATCGAAGAGGTAGATGTCTATAATGAAATATCATGGAAAAACGGACTCTTTAGTTTTAAGAACAAACCATTAAAAGACATTATGGTAGTGCTTTCTAGATGGTACGACTTTGAGGTAGAGTTTCAGCAAAAAGATATTGAAGAAATTAAGTTCAACGGTGTTTTTAGAAGGGCCGAAGACATCACCGATATATTAGCTATCATTAAAAATACCAACGAAGTAGATTATGAAATCAACCAAAAACGAATCACTATGAAATAAAAAAAGGGAACGGAGTCTAGATCTGACAAATTTAAACCTCCATCCCCCATGTACATTGATCAACTTAAAATTAACCAACAAACAAATTTATGAAAACTAAACTACTTGGGGGCGGTCTATGCTACCTTAAGACCTCCCTATTATTTACCATGAGAATCTTCATTTTGTTCTTTACGATTCTTTCGTTTGGATTTAGCCCTGAAAATGGATTTTCTCAAAACGAAAGAGTGAAATTTAACTCAAGCGAAATTCTTTCGGTTGAAGAAATTCTTGAAGTTGTCAAAAAACAAACCGACTATAATTTTATTTATCGTTCGAATCTATTTGAGGGAAGCCCAAAAATTAAGATAGCCAAGGGCCATATTCGAATAGAAAAACTTCTTGAAAAGTGCGTGTTATCGGCCGGACTGGAATTTGAGTTTGCCAATGAAAACTCAATCTATCTAAGAAAGAAACAGGTGGCGAAAAAGAAAAAGGAAGCCCAAACATCGGTTACGGGTACGGTTACCGATGCCGACGGAATTCCATTACCAGGTGCGAATATAGTCGAGAAGGGCACCACCAAAGGGGTCACTGCTGATTTCGATGGTAAGTTTCAGATAGCTATTGCTGATTCAAATGCCATTTTAGTGGTTTCTTATATTGGCTATGCCAGCAAAGAAGTATCGGTAAATGGCCAATCAAGCCTTCAGGTTATGCTTGAGGAAAGTGCTGCGGGCTTAGATGAAGTGGTGGTTGTCGGCTATGGCACCAAACGGAAGAGAGATATTGTTTCCGCAGTTTCGGTAGTAGATTTAAAAGAGGTTAAAGATGTACCGGCCACTGATATATCAAGAATGATATTAGGCCAGGCCCCTGGGGTAGTGGTGAGTCAAAATTCCGGAAGGCCAGGTCAAGAAATGGATATAGTTATACGTGGTCTTAGTTCTTTGGGTGCTGATAGTAAACCTTTGTATGTTGTTGATGGGTTTGCAATCGGAACTTCCACTGGCCTTAGCATCGACCCAGGTGATATTGAGTCGATAACGATTCTGAAAGATGCCGCTTCAACGGCCATTTATGGGGCTCGAGGATCGAACGGGGTTGTTTTAATAAATACGAAAAGTGCCAAGGCAGGTCTTACATCGGTTACCCTAGATGTGGTTTCAGGCATACAGAACATACCGAGTGAACGAAGAACCAAAATGCTGAATGCGGTTGAATTTGGGCAATTTCAAAAAGAAAGTTGGGTCGATAAATTTATATTCAATGAGGGCAGGGAGCCAGCTGAATCTGAAATTCCCCTGCGTATAAGAAATCCCGAGAACAATACTACTTATACTGATTGGCAAGATGAAATAATGAACAGCGCGGCATTATTCAAAAAGTATAATCTCACCGTGACTTCAGGGGGTGAGAGAAGCAATTCTATCATCTCTATGGGTTATTTGAATCAAGAAGGCGCCATTGTTAAAACCAATTTCGAGCGCTTTAATGTGAGGGCCAACATTAATACAAGGATTACCGATAACATAAATATTGGTCTAAATGTAACCGGTTCAAGGTCAAACGAGCGATATATACCTGAGGGTAGTAGAGATTTGGTTACCGGAATTGCCCTTTGGGCAGACCCTAGAGAGCCCATTTATAATGAAGACGGTTCGTTCAATAATTATTTAGGAGGATATAATGCCGACGGAGATTTGATTTTCGGTAGTTTGAACCCTGTTCAACTTCTGCATGAAGAGAAAAATAAAAGACATATAAACAGGCTGTTGTCGAATATGTTCGTTGAGGTCGATTTTCTAAAGGATTTCAAGTTCAAATCGTCGGCCAATGTATCGCTGATTAGTCAAAGGCTTAATTCGTTTAGGCCCTCTACTTTGGCCTCTAACGGATTCAATGGTCCGCCTCCGAGAGATGCAAGTTTATCTGAAGAATATGGCGAAGAAATCAATTGGTCTGCCGATCAATTACTTTCTTACTCGAAGTCTATAGGCGAGTCTCATGGTCTAGATGTATTGCTTGGCTATACCGCGCAAGAGGCAACGCTTAGAAATATTGGTTCGCAAGGCACTAAATTTCCTGATGATCAAATTCGATTTTTACAAAATGCGGAAATTTTCAGTGTCAATTCCGGAGAAACAAGTTGGAGTTTGTTGGCTTATTTTGCCAGGTTGAACTACGATTTTAAAGACAAATACCTACTATCGGCCACTTATAGAAGAGAAGGTAGCTCAAGATTTGGATCAAATAATAGATGGGGAAGTTTTCCGGCCGTTTCTTTAGGTTGGAGGGTTTCAGACGAATCTTTTCTGCAAAACGCCGATTGGTTGAACGATCTAAAACTCAGGGCAAGTTTTGGGGTAACTGGCAACAATAATATCGGTAACTACCCGAGCCTTTCAACATTGACATCCTCCAATTATATATTAGGAAACAGCTTCGCACCTGGTAAAGTGCTGAACTCTTTGGCCAATCGCAATCTAGGATGGGAAGAATCGGATCAGTTCAACTATGGGGTCGATATAACAATTCTAGATAACACATTGGTTTTTACGGGGGAGTACTATAAGAAAACTACTGAGAATATGCTGTTGCCGGTAAATATTCCGGTCATCTCAGGTTTTGAGTCCACCTTTACGAATATAGGTAAGGTTCAGAATACGGGTATTGAATTTGCTCTTGGTTACCGTAACAGTATCGGAGAAGACCTTCGTGTTAGAAGTAATTTTAATATTTCATTCAATGATAACGAGGTCTTGGCGATAAATGATGATAATGACCAAATTAGAAATGGTGATTTTTATGGTACAAACAATGTTTCTCAAGTCGGTCGGCCTATCGGTATGCTTCATGGGTATAGAAATTTGGGAGTGTTCAACACGGTTGATCAGATCAATTCGAGTCCGACACAAGATGGCGCCATACCCGGCTCATTCATCTATTATGATGCCAATGGTGACGGAGAGATTTCATATGATACCACAGATTGGGTAGAGATTGGAAATCCGCATCCGGAGTACGTATGGTCGTTTAACTTGGGCCTAGATTATAAGGCGTTTGATTTCAATGCGATTCTGACCGGTGCCGAGAATTATGATGTTTATAGAAATATAGAATCTACAACGCTCAACCTTGATGGTGTTTTCAATGTAGACGCGAGGGCCAAAGAAAGATGGCGTTCTGCCGAAAACCCGGGCAATGGCAGGGTACCCACCACTACTTATTGGAAATGGGAAAGAGAGTCGAACTCTTTCTATGTTCACGATGCCAGTCATATTTGGATCAAGAATGTCTCTTTGGGGTATACCATTCCTCTCAACCCCGAGGGAGCTATCAGAAATGCTCGTATCTATATCAACACAGACAATCTCTACTTGTTTTCAGATTTTCCGGGAGGAAATCCACAGGTAAGTACGGCAGGCGGTATTAATCCCGGTCGAGATGATTCAGCTTATCCGGTGCCTAGAACGGTAACCTTAGGGGCAACCCTGTCATTTTAAACTCAAATCAACTATCTAAAAAAGTAAATCAATGAAAACGATATATAAAATAGGAGTTTTTATTCTGGCGGCTTTAGTATTCTCTTGCAGTAAAGACTTTCTTGATAAGACCGACCCCACACAATTAGGTGAAGAAACATTCTACAATACCGAAAATCAGTTAGAACAAGCGGTTTTTGGTATTTATGGGCAATTGCAGACCATTACCGCAGACCAATGGTTGTTGCAAGAGTTCGTCTCCGATAATACCACTGTGCATTTTAACGAAGGCAATAGGGGGCAGGGGCCGAACATAGAGTCGGTAGAATATTGGCAAATGAATTCGAACACTAGTTTGATCTATACTGCATACCGAAATATTTATAATACATTGGGTAATATCAATACGGTGCTTTTTAAACTTTCTGAAGCTGAAATTGATGCTACTTCGAAAGCAAGATTAGAGGGCGAAGCCAAATTTTTCAGGGCGTATTATTATTTTTTATTGTCTCAATACTTCGGTGATGCCATTTTGATTACAGAACCGATTGGGGATCCCTCAGAATCTTTTGAATATTCCCGTTCACCCGAATCAGAGGTATATGAACTGATTAAAAGCGATCTCGATTTTGCTGCCTCCGCTTTACCGGCTGTTTATGATTCTTCAGAAGCGGGCCGAATTACGAAGGGTGCGGCTTTAACTTTATTGGGCAAGGTTTACTTGACTTTAGCAGACTATAGCGAGGCTAAAACAACTCTTGAAGCAGTAATCGATTTGGGTATATATGACTTGTTACGTGATTATGGGGCTGTTTTCGACCCTAACAACAAGAACCATGTTGAATCAATTTTTGAAGTACAATTTCAAGGAGGCAACGATTTGGGTGAATCCAGTGGTTTTATCTATAATTTTTATCCCCTTTTTTCGGAAGGTGCGGTCACTGGTTTTGCTGGTATTAATGGGGGTGGATGGAACATCCCTACCAATGACCTCATTAGTTCTTATGAAGAAGGCGATTTGCGCAAAGCGGTTTCAATAAGTGAAGGCTACATCAACAACAATGATGAGTATGTGGCGGTACCTTTCATAGAAAAGTTTCATCACCCACATTCTATTCAGTCAAGACCTGATGACAACTGGCCTGTGCTAAGGTATGCAGATGTGCTTTTGATGTTGGCGGAAGCCATCAACGAAGAATCTGGCCCGAATGCACAAGCCTACGGCTACTTGAACCAAGTTAGGGAGCGTGCAGGATTGGAGTCTTTAGGAGGCTTGTCACAAGGTGAGTTTCGCGATGTTCTAAGGCACGAGAGAAGAATAGAGCTGGCATTTGAAAACCACCGTTGGTTCGATTTAAAACGTACCTTTAGTACAGCTGAGCTAGTTAGCTTTTTAAATGCCCATGGTGAAAGAGAAAGAAACAATCCTACTACGCCTCGAGGCCAAATAGGTTTTTCTCCGTCCGATTATCAGTTTGATGCTTTTGAAGTGCTTTTCCCGCTGCCGGAAAGAGAATTACTGGTGAATAAAAATTTAAAGCAAAACGACGGATATTGATCTCTTTAGATTGAAGAGTTGGTAAGTTGATATAATTCCATCAACATAAAATTTGATTGATTTATGGAAAGTTTTGATTGGGTACTTCAGTTTTTAGGTAGGCTTCATCCATTATTGGTGCATTTTCCTATTGGCTTATTGGTAGTGGCCCTGTTTTTAGAAATACTCACTTTAAACGGTAAAAGACCGGGTCTTCGTGAAGGTATTCGTTGGATGGTCATAATCGGTGCCGTTTCGGCTATTTTATCTACCCTCTTTGGGTGGTTCTTGAAATCTCAAGATGACTATAGCGGAGATTTGGTCGATAAACACCAATATATTGGCATAGCGACAGCTGTTTTTTCCATCGCCGCATCAATTTTACTGCAACGAACCCTTCAAGGAAAAATCAAAGATTTTCGCCTATACAGAGGCGTTTTGATGACTACGGTCATTTTACTGACCATAACAGGGCATCTAGGTGCCAACCTCACCCATGGTGAAGACTTTTTAACAGGTATTTTGCCCGGTAGTGATGAAGGTTATGACGATAGTAAAGGGGTCGCTTTATTGGCTGAGCTCAAGCAGGTCAATTCGTTGGATACCGCGCAGCAAGACCGTTTAAATTTAGAGGTAAGGGCCATTTTTGCCCATAACTGCTATCAATGCCACAGCCAGAACAAACAGAAGGGCGGTTTGGTTTTGGATAGTAAAGAGGGAGTTTTTGCAGGTGGAGAATCCGGCTTATCGGTAGTGGCTGGCAAACCGGAAGAAAGTGAACTTTTCCGGAGAATTACATTGTCTCCCAATCATGATGAGGTAATGCCCAAAAAAGGAAAAGTCTTAAAATCCAGTGAAATCAAATTGGTTGAAATGTGGATCAAGAACGGAGCCCATTGGTCAGACCAAACATTAAAAGTTTTTCCTGAGGCCGAATTGGCATTGAACATGCCTTCATTGCCAACTTCCGTGCAATCCCATCCAATAGACAAATTGGTTGACTCGTATTTTGAGGAAAGGGGCGCAGAATGGCCCCAAGAAGTAAATGACCACTTATTTGTTCGCAGGGCGTACCTAGATATTGTTGGGTTATTGCCATCAACCCAGCAGATTGAGAAGTTTGTAAACGATTCCGATTCTAATAAAAGGGAAGCTCTTATCGATTCCCTTTTGAATGATAAACACAATTACACGCAGCATTGGATCAGTTTTTGGAATGATTTATTGCGTAATGACTATAGTGGAACAGGGTTTATTACAGGGGGAAGAAAGCAGATTACCGACTGGCTTTATAATTCGCTACTTACAAATAAGGGTTATGACCAAATGGTAAGTGAATTGGTAAACCCGTCTGAGGCTTCCGAAGGCTTTATCAAAGGCATTGAATGGCGAGGTGTGGTCAACGCCAGCCAACGTACCGAAATGCAGGCCGCTCAAAATATAGGTCAATCTTTAATGGGTGTAAATGTAAAATGCGCCTCTTGCCATAACAGTTTTGTGAGTAATCTTACGTTGGAGCAATCTTATGGTTTTGCCTCGATATTTGCCGATTCGGTTTTAGAATTGAACCGTTGCGACAAACCATTGGGTAGAATGGCCGAGGTTAACTTTCTGTACCCTGAATTGGGCGAAGTAGAGGGCGAAAGCCTAGAAGAACGGTTGTTGAACTTGGCGAAAGTAATGGTGCAGCCCGATAATGGCCGCTTGTACCGAACCATAACCAACAGAATTTGGCAAAGACTAATGGGCCGTGGTATTATTGAACCTCTAGATGAAATGGATAATGAACCATGGAATGGGGACTTACTCGATTGGCTTGCCGCCGATTTTATTGAATCAGGTTATGATTTGAAGCATTTGATCAAGCGAATCATGACTTCCAAAACGTACCAATTGCGTGCGGCGAAGTATGATAAGATAGAGGATGTAAAATCTGATTATGTCTTTAATGGGCCGATTGTTAGACGATTAAGTGCTGAGCAGTTTTCCGATGCGGTGAGTCAAATCGTATTTCCGGTATACCATACGGTGGAGTACGACCCTACACATGCTGAATTGAAAGCGCAGCGAGTATGGCATAGAGAGGTCAAGTTTGACCGTGATGTGCTTCCCGAGCCCGGCAAAAGGTATTTTCGTAAAACATTTAGTTTGTCCGGCGGTACAATTTCCGAAGCGACCGCTTTACTGTCTGTCGATCATTCCTATGTGCTTTATGTAAATGGTGAAAAAATTGCTTCCGGAAATGATTGGAAAAGGGTTGGTAAATATGATGTGACCCAATTTTTAAAATCAGGAAAAAATGTGATTGCTATCGAGGGGGAAAATGAAGGAACCATCGCCAACCCGGCTGGTGTGTTATTCTCTATGAGAGTAAAATTCGATAAGGGTTCAGAAGTTCAAATTGATTCAGATACATCGTGGAGAAGTTTTGGAACCACCCCTAATGATGAATGGACCGCTATCAATTTTGACGATACTTCATGGGGTGAGGCCAGAAACTATGGCAGTGCCAATTGGGGCAAATTGGTCAACTTCAATTTCAATGATGAAAATGGGGAGTTCGCACGAGCGAGCTTGGTAAAGCAACACCCGTTTATGAAAGCATTGGGTAGGCCAAGTCGCGAAAATGTCGCTACAACGAGGGATGATAATGCCACCTTATTACAAGCCTTGGAGCTTACGAATGGGGAGTTTTTCAATGGAGTGCTAGAGGAGGGTGCCGAACGGTGGCTGCAAGCGTATGATAAGGATAGTCAGAAAATAGTTGACAATCTATACCAACAATCTTTCGGTAGAAATCCCTCTGAAGAAGAAAGTGAATTGTTGATGGGCATTCTAGGGCGGAATGCGAGTAAAGAAGGTTTGCAAGATGTATTTTGGTCTACGTTGGTCTTACCAGAGTTTCAGTTTATCAATTAAAGATAGTAATGAGTTTTTCGCATATAAAGTTTGAGAAAGATGAAAGAGAATAATACAAGACGAGAGTTCATTAAGAAAATGTCGGCAGCCAGTTTGGCGGCATCCGCTACGAGTATTCCATTGGCCAGTTTTTTGAGCTCTTGTTCAAAAGGCCCCTCTTCCCTACCATCAACGGCAGATACGGTCATTCTTCTTTGGATGGCAGGCGGTATGGCCCACACCGAAACATTTGACCCGAAGGCCTACGTGCCTTATGAAAAAGGTGTAGAGAGTAAAAGAGTTTTAAGTACTTTTCCAAAAATACCCACGGTGGTCGATGGACTGCATTTTTCGAAGGGGCTGGAATCTATTGCCGGGGTAATGGATAAAGGTGCTATAATTCGGTCTTATAAATCGGCTGATTTAGGTCATATTTTGCATACCCGGCATCAGTACCATTGGCATACGTGCTATGAACCACCACAATCGGTACAGGCACCTCATATAGGAGCATGGATAGCTAAAGAATTAGGGCCGGTCAATCCTGTGATTCCTCCTTTTATAGCGATGGGGCAGCGTTTTACGGTGGGCGAGGCGGAAGAATTGAAAGCGTTTCATTCCGCAGGGTTTTTGGGTACCGAATTTGGTCCGTTTTTAATACCCGACCCGGCCGGTGGTCTTGATAGTGTGCGCCCACCAAAAGGAATGTCATTGAAACGTTTCGAAGCCCGTTATAAGCTTTATAAAGAGTTGGCCAATAAAAGTTCGTTCATGCAAGAGGGCAGCGATTATCAAAAAGAATCCCTTATGCGCTCAATGGAGCAATCGTACCGTCTATTGAACTCCCCGGAGGCAAAGGTTTTTGATTTGTCAGAAGAACCCAAAGAGGTGTACGATACTTACAATACAGGAAGATTTGGCCTGGGCTGTCTTCTGGCAAAGCGGTTGGCCCAAAATGGGGGTAGGTTTATTAGTGTTTCTACTGAATACGAGCCTTTCTTAGGATGGGATACACACGAAAACGGACATACCCGAGCCAAGAAAATGAAGGAGTTGGTTGACCGGCCTATTGCCCAGTTGGTGAAGGATTTGGATGAAAGCGGACATTTGGATCACACGTTGATTATTTTGGCCAGTGAGTTTAGCCGTGATGCCATTATGGAAGGGCGCCCAGGTGAAACTGTAAAAGACCAGGTGGATCAGCCTGATATCATCGAAGATGAAAAATTCTACGGAATGCACCGCCATTTTACAGATGGTAGTTCGATTCTTTTATGGGGCGGTGGTATTGAAAAAGGCTTGGTGTATGGAAAGACCGCTGATGAAAGACCTTGTTCTTCAATAGAAAATCCGGTGGTCATCGATCAAGTACATCAATCCATTTATCACGCCTTGGGTATACACCCTGAAACGGAGTACACAATCGAAGGTAGACCGTTTTACACGACCCCAGATGGTCACGGCAAACCCATTCTTGACTTATTCGGTAAGCCGATTAAAAAGGTTTAGGTCCGAAGGGAAAAAAGTTTAGTGCGGAGTAGAATTTAGTGAACATCAATAGTCATAAACTAAAAAGAGCTTTGGTTCTAAAACAAAGCTCTTTTACGAGAACACTATATGAAAATGAAAAAATTACTTCTGATTAACTACGTGACAAACATACGTACAGCCTGCCTTTAAGCCAATTAAATGATGTAAGGCCCTTAATTTCTGTTGTGAGTCAAGGCAGATTTGTTATGAAGGAAAATAAATACAATTTCCAACGGATTATTTCCTTGTTTTTTAAGACTCTCTTTTTTCGTAGTTTCATAAACCCTTCCAAAAAAAGTCAATTATGGTAGAAACCCTGACTTTGCAGGTCAATGGCAAAGAGCATACGGTCGATATAAATCCCGAAACCCCATTGTTGTATGTGTTGCGTAATGAACTTCAGTTAAACGGACCTAAGTTTGGTTGTGGTTTGCAGCAATGTGGGGCCTGTATGGTACTTGTAGATGGCGAAGCAAGACCTTCTTGCAGGTTTCCTGTCAAGACGGCGGTTGATTCTGAAATTAGAACACTGGCAGGTCTTATCAAAGAAGATGGTGAATTACATCCTGTACAACAGGCATTTGTTGAAGAACAAGCCGCGCAATGCGGTTATTGCCTAAATGGTATGGTAATGTCGGCGGTTTCTTTGTTGGAGAAAAAACAAAACCCGACCGAAGAAGAAATTCGAGAAGCCCTTGCTATCAATATCTGCCGGTGCGGCGTTCACTCCAGGGTTATAAAAGCGGTTACGAGTGCCGTTAAAAAAGCAAGGCCATGAGAAAAGACCGAAGAATGTTTGTTCAACAGCTTGGCTGTTTGAGTATTGGTTTTTCTATGTTGCCTACCACGACAGTACTCGCAGAGAGTTTTACCGTTGCGAAGGAAATTGAAAGAAACCTTTCAAAGGAAAGTGTGAACGCTTGGCTTGAAATACGAGAAAACGGTCGGGTGCTTATCTATACCGGAAAATTAGAGTTAGGTCAGGGAATCAAAACCGCGGTGGCACAAATTGCCGCTGAAGAATTAAACATGCGACTCGATTTAATCGATGTACAAATGGCCGAGACCGAGGTAACGCCAGATGAAGGTTTTACGGCGGCGAGCATGTCAATTGAATCGAGCGGAATGTCCATTAGACTGGCGTCGGCAACCGCTCGTGAGATTTTATTGAAAATGGCTTCGGAAAGTTTAAACCTGTCAAAAGAGTCTTTGAAAATGGAAGATGGAAACATCTTCGGTGCCGATAAAAAGACGTCTCTATTCGAGTTGCTTAAAGGACAACATATTGAAGGAAAGGTTGACGAGAATGTCGAGATCAAGGCCAAGACCGTTCGAAAGTATGTGGGGCAGCCGGTTCCAAGAAGTGATATTGAGGCAATGGTTCGTGGGCAATCCGTTTTTGTACAAGATTTAAGGTTTCCCGGTATGTTGCATGCGCGTGTGGTACATCCTCCTAAATATGCGGCAAAAATTATCCAATTCGATGAAGAAAACTCTAAAAATTGGCCCAACCTAATTCAACTGATTAGGAAAGACCATTTTGTAGGAGTAGTTGCGGAAAAGGAGTTTGAGGCCATTCAATTGGCAGAAAAGATTGGTGGGCAAATCAAATGGGATTCAGGTCAAAACATGCCCGAGCAAAAAGAACTCAAGAACCATTTGAAAAATTTGCCCGTTGAAGAAGAGGTGCAGGAGAATAAGGGAGATGTTGGGCAGTCTTCGAAGACGATGGTCTCCCGTTCATTTTTCAAGCCCTATTTAATGCACGCTGCAAACGGACCTTCGTGTGCGGTGGCTTTTTTTGATGGAACTGTTTTACATGTCTGGTCGCATTGTCAAGGCACTTACCCGCTAAGAAGAACGCTGGCCAATTTTTTGGAAATGCCTGAAGAAAAGGTACACGTAAAAGCGGTGCCAGGTTCGGGTTGTTTCGGCCACAACGGGGCAAATGATGTGGCAACTGAAGCGGCTCTGATAGCCCTCGAATTACCGAACAAACATATTCGTCTTCAATGGTCTAGAGAAGATGAGCATGCTTGGGAACCGTATGGTACGGCCATGATAGTCGATATTGAGGCGTCTCTGGATACAAATGGAAGAATTGCCACATGGGATAGTCATATATGGTCAGATGGGCACAGTAATCGGCCCAATAGTAACCCCAATACATTATTGCCCTCACGTTTTATGAACAAAGACTATGGGCATCATGGCATTGGTTATAGAGGTGGAGCTTGGCGTAATGCAGCCCCGTATTATTCCGTACCAAATCTCAGGGTCACCTCACATATGTTTTTAGGGCCTTTGAGAGTTTCTTCATTACGTAGTCTAGGTACCTTTACGAATATATTTGCCATTGAATCTGTTATCGACGATTTATCCGAAAAAGCAGGCAAAGACCCAATTGAATTTAGAATGGAACATTTAGATGATCCAAGAGCGGTAGAATGCTTACGCAAACTACAGGATAAAATTAAATCAATATCGGTAATTGAAAATGAGGGGCTTGGTGTATCGTTTTCGCGGTACAAGAACGAAACTTCGTATTGTGCCATGGCGGCTAAGGTTTCCGTCGAGCGAAAGACCGGTCAGGTAAAAGTTCAAAAATTATGGGCCATGGTAGATGCCGGAGAGACCATAAACCCCGACGGATTAAAAAACCAGACAGAAGGGGGTATGATACAGTCGGCCAGCTGGGCCCTAAAAGAAGAGGTGAAATTTAGTTCTAAAGGAATAACCAGCTTAAATTGGGCCTCTTATCCTATTCTTAGATATCCTGAAATTCCCGAAGTCGAAGTCGAGATATTGGATAGGGTGGAGCAAAGACCCGTAGGTGCGGGTGAAGCATCAATGGCACCGACTACAGCGGCTATTGTAAATGCTATTTATAAGGCTACCGGGGTGCGCATCGTAAGTCTTCCTGTAGACAAAGAGCTTTTAAAAGCGTAGTTAGAATCAATCAGATGTTCCTAAAATCAAAAAGAGCCCTGTCTTTCGACAAAGCTCTTTTACGAGAACACTATATGAAAATGAAAAAATTTACTTCTGATTGATTATTACACTTCAAACATACTACCGATACCGAAAGGCAGCAATAAATTGATGTGAACCGCTTGATTTTTGTTGTGAGCGCCTTGTTAGATGTTTTTTTAAAGAATATTTGATTCTCTATAAGTTGATATTTACATAAACCGAAAGTCGATGTTTTAGCTCAACCTTATTATTGTTGAGTTGTTGCGAGATGGGTACCATGCCTGCAAGGCCCAAAGCTATTCTGTTATAACTCGCTTCTAAGCTTACTTTTCCCAGAAAAACACTCCCTTTGGTATTGGGTACAGCTGCGCCATATTCTTTATTGGCTTCAAAATGTTCGCCGGCAATACCAAGAATTGGGGTCAATGCCAAATCTGATATATAGTATGTTTTGAATGCATTGATGCCATAATTTAACTGATTACCGAATTGATATTGTTTCGGGTTCTCGGTTTTGAAGGTGTAGTTCAAAAGTGTACTGATACCCCAATTTCTATAGGTAAAGCCATAATTCATGGCTGCGATATAATCCCAGCTGCCATTCCCGACTTGAAAGCTGGGGTTAACACTTCCTGTGTTGTTGGCTCTATCGTATTTACCTGTAGGGGCTTTAACGCCCGCTCCGATTTGAAAATAATGCTCTGGAGTTATAGAGATAATGCTATCGGGTGTTCGCTTGAGCAAATCATAAAATGCCAACACGCTAATGTCACCTAGGCCATTTATTTTTTGTTCGGTTTGATCGGGCAGTACCCTGTTATGTTGCTGATAGGGCACAATTACATTGAGAATGGCCCTTTTGGTAATCGGCACATTGCCCCATACCTGCATGGTATTAAAATTTTCGGTAATCCAAGGGGAATCGTTAAAAATACCGTCTCTAGAGCGGTATTGTTGGCCAATATACCTGACGCCTATGAAATAATTGTTCAATCCGGTGCCATAGCCCATACTTCCACCGCTGCTGCCACAACCACAGGTATCGCAGAAATCGAAGAAATCTTCAAGGTGGTAAGAATGTATACACGGGTTTGAATCTTTGAAAGCGTCAGGTTTGGCCCATAGCATCTGAAAGACCAAGAAGACACAAATTGTGGTTGATAAGAGTTTAGTATTCTGCAAAGCGTTGATCATTTAAATAAGTTTCATCTGTTAGCGTGAGCAAAAAGGCAATAATTGCTTCTTTCTCGTTTGAAGTTAACGGGATGCCCAGTCGGCCTTCCAATTTCAATAATGGGTCTAATGTGGACGAGTCGACGACTCCACTTTCATAAAAATCAAGCACGGACATTAAGTTTCCGAATCTACCATCATGCATGTACGGTGCCGTTTTATCAATGTTTCGCAAACTGGGAACTTTAAATTTGTACTTATCCGATAGCGCGCCACTTACCTCTTCACGGCCCACATCATCTAATTGAGGGTTAGGGGGCAAACCATTATTTCTAAAAGAGCTATCAGTAAATAGGTCGGTGCCATGGCAACTGCTGCATTTTTGGCCGAATAAGTCTAATCCCTGCTTTTCCAAGTCTGTCAGCTGGCCACCTTCTTCATTGCGAACATATTTATCGTAGCGACTGTTCGATGACACCATCATTGCCATAAATTGGCCCAATGCCTTTAAGAAATTCTCTGTGTTCACCTCCGGGTCATCAAAAGCCATTTCAAAAGCTTCTTGATAAGAAGAATCGGCCTTTAGCTTATTGATTACATTGCCCATGGTTTCGCCCATTTCAACTTCGTTGGTGATAGGTATGATGGGGAAAAGGTCTAAATGCGAAGTAGCACCATCCCAGGCAAACTCTTTTAGAAAAGCCATGTTTTGAATGGGAGGAGTATTTCGGGTACCTTCCAAATCATCTATACCATGACTAAATTGATGTCCGTGATGGGTGAAGGCGAAAGCCTGTTCATGGCAAAATCCGCAAGAAATAAATCCGTTTGAAGATAGTTTGCCATCATAGAACAGGCGCTTGCCCAATTCAAAGCCGTATTTGGTGGGTGGGTTCGCATCAAAATCATAATGGGGTTCCGGAAAATTACTGGGAACTTCAAATGCCAAGGACTCATTAATGAGAATATATTCCTCCTCATTATTAGAACAGGCATACAACAAGAACACCATCGGCATCAACGTCCAGATTGAACGGAAGACGATACAGACTAAGGCGACCAGCTTTTTAAGGCCGGTCGCCTGATATATATTTACCCTCATTTTCAGTTGTGTCCGTCTCCGTTATGAATATGGTCTACCTCGAACATTTCGGTCACATTCACTGCAATTTGAGGTGATTTTACCTCATCTACCATAATGACCGACTTTTCGGTAAGTTGAATATTATTGCTCGAAACGAGAATTTTAGCAGCGTCGATTTTAAGGTGGATGCTAGAATCCATTTCATCACTGACCCTCACATTCGTTTGTAATGCCAGGGTTACTTCTTTGTAATTATCGAGGCTGGAGCCATGGCTGCCCATGTGAATTTTAAATTCTGTATCGTCGGTTACAATTTCAGAAGTAAAACTTCCCTCAAAATTCAAGAATTTGTAACCAGCTTGCCATGACCACATCATGTGATGGCTTTCCGCTAATGCGAGAAAATCACCTTGGCCCTCGGCCCCTTGCAGGTATTTTTCTTGGTCAACACCTACCCCAAATTTTAAGGTAGTGTATTCGCCTGCAGGTATCTCAGGAAGTACCACATTATCTAAATCGGCCTCTTGGCTTATTACAAAATAGCTTTCATCTTTCGGAAAAACATACTCTTCTCCCGTTGAGTTTACCAATCTAAAATTGCTCACAATGTAACTGAGCCGTGTGATGGTCAAGTTTTCACCGTTACTGTTGGCGCTATTGGCAGCTCCGATAATAAGGTCATTGCCATTATAGCCATTGTCATATTTAATAGAAATGCTGCCGGAGCCGGTCAATTGGTCGGTGGTAGTATCGTTGCTTGAACAGCCAACCATGATTAAGGAAAATAGTATAGCAGTGCTTATGAGATTCAATTTCATGAATAAAAAGTTTGAACAGACCGGTTCATGAGATGTTTATGTCCGGTCTAATATTAAATAATAGGGAATAATGATGTTCGCTACTGGCTTTAACCAATTGCTTACAGATAGAAAAAAGTGCTATACCAATTCTGGGGGTTGTACGATATCATGAGCCAACAATGTAGAAGTAAGTGACTCAATAAATAAAGTTTGCTGAAGAGAGCTTTTTTCGAAGTCGAAATTGACACCTAGTTGAGGTAAAAATTCAAGGTAAACCAACGGTTGAATTTCGGTTTTGGACTGCTTTTCACCGAAAGGATTTTTTTCATGCTTTTCGGCTTCTTTGGCTAACATTTTGGCCAGATAACATTTGCCGTCACAGTTCATCATAGGTCGGTCTTTGTTCTCACAAAGCACATCTTTGATGTAGTCGTAATTCATGATATACTCTGCCACTGGCCAAAGTGGCTTAAAAAGCATAACGGTAGCAACCAAAAGAATTACGTATGATTTCACCGTGCAAAGATAAAGCTCAAAAGCTTTTAAAACTACTTATGTAGGGAAATATATGGTTAATTGAAGGCCGGTATGCCGGTAATATCTGCCCCTGTAATCAATAGGTGAATATCATGTGTGCCTTCGTATGTGACGACACTTTCAAGGTTCATCATGTGGCGCATGATGCTATACTCTCCGGTGATTCCCATTCCGCCTAACATTTGACGTGCTTCTCTTGCGATTTTTAAGGCCATGTCAACATTGTTTCTTTTGGCCATAGAAATCTGTGCCGAAGTGGCCTTGCCTTCATTCTTTAGTTGCCCAAGACGAAAAGATAGTAGTTGGGCCTTTGTTATTTCGGTAATCATTTCTGCCAACTTTTTCTGTTGAAGTTGAAAGGCTGCTATGGGTTTGCCGAATTGCACCCGTTCTTTGGCATATCGAAGTGCTGTATCATAGCAGTCCATAGCGGCACCAATGGCACCCCATGAAATTCCGTAACGGGCAGAGTCAAGACAGCCAAGCGGCGCACCCAAGCCGGATTTGTTCGGCAATAGGTTCTCTTTAGGTACTTTTACATTATCAAAAATTAGCTCACCGGTTGCCGAAGCACGTAGTGACCATTTGTTATGTGTTTCAGGGGTTGAAAAACCTTCCATGTCTCTTTCTATAATGAGACCATGAATGCGCCCCTCTTCATTTTTTGCCCAAACCACGGCAATATCCGCGAAGGGTGAATTAGATATCCATAGTTTGGCTCCGTTCAGTAGATAATGGTCGCCCCCATCTTTAAACTTTGTTTCCATACCGCCCGGGTTCGAGCCGTGGTTGGGCTCTGTAAGACCGAAGCATCCCATAAGCTCGCCGGACGCCAACTTTGGAAGGAATTTTTTCTTTTGTTCCTCAGAGCCATAGGTGTAAATAGGGTACATTACCAATGAAGATTGTACGGAAGCCGTAGAGCGAACACCGCTATCGCCTCTTTCGATTTCTTGCATGATAAGGCCATAGCTGATTTGGTCGAGTCCCGCTCCACCATATTCCTCAGGAATGTAAGGTCCGAAGGCACCTATTTCGGCGAGTCCGTTCAATATTTGATGAGGAAACTCGGCCTTTTGGGCATAATCTTCGATAATCGGAGATACTTCTCGTTTTACCCATTGTCTTGCGGCATCTCTGACAAGCTTATGCTCATCGCTTAACAGATCGTCAAGATTATAATAGTCGGGAGCTTCAAAAGAATCAGGCTTCATAACGCATGGCTTTTTACCAAATGTACTAATGAAATATAACATTTCATACGGTCGTTGTTACATTTTGAGGTAAAAATCTTTGGTCAAATCTTTATATTCTGCGGTATACTGATGGCGCTCTATTTCAATGGTTAATTCGCTTGTTTTAGTCACGACTTCTTGGAATGAGAATTCCAATAAACTTCTTTTAACGTCGGAATCGGGGTTGCCTTTGACCCTTGTTATACTTGAAGCAAATAGACCATTGTCACTGGCAAGCTCTAGAAAACGGGTCTCTTCTTTAAAGGGGATAATTGTTGAAAAAAAACCGTTTGATGAGAGCAAGGCCGATACCCCTTCCAGTAATTCTTCAAAGGGTAATGAATTGTTCTGTCTCGCTCTGTCACGCGCTGAATCGCCACTGGAAACGGCCTCGGCATAGAATGGCGGATTTGAAACAATTAAGTCATATTCCTCTTCCATCTCACCAACAAACTCATCAAAATCTGCATGATAACAGAACAGGCGGTCTGCCCAAGGTGAGTCTTCAAAGTTATTGACACACTGCTCATAGGCGTTTTCATCCGTTTCGATAGCATCTATACTTTCGGCAGTACTCCTTTGGGCGAGCATAAGGGCGATGATACCCGTACCAGAACCAATATCCAATATGGTTTCCGGTTGATGTCTCAAACTTGTCCAAGCACCTAACAAGACCCCGTCGGTACCGATTTTCATGGCGCACCTATCTTGATTGATGGAGAATTGTTTGAACTTAAATAATTCAGACATAGGTAAGATTTAGCTTTGCTCAATTTGTCCCGGTTCACGGGTTTCCGAGCCTTTTTGATTTTTGAGTGAGTCGCCCAATCGAGCGCGCATTTGGTCGGCTAGGGTTTTTATTTTTTCCACTATTTCGGGATGTTCATCCGCCACATTCTGCGTTTCACTTTCATCAGTTTCAAGATTGTAAAGCTCGATTTCTTTCAAATCGACCATTTTATAGGCTCCGGGCAAACCATCGGCTCCTGGTTCTTGACCTTGCATGGTGCGATAGGTGTGAGGGAAGTACAGTTTCCATTTGCCATACCGTACCCCGAATAGTTCATTGACACGGTAATAGAAAAAATAGGCCTCTTGAGGACTTTCAGCAGATTCTCCGGTCATAACCTTCCAAACATCTTTGCCATCGATGGTAAGTTCCGGTAGTTTTGAATCGGTAAGATTCGCGACCGTCGGGAGAATATCAATGGCCATAACCGGAACATCGATGCTTTTACCGGCCGGAAGTTTGGCCGGATATTTTGCTATAAAAGGTTCTCTTTGACCTCCCTCCCAAGCAGTTCCTTTGCCTTCGCGATAGGGTAGGGCGCTACCAGCATGATTACCGTATGAAAGCCACGGGCCGTTATCCGAAGTGAAAATGACCAGCGTATTTTCAGACAACCCGTTTTTTTCCAATGCTTTTACAATTTGACCGACCGACCAATCTATTTCCATGATTACATCGCCATAAAGTCCGCGATCTGACTTGCCCTTGAAATTGTCCGATACGAAAAGCGGAACGTGCGGTTGCGGATGAGGAACATATAGAAAAAACGGTTTGTCTTTGTTTTTCTTGATAAAATCAACACTGTGCTCGGTAATTTGTACGGTCAGTTGCGATTGATCGGTTAGCGTATCGATTACGGTTTCGTTGTGATAAAGAGGAAGCGGGCCAAAATTGAAGACAGGGCCTTGTTGTGGGTGCAAAGGCCACATATCATTGGAATAAGGAATACCAAACCATTCATCAAATCCATTTTTGGTGGGTAGAAAGTTAGCATGGTCTCCTAAGTGCCACTTTCCGAAAATTCCGGTAGCATATCCATTTTCCTTAAGCATTTCAGCCATGGTCGTTTCAGAAGGGTGAAGCCCTTTTTTGCTATTGGGCATCATGGCGTTATGAATTCCGATCCTGTTCGGGTAGCAACCGGTCAAAATACCCGCCCTAGAGGCAGAGCACACCGCTTGCGCGGCATAGAAACTTGTCAATTTAACGCCGTCAGCAGCCATCTGATCAAGGTGGGGCGTAGCAATATCATTGGCACCAAAAACACCCACATCACGATAACCTTGGTCATCTGTAAAAATGAGGACTATATTGGGCTTTTGAGGCCGCTCACTTTTTGGCTCGGATTCTTTTTTAGGTTTGCAACTGCTGATACAAATAACTAGAGCTGCTAAGAGGAGGTTTTTGGTCATGATAGGTTGTTATAGTTTGGTAAAAGGATTTCAAAAATAAGCAAACCTCTCAGTATTTCTCGTGCTGCATTTATTTTGACAGGAATGCTTCATTAAACAATTTGAACATGTGCCATTGATTAGGTTGAAAAATACCTATCTTGAAAGACCTTAAACTCAACTATCCCATGAAAAATAATCAGTTAAATAGAAGAAAATTTTTAGCAACCGGAATTCTGGCCAGTGCAGGTCTCGCCTTAAAACCCTCTCCATTATTTTGTGCACCTAGTATAGTGCGTAATCTTAAAAAGCCGAATTCTTTAATTAACGGAGTTCAGATCGGGGTCATTACCTACTCGTTTCGAAGTATGCCCGACCAAAGTGCAGAGGCAACCTTAAAATATGTTACTGATTCAGGTATAAGTGCCATTGAACTTATGGGCGATCCTGCCGAGTCTTTTGCAGGAAAACCTGAAAGCCCAATTGACAGAAGGGCTTTTTACGGATTGATGAGAGCCAAGAGAGACGGAAATATCACAGAAGACCAAGAAATTGAATTGGCGGATCTACAAGCTCAGGCCAAAGCTTACGGAGCTCAAGTAGCGGAGTGGAGAAAGAACATGTCAATGAATTCTTTTGAAAAGCTTCGGAAGATGTACAATGATGCAGGTGTGTCAATCTATGCTTTTAAACCAAGTGCCTTCGGCAAAGATAATAGTGATGCCGAAATAGATTGGGGAATGAAAGCCGCCAAAATATTGGGAGCAAGTCACGTTACCGTCGAGCACCCCAGTGATGACACACACACCCAAAGATTGGGTAAAATTGCCAAAGAAAATAAGGTTTATATGGCCTACCATGGCCATGAGCAACAAACACCTACCTTTTGGGACACCGCCTTGAAACAGTCGGAATATAACGCCTTGAATTTGGATTTGGGCCATTTTGTGGCCGCAGGTAATAGCCAACCCCTTGAGATTATCAAAAGTAAACATCAGCATATAAAAAGTATGCATATGAAAGACCGCCAGACCCCTGCGCACGATAAAGGTAACTTGGTTTGGGGCACGGGCGACACACCGCTAGAAGAAGCTTTACAATTGATGAGAGATCAAAAGTATAAGTTTCCGGGTACGATTGAACTGGAATATGAGATACCCGTGGGATCAAATGCGGTTCAAGAAGTTCAAAAATGTTTGGCGTATTGTAAGAAAGCTTTGGATAAAAGAGCTCATTGATTCAGGCTCGGGATGCTAGTTTCACCAATTTATTGCTAAGTGAAAAGAGCCAATGTAGTTGTTCGAGTATCAAGTGCGCTTCTTGAAGTCGTCTTCTGGTACGGTCATTGGGTGGGGTAGCTTCTATTGAGTTGTTAAGACTACGGTGTAGTTGCTTGAACTTTATTTCATTGTCCATTGTCTCGCTACCATTCTTATTTTTCTTTAGAATTTGAATCGTATGGTCAAGATTGTTGTCAATTAAATTTGCCACCTCTTTCAGTTCGTTTGAGGCACTGGTAGTCGTTTGGTTTTGAATATAGCCACTAAGAGAAGCTAATGAAGTTAGTATTCTGTGATTGTGAACGACAAGTTCATAAGTTCTTTCATAATCGATTTGTTTAGAAGAAGGTTCTTGTGTCATATCCTGAAAAGCGGTGCTGAGGTTTGAGTTCTCATCAAATGCTCTCTTTCTGGCAATTTTATATTCAATAGGAACTTCTCCTTTTCGGTCATAAAAGAGAATGATTTGTTCTAGAAAATCTTTATTGGCACTAACGCTTTTGATTACGGCATCCTCTATTTTAAGGAAGCTCCATGAGGGCCATAAGTAGTAAATCGCCAAAAAGGAAAGCACGGCACCAAAAACAGTGTCTAGAATTCTAAATTGGATGACCGATAGAATATCCGGTCGAATTATTCCGTAAATGAAAACGACGCTTAAAGTGATGAAAGTGGCTGCGATACGATAGTTTTTTTGAACTATGGAGAAGGCCAGTACCAAGCTGACGACGCCAAGTATTCCGAATACATAAGGACTTTTAATGAAGAAGACCACTGAAACGGCAATCAATGACCCGATCAAGGTGCCAATAATTCGCTCTTTTGTTCGCTCTTTTGTAAGCCCATAAGTTGGCCGCATAATAACGATGATAGTCAGAAGTATCCAATATGGGTTTTGAAAATCTAAAAATGACCCGATAGAAAAACCCAAAATCATGATGACGGCCAGACGTAGCGAATGTCTAAAAATATGCGAACGCATATTAAGATTGTCAATTAGAAGACGAGGGCTGTAATCTTGATGAGGTATGAATTTTAAAGCTGTTTCTGTATTGATATAGTCATTTTCATCTATGTGTGGGTCCTCCAATAACCACTTGATTTTTTTTAGCTTTTCAAATTGCTTTTCTTGATATTCGATTAAATTGTGCAGCATCAGGTAATGCTCTACAGAAATTTCACTCTCCAAGATTTCAAGGGCGCTCCGAACTTTTTTGAATTGCTCTTCTAATAGTTTATTTTTTGAATCTAAAGCCTTTTTTGGTGTTCTATTGCCAACATATTGAAGTTGATTCGCTATTTCAAAAATAAGACCTTGAAAGTCTGAGGCCAAAGAGGGCTTTTGGCTGAACAAAACGTTCATTTTATCATATTCGACCGGGTTGGCCAATGCCACTTCTAAAATCTCTACTAACTGGGCAAATACAAGCAGACGTTTGTTTTGGTAGATGGAAGGTCCGGCATCTTTTCTTGATTTGATCAGTATGTCTCTTAGAGTGCCATGAAGCTCGATTAATTTATCTTGTTGTTTGGCCAAGTTCGACCTTAATGCCAGCTGATTACTTTTGGGGTCTATGAGTTTGCCCCTTGTTTTTAAAAAACTGGCGGTAAGTTGGTAGATTTCCGACAGGGTTTCTTCGGTTTGTGCTCTCGGATTTAAATGATGCCAAATAATTATCAGGCCGAGGTACCAAAGTCCTCCAACTCCTATCCATAGGCAATGTTCATATACTTCAATTTCCTTGGCCTCATAGGCAAAACTAAGAACCAAGGCCAAAAGGCCTGAAAAACCGATCAGAGAAGCCCTAAAACCGAATATGGCCAGATAGGCTACCGAAAAGGTTACAATGCCTAAAACGGGTAACATGTACCACTCCCGTAAGTTGAGGTAGCCGCCAATCAAACTTATGACCATCACTAAAAGAGTAGCCCAAAGAATAGAAATGACATTGTGTCTATGGCTGCCGTTGGTATTACTGGGCGAACACCACATGGCGCCAAAAGCTACCGATAAGCCTACTTCTAAATGGCCTAGTTGAATACCTAGTACAATGGGTATACTTACCGAGATGCCTAAAAGAATAGCTTTCGAGAAGTCAGTGCTTTTCAGGTATTTGATAAAACTTTGGCTATAGTCGAATAGGTGTTGCTTCAAACCAATATGAACATTTCAATTTTTTACAAAAGTAAAACAACACCGATTTAGTATCGGTGTAAAGAAGGTAAGGCGGCAAAAAGTAAACTTTTTAAGTTAAATAAAGGTCGATAAGACCCTCTGGGGCGTTAACAAAAACCGTGCGGGTCTTTCTGTCCACTTTTAAAACAATATCATCCGTAATAGGAATCAAAATTTGTTTACCGTCTTTGTCAACAATAAGAATTGCCTGGGCGGTAGAATCGTTAACACCGACCACCTTGCCAATATCACCTATTGATTTATCATTGACACTAAAATCAATGATTTCATGAAAGTAAAATTGGTCATCTTTTAATGGGGGCAACATGGCCAAAGGTAGATAAAGCTCATGGCCCATAATGCGGTCGGCCGAGGCTTCGTCTTTCACCTCTTCGAAATCTATTCGCAAGAGGTCTGACTTGTGCAATCGGGAGCGATCAATAAAAAATGGAACCAGATTATTGCCTTTCATCAAGACAAAAACTGATTCCATATTTTCGTAAGCTTCGGGCTCATCGGTGTCTAGCTTTGCTAGTACCTCACCCTTATAACTATATTTTGAAACGATTTTACCTAGGTAGAAACAATCTTCCTTACGCATTTCGTTTCTTGATATATGAATTATTCTGCAGCTTTCTCTTCAGAAGCCTCTTCAGTTGCTTCAGCAGCTGGTTCTTCTGAACCTTCAGCAGCTTCAGCTTCGGCAGTCTCAGCTACCTCTGTTTCGGCCGCAGCTTTCAAACGAGCCTCGTTTACTTCTTTCTCTGCTTTTAAGGCTTCGGCTTTGGCTTTCTCTTTTTCTTCTTCTAGACCACTTCTTTTAGCGGTAATTTTGCCTTCTTTTTCCTCTAACCAAGCATTGAACTTTTCTTCTACTTGTTCTTCGGTCAAAGCGCCTTTACGCAAACCAACAAGAAGGTGTTTTTTCAATAAAACGCCTTTGTATGATAAAATAGCTCTGGCGGTATCAGTAGGCTGAGCACCGTTTTGCAACCATTTTACAGAGTTGTCAACGTTTAGTTCGATTGTAGCAGGATTGGTGTTTGGGTTGTAAATTCCTAATTTTTCTAAGAACTTACCATCTCTCTTTGAACGAGAATCGGCAGCTACTACCCAATAGAATGGTTTACCTTTCTTACCGTGTCTTTGAAGTCTAATTTTTACTGGCATATCACATTAATTTGTGGGGTGCCCGACCCCTGTTATTAATTCTATTTTTCCCTAAAAAGGGCTGCAAATATACTTCATTTCTTTTATTCTGCAATAAATAAAGGCTAATTCTACTCTCGTTCAGCCAATTGATCTTTGCCCTTGATCATATTTGAATTGTGCGAAGCTACCAATTTTTGAATTTCGAGAATGATTTCAGGGTGATCCGCCGAAATATCGAAGTTTTCTGATGGGTCTTTGTTAAGATCGTACAGTAATGGTTTGTTGTGTTCAATACGTTCGCCAAATTGACCGTATGCCCCTTGGGTAACAAAATGGGCTTTATAGTTTTTTAGGCGAACGGCATAGATTTCATCTCCTCTATAGTAGAACATGTGATCTCTTTCACTTTCTCTATTTTCAGTTAGGCTTTTGGTGAGGTCAATACCGTCGATTATTCGGTCTTGTGATATTTTTCCTCCCGCCCATTGGGTAAAGGTGGTAAAGAGGTCCATGGTAGAACCTATATCTGTTACGACCCCAGGCTTGATATGTCCTGGCCCCCAAAACACCGTCGGTACGCGCATACCGCCTTCCCAAGTTGTTCCTTTGCCCGCCTTTAGAAGTCCGGCGCTTCCTCCATTCAATCCAAACGAAAGCCATGGGCCGTTATCCGAGGTGAAGACAACAATCGTATTTTTTGCTAGGTCTTCTTCTTTTAATGTTTTTAATATGTTTCCGATGCCGTTGTCGATTTCTTCGACCACATCACCATAAAGGCCTCTCTTGCTCTTTCCTTTAAAAGCTTCGGATGCAAACAAGGGTATGTGGGGCAGGTTGTGGGCCAAATAGATGAAGAAGGGTTTGTCTTTGTTCTTTTTGATATAAGATACGGCTTCATTCGAGTATCGAGTGGTAATAGTATTTTGGTTGGCCGGCCTTTCAATTATTTCTGTATTTCGCAATAAGGGAACATTAAAATGTTCAGTTTTTATACTGTCATTACTTCTCGACCAGTAGTTTTTGTATTCATCCCCTTGAATTCTATCCATATCGTTTGAATAGGGTATGCCAAAATAATAATCAAAACCTTGGTTAGTAGGTAGGTAAGGTTCTTTATGACCAAGATGCCATTTTCCGATACAGGCGGTACTGTACCCTAAATCTTTAAGTTGTTCGGCTAACGTGATTTCATTTTCAGGAAGCCCATATTTAGAGTCGGGAAAAAGCACCCTGCTTTTGTGGCTTGCCATTCCGCTTCGAACGGGTAGTCTACCGGTTAGTAGGGCGGCTCGGCTTGGCGTACAGACGCTGGCCCCAACGTAGAAGTTGGTCCATTTTTGTCCTTCATAAGCCATTCTGTCGAGGTGAGGGGTTTTAATGGTCGGGTGGCCAAAAGGACCGATGTCTCCATAACCTAAATCATCTGCGAAGATGATAATGAAATTGGGAGGTGTTTGATTTTGGGCGGTAAGCTTACTTGGCCCAAAAATTGTTATTAAGATGAGGGTTGAAAAAGCTTTAATTGTGGGTGTGCGAAGGTTTAGCTTCATATCTGATATTTTGGCAGTATAAGATAATGAATAACCGTGTAGCGTTAAAAACAAATACCCTTTAATACGTCGTTGATAACTAGTTGTAACTCGGCTTTAAAAAACTAGGTCAATTGCCTAATTTTATGGGCTCTTGTTCGAAATGCTTCTTGGTATTTTGAATTGCCGCTTTCTATTGTAAATCAGAATTTTAGTTGTATGTACTTAGTCTTTGATACCGAAACAACGGGTCTTCCAAAGCGATGGGATGCCCCCATAACCGATACCGAAAACTGGCCGCGGTGTATACAGATTGCTTGGCAGTTGCATGATGCCATGGGTAATTGTATCGAACATCAAGATTATCTGGTACAACCTGAAGGATTCAATATTCCGTTCGATGCAGAGCAAATCCACGGAATTTCTACCGAATTGGCAGAGCAAGATGGTGTACCCCTTAGCGAAGTGCTAGAGAAATTTAATGATGCTATGTCGCGTACTAAATTTATAGTGGGTCAGAATGTGGGGTTTGACGTTAATATTATGGGTTCGGAGTTTTATCGAATGGGAGTTGAAAACCCTCTTCAAGAACTACCTGTTTTGGATACCTGTACCGAAGAAACCGCCATGCTATGCCAAATACCCGGAGGTAGGGGCGGAAAGTTTAAACTTCCGACTTTAACTGAGCTGCATGAGTTTCTGTTTGAAGAACCCTTTGCCGAGGCGCATAATGCAACCGCCGACGTTGAGGCGACCGCAAGATGTTTTTTGGAGCTTGTAAGAAAAAGGCAGTACTCGGCGGAAAAATTAGATGTTGGGCCTGACTATTTCCGTAATTTTTCCGAAGCAAATCCGCAAGAGATTCAGCTGATCGGGCTAAGGCACATTAATCTCAAAAAAGCTTCCAAAGAGATAGCCGATGCCCTTTGGGAGAAGGATACCGGGGGTGTTTCTCAAGAAGAGATCAAAGAGAACATCAAGACTTTAGAAGATGCCCAATTTGCGCATCTTCACAACCATTCCCAGTTCTCGGTTCTTCAATCGACAATAGATATCAAGAGTTTGGTGAAAGCTGCGGCCCAAGATAAAATGCCAGCGGTAGCTTTAACAGATCACGCCAATATGATGGGCGCCTTTCACTTTGTGAAAGAGATAGGTGCGCATAACAAAGGGGTGAGGGATAAAAACCAGGAAGCCGCTGAAAAAGGTGAGCCAGAAGTTGAAAAAGAAATTACGCCGATTATTGGCTGTGAATTTTTCGTTTGTGAAGACCATACCAATAAGAATGTAAAAGATTACGGTTATCAGATCGTAATGCTGGCAAAGAATAAAAAAGGCTATCACAATCTGGCCAAAATGTCTTCCATTGCTTACACTAACGGATTCTACTATGTGCCACGAATCGATAAAAATGTCATTCAACGCTTTAAAGATGACATTATAGTGCTGACCGGTAACCTCTATGGTGAAGTACCGGGTAAGGTATTGAACGTTGGTGAGAACCAGGCCGAAGAGGCACTTTTATGGTGGAAAGAGCAGTTTGGCGAAGACCTGTACATCGAAATGATGAGGCACGGTCAAGAAGATGAAGATCGTGTCAATCAGGTATTGCTGCAATTTGCGCAAAAGCATGATGTAAAGCTTGTGGCCACTAACAACACTTATTATTGTGCTAAAGATGATGCAGAGGCACATGATATTCTGTTGTGCGTAAAAGATGGTGAAAAACAGGCGACCCCTATAGGTCGTGGAAGGGGTTATCGATTTGGACTGCCCAATCAAGAATACTATTTCAAGTCGCAAGAAGAAATGAAAGGCCTATTTCAAGATGTGCCCGAGGCCGTTTTGAATGTGCAGGAGATAGTAGATAAAATTGAGCCATTTGAATTGGCCCGCGACGTACTCTTGCCGAAATTCGGTATTCCGGATGAATTTAAAGACCCTCAAGATGATGAAGATGGGGGCAAAAGAGGCGAGAACGCCTATCTGAAACATATCACCTATGAAGGTGCCAAAAAACGATACGGTGAGATAACCAAAGAGATAGAAGAGCGGTTAGACTTCGAGCTCGAGATTATTAAAAACTCTGGCTACCCAGGTTATTTTCTTATTGTTGAGGATTTTATTAGGGAGGCTCGAAATATGGATGTTTCCGTGGGGCCGGGTAGGGGCTCGGCTGCCGGTTCGGTAGTGGCTTATTGTTTGACCATTACCAATATCGACCCCATCAAGTACGACCTTCTTTTTGAGAGGTTCTTGAATCCTGATAGGGTGTCCATGCCCGATATCGATATTGATTTCGATGATGAGGGGCGTGGTAGGGTAATGGATTATGTGATTAAAAAATACGGGGCCAATCAAGTGGCCCAGATAATCACCTATGGTACCATGGCAGCCAAATCTTCGATTCGAGATACGGCCCGTGTGTTGGATCTGCCATTAAGCGACGCCGATAGAATAGCAAAGCTGATTCCGAACATGTCGAAGCTCGCCAAGATTTTCGGTGTTTCGGAGGCAGATTTAAAAAAGAAGTTCAGGTCTGATGATCTTGAAAAAATCAATGAACTTTTAAACATTGCCGAAGGAGATGATTTAGAAGGGCAGACCCTAAAAATGGCGAGAGTACTGGAGGGGTCGGTTCGAAATACCGGAATTCATGCCTGTGGGGTGATTATTACCCCTGATGATATAACCAATTTTGTGCCTGTATCGACAGCGAAGGATTCTGATCTTTATGTGACCCAATTCGACAACTCGGTGGTTGAAAGTGCAGGTTTGTTAAAGATGGATTTCTTGGGGTTGAAAACCTTGACCCTGATTAAAGATACGGTGAAGATTGTCAAGGCCAAGCATGGTGTCGAACTGGTGCCCGACGATTTTCCTTTAGATGACGAAAAGACCTACGAGCTCTTTCAGAAGGGAGATACTGTTGGAATATTCCAGTATGAATCCCCTGGTATGCAGAAGCATATGAAAGACCTGAAGCCTACGGTTTTTGATGATCTTATCGCCATGAACGCATTGTACCGACCGGGCCCGATGGATTATATTCCTAGTTTCATCGCCCGAAAGCATGGCAGGGAAGACATCAGTTACGACTTGGCGGATATGGAGGAATACCTGCAAGAGACCTATGGTATTACGGTCTATCAAGAGCAGGTGATGTTGCTTTCACAAAAACTGGCCGGTTTTTCAAAAGGTGAGGCAGATATGCTTCGAAAGGCAATGGGTAAGAAAATCTTTGCCCTCTTGCAGAAGCTCAAGCCTAAATTTTTGGATGGTGGTGAGCAAAAAGGGCACCCTCGCGAGATATTGGAGAAGATTTGGAAAGACTGGGAGGCTTTTGCATCCTATGCATTCAATAAGAGCCACTCTACCTGTTACGCTTATATCGCTTATCAAACTGCTTATTTAAAAGCGCATTACCCGGCGGAATATATGGCTGCCGTTCTTAGTAATAACATGAACGATATCAAGCAGGTTACTTTCTTTATGGAAGAATGTAAACGTATGGGGCTTGAGGTGTTGGGGCCTGACGTAAATGAATCGTATTACAAATTTGCCGTTAACCAAGATGGGGCTGTTCGTTTCGGAATGGGAGCCATCAAAGGTGTAGGTCGTGGTGCGGTCGAAACTATCGTTGAAAATCGTAAAAAAGAGGGCCATTTCAGGTCTGTTTTCGATATGGCCAAACGAATTGACTTAAGGGCCGCTAACAAAAAGGCTTTTGAAAATTTGGCCGTTGCCGGAGGTTTTGATTCTTTTGGAGGTACCCATAGAGCTCAATATTTTCATGATGAGGGCGATGGGGTAACTTTCTTGGAAAAGGTCATTAAATATGGGGCAAAATATCAAGAGAATGAGAACTCGTCACAAGTAAGTCTTTTTGGTGATGCCAGTGAGGTGCAAATTCCCGAGCCTGTAGTGCCCCCGTGTGAAGATTGGGGTACCATGGAAAAATTAAGGCGTGAAAAAGAAGTGGTCGGTATCTATATATCTGGTCACCCTTTAGATGATTTTAAGACAGAGATACAAGCCTTTTGTAATGCGACCGTTTCCTGTGCCAATGATTTAGAAAATTATGTGAACCGAGAGTTGTCTTTTGCAGGTGTTATCACCGATGTGCAACATAGAACTTCAAAAAATGGAAAGGGATGGGCCGCTTTTACTTTGGAGGATTATTCCGATTCTTTTGAGTTTCGAATTTTTGGTGAAGAATATCTGAAGTTCAGACATTTCTTGATGATCAATTCGTTCGCTTACGTAAAAGCTTATGTTCGTGAAGGGTGGACCAATAGGGAAACGGGCAAAAAGGGAGACCCTCGTATTCAGTTCAATAGTTTTATGTTGCTACAAGACGTGATGGAAGCGTACGCCAGAAAACTGACCATTAAGTTGAATATTGATGATTTGAAGGAAGAAGATATCACTCAATTGAAAGAGACACTGGTTACCTACCAAGGTAGTCATCCTTTAAATTTTGTGGTCTATGAGATGGAGCAAGAAATAAAAGTCAATCTTACCAGTAGAAAACAAAAGGTTCAAATTTCAAGCGAGCTGTTGGCTACATTGGAGAAACAACAAGTTCATTATAAGCTGAATTAACATCAATTATAAAAGTTATATAAGCTATGTTTGAAATAAATTACCTTGATAGCGTTATAGCTAAAATGAATTCTATTTGCGTAAGTAAGGCTTACAATTATTGACTAAATTTGCATAATCCAATAAAATAAACAAAAATGGCATTAGAAATAACAGACGCAACTTTTGATGAAGTAGTCTTAAAAAGTGATAAACCCGTAGTAGTTGATTTTTGGGCAGCTTGGTGTGGCCCTTGTAGAATGGTAGGCCCCATCATCGAAGAGGTAAGTAGTGAATACGAAGGCAAAGCTGTTGTAGGTAAGGTAGATGTAGATGCAAACCAAGAATTTGCTGCTAAATATGGTGTTCGTAATATACCAACTGTATTGGTATTCAAAAACGGTGAGATTGTGAACAGACAAGTTGGCGTTTCTCCTAAAAAGGTATATACCGATGCAATCGACGCGCTTTTATAGTAGTCAATCGTTCAGAGAATAAATAAAGAACCCCGCACTAGCGGGGTTCTTTATTTATAGGGTCTTAGTTTTTTTAGGTAGGTAATTCAATTATGCGTTCAGGGCCATAAAACTTTAGTGCTACAAAAAATGCAATGGTTGAAAGAATGATGCCTACCATGAAGATAGTATACGTCCACCGTAATAATTTATATTTTTTGTCGAGTACCACACCCAAAAAATACAAGTCTTTGGTTAGGGTATTGTAAACATACGTTTGATCTTTAATAAGTTCTTGTATGGCCCACTCATAGTCTTGCAATTTCATCTTATGAAAATTACCGAAGAAGAGTAGGTTCACATCTTTGTTCTCAACGTCTTTTTTATCAAATTCACCACTGGTTACATTGGGTCTGGTCGCCAGAACCGACATGACCATTGAGGCGATACTGAACAACACAAAGATTCCCGTTGGGTATATTAAATAGTCATTGCTTGGGTTATCAAGTTTCGGGATTAAATTGGTCAGTAAAAGAGATATAATAATGGCATTGACCGAAAGTAGTATATTGGCTTTGGTATCCGCAATATCACTCAATTTTAAGTGGTTGCGCATTGAAACCCGGTACATCGTCTGAATTCCGCGTTCAGGGCTTTGGTTCTTCAGCTTTACTTTGAGCTCTTCTTTCTTTCTGGTCTTGTTGGCCTTTTTGAGCTTCTTGACCAGTTTGTTCAAGTTGTCATCTTTGCCCTCTTGCCAGTTGGTCTTGGCGTAGTCGGTATAGAATCGGTGTTCGGTCTGAAACATTTTAATGTTGGCCTTCCTCCAAGCTTTTGGCGACATTTCCGCAATGCCCAACAGAGAAAGTTCTTCCCGTAGCATTTCAGAAGTATCGGCATAGCTAGACTGACCTAAATGCGATGAATCGGCATCCCTCATTATTTCTTCAGACAAGGTAGTAGGCTCATGTCCCCTTTCGGTTGCCATAATCAATGCACAAACGTTGTTGATTAGCTTTTCAGAACAGTCTTGTTGACTTAAAAATTCCTTGGCTATTTCGCAACTTGCGCGTTCGTGGTTTTGTGTACCTTTGGTATAACCTGTATCGTGAAGCCAGGCAGCAAGTATAATTGCGTTACTTTCCTTCTCATTGAGGTTATAGTGTTGCAGTAATTCTTTGCTACTTTTGACGACCCTTTGGGTGTGTCTGAGGTTATGGTATAAGTAATTATTATCCAATTTATTGACCAACAAGTCGGTCGCAAAATTTTCGGTCTTCGAAATTAAATCGGACATAAAGCGGGTTTTACGCCCAAAATACGAAATAATAAGAACCAAGAGTATTCCTATGCCCAAACATTTTGCGCTCATTGCATTTGTCGTTTTATTTACCGCCTGTGCGACTTATAGACCCAAATACAAGAATGGAAAAGGGGTTGAGACCTCTACCGACAAAGAGGTAGTTCATACGTTTTATTTGATAGGCGATGCGGGACTATCGCCCATGAACGATATGAATAAAGCCCTGAAGATTTTCAAGAAAAAATTAGATGTGGCCGATAAGAATAGTACGGCCATTTTTCTTGGGGATAATATATACCCAGCGGGTCTACCAGACCCTAAAGATTCAACCCAAGCTTATCTGAAGGCCAAGAACGATTTGGATGCCCAAATCAAAACACTTGAAAATTTTAAAGGTCAACCATTGTTCATACCGGGAAACCATGATTGGTACACCGAAGGCTTGATTGGCTTAAAAAGGGAGCAAAAATATATTCAAAAAGCATTGGATAGTAAAGAAGTCTATTTTCCCGAAGATGGCTGCCCTATCAAGACTATCGAGGTCAACGATGATGTTGTCATTATAGCCATAGATACAGAATGGTATCTCACCAATTGGGACAAGCGACCGGATATTAATGATAAATGTGACATTAAGAGTCGTGAACGGTTCTGGCTTGAACTGGAAGATGAGATCAAAGATAATCGCCAACGCACCACTATCATAGCTATGCATCACCCGGTATTCACTTATGGGTCGCACGGCGGGGAGTATACTTTTAGAACCAATTTGTATCCGAAGGGTAAGATAGGTCCTTTACCGATATTGGGCAGTTTTATCAATCTTTTGCGCCGCACTACAGGCGCCTCTATAGAAGATATGCAGAACAAAAGGTATACCGAGCTTAGAAAACGCTTGATTACTTTGGCTCAATATTCCGAAAAGGTAATTTTAACTTCTGGGCATGAACACACCCTTCAATATATTGTTCAAGACAATACACCTCAAATTGTAAGTGGATCGGGAGCTAAAAAGGGTGCTACACGTTTATTGAACGGTAGTCTTTTTTCAACTGGCCAACGAGGGTATGCCGTACTTGATATTTATAAAGACGGTTCTTCTAAAGTTGACTTTTTTGGTGTGGGTGAAGATGATAATGAAGATTTTTTGTTTACTTCTCAAGTATTGCCGCCGAATCGAAAGATTTATGAAGGCAACTATCCCAGTTCATTTCCAAAAACGGTCAAGGCATCGGTTTATACAGATGAAGAGGTTGATAGAGGTAGGTTTTTTAAGTTTCTGTGGGGTGACCGTTATCGAAAATACTACGCCACCAAAGTTACCGCGCCCACGGTAAATCTTGATACGCTTATGGGTGGCTTAGAACCTGTTCATAAAGGTGGCGGCCATCAATCGAAATCGTTGCGCTTAAGGCATAAGAGCGGTAAGGAATATGTTATGAGAGCCTTGAAAAAAGATGCGGAGTTATATCTTCAGGCCATGGCATTTCAAGACCAATATGTGATGGGCGAGTTTGAAGATACCTTTACTGAAAATTTTCTGTTGGATTTCTATACGGGCTCGCATCCGTATGCCCCATTTACCACCGCGGCACTTTCAGATGCCGTAGGCATTTATCATACGAATCCTGTTCTGTATTACATTCCCAAACAACCAGCTTTAAAAGATTTTAACGAGAGCTTTGGTAATGAGCTCTACATGATTGAGGAACATGCGGGCGACGGACATGGTGATTTGGCAAGCTATGGGTATTCTAACGACTTAAAAAGCACCGATAGTATGCTTGAAGATTTGCGTGACGATGAGAAATATGAAGTCGATTCTGAGCTATATCTGAGGGCCAGGCTTTTCGATATGGTATTAGGTGATTGGGACCGACATGTAGATCAATGGCGTTGGGCCGAATTTGAGGATAAAGAGAAAGACAAGATAATTTACAGGCCTGTTCCCCGCGATCGTGATATGGTGTACTCAAAACATGGTGACGGATTTTTTATGAACCTGGCCACTCGCATCGTTCCGGCTTTGCGACTGATGGAAGGGTTCAATGAAGAAATTAGAAGTGTAAAAGGCTTCAATTCTTCACCTAAAACCTATGTTCTTGATATGGCGTTGTTAACTGAAACAACGTTGAAACAATGGATAGACCAAGCCCACTATTTACAGAAAAATTTGACCGACGATGCTATTGATGAGGCTTTTTTATCATTTCCGGAAGAAGTAAGGGATGAATCGATAGATGAAATCAAACGTATTCTTAAGACGAGATTGGCTCAAATCGATAAAACCGCGCGGACTTATTATGGTATATTGAACAAGTACGCGGTAGTGGTCGGTACCGATAAAGATGATTGGTTCGAGATAAATGTTCTTAGCGATAATGAAACACAGGTAAAGGTCTATCGCAATATCAAGGGAAAGAAGGATAAATTGTTTTTCGAAAAAACCTTCAATGCAGGTGTAGCAAAAGAGATTTGGGTGCACGGGCTTGACGATGACGATCGATTTGAGGTGAATGGTGACGGGCCGAGTAGTATTCGAGTACGATTGATAGGAGGTCGAAATAACGATGTCTATGAGTTAAAGCAGGGCGGTAATATTGCTATATATGATTATAAAGATAAAGAGAACACCCTTAAAGAAACGAAGAATGCCAAAGTGAAGTTGACGAACGATTATAACGTTAACACCTACCTGCCACTTCAAATCCGAAGCTCGAACAACCAAATATTGCCAACCATCGGCTTCAACCCAGATGACGGTGTTAAGATTGGTTTTAGCGATACCTTTACCTATAACGGTTTTAGGCAAAACCCCTTCACGCAACGACATAGATTGAATGCATCTTTTTACTTTGCCACTAGTGGTGTTGAGCTAGCTTACTCCGGTGAGTTTGCCGAAATTTTCGAAAATTGGAATTTTGATATATCAACCCGTTTTACAAGCCCTAACTACAGTATCAACTTTTTTGGCTTCGGAAACGAAACTGTGAATAATGATGATGAACTTGATATGGATTATAATAGGGTGCGGATGGAAAATTTTGAGGTTAGTCCGTCATTGGTATGGCGGGGTCAACTGGGCGCCAAAATAAATGCTGGGTTTTCATTTGAGTCGGTGCATGTTGAAGAGACCGACAATCGCTTTATCAATACATTCTACATAGAAAATGGCGAAGAAAGTAGACTGTCATTTGTAGGTCTAAATGCAAAATATTCGTATTCAAATAGTGATAATACTGCGTTTCCGACCTTGGGTATGGGTACTGCGCTAGAAATAGGGTATAAGAACAATATTAGCGAAGGCGGCGATTTTGGGTATATTATACCTGAAATCTCCTTTGATCATAAAATCATACCCAACGGCCGTCTTGTTCTGGCATCTAAATGGAAGGCGCACTTTAATATAGGTGATGGATATGAATTCTATCAAGCTGCCAGCATTGGCGGGCTTGATGGCCTTCGAGGTTTTAGAAACCAGCGTTTTACCGGAAGAAAGTCGTATTATCAAAATACCGATTTGCGCTATAGCCTGAGACGTATAAAAACTGAACTTTTGCCCGTAACCATGGGTCTTTATGGTGGTTTTGATTACGGTAGGGTATGGACGGATGAAAGCTCCGATATTTGGCACACTTCTTACGGTGGCGGTTTCTTTTTGAACGGCGCCGATATCTTGACTGCACGCGCGGCTCTGTTCCATAGCGTAGATGGACTTAGATTCTCTTTTGGTGTAGGTTTCGGGTTTTAGTTGGAAGGAAGCTGAAAGGAATATAGATTTCCTCCGCCGGCCTTTGATTTTTCATCCGATATAAGAAGGGTGTTGTCACTGGCAAAGGTTACTGATTCCAATTGGGTGCGAACTCCAAGGTCAATCTCTTTCGATGTCGAATCGAAAAAATTGTCATTAGTGAAACCGGTAAACAGCCATATTTTTCCATATCCCAACAAAACGACCGTTTTACCATCGTCTGAAATATCGGCAGAAGTTATCCTGCAGGTCTCCCAATCGTCGCAAATATCGAGTTTGGCAATGAATTGAGCTTCATAGTCACCTTTGGAGTCAGGAACTTTGTATAACCGAGTTTCTCCAGTAAAAGGATTGGCCCTGTTCTTAGTGAATATGTACAGGTTTCCTTGATAATGAAAAAGTGCCTCGGCATCGAAGAGCCTATCTTTTTTCTTGGCAGGAAAGTCTTTTTGTTCAGGATAGCTAAAGGTTATCTTTTCCGCATCTATTTTATCTCCTTTTTCAACGTCCGGGTTGGGTAATTTATAAATGGTTAGGTCTTTTCGATCATTACGGTTGTTGCCAAAATCGCCGATATAAAGATTTCCTTCTTTATCCTCTGTTAGTTCTTCCCAGTCTCTATTTTTTGCATTTTTGACTTCCAACTTATTTAGTTGCTCGCCATCGAAGCTAATATTATATATAATATCATGGTTTCCACTGTCGGCCACAAGCCAAGCCGAATCTCCCTGATAGTAGGCGATTCCGGAATTTTCTTTTAAATCACTGGGTAGTTTGCTCAAGAATTTAAGCTGCCCATGATTGGCACAACTATAAAATAATGAGCAATATAGAAGAACCGCAGAAATGTTTTTCAAATCTTACTATTGATTTGGGGTTTGTTAAAATAGGTTATGCCAGAAACTTGCAAGCTAAAGAAAAGATGCGTTTTAACGATCAGCAATCTATTGAGAATTGCTGGCCATGCGCTGATCAGTTTTCATTTTTAGCTTATCGACCAAAAATTGCCCTAGGTTTCTTCCTTGCTTTAAGCCCACCTCCACAGCAGCCCTGTAGTGAATACCGCCGTACATGCGACTTATGGCTGCTTCTTCAGCGGCTTTGTTGAACGATTCGAACTTTCTCATAGGTAGACCGTAGGGTAGTTCGGTGTCGTCTTCAAAACTGAAATTGTCGCCAAAAATACTGGTAAGGGTAGTAGAGGCTGCACCGGAAACTACAGAATGCCCACTTGTGTATTCGGGAAACGGCGGCGTCTGCAAGACGGGCTTCCACTCATCATCAATATGTTGGTTGATAAGTGTTTCAGGTCTTATCAAATTGCTTCTGTACTTTTCATCCCAACAACTGATGAAACCATCTGCTATGGCCATCGATGTTTTGGTGTAAGCATATAGCGTCTGGTCAAAGTCGCTATCGGTCTTTCTTGCTGCAATTTTTGTAATGCCAATCCAGTGTGCACCTGGTGTGATTTTTTTGGTCGCAAACATTAAGTGACCGCGGGTTACCGAGACATAAGGGTTGCAATCCCAAAACTTGGCAATGGCAATTTCGGCGGATTGGTCGCCCTCTTCTTCAATTTTCTTGCCCACATCATACACTTCCTTAAGTTCTTTATAAAAGTCGGAAGACTCGTCCATTGAAAAAGCTGGGGGCGGAATTGGCTTGAATTGGGCCGCAGAATCGATAACAAAGGGCCTTATTTTACTCCAATGAGGTTCAATGCCGTCCATATAGGCCGGTGGTGTTGGTTGCCAGCGTGAAGCATTGTCGGCATCAACTGTAAATTTCGGCATAGTTCGGGTCTGCGGATAGTTGTCTTTGTTCATCCACTCGCCGATATGGGCGGCCACCTGAAGACCGTAGTTTTTCGAACTTTTAAAAACAGTAGGGTTTTTACCTTCCCATACACCGTATAAGCTATCACGAAGGGTCTCCATTCGGTCTTCGGAAAAGATGAGACGCTTACTAAGCTCCATATGTGCGACTAGCGCGGAGAGGTCATAATTGATGTTACTTACAGAATCCGGTTCTGGAATGGGTTTTAAATCGGTGACCTGACCTACCAATGAAGTGTACTCATCGTTATGAAGGGCTACAATTTCATAGGCTGCGATATTTGGGTAAGTAAAGATTCTACTTGCCACCGGAGGTGAAAAGATATCGTGGATCATGATTTCGGTAACCTTGTCAACAGAAGCGTGGAGATCTTCCGCTGATATCTCGATCGGTTCTTCAATCTGTGGTTCGGTCTTACAGGCCGATATCAAAATCAAAACTGTAAGTATTGCCAAAAATTTCTTCATTGTAAGTAATGTTTGTTTCGTGCCCGATAGTCTAAATGGCGTAAGGCCACCTTAAAATTGTTTCGGCCTGTGATGAACTATCTGGGCAAATGGGTACGCAAAATTACATTATTTTAAATTTTCGCCAAGACAAAGTGCAGCAGTCTAAATATTTAACTTCTTTTTTGACCTTATGGACGGGTGATGACTAAAAATCCTTCAAGAAACCAGTTAAAATACAAATAAGATAATTCGTGCATTATCAAATTTCGGATTTATTAGATTATGGGGCCATAATTGAATTGTTATTAAATAATCCGATATATTTACCCTCATAATCAACTCTTACTACTTTAATGATTGGAATACTCTCTTTTTTAGGATTTACAATTCTAGTTGCCGTTATTGCCTATTTGGCCACTAGATCTACAGACGAGAAGTCATCTGACGGATATTTTTTAGGGGGAAGAAGTTTAACGGCCGGAGTCATCGCAGGGTCACTTCTTTTAACCAACCTATCGACAGAACAAATTGTTGGTCTGAACGGTAGTGCCTACAAAGATGGGCTTTCGGTTATGGCATGGGAAACATTGGCAGCCATTACCATGGTGGTAACGGCTATCTTTTTGCTTCCGCGATATTTAAAGGGCGGGCTTACTACCGTACCCCAGTTTTTGGCTGGCAGGTTTGATGTAGCTACCAAGACAATTACTTCGGGCCTGTTCTTAACAGGCTATGTTGTGGTACTTTTGCCGGTTATACTTTTCTCCGGGGCAAAGGCCATTAGCGGTATGTTCGATGTTCCCGGTTTATTAAATGTTTCTGAGAGTTCGGCCCTTGTGATATGTGTATGGGGTATTGGTATCGTGGGTTCTATTTACGCCGTTTTTGGTGGTCTAAAGGCCGTTGCGGTTTCCGATTCGATAAACGCGATAGGATTATTGATCGGAGGGGTAATGATTCCTGTTTTTGGTTTAATGGCCATAGGTGACGGAAGTGTTACCAGCGGTTTGGATACCTTGATGAGCGCGAATGCCGATAGATTCGACTCAACGGGTGAATATTGGCAAGAGGTGCCTTTCGCTACTATTTTCACAGGAATGATGCTCGTGCAGTTATTTTATTGGGGAACTAATCAGCAAATTATTCAAAGAGCCTTGGGTGCCAAAAACTTGGCAGAGGGTCAAAAAGGTTTGTTGTTGGCCTCTTTTGTTAAAATATTGGGGCCGCTAATTTTGGTATTGCCTGGTATGATTGCCTACTACTATTTTGAAGGTAGTATAGATTCTAACTCGGCGTACGGCGAATTGGTGCGAGAGGTATTACCAAAACCTTTGGTCGGCTTTTTTGCGGCTGTTTTGTTTGGGGCCATACTAAGCTCGTTCAATAGTGTTTTGAACAGCTCGGTCACCTTATTCGGCCTTGATATCTATAAACAGCATATAAATAAGTATGCTGCAGAGCATACCGTTGTAAAGTACGGAAAGATTTTTGGAGTGTGTTTGGCTTTGGCAGCTATGTTTATCGCTCCGATTATTGAAAGTGCCGGTAGTATTTTCGATTATTTACAGGAAGTAAATGGTATTTATAATATACCCATTCTAACAATTATTGTGGTAGGATATTTGACAAAAAGAGTGCCCGCCATTGCAGCAAAAATTGCCATCTTCTTGGGTAGTGGTCTTTATATTCTGAGCCAGTTCTTTATTGGTCCTTCAAGAGTTGAGAAGGCACTTGAGGCCGCGAAAGCCTCGGGAATTACCGATGAAACGGCCCTTAGAATTGTTGAGGCCGAAGCTTATCCTCATTACTTGCATATCATGGCCATTTTGTTTTTGATGAACGTAGCGATAATGTTGATTATCGGGAAAATCAAGCCTAGAGAGACACCTTATGTTCAGGAATATACCAAACAGGTTTCAATAGAGCCTTACAAATATGTCAAGCAGGTAGGGTTGGTAATCTGCGCTATCGTGATAACTATTTACATCTATTTCGCAAAGTAGCTTGGACGACAGTTTATTGTAAAAAAATAAAGCCCGCTGTGAAGCGGGCTCTTTTTATTGGAAGCGAGAATACTAAATGTATTGACTAATAATATTCTCGAATAATTCTTGTTTGCCGCTCTGAAGTTCAAGCTCTCCATTTTCATGGGCAATATCATATAAGTCTTTGAAAGTTAGCTTATCCTCTTCAAAGTCTTTCCCTTTTCCGGTATCAAAAGAGCTATATCTTTTGGTGCGAAGGGCATCATATTGAGATGAGGTAATGATTTTGTCTGCAGTCACCAAAGCTCTGGCAAACGTATCCATACCGCCTATATGAGCATGGAAAACGTCATCCATATCTGTAGAATTTCTTCTGATCTTAGCATCAAAGTTGATACCACCACCTTGTAAGCCACCTGCCTTTAAGAAAGTGATCATAGCTTCGGTAACTTCTGTGATGTTATTAGGGAATTGGTCGGTATCCCATCCATTTTGATAATCACCTCTGTTGGCATCTAAACTTCCTAACATGCCGTGAGCGGCCGCTATTTCCATTTCATGTTGCATGGTGTGATTGGCCAAGGTAGCATGATTGAACTCCAAGTTCAGTTTAAAATCGTCTTGAAGACCGTGTTCGTTCAAAAAGCCCACTACTGTAGCCGAGTCGAAGTCGTATTGGTGCTTCATAGGCTCCATAGGCTTAGGCTCAATGAAGAAATTACCCTTAAAACCTTGGCTTCTGGCATAATCACGTGCCATTCCTAAAAATTTGCCCATGTGGTCAAGTTCTCTCTTAACATCGGTGTTCAAAAGAGACATGTAACCTTCACGACCTCCCCAGAAAACGTAATTTTCGCCACCAAGCTCAATGGTAGCATCCAAGGCTAACTTTATCTGTCCGCCGGCTCTTGCCAAAACATTGAAGTCAGGGTTAGTGGAAGCTCCGTTCATGTATCGTGGGTTTGAAAAGCAATTAGCTGTACCCCACAATAGTTTAACGCCCGATTCTTTTTGCTTTCCTTTAATGTAATCGACTATAGTGGCCAACCTCTTTTCAGATTCTGCAAAAGTGTCTGCTTCCTGTATTAAATCGAAATCATGGAAGCAAAAATAATCCACACCCATTTTTGTAATGAACTCAAAAGCGGCATCTGCCTTGGCTTTAGCAGCTTCTACGGCGTCTGAAGGGGCATCCCACGGAAAGTTTTGCGTACCTGGGCCGAACGGGTCTGCACCCTGTCCGCAGAAGGTGTGCCAATAAGCAATAGCAAATTTGAAATGCTCGCGCATTGTTTTACCTGCCACCACCTGATTGGGGTTGTACCATTTATAAGCCAAGGGATTGTCAGAGTCTTTTCCCTCAAACTTAATTTCTCCTATTCCTTTAAAATATTCCTTATCTCCTAGTAATGCCATTGTTTAAAAATTAATAGTTGAAGTTGTTTTTATTAGAGTTTATATTTTGATTTTCGGAAGGGATATTGAAAATATCGGCTATTATCAATTGGTGATAGCCAACATGTTTTCAAGTTCTGCCTTCCATTTATCGTAAGCTTTTTTATAGGCCTCTTTTTGAGTAGAGGGTTTAAAACTCATGACAAAATCATTATCGATTATTCTTTTGCCAAAGGTTTCAAAATCACCCTTATTTAGTTCACAGGCCCTGGCTGCCCCTATGGCGCCCGTGGTATTGTAAATTTCTATGTCTTGACCGATTAATGTTGATATTGTATTCGAAAATATCTCTGACCTAAAAAGATTATCATTTCCTGCCCTTACGACCTGTGGCTCGATACCATCCGATTTCATGATTTCCATACCGTAAACGAATGAGAAAGCAATACCTTCTAAAGCAGCACGGCACAAATGGGCCTTGGTATGATTGTTCAGATTGATATTGGCCATTTTTGTGCCCAATGTCTTATTATTAAGAACACGTTCAGCTCCGTTGCCGAAGGGATGAATGGTTACACCATTAGATCCAATGGGCACCGATTCGGCTAGTTCGTTCATCTCATCGTATGAGGTTACTTTTAAATTGTTCATTAACCAACGGTACATAATACCTGCGCCGTTGATACAGGCCATTTTGCCTATTCTTGCCTTGTCGACCGTATAATTTACATGTGCGAAATTGTTCACCCGTGCACTTTCTTTTACCGAAAGGCTGTCGGTGATTGCATACATGACACCGGAAGTACCTCCTGTAGCGGCCACTTCGCCCGGCTTGAATACATTTAATGATAGGGCGTTGTTAGGTTGGTCACCAGCCCTGTATAGTATGGGTGTGCCTTCGGCCAAACCGGATTCTTCGGCTCCAGCGGTTGATACCCTTCCTTGGTCGGAAAATGTACCTACGACTTCAGGGATAAGTTCTTCTGCAAAACCATAATGTTCGAGTAACCAATCGGCAACACTGTTGCTTTTAAAATCCCAGAAAATCCCTTCGGAAAGTCCGGAGATAGTGGTTGCCATTTTATCACTTAACTTGTAGGCCACATAATCACCGGGAAGCATGAACTTATGAATTCTTTTATAGTTTTCCGGTTCGTTCTCTTTTACCCATTTCAATTTTGATGCGGTAAAGTTGGCCGGGGAATTAAGTAAATGCTCAGAACATTTTTCATTGCCTAATTCATCAAAGGCTTTCTGACCAATGGGTACCGCTCTGCTGTCACACCATATTATAGATTCTCTTAAAGGTTCGCCGTTTTGATCAACTACTACCAGGCCGTGCATTTGATAAGAAATACCCACACCGGTTATTTGGCTTGGGTCAATACCGTTTTCATTGATTAAACGTTTGGTAGCGGTACAAACATGTTGCCACCAATCATTGGGGTGTTGTTCTGCCCATCCATTCTTATGGGCTATCATGCCCATTTCAACCGAGGGTTCGCTAATAACGGCTACACTTTTACCGGAGTTGGTATCTATCAAAGCAGCCTTAATGGAAGAACTGCCAATATCATATCCTATCGAATACATCGTTCAAATTTTGCAGGCAGTAAGATATCGTTTTAGGCTGTTTGTTACAAGTAAGAAATGTGTTATTTAGTGTTAACTATGTTGCATTTCTGGATAATTTGGAAGCGTACTATTCTGAGAAGCCAAAAGGCAGGAAGAAAAATCAAATAAGAGTAAGTCAAAGGTAAAATCACTTTATGGGCATATAGATTTCGGCCACCCAATTAAGTTCGGTACCGCCCATATTAGGATTGGTGAAAAAGATTTCTAAGGGGTTTTCTCGAACACTAATTTTTTGTGAGTTCGCTTTTTCCAACAAAACATACCAAGCTCTATCAGAGGTAATATAATTGCCATTATAAGTAGCATGGAGAGCTTTTGTAGCTTTTCTGAATTTGTATTTAATAAGGTCGTGATCCGGTAGGGAATCGATTTTTTTGATAGGATAACAAAAGTTAAAAGTTATCGAGTCTGTTTTTTTATTCCAATCGAGAACTTCAATGAAAGGTAACCCATTACTTTTTATACGCTTATCCAAAGCGAAATTGTCAAGAACAGGGTAGTACTTCATCATTTTAGAGGCCTTTTGAGATTGGGTACTTTTGATGGGTATATAGGCACAATAGGTTTCGGGAATAGAGTCCAGACCCTTGTAGGTTACCTTGAATTTTTCAAGATGATCTGAGAGGCGGTCGTATAAATCGTAAACGGTTTTTTTGGATCGCTTTTCAAAATCTGTATCGAAGAAAGGGGAGAGTAACCTTTGCTTAAAACCATTTTCCTCATCGGATATACGCGCATATATCTTTGAAATCGAGTCATTCAATTTTTCAATTTCCCACTTGTACGTAAAAACGCTGTCATTAAATGTGATTTGATGCTCAAAACGATTTAAGTTGTCATCTTTTATGGTTTTTGAATTTTCTAAAGATTGATGCCACGATTTGATGACTTGGTTGACCGTTCCAACAGAAGTATTGATTTGAAATGATGCCAAGTAATCTTGAGGTTTTAAGAAAACCTGCCACACGAGAAATGATAATAATGCGATAGATATGCCAAAAAGTATTTTTCTTAACATACGGGAACTTGAAATTTTGTTATCGATTTAATTTGTACACTTGAGCCGAATCATTATTGATAGTGGCCAAGAGGTAATCTTCGTTATTAAAGCGAATGATATTGAGATGTCTTACAGCTTTTTGAGTAAAGTCAAGCCCTAGTTCGTTTCCTAGAACATAAGTTTCACTATTTTTTATCAAAGCACCAGGAAAAGAATCAAATCGGCCATGATATGGTTTAACACCAAAATAGTTTCCTGCTGCAAGTACATCTTTTCTTCCATCTCCATCAAAATCATAACTCAAGAAAGATGTAATTGGAGAAGTTTGAAGTTCGTTCGCGAATGGTACAAAAGAGAATTTGCCATCTTTATTTTCTAAATATCCAGACCTTAATTCCTGAACCTCTAGAAGGGTAGTTTGTTCCAGAACATTTTTTTCGAAAATCTCATCTATAGATTTACCGGCAAAACTTGAATAGTTTAAGAACTTTTTTCTAAGGCTAACAATTTGTGATGAAAGACCGTCGAGTCCCTCAAGAGGAAAATATTTGCCATCTTTCTGAATTGCCGTGACCGTTTCAGTCTGTCCGTTTTTGTCAAAGTCACCATAATATATACGCATGGGCGACCCTGCTTCGGCTTTGAATTTACTGTTAGTTCCCCAGTTGCCTAAAAGGTAATCTGTATCGCCATCATCATCAATATCAAAAGGTATGATTGTTTGCCATAACCCATTTATCTTATTTTCTAAAGGCAACGACACTTTTTTGAGATTTCCATTATTGTTTTCAAAAAAAGTAGGCTGCATCCATTCTCCGACAACTATAAGGTCTTTTTGGCCATCACCAGTAAAATCATCCCAAACCGCATCGGTAACCATACCTAAGTTGCTTAAATCTGAATTTGCTTTAATTGTAAATTGACCGTTTTCATTTATTAAGAGATAGGAGGCAGGATTTTTACCAAAGTCGTTAGTGACTATTTGATTTCCTACAAAAAGATCAAGGTCTCCGTCGTTGTCTACGTCATGAGCAATAGTAACCGAAGCATTTTCATAATATTCAGGTAAATCGTTTTTAGCTAAGACGGAGTCTTTACCTGTGTAATAAGAATCTAGTAAAGGTTTGAGTTTGTTAAAAAAGTCGGCACCCCCCGAACCAATAAATAAATCATTAAAACCATCATTGTTAAAATCGGCAATTACGGCACTTACATCTTCTTTTATCGAGTCTTGCGCAACTGATTTGAACTTCCTTTCAACATAAGTGGAGTCTTTAGCAATATAGATTTTAGAAGCAATGTGTTTAGAGCCGCCAAAGAAGATGTCTTCCTTGCCGTCGGAGTTTAAATCGCCAATAGCTGTAGCCGGCCCTCTGTCTGAGAATTGATAGGGAATCAGTTTCTGTCGATTGAAATCGGAATAATTATCTTCGATATGATTAAAGTCTATTCCTAAATTGTTGCTGAGCTTGGTGAAGAGAGGAGGTTGTTCACTATTTAGACTTTTATACTGGAAGGGTCTTGTTTCAGTAGGTATAATCTCTAGTGTTTGATTGACATTGATATCTTTCAAAACTTGAAAAGTCATGTCAGGCCAAACAATCTTTAACGAATCAATTTTCTTTTCTTGTCCGTACCCGAAATGAATTAAGGGTTCGGAAGATGATTGAAAACCTCGAACCGTATAAAGTTCCTTGAACTGAAGATTTCCTTTATGATACGAGTAGACTTTTGTTCCAATACCATAAGGGTTTTTATCATTAAACGTAAGCCTAAGCTTTATATGATTCGAACTTTCGTCAGTCTTATTGATATAAAGTGTGGCAGGCTGGTTTATATTATTGACCACTAGGTCAATATCACCGTCGTTATCAAAATCGCCAATTGCGGTGGCCCCGCTGATTAGGGTGTCCTTCTTACTCCAAATACCCGATTTATCAGTGAAATCAAGATTGGAACCACCTTTGAAAACATAATTATGAGTTAGCCCCGATGGCATTGAATCCAATGCTTGGCGATCCATTAAATTAGTGTTGTTTATTTTAGACTTAATTTGTTCTGATGAGACAAAATTGATGTAGTCTAGGTCGTTGGGTCGTTTTGGTATACCGGTAGATATAAATACATCTTGTTGGCCATCTTGATCATAATCGGCAAAAAGTGCGCTCCAGCTCCAATCGGTAGCTGCCAGACCAGATTGCAAGCCAATTTCTGAAAAATGACCCCCTCTGTTAAGGTGCATCATATTTCTGCTATATTGGTAATGATAACCGAAATCTTTGGTCTGTAATTTCATTATTTGAGGCTGCACATCTCCCTGTGAAGATTTAAGTACCTTCTCATCCTCCGGTAACATATCCAAGGAAAGTATATCGGGCCTACCGTCGTTATTGATATCGGTGACATCGTTGCCCATCGAGAATCTAGAGGTGTGTCCGAAGAATTTTTTTAGACTTTCGGTAAAAGTGCCATCGCCATTATTGATGTAATAATAATCGTCTTCATGAAAATCGTTTCCTACATAAATATCTGGCCAACCATCTTGGTTGAAATCGGAAATCGAAACCCCAAGGCCATAGCCGTTCGCACCACCATAAATACCTGCCTCTTCGCTAACATCTGTAAAAACATCGCCATCGTTTCTAAGTAGTTTATCACCGGTTTGAAAATTTCTTTTTTCTCTCAAATCGGCATGACCATAAGATTCTTGGGTATGAACAGCATGATTTAGTAAATAGATATCTAGATCACCGTCAAGGTCAAAATCTAAAAAGGCGGCGGAAGAACTAAAAGAGTCAAAGTCTAGACCATATTTGGCTGAACTTTCGGTAAAGGTAATATCTCCATTAGATGAGGGTCCATTATTGATGTAAAGTTCGTTATGGCCGTTCAAACCTTGAAGACCTACTACGGCGCAAACATAAATATCAAGAAGGCCATCGCCATTAATATCGCCCATTACTGAACCGGTGTTCCAATCACTGCTTCCTTGCGCTCCAGAACTTTCAGTAATATCTTCGAAATTTAAATTCCCTTTATTTAGAAATAGCTTGTTTTTGACTTGATTGCCGGAGAAGTAAACATCGGGTAGGTTATCATTATTAATATCGCCTACCGCTACGCCGCCCCCATTATAGAAGTAAAGGTATTCAAGAATATTTAGGTCATTCGACTCTGTCAGGGTATTGGTAAACTGTAACCCTGTTTCTTCGGGATTTGGATTGACAAACAGTTCGCCCTCTTTACTGTTACAACCGAATAGCGATGTAATTATGACGGAAAGTAGTAAAATAGATTTCTTCATTGCAATGTAAAAATCTTTGGTTCACTATTGTTGATTCCGGCAATTAAATACCTTTTGCCACTTTTGTCCTTAAAAGGAAGTAGATGTTTAATCTCACCCTTTACAAAAAATCCGCTTTTGGCGAAATCTACCCAGTCGAAGTTAAGGTTGCCATCGTTTATCAAGACATTACCGTAACTCGCATCAAGCCTAGAATACTGAGGCTTAAATTCGTAGTTATTACCCCCCATGACCAAATCTACATTTCCGTCATTATTAACATCCATACAGCTTATGCCACACACACATGATAATTGCACCCTACTTGGTAGATTTTTTATTTCAAAAGAACCTTTTCCATCGTTAAGGGCAATGATTGAATACATTGTATTGGCCTCTTTTACGATGGTGTTTTCAAAAACTGATTCAGGAAAAAGCTCTGAAACCGTTTTCTTTGCATATTCAGAAGCCTTAAGGTTCTGCTTTTTTAGAGAGCTTATTTGGCGGGTTAGCTCTTTCTGTTGATGTAGTGGATAGTCATTGCCATCATAATTACGACTCACAATTTGTTCTAGGGTTCCGTTATTGTCGTAGTCATTTATCCATAATTTCATGGGGTTTGATGGAGTGGCGGAATAAGGTACATTAGTGCCTTGGTTTCCGAGAATTAAGTCAAAATCACCATCATTATCCAAATCTGCTGTCTCAACTGTGTTCCACCATCCTTTCAAGCTATCAAGAGAAGAGGGTAGTTTGGCAAGCCTTCTTCCAGAATTCTTGAATATTTGAGGACTGCCCCAATCTGCAACTGTAATCAGGTCTTTTTTGCCATCACCGTCTATGTCTTCCCAACGAGCATCAGTAACCATACCCGCATCTTTTAGGTCGAATGCGAGTTTTTCAGTCGCATCTACAAAGTTTCCGTCACCTTGGTTTTCTAAAAATAGATGCTTAGGGTTGACCCCGTAAGTGCCTACCACGCTTCTTGACCCGACAAATACATCGATATCACCATCTTGATCAAAATCGTAGGGCTCTATTACGGAAATATTCGTGAAGTTTGAAGGGAGGTTGGCATTTGATTTACTGAATTTTCCGTCACCATTATTTTTATATAAGCGAAGGCTGTAAGTGTTCTCTTCATTGATTTGATTGCCACCTGAGCCGACCATTAAATCAAGGTCTCCGTCAGAGTCAACATCAAAGAAAGCCGAGGCCGTATCTTCAAAATTTGAATCTTTATCGATGTCATTCTGATTCGTTCTCTTCAATTTACCGTTCCCTTGGTGAATATATAGTGATGCCGCCTGATTTTTTGCACCACCAACAAATATATCTTCATTTCCATCTGCATTAATATCGGCAACAGATATTGTTGGCCCTTCTTGTGAGATGAGTTTTGAGATTAGGCCTTCATAATCAAAATCTTGATAGGTGTTTTCTTGATGTGATTGAAGTTTTGATTGCTGAACCTCGGTAAACAGGGTATTGGTATTCGTTTTCTTTTTTGGGTTGTAAATGTCTTTGGCGTTAGATTGTTTAAGCTCAATCAGCTGATTTACTTTAATGTTCGATAATTTTTGTGTGCTATTATCGGGCCATATTACACGTAGCGAATCTATTGCCGATGTTTTACCCAAGCCTATGGTCATCACATAATCCATTGAAGATTGAAAACCCCTGGAGGGAATCAATTCTTGGAAAACAATATTGTTATCATAGTACATTTTTACACTGGCCCCAATAGCGAAAGAGTTTGGCTTTTCTCCATCAAACTTCAATTTGATATAATTATTGTTCGTTAATTTTTCTGAATTGTTTCTATATACAAAAGCTGGCATGTTCACATTGTTAACGACCATATCTAAGTCACCATCGTTGTCTAAATCGCCATAGGCTACACCATTAGATTTACTGGGAATATCAAAACCCCAATCTACAGTGGCGTTTTCAAAGGTTATATTGCCTTTATTTTTGAATGCGTAATTGGGTAGGGGAGAAACAGGCATTTTGTTGATGATGGTATCGATAGACTCTTTTTTACCCGTCAACGCCATTTTTTGAATTATTTCATTGGCAAAAAAGTCAACAAAATCTAAATCAGTGAGGTCGTGATTGATTCCGTTGGTCACAAAAATGTCCCTTAAACCATCATTGTCCATATCAAAAATCAAGCCTGCCCAACTCCAGTCTGTTTTTGCCACACCACTATGGTAGGCAATTTCTGAGAAAGTGCCATTGCCATTGTTAAGCTGAAGGGTGTTTTGAATATATTGTTGGTAAAAATCTTTACTCTGTTTTAGGTTAAATACGTTATAACCCTCAAACTCCATAACAGATTTTGTTCTTTGGTCGTGTTCCGGCAACATGTCGGTAATGTATATATCTGCGTTACCATCATTATTAATATCGGCCATATCAATACCCATTGCTGATAGGGAAAGATGAGAGGTCCAGTCTTTTATTTCTTCTTTAAAAGTGCCGTCTTTCTGATTTATATATAGGTAATCACGTTCATAAAAATCATTGGAAATATAAATATCGGGGTAGAGGTCGCCGTTTATATCACTGACCATCACCCCAAGACCGAAACCGATTAAGCTACCATAAATACCAGCTTCTTCGCTCACATCGACGAATTTACCATTATCGTTTCTAAGCAACATATCTCCTACACCCCTGAATATCTCAGGAACTCCTTCCCAGTCTTGGGCGCGAACATCTCTTTGTTCGGCATAACCGAGGCTAGTTACCGGAATGTTACTGTTGTTGAGAATGTACGCGTCAAGGTCACCATCTTTATCGTAGTCGAAGAATGACGCGTGCGTAGAAAAGCCTGTCTTGGCCAAGTTATATTCTTCTGCCTTCTCTGAAAAGGTAAGGTCACCATTATTTATATAAAGGTCATTGTCATGGTTATTCCCTTCCATATTACCGGCATTACTCACATAAATATCTAAAAGGCCATCGGCATTAATATCGGCCATTACCACCCCCGTTGACCAAGGTTTATTTCCCGTAATTCCGGCTTTTTCCGAGATGTCTTCAAATTGAAAATCACCTTTGTTGAGAAAAAGTTTATTTGGGCCCATATTGGCGGTCATATAAATGTCAGGTAGGCCATCATTGTTGATGTCTCCAATGGCGACTCCTCCACCGTTATAGAAATTTCTGTATTTGAAAATGTTGAAATTGCGTTGATTCTCAATATCATTAGAAAATTCTATTCCTGTTTCCTCTGAACTTAATAATGAAAATAATTTTAGGCTTGATGACTCCTTTTTTTCGATGGAATCTTTAGAATCAGTTTTGCAAGATATTATGAGAAATGAAATGAGCAAAAACTGTAAAAAGTATTTTGTGAAATACATGTTTTTTGCGTTCAAATTGAGAGACTTTTAAATGAGTTGTTATTCATAAATGAATACCGCGCAAGATAGCCAAACTATGGTAAATAATCCTTGGCTTAAAGCCTTACGGTCTGTTAAAAATAGCTTTGTGTAGAGTGTTGACTAAAAAAATAAGGTCGCACATGTGCGACCTTATTAAAGCTTTAAAATGAGATATTAATAACCTGGATTCTGAACAAGATTAGGATTAGCTAAAATATCAGAGTTGGGTATTGGAAATATCTCTAAATGAGCATCGCCGGCCTCTTTAAGGTTCCAAGCACGCAGGTACTGTCCGAACCTGATCAAATCTTGTCTTCTAACAGATTCTTGATAAAGTTCTCTACCTCTTTCGGCTAACAAATCAGCTTCTCCAACTGACGAAAGTTGACTGGCACCTCTTATAGTTCTTAATTCGTTAATCATTGCCGTAACGTCTTCGCCCATTCTAAACATAGCTTCAGCCTTCATTAAGTAAGCATCGGCATACCTGTATTTAACAACGTGCGTTCTTCTGTCCCCTCCTTCTTCATTCGGGTGGTATTTTAACATTCTAATACCTGAGGTTTCTAAAGCATCATTATCGCCAGGAGCTGTATATTCTGGCTTTTCGGTCTCTCTGGTAAATACCAAAGGAATTCCGCCTACATTGTCACGGGCATTCAGAGGAGTACCATCTTGTTCGTATTGTTGACCTATCAAGAAGCCGAGACCTATACCTAGGTTGTCTGCGTTGGCAGTGCTTGGGTCGTGAACAACCCCTCGTCGTTCTTCCTGACCGTCACCAGGGTAGTTGGTGTCCGCTGGGCCTTCGAATAGGTCATAAAATTCTGCCAAAGTGGTGAACCCGTTCCATCCTCCACCATCATTTGAACCGGGAAAATTCTGATTGTAATGTAAGGTGTGCCAAATTCTAGATCCTGCATCGGCCTGAGTCCACCATATGGTTTCAACATCGTTGCTAGGTCTGAAGATATCAAAGAAATCGCCTGAAGCAGCTAAAGTGTAACCCTCATCTGAAATATTGTCAACGGCATCTATTACCATCTGCATATCTGCATCTTGGGGCGAACCGTCAAGATATACATGTTTGTTTAAATATACTTTAGCCAATAAAAGATTAGCGGAGGCTTTAGTTGGTAACGATTTCATTCCGATAGGGTCGCCTGCATTAACTTCAGGTAAATCTTGTAAAGCTGCTGTCAAATCGGCTGTTATGCTATCAAGAGCGACCTGTCCTGTAAGTACGCTCGGGATTGAGCTATTCGGAAGATCTACGTCTCTATATGGTACCTGTCTCCACATGTCAAGTATCCAATGCATTGCCCATGCCCTGTAAAATCTTGCTTGCGCTTTTTGTACTGCGATGTCTCCATTAGCTGTAACAGTACTTTTGTCATTGATGATTCTAGTTGCATTAATGGTGACGCTATTGAGCTGTTGCCATGGAACTACAATATCTGAAAGCTCTTGGTTCCAAGTCTGTCTGTGTATAGATAGCCATCGTCCATTATCTCCCCAGTCGGTACCTCTGGTCGGTACAATATATTCGTCAGTTGATACTTCGTTTAGCGCGAAAAGGCCTTCTTGATTTCCTAACTGCCCTCCGGCAACAATGTTGGCGAGATTGTTTACTTCGCCTTCAATGTTTGCTACACCTGCAAAACCATCGGTAATCAATGAATCTGTCGGCTCAATCTCCAGATCGCTACATGAGAATGCTACGGAGACCAAGACTGATAAACTTAAATATTTAGATATTTTTTTCATGATCAATTTTTTTAAAAAGTAACATTAATGCCTAGGCTATAAGTTCTTGGTCGAGGGTACGCCAAATAATCTATAGAGGCAGATGGTAGTCCGTTGGAAGGAATATTGGTTGTGCTTACCTCAGGATCAAGACCACTGTAATCGGTAATTAAAAACAAGTTTTGTCCGTTTAAGCTTAAACGCATTGTTTTAAATAGACCATCTTCTTCCAAGGGAACGTTATAAGAAACAGAGGCGCTTTGCAACCTTACGAAATCACCTTTCTCTAGGAAGTAAGTGCTTGGGTTCGTTGCAGACAATGTAATGCCTTCGTCAATAACACTTTTCAAGTTGTTTCTACTACCGATTTGAGGTGATGCGAAAAGAGCGTTGGCCGTATTGTTGTATACATAGAAGCCAAATTGACCACTGAAAAATAAAGAAGCGTCCCAGTTTTTATATGAAGCACCGGTAGATAGACCAGATGTAACCTTTGGCAGACCGGATTCATCTTGTATGGTCGGGTCTGTTGCGACATTATAATTTTCGTCAACTTCTCTCAAATAATAAGTGAAAAGAGGTTTGTCGTTTGTCAATATTTGAGAAACTGTTCCTGTTAGACCTTGTCCGTAAAGATTTCCAGCTTGAATATCTGGCCCGGCATAATCAGTAAGTTTATTTTGGTTATATGCCACATTGAAACTTGCATTCCAGTTGAAATCTTCACCTTGAACAATATCATAATCTAACCCAAGTTCAATTCCTTGGTTAAGTATGATTCCGTCAACATTTTGGAACACGAAAGGCGAAGTCGCGGGTTGTACTGCTGGTAAATTCAAGAGAATGTCTCGAGTTTCCTTTCTATACAAATCGATATTACCGGTAAATCGGTCAGCCCCGAAACCAAAATCGATACCAAAAGCATATTGGGTTGTTTCTTCCCATTTCAAATCAGGGTTAGCAAATGCAATCTCGGAGGTGGCCGGTGCATTAACTTGAGACCCAGCGTTAATGCCAAGTTGGCTCCATCTGGTTCTGTTAAGATAGCTACCGTGACCTAAACCATCTTGGTTACCTGTAATACCCCAACTTACCCTAAGTTTTAGTGTAGAAAAAGTCTCTTCGTTTATAAAATCTTCTTGATTCAATTTCCATGCAAAAGCTGCTGATGGAAATAGACCGTATTTATTGTTTTCACCGAACTTAGAAGAACCATCAGCTCTGAAAGTGGCAGTAATCAAATATTTATCAAAAATGGAATAATTAATTCTTCCAAAGAATGACTGTAATTCATCAGTATAGTCAAAAGTGTCTACGGCTAAAGCATCAACCGGTATGCCCGGTACGCCTCGGGTAGTGACATTCGGAGTTGGGAACAAGTTCAAGATTCTAAATAACGCTCCATCTTCGGGCACATCTGCAAAAGTTCCGATTCCATACCCTTGGTAATCTGTTGCGAAGTATTTAGTATCGTCGTATGCCTGAGAAGTTGTTCTTAGAATTCTATTTAAATCGCTACTGCCATAACCTTGACCAACAATGTTCTGACCATTTCTGTTAAAATCTTGGAATGAATAACCTACAAGGGCATCTAGGTTAGAATTTTCAAACTGCTTCTTGTAGTTAACAGTAAGTTCTAGTAATTTATTCTGGGTATCTAAGTTACTGACTGCGGCTCTACCATTGTTCATGGCGCCATTTTCCAATGCCAAAATTTGAGGTCCGGCAACCTGACCTCTGTAAGAATCAGATTTGTCAATACCTAGATTCAGTTTTGCTGAAAGTTCGTCGGTAAAAGAGTAGTCAAAAGAAATGTTTCCAAGATACCTGTTAGTATTGGTCAAATCTTCGTAATAAGCCAGCAAGTTGGCGGGGTTTCTATCAGGACTAGCGCTAGCGTTAGGATTCGCGGCCAAGGTCGGGTTTGAGTAATAAGCTGCGGCTAATAAATCACCTGTGCTACCAGAAGTTCTACTAACAAAAGGTACATTGTCATTGATTCTGGATATCGTTCCTTGAAAGCCTACTCTAAGCTTATCTTTAAAAAATCTTTGATTTACGTTGATTCTTCCAGTTATACGCTCTAAGTCAGTGTCTTCTATGACACCAAATTGTTTGGAATAGCCGAAAGTCGCTCGAACATTTCCAGTGCCATAATTTTTTGAATAAGCCAAATTATTATCAATAGAGGCAGAAGTTCTAAAGATATAATCTTGCCAGTCGGTAGATCCACCTAAATTGGCACCACCTGCATCGATGAACTCTTCTGTAGTTAATAGATCATATCTATTGGCTGTCTCCGCAACATTCAGGTTGGTGGAGAAATTCCATTGGCCCTGAGACCCGCCTTTTCCTGATTTAGTAGTGATAACAACAACACCGTTGGCCCCCCTAGAACCATAAATGGCAGTCGCCGATGCATCTTTTAAGATACTCATGCTCTCAATATCATTTGGGTTTAAGAAATTCAACGGGTTTTTAGATCCGCTGGTTCCAACCCCTACATCAGCACCTGAAGCAGAAACATTCTCATTCGATACAGGCACTCCATCTATCACAAATAAAGGACTGTTGTTACCTCGAACAGAACCAGTACCTCTAATTCTCAAAGATATACCGGCACCTGGCTCTCCACTCGATTGAGAAATCTGTACACCGGCTGTCTTACCTTGAATCAATTGTTCTGGCGAAGAGATGACACCTTTGTTGAAATCTTCTGAGGTTACCGAGGCAACTGAACCAGTAGCATCTTTAACCGTAGTTGAGCCATAACCAATAATAACAACCTCTTCCAAAGCTTGAGCATCTTCTTGAAGCGTAATGTCTATTGTAGTTTGGCCATTGACTGCTACTTCTTGGGTGGCGTAACCAATATAGCTGATAACGAGTGTTCCGTCACTTGGTACATCTGATAGACTGTAATTTCCATCAAAGTCGGTTTGCGAACCGTTAGTGGTTCCTTTCACGATAACACTGGCTCCAGGTAAGGGGCCACTGGCATCGGAAACGGTACCAGAAACTTCTTGCGCTTGCATAAAGCCTAAGCATAAAAAAGCCCCAAGCATTAGCAAGTTTCTTAAAAAAGTGATTCTCATAAAGAAATGTTTTAAGTTGAGTTTTGTTTATATTCAAAGGTTAAAAATATGTAAAAAGTTAGTTAATGAAAGGTCTTTGAATAAAATGAGGTATCGAAAACGGTTTCGTGTTAATAACTTTTTCAAATTTACCTTAAGACCAATAAATCGCAGACATTCTGGTTAAGTCTTATTTAAAATGAGTGTTCATTGAAGAATTGGCATTCTTTAACAAAGATAACAGTTTTTAGAAGCGATTTCACACTTTCACTAGAATTTGATGGAAATCGAAATTTTGTTAAAAAGAAAACGTTTTCGCACATTTAAAAGTTTTAACATTAATTTGCTTGAAATAATCCTTGGGAATGAAACAAAAGATTACTTTAAAACATATAGCGCGTGAATTGGAGGTTTCCATTTCTACAGTTTCTAAAGCTCTGAAGAATAGCGATGAGATAAGTGACGATACGAAAGAGAAGGTTCAAGCTTTTGCAAAGCTTTACAACTACAAACCAAATAATATAGCGGTAAGCTTAAAAAACAAGCGCACAAAAAATATTGGAGTAGTTATTCCCGATATCGTGCATCATTTTTTTACGACCGTTTTCCGAGGTATAGAAAAATATGCCAATGAGCAGGGTTATAATGTAATTATTTGTGTTTCCGATGAGTCATTTGATAAAGAGGTCATCAATATGGAGATGCTCAATAATGGTAGTATCGATGGTTTTATTATGTCACTTTCGGCTGAGACTCAGCAAAAGAACGATATCACCCATTTGAAACAAGTTGTAGACCAAGGTACACCATTGGTGTTGTTCGATAGGGTTACCGATGAGCTTGAGTGCGACAAGGTTATACTTAATGACCAAGAAATTGCTTATGAGGCCACCAAGAAATTATTGAAGGAAGGCCGTAAGCGTATTGCCTTAGCTACTACTGAAAGCTATTTCAATGTAAGCGAAAAACGAGCCGATGGCTATAGACAGGCCCTAAATGAATATGGTATGGAAGTAGATAATGATTTGGTATTGGTTCTTCCTTATAATGATATTCAGGAAAGCATGATTGAAGATTTTTATGATCGAGCAAAAGTAGATGCCATATTGAGCGTCAACGAAATTTTTGCTATACAATGCATTTCTGTTGCGAAAAAGAGAGGAATGAAGATTCCGGAGGATATATCATTTATCGGTTTTACAGACGGACTTCTTTCGAGATACTCGAATCCTACCCTGACAGTTGTTGCCCAACACGGGGTGAAAATGGGAGAGATTGCCGCCAAAATGTTAATTGATAGGGTAGAGAGTGAAGCTGAAGGAAGTATAGAAGACACCTATCGTACCGAAATTGTACAGGCTACTATTCTTGATAGGGAATCTACTATCAATTAAGTTTGATTTACTATTAACCTGACTAATCTTATGGGTGTCAAAGCTTTTATTTTTGATCTTGACGGGGTAATCGTCGACACGGCCAAATACCATTATTTGGCATGGAAAAATTTGGCTAATCAGTTAGGTTTTGAGTTTACCCTTGAGCAAAATGAACTTTTTAAAGGCGTAAGTCGAAGAAGGTGTTTAGAAATCTTATTGGATATTGGAAATTTCACCGCAAGCACGGAGCAATTTGAGAGATGGTTAATCGAAAAAAACGAAGATTATCTGGCTTATATAGAAAAGATGGATAGCTCAGAAATACTTCCAGATGTTCCAAAAGTTCTTTCTTATCTGAAATCTAAGGGTATACCTCTGGCATTAGGATCTGCCAGTAAAAATGCAAAGGCAATTTTGGAGAAAGTCTCTTTGCTGCCTTATTTTGATTCTTTGGTTGACGGTAACAGCGTAACCAAAGCAAAGCCAAATCCCGAGGTTTTTTTGATAGGAGCCAGCAATTTGGGAGTATCACCCGAAGATTGTGCCGTTTTCGAAGATGCGCTCGCTGGTATAGAGGCAGCCAATAATGCTGAAATGGTCAGTATTGGCATAGGCGATAAAAAAATTCTCTCTGAGGCAGACTATAATTTTAATGACTTCACCGAAATAGATATCAATTTTTTAGATCGATTAATTTCGTAATAATGCTGAAATTTACGAAGTTGGCTTTTCCTACGAGGTAGTTTGGGTTCAGAATATCTGGTGCTCAAATAATTTGACTGCCCCGTCAATCAAAATTGAAATCTTATGAATCAAAATTATATAAAGCCGGACTCTTGGTCGATTATTGAAGAGGGGTTCGATAAAGATTTGGTTAAATCTTCTGAAAGTATCTTTAGTCTTGGCAATGGTGCCATGGGGCAGAGAGCCAATTTTGAAGAGACCTATACTGGTGAAACCTTTCAAGGTAGCTACATTGCAGGAGTCTACTATCCTGATAAAACCCGTGTAGGTTGGTGGAAGAATGGATATCCCGAATATTTTGCGAAGGTTTTGAACGCACCTAATTGGATAGGTGTCGGTATAAAGGTTAATGGTGAGGTATTTGACTTGAATACCTGCAAAAACGTAAGTGATTTTAAAAGGGAGCTCAATATGAAAGAAGGCCTTTATAAAAGGTCCTTTAAAGCGGTTTTGCCTAATGACGCACATATTAAGGTCGATGTTCTTCGGTTTTTGAGTTTGAATATTGATGAGGTAGGGGCTATCGAATATACCGTAACAGCTCTCGGTACTGATTTAGAAATTGAAATGGAGCCCTATATTGATAGCGGTATTACCAATGAAGATTCTAATTGGGACGATAAGTTTTGGGAAACTACGTCGGTCAAGTCAGAGAATCATCAGGCTTTTATAGAGGCCCATACCATGAAGACCAATTTCAAAACCTGCACTTTTATGCAGGCTTCATTCTTTGTTGACGGGGAGACGGTGGAGCTAGAACCTTCTATTGATAAAGGAGAATTGAGGGTTGGTCATTCGTATTCTCAGGTGTTGAAAGAGGGGCAAACCATTGCTCTTCACAAATTTGGCGGTTACATTGTAGATAGAAATCATCCCGGGAAAGATTTGGTAAAAGTAGCCCAAGAAACTTTGTCAAAAGCTTCTGAACTGGGCTTTGATGAACTCCTTAAAAAGCAAAAACAATCTTGGGCAGATATCTGGGAGATGAGCGACATTGCAATAGAAGGAGATGTTAAGGCACAACAGGGTATCAGATTTAATATATTTCAGCTTAACCAAACTTACTTGGGTCGTGATTCGCGATTAAATATAGGTCCGAAAGGCTTTACCGGAGAGAAATATGGCGGAAGTACTTATTGGGATACCGAAGCCTATTGTATACCCTTTTACATGGCTACCAAAAACCAAAAGGTGGCTCGAAATCTTTTAAAATACCGCTATAATCATTTAGAAAAGGCTATTGAGAACGCTCAAAAATTAGGTTTTAGCAATGGTGCCGCTTTATACCCGATGGTGACCATGAATGGCGAAGAGTGTCACAATGAGTGGGAAATAACTTTTGAGGAGATACATCGTAATGGGGCTATAGCATTTGCCATTTACAACTATTATAGGTTTACAGGTGATTACTCCTATATCCCGGAAATGGGTCTGGAAGTTCTTATAGGAATAGCCCGTTTTTGGTATCAAAGGGCCAATTTCTCCAAACAGAAGAACAAGTACGTCATTTTAGGAGTTACAGGTCCTAACGAATACGAGAACAATGTCAACAATAATTGGTACACCAATTATTTGGCACAATGGTGCATCGATTTTGCTGTGGCTCAATTAGAAAAGGTTCAAGATAGTTTTAAAGACGATTATAAGAGAGTGGTTGGAAAGACCCAATTGACTGATGGTGAGGTTAGTCAATGGAAGAAGGTAGCGAAGAATATGTACTTTCCTTATTCCGAAGAAAATGGAGTGTTCTTACAGCAAGATGGCTTTCTAGATAAACAATTGATAACGGTAAGCGAATTGCCTTCGGCCCAAAGACCTATCAACCAAAAGTGGAGCTGGGATCGAATTCTTAGGTCGCCCTATATCAAACAGGCCGATGTTCTTCAAGGATTTTATTTTTTTGAAGATCATTTTAGTGTCGAAGAGCTGCAAAAGCATTTTGATTTTTATGAGCCATTTACCGTTCATGAATCTTCTCTGTCGCCCTGTGTACATAGTATTCAAGCGGCTAAGCTAGATAGAATGGAACAGGCCTATAAATTTTATTTGAGAACTTCCCGACTCGATTTAGACGATTACAATAAAGAGGTTGAAGAGGGGCTACATATTACCTCAATGGCCGGCACTTGGATGAGTATTGTTGAAGGTTTCGGGGGTATGCGTGTCAAGAACGACCAACTGTCTTTTGAACCAAAAATTCCGGAACAGTGGTCTTCTTATTCTTTTAAGGTTAACTTTAGAAACAATATCATTAAGGTTTCGGTAAGAAAACAAGGCGCCGAATTTGAATTAAGGGGTAATGATACCTTGACCATTCTTTATAATGATGCCGAAATTGATTTACGACCCGGTGTACCAACGAAAGCATCCTAAGCTTACCGATGGGCTATAAATTTGAGCATATTGAAAATGAATAATTTAAAAGGTAAGCAGGTAGTTTATCAAGTTTTTACACGTCTATTCGGCAATACCAATACCAATAACAAACCTTGGGGTACTATAGATGAGAATGGAGTCGGTAAATTTTCTGATTTCACCGATCAGGCCTTAAAACAAATATCCGATTTAGGGGCGACCTATATCTGGTATACAGGGGTCCCTCACCATGCTCTTATCAATGATTATTCAGGGTATGGTATATCGAATGATTGCCCTGAAATAGTTAAGGGGCGTGCTGGATCACCTTATGCGGTTAAAGATTATTATAATGTAAATCCTGATTTGGCCGATGACCCTACACAGCGCTTAGAAGAGTTCAAACAATTGGTCAAAAGAACGCATAATGCCAACTTAAAGGTGATAATCGATATTGTACCCAATCATGTGGCAAGAAATTATGAGGGTCAATCGACTCCACAGGGAGATACTCCTTTCGGAGCTTCCGATAACACTGGGGTTGACTATGAGCGCAATAATGATTTTTATTACATACCCGGAGAAGAATTTCAAGTTCCTGAATGGCAACACGGGTATTTGCCATTGGGTGGTCAATCGCCCGATTTCGAATGTGAATATATAGAGAACCCAGCCAAATGGACGGGCAATGGATCTAGAAGAGCTCAACCGGATTTTAATGATTGGTATGAAACGGTAAAAATAAATTATGGGGTTCGACCTGACGGACAAGTTGATTTTGATATACTTCCCGATACTTACGCCCATATTGACTATAAGGGCCATTTCGATTTTTGGAAGGATAAATCGGTACCCTCATCTTGGGTTAAATTCAAGAATATTGCGCTGTATTGGCTGAGCATGGGTGTTGATGGCTTTAGGTACGACATGGCCGAAATGGTTCCTGTTGAATTCTGGAGCTATTTAAATTCGAACATTAAAATGCAAAAGTCGGATGCATTTTTAATGGCCGAAGTCTACAATCCGAATGAATACAGAAATTATATTCACAAGGGTAAGATGGATTATCTCTACGACAAGGTAGAAATGTACGATTCATTAAAGCATATCATGCAAGGTCATGGGTGGTCGGATCATATTCCGGTAGTTAAAAGAAACACCCAAGATATCGAACATCACCTGTTGCATTTTTTAGAGAACCACGATGAGCAGCGTATAGCGAGCCCCGAGTTCGCAGGAAATGCAGAAAAAGGTAAACCCGCCATGGTCGTTTCGGCCACTATGACAACAGCTCCGTTAATGATATATTTCGGACAAGAGGTGGGTGAGCCCGCAGCCGAGAATGCAGGTTTTGGTAGCCCATCGCGAACTTCTATTTTTGACTATATCGGGGTGCCCCATTTTCAGCGCTGGGTAAACGATAAAAAATTCGATGGCGGGCAGTTGTCAAAACAGGAGGCTGACTTACGCGATTTTTATAGTAAACTGCTAAATTTTACGATTCGCAGTAAAGCTTTGATGGGTGATTACCAAGATATTCACTTTTATAATCGTGACAACACAGAATTCTATAACCATCATGTGCTTTCTTATGTCCGATGGCAGAACGACGAGCGTTTGATTATAGTTAGCAACTTTCACGAAAGTGATTGGTTCGGTTTCGAATTGGCGTTACCTCCCGACTTGATAGAAACATGGGGGCTGCAAGATGGTGAGTACGAATTGCTCGATATGCTATATGGTGCAAAGAAGCAGTTAAAAATAAAGCAGGGCGCCGCTAAAGTTCGTGTTGATATAAATCCGCTAGAATCATTTATTCTTAAATTAAATAGCTAATGAGCAGTAAGTTATTTTTGGTATCTATTCTTTCAATATTTATTCTGTCAAGTTGTATGGGGCAAAAGAAGCCGATTATTATAGGTCATAGAGGGGCAATGGGGCACGAAACCGAAAATACGCTAGCGTCGATTAAAAGTGCCATCGCGTTGAAGGTCGATATGATCGAAATAGATGTTTTTAAGCTAAAGAATGGCGAGGTGGTCGTATTTCACGATGATACGGTCGATAGGCTTACTGATGCTAAAGGCCACATAGAAGATTTTTCATTTGAAGAGCTAAGAAAATTGGTTGTGAAAGGAGGGCACGCCATACCTACCCTTGAAGAGGTTCTTGATGTTATGGATGCTGAAGTAGACCTGAATATCGAACTAAAAGGAGCCAACACATCAGAACGGGTCAATGAAATTGTTGAATCCTATATTAAACAGCATGGTTGGAAGCTTCAAAACTTTATCATTTCAAGCTTCAGATGGGATGAGTTGGAGAAAATGAGGGAAGTAAATAAAGAAATTGCGATTGCCGTACTGACCGGGGAAGATCCTGTTGATGCCATTCCGGTAGCCAAAAAGTTGAATGCAGTGGCTGTCAATCCCAGCTATAAACAATTGACCGCAGAAAATAATGTGAAGTTAAAAGAGGCCGGATTAAAAATTTATCCTTGGACGGTCAATGAACCCCAAGACATTATTAAAATGAAAAGATTCGGGGTCGATGGTATTATAACGAACTATCCTGAAAGAATAAACTAATGTATGACGTCATTGTAGTAGGTGGTGGGGCCGCCGGTTTCTACACGGCGATTCATTTGGCGGAGGCCAGACCCGATTTGAAAGTAGCCATTTTAGAGCGAGGCAAAGAAGTGCTTTCGAAAGTGAAGGTTTCGGGCGGTGGTAGATGTAATGTAACGCACGCCGAATTCGATCCTAATGAACTTGTAAAGAACTACCCACGGGGCGAAAAAGAATTAAGGGGCCCTTTTCATAGTTATGCCTGTGGAGACACGGTTGGCTTTTTTGAGAATAGGGGCGTAAGGCTCAAAATTGAGGAAGATGGCCGAATGTTTCCTGTCTCCGATTCGTCGCAGTCAATTATAGATTGTTTTCTTACTGAAGTTGAACGGCTCAATGTAAAAGTGTTGAAGCATAGTGCCGTAACCGATATCAAAAAAGTATCGAACGGTTGGCAAGTAGTTACTATCAAGCATGCCTATCAATGTGATAAATTGGTGGTCGCCACGGGAAGCAACCCTAAAATATGGAAACTGCTACAGCAGTTGGGCCATTCGATAGAGCCAGCAGTACCCTCACTGTTCACTTTCAATTGTAAAGACAAAAGAATAAGTGGTATACCTGGGGTTAGCAGTGAGGCTACTATTGAGGTATTTGAAAATCGATTGAGCGATACGAAAGTTTCAGTGCGATTGAAAAGTCAGAAGGCGCGAAAGCCCTTATTAGTGTCAGAAGGCCCAGTGTTGATTACCCATTGGGGTTTGAGCGGGCCTGCGGTTCTAAAGTTGTCGGCATGGGGTGCAAAGATTCTTCATAAACTGGCCTATCATTTTAAAGTGAGAATCAATTGGCTACCTGAATACAATTTTGAGGGTATCTTAGGTTTGCTAATGGAAGTTAAGAGAGTAGAGGGCAAGAAGACCGTTCACCGTACCAAAGCGACCGACCTGCCCAGGAGACTTTGGGTCAATCTGGCTAAAGCCGCTAGAATAAGTGCTGCCGATAAATGGGCAGATATCAAAAAAGAACATTTGGAAGCTTTGGCCGCCCAACTTACCGAGTGTGAGCTCAAGATAGAAGGTAAAAGTACTTTTAAGGAAGAATTTGTCACCGCCGGCGGCGTTAATTTAAAAGAGCTTGACTTTAAGACTTACGAAAGCAAGGTGCATTCAGGTTTGTATTTTGCTGGGGAGGTTATTAACGTGGATGCTATCACCGGAGGGTTCAATTTTCAAAACGCCTGGACGGGCGGTTATATGGTCGCTAATGCCATAGCAAATGAGTTTAAATGAAAAAGTATATTGCATTTCTACGGGGTGTAAATGTCAGTGGGCAAAAGAAATTACCCATGGCTCAACTGCGAGAAGTTCTTTCCAAAAGTGGCCTTTCTGACGTCGGCACCTATATTCAGAGCGGAAATATCTTTTTTTCCTATCAGGAGGTTGAAAAGGAAGAGATTGAAAAGCTCATAAGGAAAACGATACTAACAGAGTTCGGGTTTGAGGTTCCTGTACTGGTTCAGTTAAAGACAGATATAGAAGATGTTGTTCAAAATAATCCTTTTCTAGATAGTCAAGATAAGGCAAGGCTTTATTATGTGCTTTTAAAGGAAGCTCCGTCCGAAGAATTAAAGAAAGCATTTGAACAAGAGGTTTTTGAAAATGAAAATTTTCACATCACAAACGAATGTGTTTATTTGAGCTGTAACGCTGGTTATGGTAAAGCTAAACTCAATAATAACCTCATTGAAAGAAAGCTGAAAGTAGAGGCCACGACACGAAACCACAAAACGATGCTGAAGATGAACGAGTTGGCCGGAGAGTTATAATTTGAGCCTGTATTAGTTCATTTCCCAAATTTTGTAAGTAAGAAGTGTGGCATAGCAGACCCAGATGAAATACGGTATTAGCAACCAGGCCGCTGTCTTGCTTACAACTTTAAACCAACGTATGGTAAAAATTAAGAGTATAAGCAGGCATACAATGACCACCAAGGCCCAGAATAGCTCTTTTAGTCCGAAGAATACGATGCTCCATGAGGCATTCAATAGAAGTTGAAAGACAAAATGGTACAATGCGGTCTTTACCCATAAATGATAGAATCCCTTGGTCCATACTATTCCGGCGGCAATTCCCATTAAAATATAAAGCAAGGTCCATACTGGCGCAAATAACCAATTGGGCGGGGTAAAAAAAGGCTTGTTGAGGGTAAGGTACCAATCATTGACCGAGGTCTGGGTTACAAAACTTCCCAAAAGCCCGATAACAAGGCAGATGCCCACAGCATAGGCAATATGAAGTATTTTGCTTTTCAATTCGGGTGGTTTTCAAATCTAAGTTAACAATTTATTTATTGGCTTTGTGGCTGCCGGCTAAAAAGTATCTTTGCACAAAATCGACAAAAATGTCAGAGGTAGAATTTATTCCGTCATCCTATACCGACTACCCAAAAGAGGCGAAGGTAGGGTGGCGTTCACCCAGTAATATCGCATTGGTAAAATACTGGGGTAAAAAACCAAATCAGATTCCGGCAAACCCCTCCATAAGTTTTACCCTGAGTAATTGTGCGACTACAACCTCGGTTACTTTTAAAAAGCTGGATGAGCAGGTTGCCCACTGGTCGTTCGAGTTCTTGTTCGAGGGAGCCCCCAAAGAAGATTTCAAACCGAAAATCGAAACCTTTTTTGGTCGTATTGAGAAATATGTTCCTTTTCTAAAGGAATATCATTTGGTTATTGAAAGCTCCAACTCGTTTCCTCATAGCAGTGGTATTGCATCTTCGGCCAGTGGCATGTCGGCCTTGGCGTTATGTATTGTAGATTTTGAAAGCGCTATTGATCAAACGATGACGAGCGATTTTTTAAAGAAAAAGGCCTCTTTCTTGGCTAGGTTAGGTTCAGGAAGCGCTTGTAGAAGTATTGAGGGACCGTTGGTCGAATGGGGGGAGCACAAGAATATTATTGGGAGTGATGATTTGGTGGGCATTTCCTACCCTTACCAAATCCACGATATTTTTCGTAAATACAGAGACACCATCTTGTTGGTCGATAAAGGCGAGAAAACGGTTAGTAGTACCGCGGGGCATTCTTTAATGGAGGGTCATCCCTTTGCCGAAAATCGCTTCAAACAAGCGCACGCCAATCTCAATTCTTTAAAGGAAATATTGCAAACTGGAGATTTAAAGCGGTTTGTTGAGCTTGTTGAAAGTGAAGCCTTGACTCTGCATGCCGTTATGATGACCGGGCAACCTTATTATATTTTAATGAAGCCGAATACACTGCGCATCATTGAAAGTATATGGAAATTTCGAAAGGCTACCGGATTAAATATCTGTTTTACCTTAGACGCAGGGGCGAATGTTCACCTTTTATATCCTGATTCTGAGAGTGTAGAGGTGAAAACTTTTATTGCTGATGAGCTCTCGAAATATTGTCAGAACGGTCAATACATAAATGACCATGTTGGCGAAGGCGCAGCGAAATATATTTAGTGTGCAAATGGCGAATGGCGAGAATAGATAGGTTTTAAAATCCGAAAAAATTAAAGTCTCGTATATACCAATGAATAAATTGTTCCGTTGAGGTTTTGCGAGTATCTCGTTCACCTCTAAAAGCGCTCATTTACAATTAATTCTATCTCAAAAGATGAGGTTAAGGCCTTGAAACAGAACAATGAACAGTTTATTTAGTATTTTTGCATCATTCCTTTAGACCATACCATGAAAGGACCATTATTTTATTCTAAAATTCTTCTCTTCGGAGAGTACGGAATCATTAAAGATTCTAAGGGCTTGTCAATTCCTTATAATTTTTTCAAAGGCGCTTTAAAGATGGATGAAAATGCATCGGAGGCCGCTCAGAAATCAAATAGAAGTCTTCGCGAATTCATCGGCTACCTAGAAATGGTACATAAGAATAGTCCTGATCTTGTGTCTTTTGATTTTGATTCCTTGAAAGAAGATGTTGCCTCAGGCATGTATTTCGATAGTTCTATACCTCAAGGTTATGGCGTCGGAAGTAGTGGTGCATTGGTAGCGGCCATATACGATAAGTATGCCACTGATAAAATAACAGTGCTTGAAAATCTTACGAGGGAAAAATTGTTGAAGCTAAAGGCCATTTTTGGTAAAATGGAATCTTTCTTTCACGGAAAATCTTCCGGTTTAGACCCTTTGAACAGTTATTTAAGTCTTCCTATTCTTATTAATTCACAAGATAATATTGAATCAACAAGTATTCCTGCCCAAAATCTAGATGGAAAAGGAGCTGTTTTTTTACTCGATAGTGGTTCTACCGGTGAGACCGCCCCTATGGTTCAGATTTTTATGGAGAAGATGAAACAAGAAGGTTTTCGAAGTATGCTAAAAAACCAGTTCATCAAACACACCGATGCCTGTGTTGAAGATTTCGTGAAGGGTGACGTTAAATCGCTTTTCGGTAATCTCAAGCAACTTTCCCATGTAGTTTTAGATAACTTCAAGCCAATGATACCCGCTAAGTTTCACGAACTTTGGAAGCATGGTATCGAAACCAACGAGTATTACCTAAAACTTTGTGGTTCCGGTGGAGGTGGTTATATCTTAGGCTTTACCCAAGATATTGAAAAAGCCAAGAAATCGCTTCAAGACTACAATCTCGAGGTAGTTTACAATTTCTAAGAAAAATAGCCCTAAATTTCTGAGCGTAATTATCGCTAAAATTTAATTCTACATGCTTAGCAGAAGAAATAAGCTCTTGCTTTTAAAGTTGTTGAGTTTGTTCTCGGTGGTGCGCGGCTATAATGTACTGGTCATCGCTTTTGCCCAATACTTGGCCTCTATCTATATTTTGGCACCCGATTTGCCGTTAAGGGAGGTAGTATTCGATTTGAACCTTTTTTTGATAGTACTTTCTTCTGCATTGGTCATTGCCAGCGGGTATATAATTAACAATTTTTACGATGCCGAGAAAGACCTTATAAACAAGCCAAGAAAAAGTATGCTCGACCGCTTGGTAGGGCAACAGTTTAAGCTAACTACTTATTTTGTTCTTAACTTTTTAGCCACTTTTGCGGCAAGCTATGTATCCTTTAAGGCGGTTTTGTTTTTTTCGGCCTATATTTTTGGCATTTGGTTTTATTCGCACAAGCTGAAACGATTGCCCTTTATCGGTAATTTCGTATCGTCTACTCTGGCCATAACGCCCTTTTTTGCAGTTTTTGTTTACTACAAAAATTTTGATGCCGTCATTTTTGTTCACGCCATGTTTCTCTTTGTACTGATTTTGGCTCGTGAAATGATCAAGGATTTGGAGAATATCGCTGGTGATATGGCCCAGAACTACAAAACCGTGCCCATTTTGTACGGGCAAAGGTTTTCTAAAATAGGTATAAGTTCTCTTATTCTTTTGGCATTGATTCCCGCTTTTTTGTTGACCGAATATTTCAATGTAGGGTACATGCATTTTTATTTTTTAGGATGTATCGTATTGCTGATACTATTGATTGCCATGCTATGGAAGGCGCAAACCAAACTTCATTATGTCGGCCTTCATAATATCATCAAGTTCATCATCGTCGCGGGGGTGTTCAGCATACTTTTGATTGATGTTAATCTTGTTCTCAATAGAATTTTTTAGGCCTTATTCTACTGCATCAGGTAGTTCAAAGACATGTTTTATTGGAGTTTGAAGATTAAGATTACCTTTGCAGAAAAGAAAGAGATATGAACAGGTCGGGTTCAAACGATGACAAAAGGGCATCGGGCAGACAAGGTGGTAAGTTTAGAAAGAAGAGTTATTCAAGAGGTAATGCACCGGTAAAGAATCAAGGTTCGGTTCAACCAGGTAATCCTAATTTGATACGATTGAACAAGTATGTTGCAAATTCTGGAATTTGCTCCCGTCGTGAAGCCGACATTTATATTTCGGCAGGAAATATTACAGTGAACGGTACACCTGTAACCGAAATGGGCTACAAGGTCAAGCTAGAAGATGAAGTACGTTTTGAAGGCAGGTTATTGAATCCTATCAAAAGGGAATATGTCTTATTGAACAAACCGAAAGGTTTGTCGACCTCAGGCCGTACCCAACAAGGTAAACGAACGGCATTGGGTTTAGTTTCCAAGGCCTCTAGGGCTGAGCTGAAACCTGTCGGTAAACTTGGTAAAGATGCTTCCGGCCTCATTCTATACACTAATGATGGTGAAATGATCAAACGTCTGAGCCGCCCTAAGAACGGATTGCGAAAGATATTTCACATAGAGCTAGATAAGCCATTTCGTAGCGCTGATCTAAAGAAAGTGCAAGAGGGGCTTACAGTAGATGAAAAGGTTGTAAAGGTTCAAGATGTCAGTTTTGTAGATAATGCCCCAAAGACACAGATTGGCATGGAAATCTATAGTAGCAGGACCAATATCGTACAGCGTATATTCGATACCCTTGGCTACGAAATTGTAAAAATAGACAGGGTGGTTTATGCCGGTCTTACCAAAAAAGACCTGCCTAGAGGGCATTGGCGATATCTGACCGAACAGGAATTGGCGAACCTAAAGATGATTAATTGATTGGTTTTTCAATCAATTTGATAACCATCGCCAAAAAGATAACTTAGCGCCAGCCCATGGGTATTGCCAAACGGGGTTTCTTTAAAGGCTATATTGTAATTATATATAAAGCGTAAATTTTTAAGCAAGTATACTCCTGCCAAAAGGTTTATAGATGAGCTGGTTCGGTAACCTACACCAACTTCAACTTTGTTCTTAAAGCTTGCCGCGATATTGAAATCTGCTTGTAAAGGAGCTCCTCCCTCATGTTTTAAAAGTACGTTGGGTTTGATCATTACCTCTTCAAAAATGCTGGTGAAGAACCGGTAACCAAAATAACCATAAATAGGATTTGAAAGGTTTAGGTCATCTCTTGATGCCAATTTATCCCCTACCACATTGGGTGCCGAAACACCAGCGAAAAACTGAGCGTGGTTAAAAAGAAAGCTAACCCCTATGGTAGGAACAGAGGCGTTTATATTCTCGGAGAAGTTCGGGTCATCCATAATTCCGAGGGATAATAAGTCTTCTTTATGTTGTTGCAGCCCTGCAGTGATCCCGAAAGAAAGAACTCCCGGCTGGTACAACTGCCAGTAGGGCCTGTTGGATTCAAAATCAAAAAAGATTTTGTATGAATAGGCAGCAAAAAAGGTGCTGTTTTTGCTGACGCCGACCTCATCTTGCAGAAAGCCCGCTCCCAGACCAACCTTGCCATCCCTTAAAGGCGAATTAATGGTCAACGATAGAGTTCTGGGGCTACCGGTAACCTCACTGATAAACCCGGAATGTGTGGCACTTAGTTCGGTGCCTGAAAGCATCCCCGCATATGCGGAATTAATCAAAAAAGGGTTGTAATTGTATTCGGAGAAAACAGCCGTCTGTTGGGCACTGAGATTCGTCACTACACAGAGAACAAGAATGAATAAAGAGTAGGTCAGTTTTTTGGTCATGGTTATTTATCTTTTAATAACTACAAATCCTTGAGTAGCCTTCAAATTGTGGTTTTCCGGTAAAGTAATCTTAAAGAAATAGGTGCCTGCCGGTAGTTCACCGGCCCCGATCTTGGTTTTTTGATTGGCCTCTCCTTTAAACACATTCGCATTATTGTCATATCCGGAAATAAAGAATACCAAATCTCCCCATCGGTTGAAAATACTTACCGTATTTTCAGGGTAGGCTTCTATACCGTTTATAGACCATACGTCATTTATGAAATCTCCATTGGGAGAAAAGCCATAAAGTGTCTCCAACTTTTCCTCTTCCGGTTCCTCTTGGGTGGTAAAGCTACTTTCGGTACACCCAATGGCACTGCCTTGAGCGTTATATGCTACAATAGAAACGAAAATATCTCGGTCATAAGGCAAGGGCTGAGCCGGTGTATAAGAGGTTAAGATACCAACATCTTCACTATCTAAAATATCATGACTTCCAGCACTAGAGCCCAAACTAAGGTAGTAGCCATCAGCGTTTGATATGGAATTCCAAACAAACTCAGTATCAACATGCACATTAAATTGGTCATTTTCAGGTACAATAATAGAAGTACAATCAGGAACAGTTTCAAAAGTCTCAGTAGTAAAGGACTCTTCAATACACCCTAAAGCATTGCCTCTGCCATTAAAAGGAACGATGGTAACGAATATCTCGGTGCCTTCAGGTAAATTATTAGAGAGTGCTATTGTATTTGTGCTTGCTAATTCATTGTTCAAAATATCTGTACCACCGGTAGAAGTGCCAACATTAATATAATAGCTATCAGCATTATTCACTGAAGCCCATATTAAATTGGTTGAGATTGAAACATTAGCTTCTCCGTTTGTGGGGCTCGTTAAAGCTGTACAATTAGGAGCAGCCCCCATGACCTCGGTAGTGAACGATTCTTCGGTACAACCAACTGCAACGCCTACACCGTTGTAGGGTACGATGGTTACAAATATCTGTGTGTTTTCCGGCAAATCTGTAGCTAGGTCAAAAGAAGTGCTAGCTACATCTTCTCCATCTAAAATATCACTGCCACCAGAAATCGTGCCGACAGTAACATAATAACCATCAGCGTTTGACACTGAATTCCAGTTTAGATGGGTTGAAATGGAAACTTCCGTTGCGCCGTTAAGTGGATTGCTCAATTGAGTGCATACAGGTGCGGTAGGTAAGGCTTCTGTGGTAAATGATTCCTCAATACACCCGGTGGCGTTACCCACGGTATTATAGGGTACAATAGTTACAAATATTTCAGTACTTTCCGGGAGGTCGTCAGCCAAATCGTATGAATTGACATTACCTGTATCTTCTGCATTCAATATGTCATTTCCACCACTAATGGTGCCTACTGTTAAGTAATAACCATCTGCATCGCTTACGGCATCCCATGATAGTTGGGTAGAAACGGAAACATCAACAGCATTGTTTGACGGGCTGTTTAAGATGGTACAGTTTGGAGCAGCTGGCAGAGTTTCTGTTGTGAAACTTTCTTCCGTACACCCAGTGGCATTGCCGATGGCGTTATATGGTACAACAGTTATAAATAGTTGAGTTGCCTCAGGTAAATCTGTTGCCAAGTCATACATAGTGACATTGCCAACGTCCTCGGCATTCAAGATATCAGTACCGCCAGAACTGGTGCCAATTGTGAGGTAATAGCCATCGGTATTGGCAACGGCATTCCAACTGATATCCGCACCAACGGGAACATCGTTAGCACCATTGATCGGGTCGCTTAATGTGGTACAGTTAGGCGGGTCACTTAAAGTTCCAGTGCCTGTAGTAAATTCTTCTTCCGAACATCCACTAGCATCTCCAATGGCATTATATGGAATAATACGAACGTAGTAGGTTCGATTATCCTGTAAATCATAATCGAACGAGTAAGTAGTTACATTACCAACATCAATATTATTTACTACTTCTATACCCCCGGCAGTAGTACCTACACTTACCAAATAACCGGTGGCATCTGCAACGGTATTCCAGCTTAAATCGGTATCAATGGCAACGTTTACAGCTCCGTTCGCGGGGCTTGAAAGACTAGTGCACAGGGGTGGTACCGGAATGAATTCGGTAATAAACGATTCTTCTCCGCAGCCTGAGGCGTCACCCTGATCGTTGTAAGGAACAATAGTGACAAAAATCTCAACGTTTTCTGGTAGATCGGTAATGAACTCATATTCTGTAACGTTACCGAGATCTTCATTGTTTACTATATCTGTTCCCCCGGTCGTAGTACCTACATTTAATCGATACCCATCGGCATTACTAATAATATTCCAACTAATATCGGTATCTACTGCTACATCTGTAGCCCCATTCACTGGTAGGTTCATGGTCGTACAATCAGGTACGGTGGCCGGTGTTGTAGTTACGGTGAAACTCTCTTCTGTACACGGACCAACGGCATCACCATTTTCGTTGGATGGAATTAGGGTAACATAGACCGTTTCACCACCTGTGAAGTCAGATGAGAATTCATAAAAAGTTTCATTGACAATAGTTTCATTATTCACGATATCGTTGCCCCCAGGCGTTGTGCCAACTGTTAATCTATATTCGCGAGCGTAAAGCGAAGGATCCCACGTTATATTAGTGTTTACCGGTACGTCTACATCGCCATTCAGGGGTGCGGCCAGCTGTGTGCATTCAGGGATGGGGCAGTCTAGAACATCACCGGAAAAAGTCCAACCAAAACTGTCTATCATAGCTTGCCTTTCCTCCACCGCATCACAATAAGGTAAAGCGTTGGCACCAAGAGTAATGCCTGGCGTTAAAGTTTGTTCTGACCAAGCTATCAAGGTGTTGTCATAATTCTCTCTGCTTAAGGCACTATCATCTAACATACCTTGCATGTTGGTAACATTACTAACATTCCAATCCCCTAAGTACTGATTGAAGGCGGTAGCGTCATGAAACATATCTCGCATTGAAACCGTACCTATCAGCCATTGATCAAAAGATTGGTCAAGCGCAGTGGCCCCGTTGAACATTCGATCCATATTGCCGACATTGGTAACACGCCAATTGTTCAACGATTGGTTATAACTAGTGGCGCTCCTGAACATGTCTTGCATGGTGGATACCGCCCGAACATTCCAGTTGTTGATAGAGCTATTAAAACTTGTTGCGTTTTGGAACATGCCTTGCATTGTGGTAACCGATGCGACGTTCCATGAATCTAATGACCGATTAAAAGCTGCGGCTTCTCTGAACATTTGAAACATTGTGGTTACAAAAGAGGTATTCCAATTATCAATATCTTGGTCAAATAATGTAGCGCCATAGAACATTTCTGCCATATTTTGAGCCTCTCCCGTATTCCAATTATTTAACGGACGGTTAAAAGCCTCGGCATTTTGAAACATAGAATCAAAATTAGTGACCACGGCAACATCCCAATCATTCATTTCTTGATCGTACAGTGCGGCATCTTCAAACATCGAAGGCATCAAGGTTACCGAACTGGTATCCCATGTGTTCAAAGATTGGTTGAAAATTATTGCCTCTTCGAACATATTACTCATGTTGGCCACGGCACTCACATCCCAATTATTCAAGGGTTGGTCAAACGACACTGCCCCACGGAACATGCGGCTCAAATTAACGACTGAATTCACGTCCCAACTATTTAAAGGTTGGTTAAAAGCTTGGGCGTAGTTGAACATTGACGCCATATCGGTTACATTGGTAACATTCCATGAATTGATATTCCGGTCAAAAGCATCGGCACTATTGAACATACTGTTCATATTGTTCACCTGGGCCACATTCCAGTTATCTATGGGTTGGTTGAATGCATTAGCATTGTTGAACATTGACTGCATGGTAGTCACCGATGCAACATCCCAACTGTTCAGAGGTTGGTTGAATGCGGCCGCATTATGAAACATACCGCTCATTTGAGTCACAGAAGAGACATCCCAACTATCAATATCTTGATTGAACGCTTCTGCGCTATAGAACATTTCATGCATGTCAAGCACTGAAGACACATTCCAACTGCCAATGGGCTGATCAAAAACTTCAGAACGCACAAACATTTGGCGCATTGAGGTGACATTGCCAACATCCCAATTGTTCAAGGGTTGATCAAAATTGTCTGTATTACCAAACATACCGCTCATGTTGGTGACAGAAGAAACATCCCAATTATTAATATTCTGGTTAAAATCTAAAGCCGAGTCAAACATATTGCTCATGGATGTAACGTTGCTTACATTCCAAGAATCCATAGGTTGATTGTAGGTGTAAGCTTGGTAGAACATAGAGTTCATATTGGTGACGTTGCTAACATTCCAATGATTGATATCGGTGTTGAACAATGAAGCCCTTCTGAACATACTTTGCATACTCGTAACATTGCTTAGAATAGGATCGTCAGTAGTATTGTATTCCATATTCTCACAGAAATAGAATGTCTGTTGCATGCTTTCCCAGACCTGCGTTCCCCACTGATCCATTGATATGAGTTTTAAATTGTCTCTATTCGAAGATGAATGATAGAAGGCAGGAAAATCACCGATAATCGCTATGGTGTAAACACCCGGGTTTAGATAAGTATGGGTAATATCGCTGTTAACATTGTTATTGTATTGACCATCGCCCCAATCTATATTGAAATCGTAACTTAAATAATCAGGATAACCGTCGTTAAGCTCAAGTCTGTATTGGTTTGCATTTGTTGAATTGCTATCTAAGTTTCTTGTATCAATGGTAATCTTAAAAGCATCAGGACTATTGACCCAACTCTCAACAACAGTGAAAGAGATTTCTTGACACCCTGTAGCTGGCCCTTCATCATTGTAGGGAACCACAGTCACGTAAACCGTGTCTCCCGCTTGAAATTCATTGGTGAAATCTAGACCAACGGTATTGCCTACGTCGTAATTATTGGCCGTATTGCCATCGATACTGGCGTAGTTACGTATGCCACCACGTTCAATCTCTAATGTAACCCTATAACCAGTGGCGTTGGGTGCGGGATCCCATCTTATATCGCTATTGGCTGGGGTTGCCGTATCGCTGGCATGCGGCATGGTGATATCGGTACAGAGAACATATGAACAGTTGACACTGTCACCTATGATGGTCCAACCGTCATTATCGATTAAACTTTGTCTTTGGTTGAGCGCATCGCAGTATTGCAGGCCATTCGCGCCCAACGTTACATTGTTTTGTACAGTTTGACCTTCCCACCCAATTAAAGTGTTGTCGTAATTTTCTTGAGAAAGACCACTGTTTGAAAGCATATTGCTCATTTGAGATACAGCTGAAATATCCCAACCTGCCAAATTCTGATTAAATGCAGATGCGGTATTGAACATACCTGACATATTGGTGACAGCAGACACATTCCAACCAGAAATATCTTGATTGAAAGATGTGGCATTTTGAAACATGTTTGAAAGATTAGTCTTGCCAGACATATCCCAATTATTAAGAGGCTGGTCAAATGAGATAGCACCTAAGAACATACTCTCAATTTCTGTAACATTACCAATGACCCAAGAGTTTAATGGTTGATTGAAAGCTGTTGCTTCATTAAACATAGAACTCATATTCGTAACATTGCTAACGTTCCAGTTATCGATGTTTTGATTAAAAGCTGGGTTTTCTTCAAACATACCTCGCATGTTGGTTACCCCACTAACAATCCACATGCTGATGTCTTGGTTAAATGCAGAATTTTCTCTAAACATGTATTCCATGTCCACAACATTACTTACGTCCCAATTATCCAAAGGTTGATTAAAGACCGCTCCCCAAATCCATCCATCAAACATCTCTGACATATCCGTAACATTACTAACATTCCAATTATTTATGGATTGGTCAAATGTTCGATTTCTATGGAACATCTGAGACATATTAGTTACATTACTCACATCCCATAGGTTTAAAGGCTGGTTGAATTGGGATTCCCTAAAGGTTGCTACCATAGAAACTACATTACTTACGTTCCAATTGTTTATGGGTCTATTGAATGCAGAGCCTTGAAAAGTTCCGGTAAGATCTGTTATATTGCTAACGTTCCAATTGTCTAAGGGCTGGTTAAAACTGCCTGTGTATCTAAAGGTTCCAATTAAATTGGTCAGATTTGAAATGTTCCAATTATTAATGTTTTGGTTAAAAGAAGAAGCTTCGGATAAGAAATACTCCATATCTGTAACAGATGCAACATTCCAATTGTCCAAGGGTTCATTAAAGGTTCTTGCTCTGTGGAAGGTGTAAGACATATCCATAATATTGGCCGTATTCCATAAGTCTAATGGCCTATTAAAAATGGTACATTCTTGAAAGAGTCCTGATATGTTTGTTATAGTGCTAACATCCCAATTATTAACAATACCATTAAAGGCTTCACAGCCATTGAACATGTTTTGTAGCGTAGTAACCTGAGAGAGGTCCGGTGAATCAATAGCGTCAAAATTGAGGTTCTCACAACCAAAAAAGGCATTCTCCATGGTTTGCCATTGAATGGAACCCCAAGCCAATATTTCTATAATTTTTAGTTTATCGCTAGCATTTTCATCATTAAAATATATAGATGGAAAAGAGCCGCTGATTTCAATAGTATAAGTTCCGGGGGTCGTGTAATCATGAGTAATATTTCCTGTTACACCAGTATCGGTGTTACCATCTCCCCAATCAACATTGTAATTATATATGGTATAAGCTGGGTTGGTAGGTATGGTTATCTGATTATTGGCAGAAGAGCCTGATTCTATGTTATTGGTGTTCCATATAGAGCGAAAAGATTGTGCCTGAATACTCAATCCGCAAAAAAGCAGCATAAAAGCCAAAAGACTTTTGATTGTTTTTTTAGTGTGCTGAGCTAGGGCTCTTTGTAGAGAAATGTTGCGGTTAAAACTACTAATTGGGCTATTCAATACTATAGAAAAAAGTCGTTTTGCCATGGTATGGTTAGATTGGGTAGTCAATAAAATATGGATGGGAATGGATGCAGGATTGGTCTACTGCTCGTTGATAAGTATATCGGCTAAAATCTTTTCGATATCACTTTCAGTGAGCCCTTCTTCAATTTTAGAATGATATGCGTATCTTAGAATTTTTTCTTCTTCGGATAGAATCTTGTTCTCGACACTTATCTGTGAGCAGAGAAAACTATTTTCTTCTTCGCACTTATCGGAATGACCAAAGCCTAAAGCATGGCCCAATTCATGTTTAAAGAGAACGGAAGCCTCATTAGAAATCCAGATTCTAGAATCGGATAAAATATAACTACTGGAAGGTGTAATCGCATAGCCGTGGTAGTCACCATCTTTGACGATTTGATGCATATCGGGCCAATGGCTTTCAAGTTCTTCTTTGGTACCGTAAAAAACCTCTGCATTGGCCAGTTCTTCGGTCTCAGCTAGAGAAATAGTAAAATTGCCATTGAATATGGTATTGTATTCACTGATAACTTCATTGACTACCTGAGAAAAATTGTTTGAAATCGTACCGGCCAAATTTAGTCGTAACGGAACCGCCCACTTTTGATTTCTTTCCACTGGAGTGTTGGCATGGCCTTTCCAAAAAACCAAATGTTGAAAATAGGTTATCAAATCTTTTTCCGCTTCGTTTAGTAAAGTGATCTCATCAACATCTATAACGTTTAAACTGAAATTACCATGGGAAGTAGTGCTTCCATCAAATGCTGAAACAGTAAACTCAAGACTATTGATAGTTTCAAAATCAAGTTTGAGATTAGGGCCTACTTTAATTTCTCCCGTATGCTCATCAATGATAATATCGGCCTCTGATTCTATTGAGAATATGATGTCATCACCATCTTCATCGTTTGCCTGTATAAAGCCTATTGAAGTCTCTACAGCCGAATGTTCATTGATAAGATAAGACTGTAAAGCGAGAGCAGGTGCCGTGTTCTGATTTTCAGAATCAACCTCCTGATCTTCATTATCGCTGTTTTCTTGAACATTGGAATCAGAAAGCGATTTTTCTGAAATTTCTTGATCTAACGGTTCTAATGAATCGGTACTACAACTTACGATAAGAAGAATAAGAAGGGGAGCAATAAGATTTTTCATGCGTAGGGAAGCTTGGTATGCGTATTGGTATTTATTTAAACACTATACCATCAAAAATATAGGGGAGCCCTACTTTGTTAAAATTTTTGTTGTGAACTACTTGGTAATCATAGTGTGACGAGAGAAAAATGAAGTTGAATGTTAAATTAATTAACGTTTAACGGTGCAGAAAACCTGTTGAAGTGAATACTTCTCACACTTCAATCTCAACGATTACCGGGAAATGGTCTGAAGCCTTCTTTAAAGCATCTTTGAGTTCTTGGCTTAAATCGGACTTATGGGGTTCGGAATATGGGTTGAGAACCGCGCCTGAGTCGATTTTGATATCTTGGCTGACCAAAATATGATCAATGAGTACGGTGAACCAATTTTTAGTAATGGTATCCGTAAAAGAACTTGAACTTGGTGACCATCCGTATTTTCCCAATTTGGGCTTTCCCAAGGCGCTTTTTAAAATTAGTTCGGGCTCATAGACACTACCCAATAATATTTCAATGGCACTTTTACCAAATCGGTTTTCGTAGAAGTCGCTTCCCATACCGTCATTTATATCTCCGGTTACCAGAACCTTATCACCCTCGTTTATCCATTGATCAACTCGTTCGCGCATGTGCATGCACTCTGCATACAATTTTCTTCGGTTGAGGTTGGATAGATATTCGTATCTGGCGTAATCGACATGGTTGAAAATACCTTTCGATTTGGCGTGGGCAATAATCATTTTAAAGAGTTTACCCGGGCTAGCCTTATCCTTCACGGTGAGTTCTACGGGAGGCCTAAAATGCTCATACTGTTCTTTAATACTTTGTTCCAAAGTATCGGCCAAAAAAGGTTCGTCGAAACTATTTTTACCTTCCGGGGTATGCTCTAGAATAAGTTTGTCAGCATCGTAAATAGCGCATAGTTCTTGCTGCCCACGAGAGGTATAGCCTTGAACTACCTTGTAATTTCTTTGGGTAAGGCCAAAGGTGGTCATCCAAAGTTCAAGTTGCGCCTTAGCTGTTTTGGTTCCATTGGCAAGGGTGTCTGGCCCTTCTACCACAGCTACAATATCTGCATCTAAATGGGCGAGAACGGAAATCAATCGCTGACTTTTCATGGTCAATCGTTCTTGCTCGTTCCAATCGCTTTCAGGTTTTCCTACAGGAGGAGGAACGTTGACAGGAATTCCGTTAACGAACAGATTTTTCATCCACTCCATATTATACTCTGCCACCTTTAGTTTCATATCGATTTAGATTGTAGACAATATTTCTTGTCGAAATACGCCTTTCATGTTCGAAACTAAAAATAGGGAATAATTCTTACAGGAAGTTTAACCCATTGTAAAATCGGAAAAATAAGATACCACAATAAATTATGGGTTGTTGTCTTCGAATAGTAACCAAGAATCAGGATCTAGAACAACGGAATCGGGTTTCGCATCGGTTTTGATGGAAAAGTTCGCCTTCGAATCCGTTACTTCGAAAGTTTTGATGGTCGTCTTGCCATTTATTGTTACACCAATTTCCAGAGGAAAAGAATAGGTATGATGTTTTTGAAGCTGATCAATTGATATATTTAATTTTTTTCCTTTGTAGCTCCACTTCCATTTGAGTTCGGGATATCCTTTGGTGAAAATCCATTGTTCGAAAAAAGCATTTAAGTCTTTGCCGGAAACCGATTCCATAACTTCCCTGAAATCGTCGGTCATGGCATTGCTGTTTCTAAATTTTTCGTAGTAGGTTCTAATCCCTTTCCAAAAAACTTCATCACCCAATTTGTGGCGTAACATATTGAGTACCCAGCCCGCTTTCTGGTACGTGTTTACGCTTAAAACGTTTAAAGGGTCTTTGATGCTAGGGTCAACTATGGGCGAAGGGTTTTTTTGATAGTAATCGATAATTTGTTGACGGTCAAGTTGCAATTCTTCTTTTCTCTTTTCGTTTCCGTAAACGCTTTCCTGGTATAGAATAGCGAAATAGGTAGCGAAGCCTTCACTAAGCCATACATGGTTCCAATCATTTTCTGAGGCGGAATTTCCGAACCACTGGTGGGCAATTTCATGGGCAATCAAGCCTTCCACCTCATTTTTTCCGGTGACGGAATTTTCAAAATAGGCAATAGTACCTGCATTTTCGAGTCCGCCCCACTGCGTTTTTGCCTGCATGTTGGCCAGTTTTGCGTAGGAATACGGACCAATTTGGTCGATGAAGTATTTCAAGACCTTGCTGGCCACATGGTAATCTGAAAAACCATCCAACCTATTTTCTGGATACACCCAGGCGGACACGGGAATGTCGTACACCTCACCCAAAAGTGTACTGGCGAATTTAGTTACACCAATAGTCACCACTTTCATGGCAACTGGTGCTGGTTCTTTATAAGTTGTCAATTTTAGACCGTTACCTAAATTGCTCTCTTCTATTTTTTCTCCGGTGGCCACTACATCATAATAATCGGGGGCCGTAATTCTGAATTCGATACCGGCTTTGTCATAAGGGTGATCTACAGAGGGTAGCCAATGACGGGCCAAATTAGGCCAGTTGTCTCCAAAAAAAGAACGCTGACCAAATTTGGTAGTGTCTATTACAAGTCCTCTTTCAGGAATACCCTCATAAATAACTTTGTAGGTTCTGTTTTTTTCTTCGGAAGCGCCCGGGGTTATTTCAATTTTATGATTATTGTAGGTGTATTTGGCAGGGGTTTCCCCTTCCAGAACTTGGCTAATGGTCATACCATATTCACCATTTTTTTCAATCAAGTCCAATGAAAACGGACCAACTTCTTGGGTAAAGTTGATATTGATTTCGGTTTCTCCCTTAATAAGGTTCGATTCATCTGAAAGGGTTAACCCGAAAACATAGCTTTTAACATCGGCTGAGCTATTTCGCTGATAGGTGTCTTGGGAGAACAGCAGGCTTAATGAGAAAAGCGAAAGGAAAGTGAAAAAATAGGATTTAGTAATAATGTTCATTTACGGAGGTTTTTAATCCGCAGCTAATTTAAGAAAGCTTGTCTTTTAATTTCCCTTCGGTCGTGAATAAGGTAGTGCCAACATCTAGTTTAGTAAGTTTTCACTTCAATCCCGTTAGCCTCTGCATAAGGTAGCGCGACTTCCCATAATTCTTCTAGAAGAACTGAAAATTTCGTAAACGTTACACTATTCATTAGTGAAAGAGCTTCATTGATTTCGTCCACCTCTTCACCATTGTCCATCATATTTGCAATTGTTAAATATTCTGTTTCATAAATGTTCTTGACATAATTGAAAAGACGTAGGCTTTTGACAATCATTTCTTCGGTTTCTTCCGTAGGCTTTAATTCTTCGATCTGTTCAATGTTTTTTTCGATATCTGGAATGATGTAGGTGGTGATATGTTCCGATATTTTATCGGTCTTCTCCATTTCACCATTGGTAAGTTTAAAAAGTTGACCTGTTTCTTGAAGCTGTGCGTATCTATCGAAGTCAGCACTGCCAAAACCGACAAGTTTATTGCTGTTTAAGGTGGTTCGGTCAAAATAGTTTTCGGCAGATGGCTGGTTACAAGACACCAATAAAAAGAGAATACTTAAGGATGCAAAAATAGATTTCATATGGTTGATTTATTATCATGAGACAAACATACTTACCTCAATCTATTCTTGCATCCCTGTTTCAAGGGATACTGAATTTATTAGAATAATTTCTCCATTTTTTTCTTGATTTCATGCAAGCACAAATTGCCCAAACTGCCCTCATGGGTATGGTGAATATCCCTTTTAGGGCTAAAAGTACCCTCTTGAATTTCCATTCCCATTTTTTTATAGGCATCCCTAAACGGCATTCCGTTTTGTACCAGCTCGTTCAAGGTGTCTACACTAAAGAGATAATCGTATTTAGGGTCGCTTAGAATTTCGTCGTTCACTTTCGCTTCTTTCAAACTAAAAGTCAAAATTTCCAGACAGGCCTTCATATCTTGAATCGCGGGAACAATAATTTCTTTCACTAATTGTAAATCTCGGTGATATCCGCTGGGCAGATTGTTGATGACCAAGGTCAACTGATTCGGTATGCTTTGTAGCTTATTACATTTACCACGTACCAATTCAAAAACATCGGGGTTTTTCTTGTGCGGCATTATGCTGCTGCCTGTTGTTAATTCATCCGGGAAGGAAATGAAATTAAAGTTTTGGCTCATGTAGAGGCAAACATCCATAGAAAGTTTGGATAAGGTGGCAGCTATATTGGCCATGCCGAAAGCGGTAGCCTTTTCAACTTTTCCGCGTCCCATTTGGGCGGCCACCACATTGTATTCTAGGGTTTCAAAACCCATTTCTTGGGTGGTGAAGCTTCGGTCTATAGGAAAGGAACTTCCATAGCCGGCGGCGCTCCCTAACGGATTTTGGTCGGCAACCTTGTAAGCGGCATCAATAAAATAGAGGTCATCAATCAAACTTTCGGCATAAGCAGAAAACCATAACCCAAATGAGGAGGGCATGGCAATCTGCAAGTGGGTATAGCCCGGAAGAAGCACGTTTTTAAACTTCTCGGCCAATTGCAGTAACAGGTCAAAGAGCTCTTTTGTCTGACTTTTTATTTCCGATAGTTCATGCTTTAAATACAGGTGCATAGCTACCAGAACTTGATCGTTTCTTGACCTTGCCGTGTGAATCTTTTTTCCGGTATCACCCAGTTTTTCCGTGAGTACATATTCAATTTTAGAATGCATGTCCTCAAAAGAATCTTCAATGGTGAATTCGCCCTTTTCAATGGTTTCCGCAATGGCATCCAATTCCGTGACAAGGGATTGTGTTTCTTCTTGCGTCAATAGTCCTATTTTGCCTAACATTTTAGCGTGTGCCTTGGAGGCAATCACATCGTATTTGGCAAGCAATAAGTCGAGTTCACGGTCATTGCCCACGGTAAAGTGGTCTATTTTTTTATCAGTACTGAATCCTTTATCCCAGAGTTTCATAAGGAGTTTAAAGTTTTTAGGTTATAGTTAGAAGTCGCTATACTTCTTAATGAGGGTGATGGTTATTTTTTGGACTTCGTTGCAAAGGTCAAAGATGTTTTCCAATTCATTTTCGGATATAAATCCGATTCTTTTTGAAATTTCTAGCTGAGTTTTAAGCTCATTGATAGACCCATTGGAAATCTCCAAAAAGTTACGAAAGACTTTCTTTGATTTTCGACCTGCTCCTTCGGCAATATTGCTAGGTATGGAGACGGCGCACCGTCTTATTTGACTTGTGAGGCCGAATCTTTCTTCTTGGGGAAAAGTTGCAGTTAAATGATAGACCTTCTCCACTAAATCCATAGATTTTTGCCAAACGATAAGGTCTTTGTAATTGTACATTTTCTATTAACTTTTTACTTTCTTCTTTAAACTAAAGAAGAAATCCCTTCAACAGTTTAATATACAAATCTACCCCATCTTCAATTTCCTTAACGTAGATGTATTCGTCTGCCGAATGTGAACGTGTGCTGTCCCCAGGGCCTAATTTTAAAGACTGGCAAGTCAATGCCGCCTGGTCGGATAGGGTGGGGGAGCCATAGGTCTTTCTGCCCAAGGCGATACCTGATTTCACCAAGGGGTGGTCTTTGTCAATGGCCGAAGAATTAAGTTTTAGCGAACGTTCTTGAAGTTCGCAAGGAGCTTCTTTCTTCAGAATTTCCGCAATTTCCGCGTTGGTGTACTTATCGTTGACGCGAACATCTATCACCAACTCTACCTCTGCTGGCACCACATTGTGTTGTGAGCCTCCATTGATTTGGGTAACCGTCAATTTTACCGGCCCCAAAGCTTCCGATACTTTTGGGAAAGAGTAATTCTTGAACCACTCCAACACTTCAATGGTATTGTAAATGGAATTATTATCGTTAGGATGTGCCGCATGCGAAGGAGTGCCCTTTACCTTGGCGTCAAAAACTACCAATCCTTTTTCGGCTATGGCCAAATCCAATAAGGTAGGTTCGCCCACAATGGCTACATCGATATGGGGAAGTTTGGGTAAAAGTCCTCGTAGACTATTGGGTCCTGAACTTTCCTCTTCCATAGAAGCTACCATCAAAATATTATGGTTCAAGTTTTCCTCTGCATAGTAATGCGTGAACGTTGCAATTAATGAAACTAGCGCTCCCCCGGCATCATTACTTCCCAAACCATATAATTTTCCATCTTCAATATGTGGATGAAAAGGGTCTTTGGTATAAGCTGAATTAGGTTTTACGGTATCGTGATGCGAGTTTAAAAGCAGGGTAGGCTTACTTTCGTCAAAATGTTGGTTCACTGCCCACACATTATTCAAATGGCGTTCAAACGGAATGTTGAACGACTTGAACCAATTTTCAATGGCATCAGCGGTCTTATCTTCTTCCGAAGAAAAAGATTGTATAGAAATAAGTTCTTTTAAGAGCTCGATAGCTTTTTCGGTCAGTTCTTTTTGTTGCATTATCAAAGAGTAAGGGTGGTGAATAAATTTGCGTTGGGGTGTAGCATTTCTATATCGCCTATGCGTACCTGATGAACATTTTTTTCCAGGGCGTGAAAGCAGTTGTGCATTTTTGGTAACATGCCATCTGCAATTACTTTTTTCTCTAAAAGGGTTTGGTATGAAACACTGTCGATATGTTTTATAACCGATTGGTCATCGTTGACATCCATCAAAACACCTTTCTTTTCAAAGCAATAGTATAAAGTGGTTTCGTAGGCTGCGCTCATGCCAATCGCTAATTCCGAGGCGATGGTATCTGCATTGGTGTTGAGCAGTTGCCCCATTCCATCATGTGTCATTGCACAGAAAACAGGTGTGAGACCAGCTTCCAGAAGTTTTTTGATGGTGGTTGAACTAACGCCGTCTACGTCGCCGGCAAAACCATAATCAATGTCTTTAACGGGGCGTTTATGGGCTTGTATGGTATCGCCATCGGCACCGCTAAGCCCAATAGCATTGCAATTGAGCGATTGTAGCTCGGCCACAATATTTTTGTTGACAAGTCCGCCATAGACCATGGTAATCAGTTCAAGGCTTTTATCGTCGGTAATACGGCGACCTCCAATCATTTTTGATTCGATACCCAATTTTTTGCCCAATTGGGTGGCCAACTTTCCGCCTCCATGAACCAGAATTTTAGGTCCTTTTATGAGAGAGAAGTTATTCAGAAACTTGGTGAGCTCGGCTTTATTTTCAATAACATTGCCGCCAATTTTTACTATGGATAGTTTTTTCATTTTATGCGTTTAATATTCCACCATCAATGGTCATGGCCGTACCTGTAATCCAAGAAGCTTCTTTGGAAACCAAAAATAAGGCTAGGTTGGCGATATCTGTCGGTTGCCCCAACCTTCTGAGCAAAGTCGTCTTTTCTGCATCGGCTACGGCCTCCTTCGGATTTTCGAAAGCTTCAGCTGAATTCCACAAAAGTGGGGTGTCTACTGGTCCGGGGCACATGGCGTTGATTCTTATATCCGGGGCATATTCTACTGCCAGTTGTTTCATCAATGCTACGGCCCCTGCTTTGGATGCGCAATACGCGGGGTGGTTGGGAAAACTCTTGAAAGCCGCTATAGAGGCATTGATCAAAATGGTGCCTTTTTTTGTTTTCAAATGGGGAATGGCAAATTTAGCAAGCAGATAAATACTGCTCAAATTGGTTGAAAGCGTTCTGTTCCATAAATCCTCTGAAAGTTCGATTACATTTCCCAGACCCAAAATTCCGGCATTGAGTGATACAATATCCAACCCACCGAAATTTTGAATGGCTACCTCTACCAATTCTCTATTATATTCAGCATTGCCTACATCGCCAGCCAAAAAGATTGAGCGGGGCAGGCTTTGTGCCAAGGCGTTGCCTTTGGTCTCATCTCTTCCCGATAAAACCAGATAGGCTCCTTCAGAAGCAAATTTTTGCGCAATAGCTTTACCCATGCCACTTGTGGCACCGGTTACAATACATACTTTGTTTTCTAATTTGCCGATTTCAAAAGTCTTAGTTGTTCTCCAATATTTTTTTTAAAACTACTTGAGCACTGTAGGTTCGGTTGTTGGCCTGTTCTATTACCAAGCTTTGGTCACTATCTAAAACTTCATCGGCCACTACCATATTTCTTCGCACTGGTAGGCAATGCATAAACTTTGCATTTCCGAGTTTTTCTTTGGTCATGGTCCAATTTTTATCTTGATTCAGAACTTGACCATAGGTATTATAGCTGCTCCAGTTTTTTACATAGATAAAATCGGCATCTTCGCAAGCTTTCTTTTGATCATGTTCAATAACCGAATCTTTGGTGACTTCAGGATTCAATTCATAACCCTCAGGGTGGGTAATGACAAAATCAGCATCCTGCAATTGCATCATCTGTACAAATGAATTTGCCACCGCATGTGGTAATGCTTTCGGGTGCGGGGCCCACGAAAGGACTACCTTAGGCCTTTTTTTAGTGTTTTGTTCCGCTAAGGTTATGGCGTCCGCCAGAGCTTGCAATGGGTGACCTACAGAACTTTCCATATTCACCACCGGAACGGAAGCATATTTTTTAAACCCATTGAGAACAATTTCGGCTTCGTCTTCCTTTTTATCGGTAAGTCCGGCAAAAGCCCTAATGGCAACAATATCGCAATATTGTGAAATTACTTGGGCAGCTTCCTTTATATGTTCCGATGTGCCTTGATCCATCACCGTACCATCGGCATATTCCAAGGCCCAACCCTCACTGCCAAAGTTCATGACAATCACATCCAAGCCCAAATTCATTGCGGCTTTTTGAGTGCTTAAGCGGGTACGAAGACTGTTGTTGAAAAATAGGAGGCCGATGGTCTTGCCTTCTCCCAGAGATTTTAACTTTTTAGGTTCTTTTTTAAGTTCCCTTGCTTCGTTGACCCAATCGTTTAGCGAGTCGATGTCATTTACTGAAAGGTAGTGTTTCATATCTTTATTTTCGTATGATTTGTGCCACCTGAAAAGGCGTCTGTAATAAAATTGTCATTGAGGCCGTTCACGATCCAAGTTTCAATACCTGCTTTTTGGGCAATAGTGGCCGCTTGTACTTTAGAAGCCATACCGCCAGTACCGTGGGTCGATTTTGAACTGCCTATTTCTTTTTTGATACCTTCGATTCCCGAGACTTCCTTAATAGTTGCCGGTTCACCGCTTTCCATTGATTGCTTGGTATATATTCCGTTCGTATTCGTCGCAATAATTAATAAATCAGCCTTTAAAAGGGCTGCGGTCAACGCTGCCAATTTATCATTGTCGCCAAATTGAATCTCATCCGCAGCGACCGTATCGTTCTCATTGATAATCGGAATGATATTGTTCTCTACCAAAATATCAATGGTGTTCTTGATGTTGGCTTTGGATTTCGGATTTTCAAAATCGGAATACGATAAAAGACACTGGGCCGCTGATAGCCCCAATTCTCTAAAACTCTCTTGGAACATGCGCATTAGATGGGGTTGACCAATGGCCGCTAAGGCCTGCTTTACTAAAATATCCTTACCGTTGTGCTCCAGTTTTACAAACTGTTTGGCCGCAGCAATCGCCCCAGAACTTACAACCACAAATTCGTAGTCGTTTTTCAATTGGGATATTTGCCTGCCGATATCTTCTAGTTTACCTCGGGAGATTTGATTGGTCTCTTTGGTAAGCGTATTGGAACCTATTTTTAGTAAAATGCGTTTTTTTCCCATTTTTGGGTACTTGTTTTCTTTTTGGTTTCTGGCTGTTCGTTAATGGTTATCTGTTGCTAGTTTATGGTAATGGGTCAAAAGACTAATAATATATCTTATATCTTAAGTCTTATCTCATTGTGCTAAACTTCTCCCAACTTTTACTAAGAACTGTAAACTGAAAAATAGCTTACCTCACTTGTCCACTGCCTTTTACATACCATTTATTCGTCACTAGATGTTGTAGTCCTATCGGACCACGTTGATGGAGTTTGTCCGTACTAATGGCCAATTCTCCACCCAAACCGAGCTGACCTCCATCCGTAAATCTGGTGGAAGCATTGTGATAAACCGCTGCACAGTCAATTCGGGACATAAAATAATCGGCTTTTTCCTCATTGGTGGTAATGATGGAAGCAGAATGCCCTCCGCTGTATTTATTAATTCGTTCAATGGCATCATCTAAGTCTACGGCCAGACCAAGAACAATTTTATAATCCAAGAACTCTTCATACCAAACTTTTGGGTCTATTATGGGAGTAGTTCCTTCAAATTCGGAAATAGCTTGATCGGCAATAATTTCGACTTTGTGTTCTTTTAATTTTTCAATCAATAAAGAAATAAACTCTTGTTTATCCGGTAATCCGGAAGCGATTAAAACCTTATCTAAGGCATTGCAGGCTGAAATCTTGGCCGTTTTCGCATTGATGATAATATCAATTGCCACATCTACATCCGCATCAGAATCTACATATACAAAGTTGTTTCCCCTTCCGCTTACGATTACGGGGCATGTGGCGTGTTGCTTAACGAAAGCAATTAGTTTTTCGCCACCGCGAGGCACAATCAAATCGACCTTTTCCGTTGGATTCTCCAAAAATTCTTGGGTTTGGGTACGGTTAAATTCTAAATACCCGACCCATTCTCTAGTGGTGTCATTGGCTTCCAAGGCTTTGTGCCATAGTTGAACCAATAATAGATTGCTGTTGAGCGATTCTTTGCCCCCTTTTAATAAAATTTTATTCCCCGATTTAAAAGCGATTCCAGCTGCTTCAATAGTCACATCCGGTCTTGATTCATAAATAATCAATATGGTGCCAAAGGGGGCTGTTTTGTTACTTACGCGCATGCCATTTTCATGGGTGAAGTTAAAACGCTCAATACCCAAGGGGTCCTCGGCATTTGCCAATTGATTCAACGAAAGTATCATTCCGTCAATTTTAGCATCGTCTACCTTTAATCGGTCGTGCATTGCCAAATCGCCACCTTGGTAACCTTCCATATCTTGTTTGTTGGCCAAAAGGATGGCCTCCCTCTCTTCATCAAGATATTTTGCCATACTCAAGAGTACCGCATTTCGCTGTTTTAAACTTAACAATAGGTTCATGCCAGTTCTTTTTTAAGGGCCTCAAAAAGGGTGTCTATATGACCTTCCGAAATATTTAGGGCCGGAAGTATCCTTAATACATGTTTGTCTTTTGCGCCACCCGTGAACAGGTGTTGGTTGTGAATCAGCTTTTTTCTTAAATTGGCCACTTCAAAATCAAATTCCAACCCCAGCATTAAACCTCTTCCCTTCACTTTTTTTACCTGTGGAATTTCAGCAGCCTTCGTCCTGAAATAGTCCTCCAGTCTGGCTGCGTTGGATATGAGGCTTTCATTTTCCAAAACTTCCAAAACCGCCAGAGTAGCGGCACAGGCCAAATGGTTGCCACCAAAAGTGGTACCCAATAGACCGTAAGAGGCTTCTATTTTTTCGTGAATAAGAATACCACCTACAGGAAAACCATTGGCCATTCCCTTCGCAATGGAAATAATATCAGGTTGAATACCGTGATGTTGAAAGGCGAAAAATTTTCCACTTCTCCCAAAGCCGCATTGAACTTCATCGGCAATCAATACTACCTTGTTGTTCTTACAGGCTTCCGCTATTTTTTGATAGAAATCAGTGGTAGGTTCATCCAATCCCCCAACCCCTTGAATGGCTTCTAAAATTACCGCGCATACATCGCCTTTGGCTAGCTCCGTATCCAAAGCATCTAAATCACCAAAATCTAAAAAGGTGACTTTCTGTTGTTGGTTAATAGGTGCATTGATTTTTGGGTTATCGGTAGCTGCTACAGCCGCAGATGTTCTTCCGTGGAAACTGTTTTTAAAGGAAACCACTCGCGATTTACCTGTGTGAAAAGAAGCTAGCTTTAGAGCGTTCTCATTAGCCTCGGCCCCAGAGTTGCACATAAACAAATTGTAATCTTTACAATTGGAAAGCCTACCTAATTTACCGGCCAGTTCTTCCTGTAACGGATTTTGAACCGAGTTGCTATAAAAACCTATTTTATCTAACTGGTCTTTGATTCGTTTTACATAATGTGGGTGCGAATGACCAATAGAGATAACCGCATGGCCTCCGTAAAAATCGAGATACGATATGCCTTTTTCATCGGTAACTACTATGCCCTCGGCCGAAACCGGAGTAACATCATATAAGGGGTATACATCAAATAATTTCATCTCTGTCTAATTAAGGCTAAATCTGATTTTCTTTAATTCTACTGATTTTATTGTACGAAGCGACTATACCTTGAATCAACGAAGAGCTCAGACCTTGATGCTCCATCTCGTTCAAACCTTGAATGGTACAGCCTTTTGGGGTCGTTACCTTATCAATTTCAGATTCTGGATGGCTGCCCGATTCTATTAATAAGGTGGCGGCGCCGTTACAAGTATGCATGGCAAGTTCTTGCGCTTCTTTGGCATCGAAGCCTAATTGAATGGCACCCTGTGTGGTGGCACGAATCAAACGCATCCAAAAAGCGATTCCGCTGGCACATATTACGGTAGCCGCTTGCATTTGACTCTCGGGAATTTCCATTGAGTGCCCCATTCTGTTAAAAATAGCCTTGGCAAGTTCTACCTTCTTTTTGCCTTTTTCGTTACTGCAAATACAAGTCATTGACTGCCCTACTGAAATAGCGGTGTTGGGCATACTGCGAATAATATTTTGTTCGGCACCCAAGATATCTTCCATCTTTTCGATACTATAACCAGTTATGGTAGATATAATGACATGCTTCTCGGTCAGTAAATCTTTGAAATCGTTTAAAATCGACTCTAACTGGCTTGGTTGAACGGCCAATATGAGAATATCAGAATTTTGTACTGCCAAACGATTGTCGTTCGTAACGGTAACATTGCCGTAATTCTCGAACTTCTTAATATTTTCTGTATTGCGCTTGGTCAAATACATGGTGGTGGCACCGTTAGAATTTAGAATTCCTTTTGCAATTGATATTCCTAGGTTTCCAGCACCGATTATTGCTATTTTCATTTTTGTTCTAGTTGTATGTTCGTTCCCCGTTTTTCTAATCTATGGCGTGTGAATTGACCTTTATATATTCGTTCGCTTTGATATATTGCGAAACGAAAATTTAATTCTTCACAACTCTTAAAAAACTCCCGCTTTTAAATTAAGTCCGGCACCTTCTTCTTGCCCAAACATTAAGTTCATATTCTGAACGGCCTGTCCTGAAGCTCCTTTTAACAAATTATCAATGGCCGAGGTTACCAACAGCGTATCGTTGTGTTTATGTAAATGGATGTGGCACTGGTTGGTGTTCACGACCTGCTTTAGGTTGATGGGTTCTTCTGCAATCTGAGTAAAAAGTGCATCGGCATAAAAATCTTCATATAGGGCGATGGCCTCCTCTATGCTTCCGTCGAACTTCGTATATGCCGTTGCCAAAATACCCCTAGTGAAATTTCCCCGATTAGGGAGGAAAAACAACTCTCCACTGTTTTTTTGTAAGGAGTGAAGACTTTCGTTGATTTCACCCAAATGCTGATGGGTAAATGGCTTATACCAACTGATGTTATTGTTCCGCCAGCTGAAATGTGAGGTAGCCGATGGGCTCACTCCGGCACCAGTGCTTCCGGTAACCGCATTCACATGAACATCGTTTGAAAGTTTGCCAGCCTTTGCAAGAGGTAGCAAGGCTAATTGAATGGCCGTTGCAAAGCAACCCGGGTTGGCAATGAAATTCGCTTTTTCGATTTCAGATTTCTTTAGTTCAGGTAGGCCATATATGTATTGATTGCCCTGAAAAACCGAATCGCCTTCTAGTCGAAACTCATTACTCAAATCAACAATTTTAGTATCACTCGAAAATTGGTGTTCCTCCAAAAATCGTCCCGAATTACCGTGCCCCAAACAAAGAAAAACCACATCTACATCAGAATTTACCTTTCCGGTGAATTCCATTTCCGTTGTACCCAATAGGTCTGGGTGTGCAGTGGTCAGTTTTTTACCTGCCCTTGTTGTACTGAAAACAAAATCGATATCCGCTTGCGGATGGTTCAAAAGTATTCTGATTAATTCGCCACCGGTATACCCCGACCCCCCAATTATACCTGCCTTAATCATCACTTGGGTTTACGTGGTTATAAATTTTGCCCGAGTTGGATAGAATTTTGATAAAGCCTTTGGCGTCATCTGCCGTCCAACCCTTATTCATTTCGCCATAACTGCCAAATGAAGCATTCATAAGGTCGTGTTGAGAAGAAATACCGTTCAACCTGAACTGGAAGGGGTAGAGGCCTACGAACACATCACCTGAAACTGTTTTTTGGGTGTCGGTCAAGAAAGCCTCAATATTTCTCATAACAGCATCTAGGTAGTTGCCCTCATGTAGAAGCATGCCATAAAAATTACCTTGCTGTTCTTTTTGAAATTGTTGCCATTTTGTCAAAGTATGTTTCTCCAACAAGTGGTGCGCCTTGATAATGATTAGAGATGCGGGCGCTTCAAAACCTACTCTTCCTTTAATTCCTATAATGGTATCGCCAACGTGTATATCACGCCCGATAGCGTACTTGCTGGCCAAGGCATCTAATTTAACGATGTTGTTAACGGGCGAATCTTTTTTTCCGTCAATAGCTATCAACTCGCCCTTTTCAAAAGTCAATTTTACCTCTTGAGGTTCCTTTTCCTGTAGTTGACTAGGGTATGCAGAATCGGGCAACGGTTTTTCTGATGTCAAGGTTTCTTCACCCCCCACCGAAGTGCCCCAAAGGCCTCTGTTGATAGAGTATTTTGCTTTTTCCCAAGAGTAGTCTACCCCATTCTCTTGAAGGTATTTGATTTCTTCTTCCCTCGCTAATTTTTTGTCCCTAATAGGGGTAATTATCTCTATTTCGGGAGCTATAATTTGAAAAATCATGTCGAACCTTACTTGGTCATTACCGGCACCGGTACTGCCATGTGCGATGTAATTGGCCCCTATTTTTTTTGCGTATTTAACGATTTCGATGGCCTGAACGATTCTTTCGGCACTAACAGAAAGTGGATACGTATTGTTCTTTAGTACGTTACCAAAAATGAGGTATTTGACCACTTTATCATAAAAGGTTTCTACCGCGTCTATAGATAGGTATGAGCTTGCCCCTAATTGCAGTGCTTTCTTCTCGATTTCGGCAATTTCTTGTTTTGAGAAACCTCCGGTGTTTACGCTTACGGCATGCACTTCGAAACCTTTTTCTTTTGATAGGTACTTGGCACAATAAGAGGTGTCTAATCCGCCGCTGTAGGCTAAAACTAATTTCTTCATTTTTATTTTTTCTTTAGGAACAAACTTTCTTTAATACTTTTTAATCTTTCAAATGTTTTGGTGCTCGGCTTCTCTTTGGACTTCTTTTTAGTCTTTTCTTCCGGGTCGTAAAGCATACCGGTGCAAAGGCACATTTTTCTTTCGGTACGAGTTAGCACGTCAAAGTTCTTGCAGGTCTGGCAACCTTTCCAGAATTCAGGGTCATCGGTTAGTTCAGAAAAAGTTACCGGCCTATAACCCAATTCATAGTTCATTTTCATAACTGCCAAGCCCGTAGTGATACCGAAAATTTTGGCATTGGGAAACTTCTCCCTAGACAGTTCAAAAATGCGTTTTTTGATTTGCTTGGCTAATCCCTGATTTCTATAATCTGGGTGTACGATAAGACCTGAGTTTGCAACGAATTTCTCATGGCCCCAGACTTCTATGTAGCAGAAGCCCGCGAATTTATCCCCATCCAAAGCGATTACGGCGTTGCCGTTCTGTAACCTCTTTTGAATATATTCAGGGGTGCGCTTTGCGATACCTGTACCGCGAACCTTTGCAGATTCAGCAATCGTATCGCATATGATGCTGGCGTATTTAAAATGAGATTCGTTAGCAATTAATATTTTCATTGCTATGCTTGTATGCTAAAATTAAACTTAAAAAGACTTGTGGAAGTTGTGCGGAAATGGACTCACCTATTTCCATATCAAATGAAACACCCTTACGGGCGACGACGGATGTGAAGCGGACGTACCGGAGCAAGACTGCTCATTAATTCTAAAATATGTAGTTGTCCTTCCATTGAAATTCAAATGTACAAGAATACATTGAAACGACAACAATACTGTATTAATTATTACGAAAAATTAGTTTGAGCTTACCTAATTTAACAAACTCGTAAACCATAAATCCCAATACAGAAATATATTCAACTGCCAAAAGCCACAGATTCTCCTGAAAATCAGCGTTCGAATAGGCAAAGTAGCTCAAGGTAGCGGCAGCCGACCAAATAATCGGGAAACGGTATTCGGTGAAAAGACTGAGAACGACTAGAAAGATAATATACCAAGGGTGCACCGTTGGGGTTATAAAGTAATAAAACGTTAAAACCCACATCATAGAGCTGACAAGAACAGGTAATTTTTCATTGCTTCTAAAAAACGAAAATAGTAGAATCACTACGATAGTGGCCACCTGGGTGATCTTGCCATAAGTCTTGATGAGTTCCCAGGGTTTGGCATCCATTTGAACGGCTATATATTTTATTGCATTGTAAATTCCTGCATTGAACTCAAAATTTGAGAACCACAGGCCGACCGTTTTGGAGTAGTTGGGTACCAGTTCGGGAGAAAAAAAAGGTAGAAATAATGATACAGTTATTAGCCCGGTCAGTAGATAAAAAATGACGCTCTTTTTGATTCCGAATTGTTTCCAGAATAAGGGAAGGAACATTAGCGGAACTAATTTGATGCCTATGGAAAAAGCATACGGAACGGTACTGAACAACCATTTTTTAGTAGAAATAAGATAGAGGGCCAAAACAAAGAAAAATAACATAACGCCCTCAAAATGTAGATTACCGGTCAGTTCGATAATGACCAAAGGATTAAGGAAATACCAAAAAATCAAATGTGGTGAACGATTCAGGTTTTTGAGCAGTTTTCTGCCGAAATAAAGAATACCTAAATCAAATAAAATGATACTTAGGCGCATTACTAAAACCGAAGCAAAAAGGCTTTGACCACCAATAAGGGCGGCAATAGCAAAGAAAAGTTGGTTGAGGGGCGGGTAATTACTGAAATGCTGCGCACTTAGTTCCCCCATGCCGTTGTGCAATACCTCCGAATTCGGAATGGTCTGCACACCTTGCTGCATCAAACTGTCGGGCGAAAGTAAATAGGGGCTTACGAACTGCGATACCAAATGACCATCCCATACGAAGCGATAAAAATCTTGCGATAGATTGGGCTCTGCCATGATGAATAGTAATCTGAAGATTACACCAACAATGGCAAGAAATTTTAAATTGAACTTTTCAAAGCGAACTAGGCGGAGACAGATAAAGAACAACGCCGCAAAAAGGGTAATGAGTTTTATGAAGTCGCTACGGTCTAAGTGATACGCGAAAACATAATAGAATACCGCACTTAGCAAAGCAAGTAGAATGGGTATTTTATGAAGATTCCAATACCTGGTAAAGCGATTCGACATTAAAGTTCAATTGGGTTGCAGCCGAAAAAATAAGAAAATTTGACGGAACAACTACCCAAAATTTTTTGCCGTAATCTGGTCTTGTTCGCTAGGCCCTTGCCGTCAATGATTTGGTGAAAACAAAACCGAAACCTAAGAACAACATAAAATGAAACGGGAACAAACCGAAGTCATTCAAAGGTATCGCGCTGTACATACCGAATAAGAAATAGCACATAAGTAAAGCCTCAAAAATCATGTTCGGAGAGAGCTTTTTGGTCAAATATTTATTGCCTTTCCAAGAATCGGTAAGATTGTTCAAGTTAAATTTAGGAGTACGAACGAACTCGCTGCGTTTGCCAATATGCCCTTCAAGAACCGCTATCGAGTTGTGCAGTGAAAAGCCTAAGGCTACCGAGAAAAAGGTAAAGAAAAGCTTGATGTAGTCGACAAAATTGTCAAAACTACTGCCTTGAATACTTTTATAGGTAAACCAATAACATATGAAGAGAATAATGGTGCTCAGTACAAAGAAGCTCAATAAGCTGAAAACAATATCGAACTGTGGGTAAAGCGCTTTGATGTACATAGCCGGTATGCTCAAAATAGATACCAAGAAAACGCACAAGAACATAGAACTGTTCAGCAAGTGCATAACGCCATGAAATTTGGTTTTAAGCGAAATATTCTTTGCGGAAATAACGCTCATCACCGATTTTCTAAAGTTCTCGGCCCCGCCCTTGTTCCAACGAAACTGTTGGGATCGGGCCGCACTGATCACCACAGGAAGTTCAGCTGGGGTTTCAACATCTTCGAGATATTTGAACTTCCAATTTTTTAATTGGGCGCGATAGCTTAAATCTAAATCTTCGGTCAAGGTGTCGCCTTCCCAGTTACCGGCATCTAGAATGCATTCTTTTCTCCAAATACCTGCCGTACCGTTAAAGTTGATAAAATGACCTTTTGCATTTCTACCTACTTGTTCAAGGGTAAAGTGTGCATCTAGGGCAAAAGCCTGAATACGGGTAAGAGTCGAATACTCTCGGTTGATATGCCCCCAACGTGTCTGAACTACGCCAATTTCGGGGTCTTTAAAATAGATAACTGTTTTTTTCAGCCAATCGCCCGAGGGCATAAAGTCGGCATCAAAAATGGCTATAAACTCACCTTTGGCAATTTCAAGACCTTCTTTTAGGGCGCCGGCCTTAAAACCTTGCCTGTTGGTTCTTCTTATATGCTTGATGTCAAGGCCTGACTTTTGCAAAGCTTCAACTTTCGCAGCAGTTTCTACTACAGATTCGTCAGTAGAATCATCAAGTACCTGAATTTCCAGTTTGCTTTTCGGATATTCAATTTTAGCGATATTCTCAAGCAAACGGTTCATGACATACTCTTCGTTGTAAACGGGCAGCTGTATGGTTACATGAGGAATTTCCTTAGGGTCAAGAAGGTTGAATTTGGGGGCAGTTTGGTTTCGCCTTTTGTAGCCTAGGTAATTGACCAATAAGTTCAATTGGGCCAAACTGTAAAAAAATATCAATAAAAGCGCTACACTGTAGATGGCTAGAATGATATAAGAGATCAATAATCCCATAGTATTATTTTATGCTGTATTTGAAAATCCAACCTAATATTTTTATGCCAGCAAATATACTACCTTTTGCGGTACCCGACACTTTTGAAACACCAATTCTTTTTTTGTAACGCACTGGTACTTCGGTATATGCCAATTTTTTTTTGAGCGCTTTCAACTGCATTTCCACCGTCCAGCCGTAAGTTTTGTCTTCCATGTTGAGAGACAACAACTTATCATAGCTTATAGCTCTAAACGGACCCAAATCGGTAAATGTTGCCCCGAAAAGCAATTTCATTAAAAAAGTGGCCAGCCAATTGCCGAATATTTGCTGTGGAGTCATGCTTCCATCTTCCCTAAGCCTTTTTGCCCTTGCACCGATTACGAAGTCGTAATCGTGCAAAATAATGGGTTCCACCACCTTAACCAGTTCTTCGGGATAGTCGGAATAGTCTCCGTCAACAAATACGATAATATCCGGTAGTTTGGATTGTTTTGAAACATAATCCATTCCCTTTAAACAGGCGTAGCCGTAACCCTTTCTGTTTTCGGTAAGAACGGTCGCTCCTGCGGCCTTGGCGTTGCTTTCGGTCTTATCTGAAGAATTATTGTTGACAACAATTATTTCTGAAACAACATCGGGTATTTCATTGATGACCGAGGCTATTGAATCGGCTTCATTGAAAGCTGGAATAATCACTTTTATGTCAGGCGAATTTGGAAAACGAATAGCCATCAATCAATTGAACATGGTTAAATGTGACGTTACTGCTGACAAAACTAAGCTATTCTTATCAAGCACCTAAATGAAGCCCAAAAAGTACCAATTCTAGGGTCTGATCATTATTTTTTTGAATTGACCAGGTCCATCAAATCAACGTCATTGCCCAACAAGACGTCTTTACTATTTATACGCCCCTCGAGCGGGCCATTTTCAAGTTTCAATACACCTCTTGGGCAGACTGCCGAGCAAATTCCGCAACCTACGCAGCTCGACCGAACAATATTTTCACCCTTTTGGGCATAAGCGCGCACATCAATACCCATTTCACAGTAAGTGGAGCAATTACCACACGATATGCATTGTCCGCCATTAGTGGTAATTCTGAATTTAGAAAACAAGCGTTGCTGAAAGCCAAGAATGGCAGCCATGGGGCAACCGAAACGGCACCAGACCCTACTGCCGAAAATAGGGTAGAACCCTGTGCCGATTACCCCCGAAAATATACTGCCGATAAGAAATGCATAGGTTCTTCTTAACGTCTCCGATTTAAAGAGAAATACATTTCCGTCGCCACTGAAAAAGTGAAAACCGATTAGGGCGATTATAATGATGAAATACCCAATGGCACCATACTTTGCATCCTTTTTCAATTGCTCCCTCTTATAAATCATTGCCCAGGCAAATACGATGGTAAGAATGAGGGCCACGCCCGTTAAAAAGGTGGTTTTAGTAAGCCAATATTCACTGGTGGCATTGCCCAGGTAAGAATAGATTACAGCGGTGGTCATTAAAGTAACGAAGACAACAACGCTATGAACGACCCACCGTTCAACCTTCCAAGCAAATTGACTCTTATCACTTAAGTGCCTAAAGGGGTCGCCTACCGTTTCTGCCAAACCTCCGCAGCCACAAACCCATGAACAGTACCAACGTTTGCCGTATTTATAGGTTAAGATAGGTGTGATGACGAAAATGGAAAGAACCCCGAATATGAGTAGCGCCAAGCCAATATCTCCGGCATCGATAAAACTGTTGACCCGATATCTCTCAAAATTGTAATAGTTGAGCGGCCAAATATTTTTTAAATCGTAATAGGGTAGAGAAAAGGTTTCATTATTGAGCCTTGCCATGAATTCCGGAATAAGAAAGGCAAACGCGGTCTGAAAAAACATGACGCTAAAGGTTCTTAAGCGTTCATAGGCATTATGCCTGTACTTATACAAAAACTTGATTCCAAAAGCTAGAATGGCAACGGTGTAGAGCGTACCGTAAACAAACCATTGGCTCGCAGGATTTCCACTTAATACCTTGCTCAATGGGTCAAATAGAGCAATAAGACCGGTGTTGTCACCGTCTTTTACAAGTCCGAGATATTGTGGGTAAAAGTAAAGAACAATATAAAAGCCAGTTAATAGTAAGCCGGAGACCCATCCCCAAAAACCACGACTTGAAATCGATTTGAACATCACTCCGTCGTTTTTGATTCCCGCGGGTTTATGGGCATACGAAGCCCAAGTAAACCAAATGGTGCCTAAAGTGATTGCTGAAAGAGAAGCCATGAGCCAAAAAGTTCTGTGGCTGAAACCTATATTCAGTAGTGCCAAAACCAAAATGCCCAGGCCCGATAGCCCTACAAGGGTCGCTAACTTCTGTGAAAGGTCAAGGGCCTTTGGTGGTTCGCCGGTAAGAGCCATACTTCTATCAACTGTTCTCATAAAAATTTAAAATTTACCGGTAATCAATTGGTTGTAATGCTTAATATTCTTTTCCAGCTTCTCTTTCTAACTTGAATATTTTTGCCTTTTTCAGAATTATACGAATCAACGATTTGATGCTCATATCGACTATAGAATTCAGGGTCAAAATTGGCATCTTTCAAATGCTCCATTACATAGTCAATGCTTGTATACTCGCTTAACCAATGGTCGAACACCTCGTGTCGCATACGAATGCCAAATGTATTGATGCCCAAGAATAGGTTGGTCTGCTTTTGATAGGCTATCGTTAAACAAATATTCTCGCTAGAATGCCTCCAATGAAAATGTAGTTCATCTTCACTTTTATTCTTATCGCTAAATACCCAACCATAGGTATGATATTCAATATCAAGAAACTTAGCGGAGTTGAACCAGTGTCCGGGGTTGTATTCGCGGCGATTACCGCAAATGGTTTGGGCAACCGTTTCACCCATCATTCTTCCGGTGTACCAAACGGCCTCTACCGGCCTTCTATGACCAATGGCTTCTCGCTGTTCTGCACAATCACCAATAGCGTAAACATCTTTTATATTAGTTTCTAGATATCGATTGACCAAGATGCCTTTGCCTAATTGTAAGTCACTACTTTTTAAAAAGTCGATGCTGGGGCTAACCCCGGCAGTAAGACCCACAAAATCGCATTCAATTTCCTCTCCAGTTTCCTCGATAATTACAGACTGTACATGTTCTTCTCCTTTAATTTCCCTTAAGCTAGAGCCTAAACGTAAATCTATGTGGTGCTTTTTGATATGCTCATTGAGCATTTGCGATTCTCCTGAAGGTAAAACCCCATCCCAGAAACTAGCTTCACGAACCAAAAAGGTGACAGGAATTTCTCTACTTCGAAGCATTTCGCATAGCTCTATTCCTATCAGGCCGCCACCTACAATAACAGCTCTTTTGCATACCTTGTTGTTTGGGGCATTGGTTTCCAGTAAATCTAAATCTTGTTTTGAAACGAGACCTTGAACACCTTTAAGATTTTGGCCCGGCCAACCGAATTTATTGGGTTGAGAACCTGTGGCGAGAATAAGTTGGTCATATTCTAAATCTCGGTTGTCGGAGGTATGTAAAGTTTTTGACTTGAAGTCAATTTTCTCGACATACGCCTGAACGAGTTCAATTTTGTTTTTTTTCCAAAACCAGTCTTCATAAGGTTGGGTGTGCTCAAATTTCATATGCCCCATGTATACGTACATTAGGGCGGTGCGAGAAAAAAAGTATTTAGTCTCGGCAGAAATAATCGTAATTTTTTTGTCGGAAAGTTTTCTGATATGACGTGCAGCGGTCACACCTGCTATTCCGTTTCCTATAATGACAACTTTTTCCATAGAAATAATGAGGGCAATCGCTGATTCAGTCGTAAACTTTATACGGTCTTACCTGAAAAGTTTAATTTTTACGCAATTTAAATAAGTGGGTCAATAGTTCAAATACATTTACGAATGGTCATAAGTTACGCTTTTATCCTTGCCAAAAATAGATTGTCCGGCTACTTTTAAGGTTGGTCCGTGATTTGCGGTAAAGTATAAACATGGCTTATCAATCTACGAGAAAAACGAAAAACAACCTATGAGAAGCGCATTCATAATACTATTGCTACTGGCTCCACTGAGTGTGATGGAGCAGAAAATCGAAAGGTTTTTTAATAAAAGCGATGTGTTCTTAAAAGCTTACGTAGACAAAGGGAGGGTCAATTACGAAGCAATAAAAAGGAATCAATCTCAATTGGATGAGCTTTTGAATATGGCAGAGGAAATGGATGTAGATATAAGCCAACCTGAAATTTACAAGTCTTTCTGGATAAACGTTTATAATCTCGCGGTTATAAAGGGTATTACATTACAATACCCAATAGATTCACCATTGAATGTTTCAGGTTTTTTTGATAAGGTCAAATATAGTGTCGGAAGAAAAGAATTGACCTTGAACGAAATTGAAAACGATATGCTTCGCGCCCCATTTCCTGATGAGGCCAGGTTTCATTTTGTTCTTGTCTGTGCAGGTCTAGGTTGCCCTCCCATAATTAGTACTGCTTATCGCCCTTCTTTATTAGAAGAGCAGCTGGAAGCCCAGACTCGAAAAGCTATCAATGATAAGAAGTTTATAAAGGTAGAAGGTGACCAAGTTCGTATCTCGCAAATATTTGAGTGGTATGAAGAGGATTTTACCCGTGATGGTAAAAGCATCTTGTCTTTTCTAAACAATTATCGAAAGAGCCAACTTCCCGAAAACGTAAAAATTTCGTACTACCCCTACGATTGGTCGTTGAACCAAACCGAATGATTTTTTAAATACTCGGCGGAATTATTATATTTCAGGAGTGTAAATTTTTTGACTATGAGGTGGTTAGGCCTTTTTTTGTTGTGTTTTTTTCAATTTTCATGTTCAAGCCAGCAAACCGAAAAAATTAACGGGGTCAGTTTTGTGGCCTCAAGGGAGGCGGTAGCTCAAGAGCATGTTCAAGAGCTTTTAAATATTCATGCCAACCATGCGGCCATTATGCCTTTTGGTTTTATTCGGACTGTCGATGAGCCCGAAATAGTATTCGATAGTGATAGACAATGGCATGGCGAAACTAGAAAAGGGGCCAAGCAGTATATTGAAATGTTGCATAAAAACGGAGTAAAAGTGATGGTAAAGCCCCAAATATGGATTTGGAGGGGTGTTTTTACCGGGTCTTTTGAATTAAAAACCGAAGAAGACTGGGCGATTTTTGAGAATTCGTACGAAAGATTCATTCTCAACTATGCCGAAATGGCTGCTGAAACCAATACCGACATATTTTGTATTGGCACCGAACTTGAAAAGTTTGTAACCAATAGACCTGATTTTTGGAATGCCCTTATTCCTAAAGTAAGAAAGATTTACAAAGGAAAACTTACCTATGCCGCTAATTGGGACGAGTATAAAAGAACTCCTTTTTGGTCTCAGTTAGATTTTATAGGTATCGATGCCTACTTTCCGTTGTGCGAACATGAAACCCCCACGGTTGAGCAATGTAGGGTCGGTTGGCAGAAACATAAACCGTCTATTGAGCAACTAGCGGAAACCGTTGATAGACCTGTACTTTTTACAGAGTTCGGTTATAGGAGCGCCCACCAGACAGCATGGAAACCTTGGCTTGTAGATATGCATGATAATCCCGCCAATATGCAGGGTCAAGTGAACGCGACCAAGGCTATTTTTGAAGAATTCTGGTCAGAAGATTGGTTCGCAGGCGGATATGTTTGGAAATGGTTCATCAACCATAAAGAATCCGGAGGGGAGAACGACAATAGGTTTACTCCTCAAAATAAACCTGCTCAAAACGTAATAAAGGAGTTTTATCGGAAATCATAAGCCCTTTCTAAATAGACTTGCCGAGCCAATAACTGTTGTATTCTTCTTCGAAGGCTAAGGTTTTTAGGTCCTCCATTCGATCGATGAAAAGAACGCCATTCAAATGGTCGAGTTCGTGTTGGGCTACTATAGCTGGAAAATTCTCCAATTCTAATTCAAAATTTTCACCATCCTCATTCAATGCCTTCAACCGAATTTTTTGGTGTCTTTTTAATTGCCCTCGAATGCCCGGTATGCTAAGGCAACCTTCCCAACTATCTATTTTCTGATCGGATACAACTTCTATTTCTGGATTGATTGCAATTACAATAGGAAAGTTCACTCTATTGGGGTAGCGAGGGTTGTCTTCAATTTCGATTACAAAAACCCTTTTCAATACATCTACTTGTGGTGCCGCAATACCCACTCCGTTTTTATCTCGCATGGTCGATACCAGGTTTTTCAAGAAAGTCTGAAATTCCGGTCGTTGAATTTCTTCTATTTCGACCGTTTCGCAAACATTTCGAAGGTTTGGGTTGCCCATTCGAATAACTTCTAAGCTTGCCATGGCTATTTATTTTAGACTTTTAATTTCTTCGGTTTCAATTTTTGATAGTTTTTCGAGATTACCTGCTTCATACATTTTAGGCAAGTTTTCAAGTGGAGTGCCTATGGGGGCCTTATAATTGACATAGTCTTGAAATCTGATGCCATCAACTGTTCTTACGTTATAGGCACTTCTAAACCTGACCCCGCCATCATTGGTGTTGTACTTGTAGGCAAGATAATCCATAGTGTTTTTATTGGCATGTATCCAATAAAGAAAAACGTCTTCGTAGTCAACGCCTCCGCCTTCTTGCTCAAAACTAACTTTAATAAGGTCGTAGGGCTCATTTTTAATGTGAGTAGCACCAACATATTCTTTGTTTACCGCAGCATCTTTTAGTTTATGCGGAAGGGTGGCGAAGTAAACCACCGAATTCAAGGCCTCGGTATACTTATTAACATCCTTTGAAGAGAGACTGGTTACTTGTCCGTCAATTATTCTAGTGAGGCGACCGTTCTTTAATGAATCTAAAAACTTTTGCCCATCTTTAACTTCTTCTGCCGTATAGATAAAACCGCCCTCGTTGTTCTTAAAAGTGAATTTCTTCTTTCTGAAAACAAAGCTATAATAGGCGGTATCATAAAGCTTTCCGCCGTGGGTAGAAATGGCACGTTCAATAATTTTTTGGGCCTTCGATGTTTCAGCGGTAGTATTATCAGGTGCCTTTATTTTTTTCTCCGAATTGCAAGAAAAAATCAATAGTGCCAGAACAATGGCCGAAAAGGTGTTTTTTAAGTTCATATGGTTGTTTTAGAACGGGCCCAACTCAATAGGGGCCATCTATAGGTCGATTTTATGGTCTTTTTCATACAGTTTGACCTTGTATTTTTACGTCAAAGATTCTAAAATTTTATTGTTGATGAAATGGTTAACTAAATTTTAGCACGAGTTGATGATATATTCATTCGTTCTTTAATTTTGTGCAGAGTGAACACGTTAGGCATTATTTTTGATTTTTTGGGGTGTGAAGTGCTGAAAATGAATCGATTTTTTCTCCCATATTTTAGAGTGGTTTTTTCTGTTTTGGTTACTTTTTTCGTAGCTGAGGTGGCCTTTGCCCAAGATTCGGTAAAAACCGTTGTAGCCAAAAGAGGCGATGGTATACTTTCTTTGTTGAGAAAAGAAGGGATCAACCCCTATGACCATTATGATGATTTTATTGCAATGAATCTTGATAACCTTCGAGATAGCATTCATTTGTATGAGGGTAGAAGGTATTTGATACCATCGGTCGAGCTCGATTCGGTAGAGGTTGTTGAGTCTATTGAGAAGAAGTCAAAAGAGGTAGTAAAAATAGAAGGTGAAGATTTCGCCATTTTCGGAAAGAAACATGCAACAGTTCTGAAAAACAGCGATAGGCTGAAAGGCAACGTCTATTATTTGGTTTCGGGTCATGGTGGTCCTGACCCGGGGGCAATGGCCAATTACGGGGGTAAAATGATTGCGGAAGACGAGTATGCATACGATATTACTTTACGGTTGGCCAAAGAGTTGATTTCGCATGGTGCACTGGTCTATATCATTATACGCGATGAGAATGACGGTATTCGTGATGAAAGGGTACTAGAAATTGATCATGACGAGGTGGCTTACCCTAACAAAACTATTCCCTTGAATCAGGTAGCTCGTCTTAAACAGCGGGTCGAGATTGTAAACGATTTATACAGTAAACATCGTGGAAAATACCAGCGATTGATAGTTACACATGTTGATAGTAGAAGTCGTGGTCAGAATATTGATGTTTTTTTCTATCACCATGAAAAGAGCAAAAATGGTAGAAAGTTGGCGGAGAGCATACATACTACCTTTCAAAAGAAGTATCAAAAATTTCAGCCTAATCGAGTTTATTCCGGCACTTTTGAAGACCGTTCATCACTGTATTTGGTTAAAAAGACGCATCCGGCGATGACCTTTATCGAGATAGGAAACATCAGGAACAAAAAAGACCAACGCCGCATTTTAGATCCTGATAATCGCCAAGCTTTGGCCAAATGGATATCGGAAGGTGTTCTACTCGATTATGAAAAGTAATTTTTACGCCAGCACTTTCCTTCTGTAATAATCGTAAAGCTGTTCCGGGTCGGCACCCAAGGCATTTTTTAGGTGGATGACTCCGAAATGGTACTGTAAGCGAAACATTCCAATAGCATCATAACGCCTTGCTGAAGTGGTTACGTAGTCAGGTATTATCGAGAAATTATTTGTTTTATAAATTCTGCCGATCAACTCACTGTCTTCATAAATGACGTAGTTCTCATTGAAGCCATCTAACTTTTCGAACAGTTCTTTGGTGATGTACAGAGATTGGTCTCCACCACGGCAAATCAAGAAATTGAACCTTGTACACCAAGAGAAAAAGGCCAAAAAAAGGCTGCGATTGTTAAACCTAAGTCGAAAACATCCTGCTTTATTTCCCTTTTCGTACAAGCTGACAAGGCATTCGATAAAATTCTCTGGTGGAAGGGTGTCTGCATGAAGAAAATACAGTACGTTCCCGCTTGCTTTTCGAGCTCCGAAATTCATTTGTGCAGCTCTTCCCTTCGCGGATTGACATAGAGTGACATCGAAAGCGGAAGCAACGGCAACGGTTAAATCGGTACTTCCCCCATCAACTACAAGAATCTCATGAAGATGTGATGAAATGTTGAAGTTGGTCAGATAGCCAAGGAGTTCAGCAATATGTTCCTGTTCATTATAAACAGGAATGACAATACTTATTTTGGCTTCCTCCATAAAATCAAAATACTAGCAGCAACCACCACCATTATAGTGCCATGTACTCTCGCTAATATGAATTTCGTCATTGGAACGAGCAAGTGCCGCTGCTGTCTTATCGCAGATCGCAAGAGGTTGATTTTGCATCAAGACATGGCCCTTTTGATCATCGAAATAGGGCTCGTTACCATAATAGATAGCAGTTTTTCCTGTAAAAATACACGGCCCGTCTTCTGGCATGGGGTCTTTAATTGCTGCAATTTCAATTGATTCGATATAGATCAGCTCATCAGTAGGGTAGTGGTTGGGCGAAAGAACGCGGTATGATTTTCTTGCGCGAACCTCAATTGTGCCGAAACCTGAATCGGTAAGCGTTTTGATGTATTCTTGAAGGGGTATGCTACCGCTAAGACACAGGGCTCGAAGCCTATCGTCATTTCGTAGTTCATCGTTCATTGGTTGTTCGCAGATGGGATCACTCATCACTAATCGGCCATTCGGTTTTAATACGCGATACATTTCTGCAACCGCCTTTTTTAAGTCTTCGGTCTTGAAAATGTTGAAGAGACAATTTTGGGCGGCAACATCAATACTTGCATCTGCGACGGGCAGGTTCAAGGCATCACCTTTTATGAGATTGACAAACTTGCTGCTGAACCAATCGTTTTCTTCTTCGGCAATCTTGAAATTTTTTCGAGAGGCTTCCAACATCTCGTCGACTACGTCAATACCGGTTACACCACCTTCTTGTCTTGAGAAGTATGAGAACTGAAGCAGTTCCATACCACCGCCGACGCCTACGTACAAAACCTTAGGATCATTGATAAGGTCTTGGGCAGAAACGGTACTTCCGCAGCCGTAGTTCATCTCTTGCATAATTTTAGGGATGGAAAGACCTGGAAACTGCCAAACAGGATTTGTTGTGCAGCAAAGGCCCACATCTGGCGTAAGGGCCGCTTCTTTGTAGAGGTCATTGGTCGCTTCTAAATAACTCATAGCTTTTTTATTAATTCTTTGAACAATTTAACCATTTTAGGCTCAGCTTTACCGGCTACCTCGATAATCTCTTGAACGTTTACAGGTTCAAGATTTTCAGGGTCGCATTCATCGGTCAATACCGAAACGGCTACTATTGGTAGTTTTAGGTGGTTGGCGACGATAACTTCAGGTACGGTGCTCATGCCGACAGCATCTGCACCGATTATCTTTAGCATTCTATATTCTGCCTTGGTCTCTAATTGTGGGCCGACCACCGAGGCATATACACCTTTTCTTAAAACAATATTTTCCTTCTCGGCAATGGCCGAAAGTTCTTTTCGCATATCGAGATCATAAGGTTCGGCCATATCGGTAAACCTTTCGCCGTATTGACTTACACCCTTAAATGCCAAAGGTGAGCCACCTTGAAGATTGATGTGGTCTTCGATAAGCATTAGGTCTCCTTTTTTAAAATCAAGATTGATAGCTCCGGCGGCATTTGAAATGAATAACTTTTTTATTCCTAGTTTATGCATGACCCTGATAGGGTAGGTAATATCTACAAAATCGTATCCTTCATATAGGTGAAACCTGCCTTGCATGACCACTACTTTTTTTCCTTCAAGGGTGCCATATATTAATTTTCCGGAATGAAATTCAACAGTCGCAAGAGGGAAAAACGGAATATGGTTATAATGAGCTTCAATAGCTTCTTCAATTTGATTGGCCAGTTTGCCCAAACCAGTACCTAGTACAATGCCTATTTCAGGATTTTCAAACCCTTTGGCTTCTAGGTAGGCGGTAGATTCTTCTAACTGTTTTGGTGTCATTTCCTGCTATTTTTTAGATAAGGTTGAAAGACGGCTAGGTCTTTTATGTCTTCGTAAAGGTCAATATCATTACGTTCTTGCAAAAGAACATAATTGGTTTTTTCTAAATCGGATAAGGTGTTTTTCAGTACTGAGGAGGTTCCCCATTGCTTTTCTTTGAACAAGTTCGCTTCAAAACTAGTCATTCCCAATAGATAGTAACCGCCATCTTCAGCGGGGCCGACTACAAACTCATGTTTTTCTAGCAGGTTGAAGGCGTTCTTCAAGTCTTTTTGGGTGAGGTCGTACATGTCGCTGCCGATTATGACGATACGCTCAAAACCGTTTTTAAAACCCTCGGTAAAAGCTTGGGCCATTCGTTCGCCCAAGTCATGACCTGACTGCAATTTTTTTTCATAGTTCGAATTGTTCCAAACATCGTTTTCCCAAATGGTTTCTGAGTACCAAACCTCTTTTACTATCTCTAGGTTATGCGTGATACTCGCTGTGTGGCGCAATAAAAACTTGTAAATGTCAAGTGCGGCTTCATCTCCTATGGTAGCCGCCAATCTGGTCTTGCATTTTCCTAATTCTGGGTTGCGAGTAAATATGAGCAATAGGTTCTTTGAATTCAAATCAATGGCTATTTTTTAAATTGTAGTTGGCATTTTGCTTGGTGGGCGAAAAGGCTAGTTCCTTACAAGGTCTTCTACCGAATACACCTTTTGGCCCTTTAGCAATAGTTTGCCCCAATGTTTGTTGAAAGCGTGTGTTTGATCGGTAGGCTGGCCATCTGAATTATAAACTGTATTGCCTTGATTGACCCATTCAAAGATGCCCCCGTAAAGATTTTTAACGTTGGGGTAACCTGCAGCTATCAACTCTTCTGCAATATCTTCAGAACGCACACCAATCGAGCAGTATACGATGAGCTCTTTCTGTTTATCAGGTAGTTTGTTGGTTATTGATTGAAGGTTGAAATTTTTATATCCTATCCATAGGGCATTGGGCAAATGGCTCACATTGAATTCATGCCATTCCCTTGCATCTAAGAAAATGGCCTCCTTTTCAGTTTTTACCTCCGAAACTGTGATATAGGGTACACTTTCTTTGTTCCATTTCTTTAAGGCTTTATCAATACGGGTCTGGGCAAAAATGAACGAACCGAACATCAAAAAGCTAAAAATGAGTAGACGCTGTTTCATGGGTTTTTTTAATCTATGTAAAGATAGTACTTTAGAAAGGCATAATATTATTCGTCTAACATGTGGGCCAAAACGCTAAACTTACTTTTATTCATCATTGTTCTCGGTGTATCTTCTTGTAAGGAAGAAAGACAAAGGACTTCTGAAAACACTTCAATAAAGAACGTCAATTACATGGAGCCTTATCGGCCTCAATTTCATTTTTCCCCGGATAGTATGTGGATGAACGACCCTAATGGTATGGTCTATCACCAAGGTAAGTATCACCTTTTTTATCAATTTTACCCCGATAGTACCGTTTGGGGGCCGATGCATTGGGGGCATGCCGTGAGTGAAGATTTGCTTCATTGGAAACATAAACCCATTGCTTTATACCCTGATGAGTTAGGTTATATTTTTTCGGGAAGCGCTGTTCTTGATGAAAAGAACAGTTCTGGTTTCGGTACCGAATCAAATCCTCCACTTGTGGCTATTTATACCTATCACGACCCGGAAGGGGAGAAATCTGGCAAAAACAACTTTCAGACCCAAGGCCTGGCTTTTAGTTTGGATAATGGCGAAAGTTGGACTAAGTACCAAGACAATCCTATCATAGCCAATACTGAAGACATACGAGATTTTCGAGATCCAAAAGTTATGTGGCACGAAGAGAGCAGTAGTTGGGTAATGACTTTGGTGGCCGGTGACCATGCCCAGTTTTATAGGTCATTAGACCTGAAAAATTGGGAGTTGTCAGGAGAGTTTGGCAAGCATGTTGGCGCCCATGGCGGAGTTTGGGAGTGTCCTGATCTTTTCAAAATAAAGGTGCAGGGTTCGGATGAAGAAAAATGGGTTCTGCTGATTAGTATCAACCCGGGAGCCCCTAATGGCGGAAGCGGCACTCAATATTTTGTGGGTGATTTTGATGGTAAAACGTTCGTTACCGATCAAATAGAGCATAAGTGGGTCGATTGGGGCACGGATAATTACGCAGGTGTCACCTATAGCAATGCCCCGGAAGAAAAGCGAATATTTTTAGGTTGGATGAGCAACTGGGCCTACGCCCAATCAACACCTACCGATAGATGGCGTAGTGCAATGACAGTACCTAGAGAACTTTCACTTCACAAGGATAAGGATAATGAAGGGTTTGAATTATATGGTTATCCTATCAATCAATTTGATGACATAGTTTCAAAAAAAAGCTCGAAAAGTATCGAGATTGAGCCCGGTGCCAAAGAGGTTGATGATTATGATAACCTCAATCAATCGGAAGTTCGTTTTGAAACCAATTCAAATGAATTTACGATGGAGTTGGGAAACAGTTTGGGAGAAAGTTTGATTTTGGAATTTAAAAAAGATACGCTTCGATTGAACCGATCCAATTCTGGAAAAACAGATTTTGAAAAAGCTTTTGGTGAAATCGTACAAAAGATGCCTATGCCTCATCTCGATTCTATCTTTGAGGTAAGAATGATTTTAGATTGGTCTTCGATAGAGATTTTTATCGATAAAGGTAAATATGTAATGACCTCACAAATCTTTCCCAATGAAAATTATGGTCAGTTGTCATTCGAAAATAAATCCAATCAAATAATGAGTGTTCAAAATTTGGAGGTGAGTGAAGTAAAGCGAACCTGGCCTACTAATTAGTTTGGTTTCGGTTTTCGGTCATCTCTTGAGCAAGTGCTTTCAGGTCGATACCCATGTTTTCTTTATTGACTTTGAGAATTTCGGCTGCTAATTCTTTCGGTAAGTTAGAAAAACCGGTTTTGGCACCTAATATCATTCCTGCCACAGCGGCTACTGTATCATTGTCCCTTCCGTAGTTGACAATGAACTGCATGGTTTTTGCAAAATCGCCACCTCCAAACTGAAGTCCAGTAACGAGTATTTGCCAAATTTCGCCTGAATGAAATGGAATAGCTTTTTGGTTTTTTTCAAGGTATTGGTAAAGTGCTTCTTGAATGAGCCACTCCTTTTTTCCTTCCTGAAATCCGATGGGAGGATTTAAAGATTTTGCATCCATAGTGGTGAGCGAATCATTTGCAAATGTTTCTCTAATGCTGAGAACACTTTTCACCGAGGCATCTGCCACTGAGTAGGCTATTCGCCCTACCAGTCTGCTGTCTTGGTATCCCTCAGGGTCTACAAAAGTAGCCGTATTGATAATCGAATCGATACTCTGGGTTCTCATTGCGACATTGGTCATTGCAGATACCAATGCAGAAATATCTTTAGCATACCCAATATCGAACAAGGAGTGGTCGTAAGCCAGCTCGTATGCTTCTTCGGGTGTATGGGTGGTCAACCCGAACATGGGTGTGTACAATTGGCCGGCACATGACATTTCACCACCATAAAATCGATGGAGTGCTTTTTGGTATTCCTTACTTCCTTTTTTGTATGCCGTGGCCACCCTTGCCCATTCTTTGATCCAATCTATTTTTTCGATTTGTTCATCTAAAAAATCTGTATTAAGGCCCTCGTTATTGTTGGAGAGAGATTTGGTCAAAGAGCTATAATATTCAATAATAAAGTCAATGAAATTTTCGGGTGTCAAATTTTCTTTTCCTTTGGAAATATACTTGACCATGGCCAGCTTCCACCTAGTGTCGTCAGTTGTAGCTCCTGAGTTAAGATTGTTTTCCCAAGTTCCCTCGGGAGATTGAGGTCTTACCGCAGGTGTAAGTGCGGTGATATACCCGTACTTCAATCGAATGTCATCTCTGTGCCACATTTCGGTAGAGGCCCCCATGGCATCGCCAATGGCCGACCCGACCAATGCGCCAAGAACTTTGTCGTAGTATTGATCATCATTTAGTGTGGTAGAGGAAACCTCGTATGATTGTTTTTTCGGGGAGGGAATGGAGAATGTTGAAACTTTTTTTTCTTTACATGATAGCGCACTGATTACTAATAAAAGCAAGAATAATTTTCGAATCATGTGGCCAAGATTAGTTTGCGGGCCTTCTTTAAGAGCTTCGTCTTTTCCTTAAGAGTCCTTTCCATGGGTAATTGGGCTAGACCGATTATACGACGGGCTATTTCGATCCCTGCTACTTGCGACATCAGTTTTACGTCCGCCTTACCTTGGTAACTGGCATGGATTCTGTTCAAATAACTTTTCTTGCCGGTAGCCATTATAATGTGGGCCGCCATAACGCCCAGGTCAAACTCAGGAAAGCCCACAAAACCGAACTCAGGATCGATAATATAGAGGTTCTCTCCTTCGGTCATCCAACTACCAGGGTAATAATCACCATGTATTAATGTATCTCCACTAGAAAGATATTTTTCTCCTACCTCCTCCACAACAGCCCTAATGGTCTTGCTGGTCTTGAAAGGAATCGATAAGTCGTTCAGGCCTTCTTGAATGCTATCCAGGTCTAGTTCGTTTTTCTCTGAAAAGGGAACGACAAAAATGTGTTTGTGATTTAGAAAACGCATTTGAAGGTTTTCAGGAAAGCTGCCTTCGGCTTCGGTCCGGTGCATGAGCCCTAAAATAAAAACCAACCTGTCTAAATGGGAAGCCGCAATATCTTGTTTCTGGTAGATAGACGTCATGTCTTCGCATTGCCCAAGATCTTCAAGAATGAGCAGATGCTCTTCTCGGTCGAAACCCAAAATTTTTGGTATGTGGGCGCTCACAGCGTTTTCGCGAACGGCTTGATAGAAGTTCTTTTCAACAACTATGCGGTCAATGGGTGCTGAAATCTGTTGGTATTTTTGAACGAAAGGTCTTGATTGCTTGAGAATAAATGACTTTTCGTTGGTAATGACGCGCAATACCACGTTCATGTTTCCTTCGCCAGGCTCTTCGATAGACTCGATTTTTTCTCCGGAATTGAGCCAAGAATTGGAAGATAGAAATTTCTCAAGCTCTGGTATAGGGGTTGAAATATCTATTGCTTTCAAAACAAGAGTTTTACGCAATATACTCCCAAAAACAAAAAAATCCTTACGAAAAGTAAGGATTTTTTGTGGTACCTCCAGGAATCGAACCAGGGACACACGGATTTTCAGTCCGTTGCTCTACCAACTGAGCTAAGGTACCAGTGGTTGCCTTTGCAAAGGCGGGTGCAAATATAATTTCAATTTTGCGATATGCAAACAAAATGTGCAAAAAAAGGTAATCTGTTTGATCTGTTTTTTTGACCTTTGTACTATGAACCTAATTATCGATGCCGGCAACACCTCAGTGAAACTCGCTGTGTTTGATAGAAATAACCTTATTTTTTATCAGAATACAGATGCTGAAAGCATGCCAAGATTGGTCAAGGAGATTTGTGATCACTACCCTAAAATTTCACATAGCATTGTTTCTTCCGTTGGTCATTTAGATAAAAAGGTGATTGCCGTAATGGCCGTTTTTTGCACTGTTCATGAATTGACACCATCTTCTAAAACTCCGTATAAAAACTCTTATGCTACCGCCCAGACCTTGGGCGTTGATAGAATGGCTTTGGCAACCGCTGCTTTTTACCATAACCCAAAGGCCAATACGTTAGTGGTCGATGCAGGTACATGCGTGACCTATGAAATGGTCAATGATTACGGCGAATATTTGGGAGGCGCTATTTCTCCCGGTCTTAACATGCGCTACAAATCTTTAAACACCCAAACGGCAAAATTACCCTTGCTGAAACCTAAAATGCCTTTTGATTTTATTGGTAACTCAACCGAGAATAGTATTCATAGCGGTGTGGTTAACGGATTGTGTCATGAAATAGATGGGGTAATCAATCAGTATAAATCAAGGTTCGTAGATTTAACAGTTATTTTAACAGGAGGCGATGCGCCATTTTTGTCAAAACGGTTAAAAAATACCATATTTGCGGATTCCAAATTTCTCCTAAAAGGGTTGAACTATCTGTTGGAATACAACAAGCATTAAATGATCAAAAAAATATATGTTGTTTTAATGTGCCTTGTTGCAGTAGGCGCATACGGACAAGACGGAACGGTTTCGCCGTATTCTTATTTCGGGTTGGGTGAACTAAGTTCAGCGGCAACCGCCGAAAATCAAATGATGGGAGGTATAGCCATGTATGCCGATAGTATTCATGTAAACCTTCAGAACCCTGCCGCTTACAGCAAGCTAGGGGTTAGATTTGGCGAAGATTTTGGTATTACCACTTATACGGCCGGAATTTCACACAAGCAAGTGCGATTGAAAAGTTTTGCTGAAGAGCAAAGCAGTGCGGTTACCAATCTTGAATATCTGTCATTAGGTTTTAGTTTAAAGGAAGGCTTAGGAATTGGATTCGGCGTCATGCCCTATTCTTCGGTCGGCTACAATTTTGTAGCTCAAACTGGTGCCGAGGGTTCTCGAATCATTAATGAATATTCGGGAGAAGGAGGCTTGAACCGTCTGTATCTGTCCGTCGGTTATGAGGTATTTAAAGATTTTAGTGTGGGAGTGTCGGCCAATTATAATTTTGGTACGGTCGAGAGTTTGCGAATTCAAAGTGTTGAAAACGTTCAATACGGCGTGAAGGATGAGCGAACTTCTAAAATTGATGGTATAGATTTAAATTACGCTATTAATTACACGCCTTCAATTGATGATAAACACACTCTTTTTACATCTTTACGCATAAATACACAGGCTAATCTTTCCGCTAGAAACACAAAAAGAATTGGTTCTTTTTCATTATTGACCCAGGCAGATGTAGAGGCAGTTGACGTAAATCTTGATGCGCAAGGTTTAAAGGAGACGGGGGTTAAAATACCCACCACTGCTACGGTGGGTCTTGGTTATGGTCAGAACATGAAATGGTTCTTAGGCCTTGAATACAGCTATCAGCAGCTAAGCGATTATTCAAATGTTTTTCTCGAAATAGACAACTTGGTCTATGGTGACGCAAGTACTTTGGCTTTGGGAGGTTTCTATATTCCTAATAGTAGTTCTTTTGAAAGCTACTTGAGTAGGGTAACTTATCGTGCCGGGGTGCGGCTTGATAAGACTGGAATGCTCATCAATGATAAAGAGGTTAATGACTTTGGCATAACTTTTGGATTAGGACTTCCGCTTAAGGGCTATTCCAACCTTAATCTTGGCTTTGAGGTAGGTCGTAGAGGTACCACATCGGCCGATTTAATAGAAGAAAGCTATTTTAAGGTTAATGTTGGTTTATCGCTAAATGATATCTGGTTCCGTAAGCGTAAAATTAATTAAAGGCGTAACCTTTGATTTTTTGATAAAAAATTGCCCAAAAATTTTAGAATGTTTAAAATCAGGTGTCAAATCGACACGATTAGGGTTAAATTCTAAGTTTCAAAGGGTTCGCTTGGTAAAAAATTAGTACATTAACCCCCTCAAAATCGGAAACCAAAAACGCAAGACGTCAATACAAAACGAACCGAGATTTATGACGAAAGGTGTTTGACTTTTTGAAAAACAAATAAAATTGAACAAATGAAAACTAAAATTTACCTCTCTGCAATCATGCTTTTCGGCTTCATTGTTTCAAGCAATGCCCAAGCCCAAAACCCAGAATGTATGACCAATCTTTCCATTTATGCGGAACATGCTAAAGTTAAAAACTATGAGGCTGCATATACACCTTGGAAAATGGTTTATGATAATTGTCCTGATATCAATAAGGCCAATTTCTCTTTGGGTGAAAAGATTTTGCAAGACAAAATCGAGAAGTCTTCAGGCGCAGAGAAAGATGGTTTTATAAAAGACTTAATGGGTCTTTATGATAACAGTGCAAAGTATTTTCCAAAAAGATATACGCCATCTGTTGTGGCTATAGACAAAGCACTTTTGATGTATGAAAACAAAATGGGCTCCGATGAGGAGATTTATTCCATGTTGGATGCTGCTTTCAAACAAGATCCAAAGAACTTTAAAAATCCAAGAGCACTTTACCTTTATTTTTCTAGCTTGGTAGACCTTCATAAAGGTGGTAGTAAAGACCTTCAAGAAGTATTTGATGTTTACGACAACGTAACCGATAAAATTGAAGAAGAAAACCAGAAGTTGACCGGCGTGGTTACTCAACTGTTGCCAAAAGATTCTACAGGTACTATCACTTCTAAAGAAAAGAGACAATTGAAGGTGGCTACCATCAACTCTGAATCTTACGGTAAAATTGCCGGTAGTGTAGATTCTAAATTGGGTGCTTTGGCTGATTGTGAAAACTTGATTCCTTTATATGAAAAGAGTTTTGAAGAGAAGAAGGGGGATGTAACTTGGGTAAAAAGAGCAGTAGGTAGAATGTTCAACAAAGAATGTACCGATGACCCTCTTTTCCAAAAGTTGTTCGAGGCGCAGTTAGCGCTTGAGCCTTCAGCAAGTGCTTACGTATATGGTGGTACTTTAAAAATGAAAAATGGTGACTCAAATGGGGCATTGGCCGATTTTGATAAGGCTATGAGTATGGAGACCGATGCTATCAAAAAATCGGATATTGCTTATAAGGTTGCTGTTATTAACAAGAGAAAAGGAAGCAAATCAACTGCAAGAAAGTATGCTCAACAAGCTATCAATTCTAATAAAGCGAATGGTAAGGCTTATTTGTTGATTGCTAACCTTTATGCTACAAGTGCTAATGATTGTGGTAGCACTCCTTTTGAAAAACGTGCTATTTACTGGAAAGCTGCTGATATGGCCCGTCAAGCAGGTCGTGTAGACCCTGCCTTAGGTTCTCAGGCCAACCAGGCTGCTGCGAGCTATTCGGCAAAAGCACCTTCTAAAACTGACATCTTTAACTCAGGTATGGCCGGCAAGACAGTTACTTTCAGCTGTTGGGTTGGTGGTAGTGTAAAGGTGCCTAGTCTATAAGATGACACAAAGTTCACGATATAATTTTTATGGTATTGCCATGGTTTTGACCATGGCAATACTTTTTTTGTCTTGTAAAGACAATTATAAAAGGTCTGGTGCTGAAAAGCTACCTTTGGTCTATCCAATGTTCATAGCTGAGAATTTTGATATGACCTATACCATGACCCGTGAACAATTGAATTCTGAAGATAGTGCCTCTTCTAGGGTCATTGCAGTTTTAAATAGCCCTTTAAACCATAATTTCGAAAATTTAACGTTTCCGTACCAGAAGTTTCCAGAAGGGCTTGTTATTGATTTTTTTAACGAGAACGGAGACAAGAGTATTATAAAGGCCGATTTCGGAATTATTTATGCCGCTACAAATGTTATAGATTTGCAGGGCAATGTGGTTATTGAAAGTCATGATGGTAAAAAGCTTGAGACAAGCCAACTCTATTGGGATCAAGACCACGATTGGATTTTTACGCAAGAAAAATTTAAGTTTACAAATCCTGAAGACGGCACCGTGATGGACGGGGAAGGAATGGATTTTAATAAAGATATTAGTGTTCTTAACGCCCATAGAACATTTGGTCTTATGACAATTAAGTAACAGGCAAATGATTAAAATTTTACGGTATACAGAGTATTTATATTTAGCGGTCTGCTTTTTTTCGCTCTATCGTATTTTTACCGATTGGAATACCGACCGACAAAGTGCTTATTTGTTCATCTTCTTTGCTGTTGTTTCTATCGGTATGTTTTTGTTCAGAAGAAACTACCGAAAGAAATTTGAACAGCGAAATAGTGATAACCAGCGGTAATTTTGGAAACTGCGATTACAATTATCATCATTTCACTTCTATTCTCTGCATTCTTTTCCGGAATGGAGATAGCCTTCATTTCGGCTAATAAAATCCATATTGAAATAGAGAAGAAGCAAGAAGGTGTTTTGGCCAAAGTGTTGACACGCCTTACCAAAAAGCCTTCGAAATTCATAGCAACGATGCTTATTGGTAACAATATTGCGTTGGTTATTTATGGGTTTTTTATGGGTGACCTGCTCATGCGCTGGTTTGAGGGCATGTTACCGGTCGATAATGAATTCTTAAAGGTGGTATTGGTCGATTTTAGTCTTTTGACCCAAACAATAATATCAACCTTGATAATCTTGTTTACGGCTGAGTTTCTGCCAAAAGTGCTGTTTCAAATTTATTCCAATACGCTTCTAAAGGTGTTGGCAGTTCCGGCCTATTTGTTTTACGTAGTCTTTTCCTTTATATCAGATTTTGTCATTTGGGTTTCCGATTTGATTCTTAAGACGTTTTTCAAAACGGATGGTGATGAAGTGCAACTTTCATTTACCAAGCTAGAATTGGGCGACTACATCAATGAGCAAATGGAAACGGTCAATGAAGAAGACGAGGTAGATTCTGAAATACAGATTTTTCAAAATGCCTTGGAGTTTGCCGAGGTAAAAGCAAGGGAGGTAATGGTTCCTCGTACCGAAATAACGGCTGTTGAACTTCATGAGACCCCAAAAAATTTGACCAAGCTTTTCACCGAAACGGGTTATTCTAAAATTTTGGTCTATAAAGACACGATTGATAATATCATTGGGTATGTGCATTCTTATGAGCTTTTTAAAAAGCCAAAGACTATCAAGAGTATTCTGCTACCTGTAGAATATGTGCCAGAGACTATGCTAATTCAAGACATACTTAACGTACTAACTAAAAAGAGAAAGAGTATAGCGGTGGTGTTAGATGAATATGGGGGTACTTCAGGTTTGATGACCGTTGAAGATATTGTTGAAGAGCTCTTTGGCGAGATAGAAGATGAGCATGATACCACTGACCTGATTGAAGAACAATTGGAAGATGGTAGTTTTAAATTCTCTGCTAGGCTTGAGGTTGATTACATCAACGAAACTTACAAATTAGAGTTGCCTAAAAGCGATGAGTACGAAACAGTCGGGGGGTTGATAGTCAATGAAAAAGGTGAAATACCCGAGAAAGATTCTGAAATTCAAATAGAGAATTTTTTGTTTAAAATCATTGAAGTGTCAAACACTAAAATTGACCTATTGACAGTAAAGTTGATTGAAAAAGATTGATTGTAGTTGCCATATTATTCTTCTCAATTTCTAACAGTGGCTAACACGAAATCATGAACCTGATGCCGTGGGCTTTAAAGTCTTTAATATTTCAAAAGAAAATACTAATTTCGCACACTGATTTAAAAACTCCTTAAATGGCAATTTTAGAGAATATAAGAAAACGTACGACCGTTTTAATTCTTATCATAGGTTTGGCGTTGTTCGCTTTTGTGATTTCCGGTGTATTTACCAATAACGGCCTAGGTGGCGGAAAGGTAGGTTCAAGCATTGCGGAAGTAAACGGTGAAGATATTTCGATTGACGAGTTTCGTCAAAAAGTAGATATCGCTTCCCGAAGATCGGGGCCTAACGTTTCAACAATGCAAACGGTAAATCAGGTTTATGATCAAGAGGTACGAAATGCCATTTTAGGTCAGCAGCTTGAAGATTTAGGTATTGATATCGAGCAGGATCAAATCCTTAATTACATAGGCTCAATGCCGGGCTACTCCCAAAGTCCTCAGTTTTTAAATGAGAATGGAGTTTTTGATCAGAATAAATTCCGTGAGTTCATTGCAGATCTTAAGATTAACAATCCTGCCCAGTATGAGCTTTGGTTGCAAGATGAGAAATCAATTATCGAGAGCGCTAAGCAACAAGCTTATTTTAATCTGATTAAGGCTGGTGTAGGTGCAACTTTGAAAGAAGGTGAGCTTGACTACAAATTGGCGAACAATAAGATGGATATCAAGTATGTTCGTATACCTTTTACCTCAATAGCCGATAGTACGGTAGCGGTTTCAAAAAGCGAGATACAATCATATATTAACGAGCACAAAGAAGAGTTCAAGCAAGAACCTGCACGTGACATTCAATTCGTTTACTTTGAAGAGAAGCCATCTGCTGAAGATGAGAAAGAGGTTGAAGATGCTGTCACCAAATTGTTAGATGACACTATTGAATATAATGCACAGACAGACCGTAACGATACTTTAAAAGGTTTTCGGTCAACTGATGATATGGCCGCTTACTTGGACCGTAACTCAGATATTAAGTTCGATACCATCTATAAGGCAAAAAATCAATTGTCTGCTAGAGTTTCCGATACGCTGTCTACACTTCAAGTAGGTGAGGTTTATGGTCCTTATCGTGATGGAGATTTCTTTAAGATTTCTAAAATGATGGGAAGAAAGGCTAACGGTTCGGTTAAGGCCAGCCATATTTTAATTGCTTATGAAGGTGCCGAAAGAGCTAACCCTGATGTGACCCGCACTAAAGAGGAAGCTGAGCAGGAAGCAAAGCGATTACTTCGTGAGGTTAAAAAATCGGATGTAAAATTCGTTGAATTGGCTCGTGACAATTCTGATGGCCCCTCGGCGCCTAACGGTGGCGACTTGGGTTATTTTGTTGAAGGAACTATGGTTCCATCTTTCAATGACTTCGCATTTCAAAATAACGTAGGCAGCATTGGAATGGTTGAGACTGATTTTGGCTTCCACGTTATTAAAATCGATGATAAGCGTGATTTATTTCAAGTAGCCACTTTGGCCCGTGAAATAGAACCATCTGAAGAAACGGTTAATACCTTATTCACCGATGCAACCAAATTTGAGATGTCGACCATTTCCGGAGAAAAGGCTTTTACAGATTTGGCTAAAGAATCACAATACGCGGTTCGTCCGGTTAATAAAATCAATGCGGTTGACGAAAACTTGCCAGGGCTATCGTCTCAGCGCAGTATCGTTCAATGGGCCTTTAACCAAGAAACGAACGTTGGTGATATCAGAAGATTTGATTTGCCGGAAGGTTACGCGGTTGTTCAATTGACCAAGAAATACGAAAAGGGCTTGATGTCGGTAGAAGATGCCTCACCTACTGTTTTGCCAATTTTGAGAAAAGAGCGTAAAACAGCTCAGATTATTTCAGCAAATAAAGGCAAGTCGCTAGATGATTTGGCCAAGGATAATAATGTAAGTGTTTCTACGGCTACGGCCTTGAACGTGAAATCTCCAACAATTCCTGGGGCCGGGGCCGAACCCGCGGTGGTCGGTACGGCTTATACGATGTCTGAAGGAGAAACTTCAGGTTTGATTGAAGGCAATACGGGCGTTTTCATGTTGACGGTTACCAAGAAGACCGAAGGACCTCAATTGGATAACTATAGTACTTATGCCAACTCATTAAAGACAATAAGAGAGGGTAGAGTTAATAGTGACGTTTATGATGCTCTAAAGGAGGACTCAGAAGTTGAGGACAACCGTTCTATTTTCTATTAGACTATTATTGATATAAAGAATTAAAAAGGCCCGCTAGAGGGCCTTTTTTTATATTACCATTTGTTGGTAAGGTAAAACCGTATTAAATCCCTTGTTCTTGAAATAATCTGGTGTGCCGGCATCCCCTGTAGCCAAAATAAAATCACCGCCCCAGGCTCCTAAACTTTTAATACATCCTCCGGTGTAATCATTGAATAATCTATTTTTTACCTTCGGCATATCGATGGCCTTGGCAATGATATCTTCATGTTCCGTAATAAGGTTTTCGAAATGTTGAAGTTCTCGACAATCAATTATTTCCTCGGTTAACTCCGTTATTCTTTTAAGCATCGATGCCTTTCCAGATTTTAAGTTCTTATATCTGGCAATACCATCCCTACTATTCTGCTTCCTCTCTAAGTATACGAGATATATGTTCTCGGAAAAAGGTGGATTGAAATCGACTTTCTCAATTAAAGGTTTATTACGGTCGATGCTATAAGTTATGGCTCCATCATTCTGCGCGCAGGCAATGTCATAACCACTCCCGGAAAAGCCGTTCCATAGCAATTGAAAGGCATCTACCCCGGCCCAAGAAGCAATGTTGTTAATTAACGTTGATGAAGAACCTAATCCCCAATCTTTTTGAAATTCCAGGTAGGTTTCAACACGGTAACCTTTTTCTTCCGATAGAAATTCGGGGTTCAGTTTAATGGCTTCCCGTAGCAATTTTAGCAACGTATGTAAGACAGGATTTTCTTCTTTAGATATTTCTGATTCTCGAAGCTTTTCAATGGTTATTTCCTTTTCGAACCACAAATTTCCCTGATGGTCAAAACTCTTCCATTCAATCAAAGATTTTTTTAACGGGGAGACTCTCAAAGATTGACCCAATTTTGTTGGTACGGCTAAACATTTGGCACCATCCAAAACGGCGTATTCAGCGGTCAGTAATAGCTTGCCATGACTGTAGTACTCGACCATTCTAATTTCTGATTTTTTCAAAAGCCTCCACCACGGCATTGTGCGTAGCTGCATGGGTTTTAAAATAGTCTACTAAAGTGTTTTTTTCACTATCGGTGGCACCCAATTGATTAAGAATGTTCAAAAGGTGCATCTTCATATGGCCTTCTTGAATTCCTGTGGTAACCAATGAACGTACAGCTGCAAAGTTTTGGGCAAGACCGGCAACGGCAACTATCTGCATTAGTTCCGATGCGGATGGTTTACCCAATATTTCTAGACCCAACTTAACTAAAGGGTGAAGACTGGTGAGCCCACCAACAGTTCCTAGGGCAAGGGGCAGCTCTATCGAAAAGCTGAAAATATCGTCTTCGATTTTGGCATCGGTTAAGCTACTATAATTACCGTTTTTAGAGGCGTATGCGTGTGCGGCCGCTTCAATGGCCCTGAAATCGTTACCTGTCGCCAAGACCACGGCATCTATTCCGTTCATTATACCCTTATTGTGGGTTACCGCCCTAAAAGGTTCGATTTTGGCAATTTCAACCGCTCTTACCATTTTCTTGGCAAATTCGTGAGGAGATAATCGATGATCAATATTCATTTGAGATACTGGGCAACTCACTTCGGCCCGCACTAGGCAATCAGGAACATAATTAGAGAGAATACTCATGACCACTTCAATGTGCCTTTCGTCAGCTGCAAATGATCCGTATTGAGCAGCTTCATTTTCGAGGGTTTGGGCGAAGCTTTCTAGGCATGAGTTAATAAAATTAGCACCCATGGCATCCAATGTCTCAAACGTACAGTGTAGCTGGTAGTAATCTTTTAGTTCATCTGTCTTGTCGCGTAATTCTATACTTGTGATTCCCCCTCCACGTTTTTCCATATTTCGTGTAATCGAAGAGGCATTTTCAATAAGCTTGGGCCGCAGGTCTTCAATAAATCGGGAAAGTTTTTCAAATTTCCCTTTAAAAATAAAATGAACCTGACCGACCTTCTCAGTGCCAATAATTTTAGTTTTGAACCCTCCGCGTTTTAACCAAAATTTTGCCGCTTTGCTAGCCGCCGCGACAACCGAACTTTCTTCAATCGCCATGGGTATGGCATAAAGTTTGTCGTTGATTAAAAAATTGGGTGCAATACCAAAAGGGAGATAGTAATTGGTAACGGTGTTCTCGATAAACTCGTCATGTAGTTGTTGCACTTTGGTATCGGGGTTCCAATAAAGTTGAAGAAGTTTCTTTGCAGATTCAGAATCTTCTGTGTAATTGGTAGTTAGCCAATCAATCTTTTGTTCTTTGGTCAGTTTCGAGAAACCCTCTACTGGCTTATTCATAAAGTATGGTGTCTTGGGGCAAAGATAACGATTAAGGTGAATTTGCTCGTTGCCCGATTATATGGGCTTTCAGAAGCTCTTTTTAGCGATTAAAGTTTAATTTTTTGTAAAATTATCACTAAACTTGGGCGATTTATTATCATTTATAACAAGCTATGCAAAAGTACATTTCAGTTCTGTTTTTTCTTATGGTATTTATGGCTATCGGACAGAAAAAACAAATTACCGTTGAAGGAGTTTTCGCTAATGAATTTAGAACCGAGGGCCTAGATGCTCTAAGGTCGATGAAGAACGGCAAACAATACACGGTTCTTAATCGCGATTATAAAACTGGTAGAACGACTATTGATAAATATGATTATACCACACAGAAAAAAGTAGAAACCATTGTTGATTCTCAAAACTTAGATGCTTTAAAAGAATTTTCGGCATATGAGTTCAACGAAGACGAATCGAAGATACTTTTGGCTACAGAGATCGATCCTATTTACAGGCATTCTTTTTTGGCGAATTACTACGTCTACGATGTAAAGACAAAAAGTGTGATAAAAGTCTCTGAGGGAAAGATTCAAGAGCCCTCCTTGTCGCCCAATGGTACAAAAGTGGCTTATGTTCACGACAATAACCTATTTATTTTTGACTTAAATTCAGAAACCACAGAACAGGTTACGACCGATGGGGTTAAGAACAAAATTATAAATGGAATTACCGATTGGGTGTATGAAGAAGAATTTGCTTTTGTTCGTGCATTCGCATGGAATGCTGACGGAAGTAAAATAGCCTTTCTTCGATTCGATGAAGAAGAGGTGCCTCAATTCTCTATGGATGTTTTTGGTACGGGACTTTATCCGACTCAAGAAGTTTTTAAATATCCAAAGGCAGGAGAAAATAACGCCGAAGTAACGCTGCACATGCTTGATGTCGCTTCAGGAGACATATCAAAGGTTGATTTAGGAAACCCTTATTATATACCACGAATTAAATGGATGAACAATGCCAATTACCTGAGCGTACAGACCATTAATCGACATCAGAACCATCTAAAATTACTTTCGGTAAACGCTAAAGATAACTCGGTAAATGTCTTGCTTGAAGAGAAAGATGATGCCTATATCGATATTATTGATAATTTGACATTTCTGGCAGACGATAGTTTTATCTGGACGAGTGAAACAGACGGTTACAACCATATTTATCTCTATGACCAAGACGGTAATTTAATGAACCAGGTAACCAAAGGACCTTGGGAGGTTACCAATTACTACGGTTATGACCAAAACGAAGATAGGGTTTACTATCAGTCAACCGAAAACGGGTCGATTAATAGGGGAGTCTATAGTGTGGCAAGTAATGGGAAAAACAAAAAGGCACTGGCCACAGGAGAAGGAACCAATTCCGCAGCTTTTAGTGCAGACTTCACCTATTTTATATTGACCTATTCAAATGCTACAACACCACCTATTTATACCTTGCATAAAGCCTTGAACGGTAAGGAAATCAAAGAGATAAAAAATAACGATGCCCTTATTGATAAATTGAAGGGGTATGAGCTGAGTGCCAAAGAGTTTTCGACTATTCAAATCAATGGTAATGAGTTGAACATGTATATGATCAAACCGAAAGATTTTGACCCCTCCAAGAAGTACCCATTACTCATGTACCAATATAGTGGTCCCGGATCACAACAGGTGTCCAATAGCTGGATGGGCTATAGAGATTACTGGCATCAGCAGTTAGCCTCTGAAGGCTATGTTATTGCTTGTGTCGATGGTAGGGGGACCGGTTTTAAGGGAGCTGACTTTAAAAAATCTACCTATCTCAACTTAGTGAAATATGAAACGGAAGATCAAATTGCCGCGGCAAAGAAGTTAAGCGAACTTTCTTTTATCGATGAGAACAGAACAGGTATTTGGGGATGGAGTTTTGGAGGTCATATGGCTACCAACAGTCTTTTGAAAGGTAGCGAGGTCTTCGAAACGGCTATAGCCGTTGCCCCTGTTACTTCATGGAGGTTTTATGATACCATCTATACGGAAAGGTTTATGCGCACTCCTCAAGAAAATCCTGATGGGTACGACGATAATTCACCGCTTAACTATCCTGAACTTTTGCAGGGCGATTTTCTATTGATTCACGGTTCTGGCGATGACAATGTGCATGCGCAACATTCCATGAGAATGGCGGAAGCCCTGATTCAGGCCAATAAACAATTCGACTGGGCTATCTATCCCGATAAAAACCATGGTATATATGGCGGAAATACGAGAGTTCACCTCTTCAATAAAATGACCAATTTCTTGAACGAAAACCTGAGAGACAGAAAGGCAGAAGGTAATCTCGATACCAAAGAACAACAAAGTATAGACGCTCAAATAAAGGGTTAGTACTTTTTGATATCTTCCAGGGAATAGCGAGTAATGAAAACCGGACCAATAACTTAAAATATATATATGGAAACCAAACACGAATTTATGGAGCAGCAGCAAATGTTCGGCCACCCAAAGGGCCTTTTCTATCTGTTCTTTGCAGAACTCTGGGAACGGTTCAGCTTTTATGGAATGCGGGCGCTATTGACACTCTACATGGTAGACGTCATATTTGCCGCTTTGGCCGAAAGAGACTTTGCTACCGCGGCCGTTTATTCGTCCTATGGTTCTTTGGTATATGCTTCTACGGTCATCGGAGGTAGAATTTCCGATACCATATTAGGAATGCGTAATTCCATTTTTCTAGGTGGTATTCTTATGTCGATAGGGCATTTCGTTTTGGCTATTGAACATAATATTACTTTCTTTTTGGCCTTGTCATTGATTATTGTTGGCAATGGCTTTTTTAAACCCAATATATCAACGTTTGTAGGTACTCTTTACCCTGAAGGCGACCCGAAAAAAGATTCCGGGTTTACGATATTCTATATGGGTATTAATATCGGTGGGTGGATCGCACCCTTACTATGTGGTTGGTTGGCTGTTGAATATGGATGGCATTACGGTTTTGGCCTCGCGGGTATAGGTATGCTTACAGGACTTATCTTCTTCTGGAGAGGTATAAAAAAGAATGTTTTTGGTGATAGGGGCCTTCCGCCAAATGAACACGTTCTTGATAAAAAGGTAGGAGGGATTAAACAAGGCATTTTAGTGCCACTGCTTGCCGTTATTGCAGCACCCATCATTGCTTATCTTTTGTCGGCTTATCAACCGTTAGGTACCGAAGGTTCTTTCTTTGAGGATCAGAATATCGTAAATGTCATTTTTAAGCTTATAGGTATTGCCATTTTAATATACTTGGGCTATATCATGTATCAGGCAAATGCCGATGAGCGAAAAAAGCTGTTCGTAGCGGTGTTGATTACCTTTTTTATGACCATTTTTTGGGGCTTTCACGAGCTTTCAGGAAGTGTCATTACCTTATTTGCTTCCCGCAACGTCGATTTAGATGGTATAATGACCGCCGCTCAGACCAACTCTTTAAACTCTATGTTCATCATCATATTGGCCATACCCATATCGCTGATGTGGACCTATCTTAGCAAGCGTAACCTTAATCCAAGAACACCTTATAAGTTTGGTTTGGGGCTAGTTTTTGCCGGTATCAGTTTTTATGCTTTGGCCATTAGCTCGGGCAGTGCCAACGAAAGTGGTTTTGTGCCTTTTAGCTATTTATTACTTATGTATTTCTTACTTTCGGTAGGTGAGTTATTTATGTCGCCAGTCGGCCTTTCAAAAATAACCGACCTTTCACCAAAACGCATTGTTGCCTTTATGATGGGCGTATGGTTTTTATCATCGGCATTTGCTTTTCAAGTAGTTGGTTTTATAGGTAAACAATTGGCCATAGAAAGCACCGATAAGAACGTAGGCGGTTTCGAAACTTTAACGATATACACCGATGGCTTCGAATTAATTGCTAAATATGCCCTTGGGGCCGGAGTCATTGTTTTGTTGGCTTCCCCTTTGATCAAGCGGTTAATGGGTAAGGTACACTAAGAATTAGTTACTGTGTCCGAAAAAATAGGCTCCCTTTTCGCCTGTGTAGTAAAAAGGGATTTTTCTTTTTCTACACGTAGCTTTCCACTGATTTACATAGCTTCTATAATTACTGCCATCTGCAATGATTATATGAGGCTTGATTGAGTCAATAAGCCTATTTAAATTTATTTTTGGTGATTGAGTTAGTATGAGATAGTCACTTGATTTTTTGTGAGGAGGTTTTACACCTGTACTATCAATAAAAAATAAATGTTGGTCTTTCCATTGATAAGTGTTTTTCAAGAGCTTTGGTTTGACCTCGTCAATATGCTCCGCCACTTTGTAAGTGTTGACCAACCTCTTTTCATACAAACTATCTTTTGATAAAATTGTCAATTGATTGCCAAGGTGGTGTACTAAGAGTGTATTCTTTGTTTGGTGGGCCAGAAATAGTACCTCCTTTTGCTTTAGCTGAATTTTGTTATAAATCATCCAACTCTGAAAGCAGATAAGAACAAAGGCAAAAGGCAAGACTTTTTTAAAAGTGGGTCGGGTAAGAAATAGTATAAAAGTGATTATACATAAATAAGCAAGGATTAATTGGGCCAAACCAAAGGGAATATCCCTAAATATAAATTCTTCTTGTTGTGCCACCCATTCCACAATCAGGTTCATATACTTGATGATATGATCATAGATAGTTATGAGCCAATTAGGCAACAATTGAATATTGGCCAATATGATGACCACAATTCCAAGAGCAAGTATAACTCCTAGAAGGGGTACAATTACCAAATTCGATATAAAGAATAGCGAGGGAAATTGATGAAAGTAGTAAAGACTTACGGGTAACACCCCTAGTTGAGCAGCTATGCTGACCGAAAGCAATTGCCAGAAATAACGTAGAATTTTATTTTTCGGATGATATAACTTTTGGAGAAGGGGATAAATCCAAATAATAGAAAAGACCGCGGCATAGCTCATTTGAAAGCCTACTTGAAAAAGTAATCTGGGGTTGATGACCAAAAGTATGGCAAACATCGAAAGCGCAAGAATATTAAAATTGTTACTAGGCCGGTTGAGATGCTGGGCATAAGCTAAAAAAGAAAACATGGTTACGGCCCGCACAACGGAGGCCGAAAACCCTGCGAGCAGGGCAAAACCCCAGAGTAGCAAAATTATTAAAATCGTTTTGACAGTTTTGCCTTTTCGGAATCTCTCTAAGGGTCGAAGAATAAATTGCAATATTAGAAGCAGAATGCCTATGTGTAGGCCTGAGACTGCTAAAATATGAACAGCGCCTGCATCTTTGTAATTAGAATAAGTGTCCTCAGAAATATCAGCTCTCTGCCCCAGTAAAAGGGCTTGAATAATGCTTAATTCATCTGAACCGAAATGAGCGGCTTTTAAATTGGTGATAATCGTATTTCGAATATGTGAGGCAAGCCCATATATAGTTTTTGAACTATTTGTTTTTAAGATGTAATTGCCATCGGATAACGTTAATTGGTCGCTAATACCATGACTGTACATGTATTTGCTGTAGTCGAATTGATGAGGGTTCAAGGGACTTGGAATTTTTCTTTCCTTACCAAACGCAACCAGCTCGTCATCTACATTTAAAAGGTGAACCGAATCTTTCGGGCCGCTAAGTAAAATTTTTCCGGAAGAAGGGGTCTGATTAACCGCTATAACTTTTGCCAAGTATCGATACGAAAAGGCCGTAGGCTTCATTTCTTCGACTATCTTAAGTTGATAGTTATTGTCGCTTTTGGAGACATACTTTGAATAGTGATTCGGTCTGTTTTCCCGATGGTTGAGCGCTATTGCTAAAGCTCCGATACCAATGGTAGTAAAAGCCATGCCAATACCGAAGAAGATAGAATTCTTTTCTGGTTTGAATAGCAGGGCGGTTAGAACCAAGAATACGAACGTAACTGTTGTTGCACCTTCTGTGGGAAGGTTGAAATACTCCCCAAGTAAAATTCCAATGATTAAAAAGAGAGTAAGTTTTATGGGCACGGAGCGTAAAAGACGCATCTTAAAGTATCCTAGTGGCCTTTACGAAAGCGCTATTCCAATAGCCTTCTCTCAATGAGCTTACAATAACACCGCGCGAAGAAGAGGCGTGTACGAATTTAATTTCATCATTTTCTACAGCTACCACCATGCCAACATGATTGATGCGCTTGGCCCGTCTACTTGTTCTAAAAAAGAGCAGATCACCTTTTTCTACTTCCCTGATCTTGATGTTTTGGCCTTCTTCGGCCATATGATAAGAGGTTCTCGGTAATTTGATGTCATTTTCACCAAAAGCCACGTAAAGTAACCCTGAGCAGTCCATACCCTTTTTAGTGGTTCCTCCGAATTTATATCTTACCCCACTGTAGCGTAGCGCTGATTTTATTATATCATCGGCAACGGAATTCTTCTTGCTGAACGGTTTTTTTGGCGAGGGAAGATTATTATCGTCATTCTTATCGGAATTGGCCGATACAGAGACCCTGCGGGGCTCGTTTGCTCGGGCTTTCCTCTTTTTGGAAGAGCCACAGCTGACAATCAATAATATGCTTAATAAGTAGAGAAGTTTGCGCATGCCCAAGTGTTGCTTATATCACTTGGATATCAAATTTAAGCATTTTCCACAATACGTGCGGCCGCATTCTCACTAGCACCTTGTCCACCCAACTTCTTCTGTAATAGTGAGTAAGCCTGTAGCTGTTCTTCACGATAGCTTCCACTTAGAATTTTAGATAGTTCTTTTTCCAGTTTTTTCGAAGTCAGTTCGGTTTGAATCAATTCTTTAACGACCTCTTTATTCATGATCAAATTGACCAATGAGATATATTTTAGAGTGATAATTCGCTTAGCTATTTGATAAGATAGCCAATTGGCCTTATAACATACTACTTGCGGAACTTTAAAAAGTGCGGTTTCCAACGTAGCGGTGCCGCTGGTTACCAATGCGGCATGGGATAGACTTAGTAAATCATACGTTTTATTGACGACAAAGCCTACCTGGGGCTTTTTTAAGAAGGGAGCATAAAACTCCTTGTCAAGACTTGGTGCCCCGGCTATTACAAACTCATATTGTTGAAACTTATCTACAATGCTTAACATTACTGTGAGCATTTTTTCAACCTCTTGCTTTCGGCTTCCTGGTAATAAAGCTATAATCGGTTTATGGGCGTCTAGACCGTTTTCGCTTCTGAATCTTTGGTCGTCAATAGGCTTTCTTTCTCCAATGGCATCTATAAGCGGGTGACCAACAAATGTTACCGGATAATTATGTTTCTTTTCGTAAAAGTCTTTTTCAAAGGGTAGTATAACATACATGTCATCAATATCCCTTTTAATGTCATTGATACGACCTTCTCGAGAAGCCCAAATTTGGGGTGAAATATAGTAGGTGGTTTTGTAACCTTTCTCTTTGGCCCATTTGGCAATTCGAAGGTTGAACCCTGAATAGTCGATAAAAATGATTACATCTGGCTGAAAAGCACCAATATCATTCTTGCAGTATTTGATGGCCTTTGAAATCGTGCCCAAATTCATGACTACTTCAAGAAAGCCCATGAAGGCCATCTCTTTATAGTGTTTGGCAAGAACGCCGCCGGCCTGCTGCATAAGGTCGCCTCCCCAACATCTTACCTTTGCATCATGATCTTTTGTCTTCAGGGCCTTGATGAGGTTTGAGCCGTGTAGGTCGCCAGAGGCCTCTCCTGCAATAATGTAATATTTCATGGGTCGATATCTTGAATTTTAGAAGGGGAACGCTAACTACTATCGATTAAAATACCTTGTAGTAAAGTATGACCATTGCGGTCAAGATGGTAGCGATAAGAACGCCTTTGGCCCTTTGATCCCTTCTGATTTTAAGAAAACCAAAAAAAGCAAAAAGGTTGAGAATCGCGCCAAGTGCCAAAAGACTGCCCACGTGCTCTTGTTCTACAGCTGCCTCGTAGGTTTCTACGATACCTAAATCTGAAAACAACAAAATGTATAGCAATGTGCCTATAATATTGGCAATGACCCCTACTAAAAATCCTATTAATAACTCCTTTCTTGTATTCATATGGTTTGGTTGAGTATTAGTTTAGTCCCCATTCGTTTAAACCTTGAATGGCATGGTGGGCGGTTAGGTCGAATTGGGTGGGTACAACTGAAATGTAATTGTTGGCCAAGGCCCACTCATCTGTATCTTCCCCTTTGTCGAGCAATAGAAACTCTCCGGTAAGCCAATAGTAGTCTCTGCCCGCAGGGCTAGTTCTTTTGTCGAATTTTTCTTTCCAATTTGCTTTGGCCTGTCGGCATATTTTTATTCCCTTGATGTCATCTTTTTTGGCCTGGGGTATGTTGACGTTAAGCACTACACCTTTCGGGATACCGTTTTTTAAAGCTTTCTTGACAATGGATTTGATGAATTTTTCGGCCGCTGAAAAATCGGCATCCCAATTGTAATCACATAAAGAAAAGCCAATGGCCGGTATACCTTCGATACCTGCTTCAATGGCAGCGCTCATTGTGCCAGAATAAATAACATTGATGGAAGAATTTGAACCATGGTTGATACCACTCACACAAATGTCGGGTTTGCGATCAAGAAGTTCTTGCAACGCCAATTTTACACAATCGGCAGGGGTGCCACTGCAGCTATATTCTAGGGGGGCTCCCTTTTCTTTGTCTACCACCAGTTTGGCCGAAAAAAGGGTGTTGTCAATAGTTATGGCGTGGCCTTTGCCAGATTGCGGACTGTCGGGTGCTACCACCACTACATCACCAATTTCTTTCATATAGCCTATCAAAGACCGAAGTCCTGGTGCGGTGATTCCGTCATCATTGGTTACCAGTATCAAAGGTTTTTTCATGCAGGATAATTTCTGGCATAAAAATACGTTTTACAAAAGACATCGACCCACCTTCGTTTAACAAAATATTAATGGCGCTCTGCCATAGGTGGCATGGTTTTTTCAGTATCTTAGGGAATTCATTAGTTTTAACTGTGAATTTTCCCGTTCATTTTGGTGAACGGCATTTTAAAATCGAAATTTAGTTGTATGAAAAGAAATCTAGCCTATGTGCTCGGCGTAATGCTTATATCGGTAGCCTCTTGCGGCTTTACGAATAAGTCTTTTGAGAATGACGATAAAGATAAATTACTACTCGATTTAATTACCTATGTTTTACAAAAGGGCCATTACGAGCCGAAAGACATTAACGATGATTTTTCAGTTAGTGTCTTCAACGATTTTTTAGATGTAATCGATCCTACCAAAAGATATTTTTTAGAGGATGATATCAAGGAGTTTGAGCAATACAAATTTCAATTGGACGATCAGATTAAGAGCACCGATATTTCCTTCTTCAATTTGGTATATGACCGATTGATGATGCGTATGGAAGCTGCTAAGATTTTGTATCAAGAAGTTTTAGACCATCCTTTCGATTATAACGAGAACGAGAATATCGATATCGATTACGAAAAGATGCAATTTGCAAAGAACAAAGAAGAATTGAGAGAGCGTTGGAGATTGCAATTAAAATATGCCACTCTAGGTACTTACGATTCTAAAATGAGACAAATGGAGAAGTCTGATGAATCGGAGGATGAGGATGAGGCTACAGCTGCTCCTTTAACTCCGGAAGAAGCCGAAAAATCTTCAAGGGCTTCTACCAAAAAGACCTTAGATGAGTTTTTTGACTTTGTTGATGACCTCGAGCGAAAAGATTGGTTTGTACAGTACATCAATACCATTGTCGATGAATTTGACCCACATACTTTTTACTTTGCACCCGATGATAAAGAGAAGTTCGATATGAGCATGTCGGGCAAGTTCGAGGGTATTGGAGCAAGGTTGCAGAAGAAACCTGAAGGGGCCAAGATTGTTGATATTATTTCTGGAGGACCGGTTTGGAGAGATGGTCAGCTAGAAGTGGGCGACCAAATTCTTAAAGTGGGCCAAAAAGGTGAAGAACCTATCAATATCGTTGGCATGCGTTTAGATGATGCCATTAAATTGATCAAGGGGCCAAAAGGTACTATCGTTAATTTAACGGTTCGAAAGATTGATGGTTCTTTAGAGGAAGTATCATTAACCCGTGATGTGGTTGAATTGGAAGAGTCATTTGCCAAATCGGCCAACATCATCAAAGGTGACCAAAAGTTCGGTCTTATCGATTTACCTAAATTCTACGTTGACTTTGATGATTATACCGAGCGCAACGCTGCTACCGATGTAGCCAAAGAGGTAGATAGATTGAAAGAAGAGGGCGCTGAGGGTCTTATAATTGATTTGAGAGATAATGGTGGCGGCTCTTTGAAGACCGTAGTCGAAATGGCGGGTCTTTTTATTAAAGACGGCCCAATAGTTCAAGTTCGATCATCAGGTAAAGGTAAAGATGTATATGACGATAAAGATGAGCGCATTCAGTGGGATGGCCCATTGGTAATATTGGTGAACGAACTTTCGGCTTCCGCATCTGAAATTTTAGCGGCTGCGATGCAAGACTATAAAAGAGCAATTGTAATCGGTAGCAAGCAGACCTTCGGTAAGGGTACGGTGCAGAACGTGATTCCGCTTGACAACATAGTACGTAGTAACGAACACGGCGATTTGGGCGCGATTAAGTTAACTACGCAAAAGTTCTATCGAATCAACGGTGGTTCTACCCAACTAGAAGGTGTTAAGAGCGATGTGGTGGTTCCTGATAAGTATAGCTACATTGATTTAGGAGAAAAAGATCAGTCAAATCCGTTGAAATGGGATAAAATTTCACCTGCTGATTATAAGCCTTGGGATGGTTATATCGACTACGAGCAAACTGTGGCCAATAGTGCCAAAAGAATGGCTAACAATCCTCAGATAAAATTGATAGAAGAAAATGCCAAATGGTTAAAGTCAGAGCAAGATGAAATGGTCATTTCTCTTAATTACAATACTTATCGAAAAGAAGAGGAAAAAGACAAGGTAAAATCGGACTACTTCAAGGTCATTAACGATTATGACAGCAAGTTGACCTTTGAATCTCTCAAGTATGAAGAGGCTTTGTTTACCAAAGATTCGGTGCTTCGCGAGAAGAGGGACAGATGGCATAAAAGTTTGGCTAAAGATGTTTACGTAGAAGAGGCCGTAAATGTGCTTCAAGATTTAAGGGTAAACAACATCAAACATGGCAAATTGGCCGTCAAAGGTTGATAGAGTATTAAAAAGATAATAAAAAGTCCCTAGATTGATTTCTGGGGACTTTTTGCTTTTAGAATGTATTTTTACTATTTATTTCAGCCGAACTGGAAAAATTAGTGGCAACAGTGTCAAGCTTTGGCTTGATGTAAGTTCTACAGAAAGGTCTTTCAGGGTCAGAGTTATAATAATTTTGAAAATGCTCTGGAGATTTTTTGAAACACTTCATGACTAAGGGTTCAGTAACCAAATTAGTATCGAATTTTTTATTCAGTTCGTTCAAGATATCGACTACTAATTTTTTCTGTGAACTGGAATAGTAATAAACCGCGGATCGATACTTTTCTCGCATTGAATGGGCAGAAGTGCTTTTATGGGTATTTAAATGAATTTCAACTAAGAGGTATAAGCTGATAGTTTTCGGGTCATAATGAACAATGACTCCTTCTGAAAAGGAATGATTTTTACCATTTGAGGCTATAAAACCTTGTTCAACCAAACAAACTCCTTTTATAGCTTGAAAGACCGCTTCGGTACACCAATGGCATCCGCCTCCAAAACCAATCTTTTGCATTTCAGTCATTTCCAATTTTCTTCCCTTATTTGGTCGTTAGTTTAAGTACTAGCTATCACATAAAATAAAAAAGCCTGCACTAGGCAGGCCATTGTTAAGAATTACTTGCAGTTAAATTACTTTTCTAAGCGTTCGAATTTTTATCTTCTCAATGTTGTCTTCTTCAGTGGTTTGTTCCGATAATTTTTTATTCTGTACATAGGCTACCCAAAGAACAATGATACATACTACGGCAGCAGCTCCATTACCTTCTTTAGCCATTAAGTGTGCTATAATCCCAAAAATAAAATTTAAGAAAAAGCCTGCATAGGCCCATTCTCGCAACCAGTTATTCTTGTTGATGATTAAAACGGCAAGGCCAATCATTTGAGCGGCACCCAGCACCGAAATGAGGTAGGTAGGGTAACCTAACTGTTGAAACTTAATAGCAACGGTATCATAATTGATAAATGAATTTGCTACCGCATATACCATGGCAACACTAAATATCGAAAGGGCGATTCTGTAGTAAAGTTTTGTGGTCTTCATAAGAATTGGGTTTTAAATTGTTCGATAAAATTACCTTGATAAAACCCAAAATCCTGTTCAGAAAAGTCCAATTACCGATTTCCGTAGACGGATGGTATTCATTCGTCTATAAATGGTATCATAAGCTTTTTATGCTAATTTTTCTGCGTGTATTTTTCGAAATTTGGCCAATTTCGGTGTTATTACGGCACTACAGTACCCCTGAGTCGTGTTATTGCGGTAGTAATCTTGATGATACTCTTCAGCTTCGTGAAAAGTTTGGGCCGCGCTTACCTCGGTAACTATAGGATCCGAATAATAGGGCTTTAGTTCTTTGATAGCCTCTTCTGCATCCTTCTTTTGATGGTCATTATGGTAAAAGATTACCGACCTATACTGCGTTCCTACATCACCGCCCTGTTTATTTAAAGTAGTCGGGTCGTGACTTGTTAAGAAGACTAGCAACAAATCTTTGTACGATATGATCTTAGGGTCAAAAGTAACCTGTACTACTTCGGCATGACCTGTTAGGCCTGAACAAACCTCGCGGTAAGTCGGTTTACCAGGCACGGTACCTCCGCTATAACCTGAAACTATTTTTTCTACTCCTTTTAATTGTTGTAAAAGGGCTTCCACGCACCAAAAGCACCCTCCGCCAATGGTAGCCACTTCCATAGATGAATTATTCATGCACTGTGTTTTCTTGTTGTAATTGCAATGATTCTGAGTTGATGCAGTACCTAAGACCACTTGGCTCTGGCCCATCGGGAAATACATGCCCCAAATGCGCATCACAAGTGTTGCACATTACTTCTACACGAATCATACCGAAAGAACTATCTTTCTCATATTTGATGGCGTTCTCTTTAATGGGTTGCGTAAAGCTCGGCCATCCTGTTCCTGACTCAAATTTGATGGTAGAATCGAACAAAGGGGTGTCGCAACAGACACAGTTATATTTTCCGGCTTCGTGAGCGGTACATAAGGCTCCTGAATGTGCCGGTTCGGTACCTTTCTTTCTGGTGATATAAAACTGTTCAGGTGAAAGCGCCTCTTTCCATTCGGCATCTGTTTTCTCAATGCGCTTGTCAGGGGTAGGGTTTCCTTTAACGCTGAAATTGATAATGTCTTTCCATGTAAGCATAACCTGTTCTTTCAAATTAATCTACGGCAAATTAAAAATCTTCCTTTCAATTATCGACTGCAAATACGAAAAAAAGGAACTTTTCTGCACTAGGTATTTTGTCGGTAAAAGGTTTTATTGCTTACAGGTGACCAAAGAAGTTGCCACCGAGCATATTCTCTAGTTTTAATGGGCTAATTTTGTGCATATGAAACGAAAAACTGTCTACTCTGTTTTAATCATCTGTTGTATTGTTGGCTTTTGGGTATTCAATAATTTTTACACGCCCGCTACCTATTCTGATGCTAAGATAATGGGGCTGCAAACCGATATATCCAATGATTTTATGCCTAGTTCTACAACTGGGGCGATAGTGGAACATGGTCATTATATTCTGTCGTATAATGAGCCTTTTGAACAGGCTGAATGGGTAGCATATACCTTAAAAAGAGAACATTTGACCAATGACCAGAGAAAGCGTCCTTATTTTATTGAAGACCCGTTGGTGAAAACAAAATCTGCCGATTGGAGAAATTATAGAGGGTCGGGATATGATAGGGGTCATCTCTGCCCGGCAGGGGATAGGAGGTTCTCTGAACAAGCGTATAACGAAACCTTTTACACTAGTAATATTAGCCCTCAAGACAGGGCTTTTAACTCCGGTATTTGGAACAGATTGGAGATTAAAGTGCGCGATTGGGCCAGGCAATATGGTGAAATCTTTATTGTTACCGGTGGTGTTCTGGAAGAGGGGCTTAAGGAAATAGGAGAGGAAGAAGTTGATGTGCCCAACTATTATTACAAAATAATTGCTAGAAACGATTCTGATGGGCCAAAGGCAATGGCTTTTTTAATGTTAGGAAAGGAGAGTAACAAACCTCTGAAAGAGTTTACGGTCACTATCGATGAGATTGAAAAACAAACGAGAATCGATTTCTTCAAAAATCTTTCCGATGACCTTGAGAATACTTTGGAAGCATCTAACGGAGAAAGCGACTGGTCTTTCTGAAAAAGGGTTAAATACCCTCCTTTAGTCTATTTGCATCTAACTTTAGAAAGATAAATAGAAGAATAGTAAAGAAAAGAAGCCCAGATCCACCATAGCTAAAAAACGGTAATGGTATACCAATGGTCGGTAGAACGCCAATCACCATGCCTATGTTAATGAAATAATGTATTAGAAGTATCGATACTACCCCATAGCCGTACATTCGGCTAAAATCGGTTTTTTGCCTCTCGGCTAGATAGACCAATCTTAGAAGCAATAAGGTAAATAGAACAACAACCGTTGAAGTGCCAAGAAAGCCCCATTCTTCGCCAACCGTTGAAAATATATAGTCAGTATGCTGTTCAGGTACAAAGTCTCCTTTGGTGCGGGTGCCTTCTAAAAATCCTTTCCCAAAAAAACCGCCCGATTCTATCGCTTTCTCCGATTGATAGGTGTTATAGCCGATTGTTTTTCTGATTTGTTCCAGTTTGCCAGGGTCTTTTTCAAGCCTCAACCATAGACTGAAGCGATCTCTATGCCTTTGCTCAAATACATTATTGAAAACAAAATTGACCGACAAAGAAAATAGAATGGTTACCACCACAGCCAATGACAACGAAAATACGGGAACCTTAAATTTTTTGTTCTTCAGCAAGAAGAAAAGTACCAATAGCAATGCGATGAAAATAACTACCCAAATGGTACCGAACATCAAGGTGGTAACGAAAGTTAAGATAGCCAAAAGGGCAATACCCAAGTAATAGAGAGGTAACCCCTCTCGAAAAATCACGAAAGAGAGAGAGAAAAATACCAAGGCGCTACCAGGGTCGGGTTGGGGTATGATCAACAATGCAGGCAAGAGTATAATGCCAAAAGCATAGAGTTGATCTTTTCTTCGTTTAATATCGGTTTGAATGTCACTTAGGTACTTGGCCAAAGCCATTGCTGTTGCTACTTTCGCTAGCTCAGAGGGCTGCAAATTGAAGAAACCTAGATTATACCATGAGGTAGCACCGGCAATCGTTTTACCAAAAACAAAGAGCCCTAAAAGCAATACCATGCTTATGAGATACATCAAGCTTGAAAACCGTTCGTAAAAATTGGCTTCAAGCGCCAAGAGTATTACTATCGATGCCAAACTCGCCCCAATGAAAAAGAGTTGTTTTCCATGCAGGGTTCCAAAATCAAAAATAGAGGAATCCGATTCAGAGAAGGTGCTTGAATAAATATTGACCCAGCCAATAGTGACCAAGAGCAGGTAAAAAAGAACAGTAAGCCAATCGACCCTTTTAAGTACGCTTTTTCCGGACATAGATGGTTTTATTCTCTAGAAATGAGTTCTTCAAGAGGTTTTGAATGCTGACTCCAGTCGTATTCGTTTATTTTGAATTCACGGCCTAAATAAGGTTTGGCGTATTCGTATTCCAAGGTTCTTTCTAGCATACGCTTTTCCAGATCGGTACGGGTAACCTCTTTTTTGATGTACTTCTCAATCAATAAAGAAGCGATATGGCCTGCGTATCTTGAACCGTAATAACCATTTTCGATGTAAACGGCCAAGGCAATTTCCGGTTTTTCAACAGGAGCAAAGGCAACGAAAACGGAATGGTCGGTAAGTTGTACCCGAACACTGTCGATTTTGGTGAAATTCTCAACTGTTCCTGTTTTGCCGGCGATTCTGACATCAGGAATCTGTACCCATTTCGCTGTACCCTTTTCATACACATCGGCCATCCCTTGAATAATGGGCTCGAAGTGTTGCTTATCGATGGTTGTATGTTTCGCTTCAACAAAATCAGGTATGCTAATATCTTTTCCTTCTACTTTTTTGAGAATGTGAGGGGTGTAATAAAAACCTCTGTTGGCGATAGCTGCGGTCATATTGGCCAACTGAATCGGGGTAACTGCGACTTCGCCCTGCCCTATAGAGTTCGAGATGATGTATGAAGGCGCCCATCTATTGTCACCATACCACTTATCATAATATTCCTTTGAAGGTATACGACCCTTGCGGCCTGTAGGAAGGTCATAACCTAGGTATTGGCCAAGGCCAAAGCTTTTCATGTGTTCTTCCCAAACATCCATACCTTGATCGGTAGTCTCGTATTTTTCGTAAATCTTTCTGAAAGTGGCCGCAAAATAGGCGTTGCATGATTTGTAAATGCCATCGTTCAGCTTTCGAAGTCCTCCCCCACAGTGGCACCCTCGCTTTTTTCGGCCCACATAAAAACCATTGTAGCACTGTACGGTAGTACTGGGGCTAATAACCCCTTCTTGTAAGGCTACTAGGGCGTTCAATGTTTTAAATGGAGAACCGGGTGATCCTTCGGCCAAAATCGATCGATCGAACAAAGGCTTGGCGATCGAATCATAGTGCAGAGCACTGTAGTTTTTAGATCGCTCTCTACCAACAAGTAATGAAGGGTCATAGGTAGGGCCCGAGATCATGGCCAATATCTCGCCCGTTGATGGTTCTAGGGCAACAATACCACCACGTTTTCCGACCATTAGTTTTTCACCGTATTCTTGCAAATCCTTATCAAGGGTAATATTGATTTCCATACCCTGCTCTGGTAAGGTGTCAAGAATTCCATCCTTGTACTTCCCAATATCCCTATTGAAACGGTCTTTTTGAATGTACTGAACTCCTTTTCGGCCCCTTAAAATATCTTCGTATTGCTTCTCGACTCCTGTTCTACCAGTAAGTTCGCCTTGTACGTAGTAAGGGTTCTTTGCCAAGTCACGCTCGTTTACCTCACTGATATAGCCCAAAACGTTTGCCGCACTATTGGTGTCGTAATATCTAAGGGACCGCTTTTGAATATAAAAGCCTTTGTAGTGCCTCATTTTTTCTTGAAGCTTGGCATAGTCTTCTTTCGATAATTGAGGAACAAAAACAGAGGGCAGCCTTGGGGAATAGATACGGGCTTTTCTTAGCTCTTTGCTGAATTTTTCCTTATCAATACCTAGAAGGTTACAAAACTCTAATGTATCTAGGGCTCTTACCTCTCTAGGAATTACCATCACATCATAAGCTGGGTCATTACCTACGAGCAACTTGCCATTTCTGTCATAGATATATCCTCTTTCGGGGTAATCATACACCCGTTTGATCGCGGGGTCTTCAAGAACTTGGTCCGGTGAAAAGCTGAAAATCTGCAAATAAGAAAGCCTTCCCAAGAAAGTGAATGCAATAATTACGATAATTGAGGATAACAGTAGCTTTTTCATCTACGATGAAATTTTGATGTTAAGACATTGATGTGATTTAGACCCTGATTTTAATCTTTTCGAACACTAAATAGTGATCCGAACAGTAAGCAAAGAATTAGAGTGGCCGCCCCGGTCGCTAAAACTTTTTTCAAAACTAAAAGGAAATTGGCCAAACTGAAAATTTCTAACATAAAGAAAACCAGATGGTGTACTAATATCAATAACGTTAAAAACGTAATTTGTTGTACTTGAGTGGTGTTACTAAGTTTAAAACTTTGAAATTCAAAGTTAACACCGAAAACAAAACGCATAATGGCCGGCCTTATATAGGCAATGGTAATTGTTGAAGCTGCATGTATGGCCATGGTATCAGAGAAAAAATCAATGGCTAGGCCCAATAGAAAACTCAAACCTATAAATGTGGCCCTATTTTCTTTAATGGGGTACCAATAAAGAAATAAAATATAGACCATCGGATTTATAAAACCAAAAAAGTTCAAACGGTTAAAAACCAATACCTGAACCAGAACCAGTAGTATAAACCTGATTACATTTAAGAAGTAGTAATTACTTATCATCAGTTGAGGTCTGGTTTTGAAGTTCCAATATTTCTTCGCGATAGTTGTTATTCACGATATAGACATTTTTAATGTTCGTCATATCGTTAAATAGGGCTACGTCTATACTATAAAAGCTTTTTGAAGTGTTAAGGTCGAACTTGCGAATCGTCCCAATGGGAATACCCTCTGGGAAAATGCTGCTCATACCACCCGTAACGATGGTGTCGCCTATGGTCAAAGGCACCAAACGTGGAATGTCGACCAATTGCACAACATCGAAACGTTTCATGTCCCAAACCAAAGAACCGAAATGATCGGTGTTCTTGATCTTGGCATTGATATTAGATTTTTCGTTGAGTATACTTTGAACGGTGGCGAAATTTTTAGAGGTGTTCTCCACAATTCCTAAAATACCCTTACTCGTGATTACTCCCATGTCGGGACGAACACTATCATTTCGTCCTTTATCGATGGTGATATAATTTCTGGGGTATGAAAAACTGTTTTTGATTACCTTACCCGTTGTAACAGTATATGTTTGTTGCACCGAGTCTAAAACCAAGGTATCTATTTCCCCTTTATTAAAAAGAAGGTGCCTTAACCTTTGGTTTTCCTCCATCAACTTCTGATTTTCTTGATCAAGGCCAAAGTAAGTGCTCACATTATTGGAGGTTCTCAGAATGTTTCCGGTTACCCAGTTAGATGAGTTGAAAAACCGGGATTGATGGTACGAATGAGACTGTATGGTGAACCCCAAAGATATGATCATCAATAAGATATAAAGAAGAAAGTTCTTATATCGTATGATAAAGTTGATGATCTGCTGCATTCGCTATTCAGTTAGGTGAATCTTGCGAAGCCATTCCGACTGGAAAATTAATTACATAAGAAACCTCGAAATCGCCCCGAATTCGTTTAAGGTTTATTTGATAAGGATGCTTTTATAGCGCTCTAAGTTTTTCAACGCAATACCGGTACCTCTTACAACGGCCCTTAAAGGATCTTCAGCAATATAAACAGGTAAATCTGTTTTTTGAGATAATCGACGATCAAGACCACGAAGCATCGAGCCACCACCGGCCAAATAAATACCGGTATTGTAAATATCGGCAGCAAGTTCTGGCGGAGTCTGTGATAATGTTTCCATCACGGCATCTTCAACCCTAAGAATCGATTTGTCAAGAGCTTTGGCAATTTCTCGATATGAAATCTGTACCTGTTTTGGTTTACCGGTCAACAAATCTCTACCCTGTACCGATTTTTCGTCTGGTGGCGTCTGTAGATCTTCGGTTGCCGAACCGATTTCAATTTTAATATTTTCAGCGGTCGCTTCGCCCACATATAGGTTGTGTTGCGTACGCATGTAATAAATGATATCGTTGGTGAAAACGTCACCTGCAATCTTGACCGACTTGTCACACACAATACCACCCAGTGCGATAACCGCGATTTCGGTAGTACCACCACCTATATCGACAATCATGTTACCTTTCGGCTGCATGATGTCTAGACCGATACCAATTGCGGCCGCCATCGGCTCATGAATAAGGTAAACCTCTTTGCCGTTAACTCTTTCTGCAGATTCTTTTACCGCTCTCATCTCTACTTCGGTAATACCGGAAGGAATACAGATAACCATGCGCAATGCAGGTGGAAACCATTTTTTCTTTAAAGCGGGAATGTTCTTAATGAACATGTTGATCATCTTTTCGGAAGCATCAAAATCTGCAATAACCCCATCTTTTAGAGGTCTGATGGTCTTAATATTCTCATGCGTTTTTCCCTGCATCATATTAGCTTCTTTACCTACGGCAATAATTTTACCGGAGATACGGTCGCGTGCAACAATAGACGGACTGTCAACCACGACTTTGTCCATGTGAATGATGAGGGTGTTCGCAGTACCTAAGTCGATTGCGATTTCCTCGGTCAAGAAATCAAAAAATCCCATTTGTAATTTTCTTTGGTTACGTTACTAGCTCGATTGGGGTGTGCTATTCATCGACAAATGTAGTAAAATTAGTGCTTGAAATGACGAGTACCCGTCATCACCATAGACACATTATTCTCATTACAATAATCGATGCTTAATTGGTCTTTAATAGACCCGCCCGGCTGTATAACGCTCGAAATACCATTTTTATGCGAAATTTCTACACAATCTGGAAAAGGGAAGAAAGCATCGCTGGCCATAACGGCGCCATTCAGGTCAAAATTAAAGTGATTTGCCTTGTGAATTGCCTGATTTAGGGCGTCTACACGAGATGTTTGTCCGGTACCACTGGCACAAAGCTGTTTGTTCTTGGCAAGAACGATGGTATTCGACTTGGTGTGCTTACACAACTTACTGGCAAATATCAGATCGTCAATTTCTTCTTGTGTCGGCTTTTTGTCGGTTACGTACTGCAAGTCATCAACAGCGTCGGTTCTGTTATCTTTATCCTGCACCAAAACACCGTTCAAGCAAGTACGAACCTGTGTGCTTGGCAAAGCAATATCGTTCTGAACCAGAATTATACGGTTCTTTTTTCCTTTTAAGATTTCGAGGGCCTCTTCTGAGTAGCTTGGTGCAATAACCACTTCGCAGAAAAGTTGGTGTATTTCTTCGGCTGTTGCCTTATCGATTTCTACATTGCTTATTAAAATACCACCAAAGGCGGAAACCGGATCTCCTGCCAAAGCATCTACATAGGCTTGGTGAATAGTCTCGCGTTGGGCCAAACCACAGGCATTGTTGTGCTTTAGAATAGCAAAGGTGGGCGCATCATCTTTAAACTCTTGCATGAGATTTACGGCAGCATCAACATCTAATAGGTTGTTGTAAGACAGTTCTTTACCGTGTAGCTTTTCGAACATGGCGTCAAAATCACCGTAGAAGTACCCTTTTTGGTGAGGGTTTTCACCATACCTAAGAACTTTACCATTGGTCTCACTAACTTTTAGCGCAGGAATCTCACCTTGGTTAAAATAATTGAAAATGGCAGTGTCGTAATGCGAAGAGATATTAAAAGATTTCGTAGCAAAACGTTTACGTTCTTCTAAGGTAGTACTACCGTTGCCGTTGGTAATTATTTTCAGAACCTCTGAATAGTCCTCCATGGAAGATACACAAAGTACGTCTTTGTAATTTTTGGCAGCAGCCCTGATCAAAGAAATACCACCTATATCAATTTTCTCAATGATATCTTGCTCTGAGGCACCGCTTGCTACTGTTTTTTCAAAAGGGTAAAGGTCAACGATGACAATATCTAGCTGAGGTATATCGAACTCTTGCAATTGAGCCACATCCGTTTCATTGTCCTGTCTATTCAAAATACCACCGAAAACCTTCGGGTGCAAGGTCTTTACCCTGCCACCCAAAATAGAAGGGTAACTGGTGACATCTTCAACAGGTACTACATCGATACCTAAATCTTTAATGAATTTTTCAGTTCCTCCGGTAGAATAGATGGTAATGCCAAGCTCATCGAACTTTTTTACAATCGGTTCAAGACCATCTTTATGAAATACAGAAATTAATGCGGAGGTTGCTTTTTTGGTGCTCATGTTATTTGCGTGTAGTTATCGTAATATAATGACACGCAAAAGTAATTTTTTATGCCCAAAAAAACGATCAGGTTATTAACAAATAGTTACAAGTTGTAAACGGCTAAATGCTTGTCGGTTAGATGTACCGGTGTGAGTTTCACTGCCGTTCTCTTTCTATGAGCTTTGCAATTTCAGAATTGACAAATTCTAAAAACCGTTCATCTTCTTCGGTAAATGGGTCCGGTGTGTTTGAATCAATATCTATCTGACCAATGTTTTCTCCATTTACAAATAGGGGCACTACAATCTCGGCTTTTACTGTAATACTACAAGCGATATAATTATCTTGAGCGGTTACATCCGGAACTACAAAGTTTTGGTTAGACACGGCCACTTGACCACAAATACCCTTCCCAAAAGGAATGATGGTATGGTCGGTAGGCTCTCCGGCATAAGGGCCAAGTTTCAATTCTTCTTTATCACCATTTTTAAAGTAGAACCCGACCCAGTCGTAATGCGCAACATTTGCCTGTAAATAATCGCAAATTTCTTGCTGTATTACAACTATAGGTTTCTGTGATTTGAGTATTGCCGAGGTTTTAGCCTGTGCTTGTTCTAACATGGTCAAAATTTTTTTGCAAATATAATTATACCATTGGTCGCATATTAACTAAAACCTTAATCAATAGATATAAAAAAGGATACCCGAGGGCATCCTTTTAAAAGTATTTGAAACTTTCTTTAGTAGATTTTATGGTTGAATCTTTACATCGAACATAATATAATCGTTGTTATCATACCCTGGTTCAACAGCTGTTATCTTAATAAGGCCTTTTTTGCCGTAATTGTCAACAAACTCTATAACGTCTCCTGCATTCATACTATTGAATTCTGGAAAAGTCGACTTCTCAATAGTTTCAAGGTCTTCAGCTAGTACGATTGCATCAAATTCAGTACTTGTTTTTGCGGAAAGATTAAAATACATTTCGTTCAATTCTTCATCTTCTACGCCCTCTTCTGCTTCAAACCCTTCTACATCAAAAGGGAAAGCTGTTTTATAATAGGCAGTAGAGGCAAAAGAAGCTTTGTCGTCGTTAGTGTAAAAATATCCGAAATCCCAGAAGGCACGAAATGCAGCGCCTTTTTCCTCGTCGTCAACATTTCCATCTACAATTTTGTAAACAGAACCATCAAGAAAAGAGAAGAAGGATTCCGTTCTCCCATCTTCGGCAGGAGCAAATAATTTTATATCGGTGAAATGGCGTACCTCTGCATCCGGGTTATTTCCGTTACCAACGGTTACCGTAATGGTTCCAACACCTAAGGCTTGTCTTTTGGTAGGATCCCTAAAATCTCCTTTTCCAGTGGTAGTCCAAAAACTATACACAATTTCGCCATTATCAATATCAGGAACCGGAAGGTTAAAAGTAAAGTCGATTTCTTTTTTAGTAGCCCCATCCAAATCAATAGAACCATCAGCTTTAAGCGCCTTTTTTAAATCGTCGCTATCCAAATTAAAATTGTTAAAGGGCATATCACCGCCCCCTCCTATATTTTGGGTGATATACATTCTTCGTTGAGTGGTCGCCGTAGAAGTGAAAATAACACGGCCAGGTACAACGCCACCGGCTTCACCACTGGCATCGGCCACAAAAATATCATTTGAAGGATCCCCTTCGTTAAAGACCAAGGTAGCTACATCATCGACTTCTTCTTCGGGGTCGTCTTCATTTTCTTGCCCCGTATCAGGGGTGTCAAATACATTTCCGTCATCTTTGCTACAACTTTGAGTGCCAAGAACCATAGCGAAAACCATAGTACTTAGGGCAACTCTTGAGAGTAATGTTTTTTTCATAGTATACGATTAAGTTTTATTTTCATTTGGGTTTGCCAAAACCTTCTCTGGTTCGGGCGTTCTTACATAACTTTCAAACCTGTTTTTAAGTATCTGAAATTTCTTAAAATTTTCTTAATAACATGGCTTGAGACTAGCTAGACTTGTTGAATTAAGTTGTTTATTTTCAATTATTTGTTTGTTGTTTGTAGGGTTTTGAAAATTCGATAAAATGCAAGAAAAACAATAGGCTTGTTTTATTTTCTTAATTTTGCAGTATGAAAGAATTTTTACATCGCATTTTTTCATGCTGCATGGCATTGCTTTTGTTGCTTTCCACCACATCGTGGAAGGTAGAAAAGCATTATTGCATGGGAAGGTTGATGGATTTTTCTTTATTCAGTCAAGTAGATGACTGCGGAATGGATATGGATTTTGGTGATAATCAAGATTCCGTCGAACAATCTGAAGATTCTTGCTGTAGTGATGAAACCATTTCTATGCAGGGTCAAGATGATTTGTTAAAGGGGTTTGATCAAATTGGTACTCCCCAAAAAGTATTTCTGACCGCTTTTATTTACTCTTACATTTCACTTCTAACGGAGGCCGAAACTCAAAATAGGCCTTTCGATTTGTATCCACCTCCCTTGCTGACCAAAGACATTCATTTGGTCAATGAGGTCTTTTTGATTTGATTTTTACGGCATTTAGAAAACAATCGTCCGGTTTATTCGTGACGGTGTTTTTGTGTATTTCAGATTTTCTGGGATTAAGTTAAATGTTCATGAAAATAAAATCGATATATGCTTTTCATATTATACGATCTACTGCAAAGATTTAAAAATTTAAGTCCTTTGGTTTTTCTTGTAATCCCCTTGGTTTCCATTCAAGCGCAAGATACTAAAGGCCCTATTCAAGAGTACAATCTCGTTATTGACCATGAAGAGGTTCAAAAAACAGGTAAAAGTGCGATGGGTATGACCGTCAATGGTAGTATACCTGGCCCCGTACTCGAATTTACCGAAGGTGATACCGCTGTTATTCATGTAAAGAACAACATGAAAGTTGAAACCTCTATACATTGGCACGGTATTCTTCTGCCAAATTACCAAGATGGAGTGCCCTATTTGACAACCCCACCGATTGCACCCGGTACTACCTTTACTTATAAGTTTCCGATCAAGCAGGCCGGAACCTACTGGTATCACTCGCACACCATGCTTCAAGAGCAAAGTGGCGTTTATGGTGCCTTTGTTATACATCCCAAAAAAGAAGAGAAGCAATATGACAGTGAATTGGTTCTGTTGTTGTCAGACTGGACGGATGAAAAACCTAAAAGTGTTTTGCGTAACCTCAAGAGGGGTACTGAATGGTACCAAGTCAAAAAAGGAACATCAACACCCTTGAACCGGGTGATTGGTCAAGGAGGTCTTGGAGCGCAATTTAATTTTTGGAAACAGCGAATGGAAGGGGCCGATATTGCCGATGTATATTATCCAACCTTCTTGATAAATGGAAAACAACAGCAGGAATATCCTTCGTTTTCACCCGGCGAAAAAATTCGACTACGAATTATAAATGGTAGCGCCTCCACAATGTTTTGGATGACGTTCGGGGGAGAGAACCCTCAGTTGATTTCGGCCGATGGTCTTGATGTACAACCGGTTGAAAAAAACAAAACCTTTATCGGTATTGCCGAAACCTATGATTTCATTGTTACAATTCCTCAAAAAGAACGTGTTGAGTTTCGTGTAATGGCACAAGACGGGTCGGGTACGGCATCTGCTTTTTTAGGTCAGGGAGAAATTCTAAAAGCTCCCGTAGTACCTCGGCCCGATAAGATTGCAATGATGAAGCACATGGCCCAGATGGATATGAAAATGGGGGCTCCCGCACTCAAGTTTAGGCCTAATAAAGATGAGCGTTTCGAGATGAAGAAAGAATACGGTATGAAAATGGACCATGCCGCTATGTCGTTGAAAAGTGAAGATAAGCCCCAAGATTCAACTAAAATGAAAGGGCATCATGAAATGCATCAATCGATGGACGATTCTTCTCAGGATATGAAAATGGATCATAGTCAAATGGGGCATGCTATGGGCATGAACGCACCGAAGAAAGGTATGTCTATGAAAATGAATACAGAGTATACCTATGATTATTTGAAGTCTCCTGAGCCTACTAATTTTCCTGAAGGGGCAGAGGTACGAGAAATTCTTCTAAACCTTACCGGTAATATGAACCGCTATGTTTGGAGTATGAACGGTGTGCCATTGGCTGAAACCGATAATATAAAGATAAAAGAAGGTCAGGTTACGAGAATTACTTTCAACAATATGACCATGATGCACCACCCTATGCATTTACACGGGCATTTTTTCCGGGTCCTTAATAAAAATGGTGCTTATTCACCTCTGAAACATACGGTGAACGTTCCACCGATGGAAGAGGTAACCATTGAGTTTTTTGGAGATGCTTATGGTGACTGGCTACTTCATTGCCATGTGCTTTACCATATGATGAGTGGTATGACAAGAATTTTCAGTTACGATACGCCAAGGGATGTTCGAATGAAAAATTACCCGGCATCTAAATTGATTGATGAAACCAATCGATATTATTCGTGGGGAACGGTCGGTCTTGCTTCGCACAGGGCAGAATTAAATTACTTGTCCTCGAACATTCGAAATCAGTTCAATTTAAATGTTGAATACGGGTGGAACGAAAATTTGGAGGCTGAGGTGTCATATGAAAGGTATCTATTCGATTATCTACGTGTGTTTGGGGGTGTGAATATCGAAAACGAGTCGCACGATAATTTAGAGGATATTACAACGACTGCGATAGCTGGCGTAAGGTATTTAACGCCGTATCTTTTTAATCTAGATGTTCGCATAGATAATAAACTCAGGCCGCAAATAGGCTTGCAGCGTGAATTGATGATTTTCCCAAGAACTCTACTTTTTGGTGAGTTCGAGTATCAGGCCGATTTTGGTTGGGTAAATGACTTGCCCTTCGATGATAGTTTTCAAAATGAGATAGTATGGAATGCCGGACTGGAATATCTCTTATCTAGAACTTTATCATTGGAGGTTAGCTATGATAATCGATTTGGGGTCGGCGGAGGTCTTTCGGCGAGATTCTAACTTTAAATCTATTTACTATGGAAAAATCAGAGAAAACATACTTAAAATTCTTGATGATGTTAGCTGCATCGTTTATCACGATGTACGTGACCATGTACCTTAATACTTATAAAATAGACCATGTTTATTTTAGTATGACCCGTTTTTACATGACCTGTATGGGCATTTCTACTATGGCTTTGGTAATGTTCTTTTTTATGAAAGGTATGTATAAAAATAAATTGTTGAATAGAATTATCATCACAAGTAGCCTTGGGTTGTTCGCTGTATCGCTGTTCCTGGTGAGAAAGCAAAAGCCCATTGGTGATTTACTTTGGATGAAGGCTATGATTCCACATCACTCGATTGCTATTCTTACCAGTGAAAGGGCCAATATTCAAGATTCAGAGGTTAAAGCCTTGGCAAATGATATTATCAAGGCCCAAAAAAGGGAAATTGATGAAATGAAACAGATGATAGAAAGACTCGAAAAACAAAAATGAAAACGGTTCTACATATTAAAAACATGGTCTGTGATAGATGTAAATTAAGCGTGTCGCAGACCCTAAACTCGATAGGGCTTGAAGTTGATTCTATCGATTTGGGTATGGTTATTATTATACATTCAGGGGCATTAAATCTTGCTTTGGTCGATAAAAAGTTGAGAGCAACGGGTTTTCACTTGATTGCACAAAAAGATGAGGTGCAGATAGAATTAATAAAGGCTGCTTTAATTGATTATGTCAACTCAGATAGAGAGGCGGAAGAATTGAATATATCAGATTATTTAGCTCAAAGAATGGCTCGAGACTATTCATATCTGAGCAAATTGTTCAGCAAAAAAGAGGCAACATCGATAGAGAAGTATGTAATAGGGCTAAAATTGGAAAAAGCAAAAGAACTGATTCAAATGAATGAATTGAATTTCTCTGAAATAGCCTACTCGCTCGGCTACAAGAGTAGCAGTCATTTGGCCAAACAGTTCAAGATAAATGTAGGTATGTCTATGACCCAATACCGTTCAATGGGTGAATGGCATCGAAAGCCGCTTGACCAAATTTTATAAATCTTATCCAGAACTGTACAAAGCTGCTAATGCTGGTAATTATAGTTTTGGATAAGTATTTATTTAAATATTATGAAACAGACTTATCATATTCACGGAATGTCTTGCAATGGCTGTAAAAAGCATGTTGAGCAGATATTGTCAAAAGTTGAGGGCGTTGAAGACGTGGTGGTCGATTTAAGTAAGTCGGAAGCCACAGTTAATACTAAAAAGCCAATCCGTTTTAAAAGACTTGAAAAGGCCTTTCAAGAAGATGGGGGCGGGTATGAGATTTATAAAGAAAAGAAGCAACATAAGTCTCAAAAGTCAAAACCAAAAAACGGAAACGGAGTTTTCTATTGCCCGATGCATTGCGAGGGTGATAAAACATATGAGGCTGCTGGCGATTGCTCGGTATGTGGAATGGATTTGGTGGAACAGGCTACCCTACCTACCAATAACCAAGTCTACACATGCCCGATGCATCCCGAAATAGAAGAAGATAATCCTGGAGATTGCCCCATTTGCGGAATGGATCTGGTGCCAAAGGAAGCCGATGTTTCCGCAGAAGAGGCAAATTACCGAAAACTACTTAAAAAGTTCTGGATCGCATTGGCCTTTACTCTTCCCATTTTTATCATCGCTATGTCCGAAATGATCCATGATAATCCGTTGTACGATATCATGGCATTGAAGTATTGGAACTGGGTTCAATTCGCGTTTTCGTTACCGGTAGTATTTTATGCCACATGGATGTTTTTCGAGCGCGCCTATCGCTCATTGGTCACTCGGCATTTGAATATGTTTACGCTCATCGGGTTGGGTGCTTCTGTTGCTTGGGTCTTCAGTTTTTTCGGTATGCTTTTTCCTGATTTTTTTCCGGAGCAGTTTAAAACGGATTCAGGTACGGTACATGTCTATTTTGAGGCAGCTACCGTTATTTTGACCTTGGTACTAATGGGCCAGGTTTTGGAGGCAAGGGCCCATAGCAAGACCAATTCGGCTGTGAAAGAGCTGCTAAAATTATCTCCTAATCAGGCAGTTCGTCTGGTCGATGGGGAAGAGGAAACCGTTTCCATAGAAAAAATAAATATTGGAGACCTTCTACGTGTTAAGCCGGGGGATAAGATTCCCGTAGATGGAACTTTGACCAAAGGTTCCAGTTCGATAGATGAATCGATGATTACGGGAGAACCTGTTCCCGTTGATAAATCTGTGGGTGATCAAGTCAGTGCCGGTACCATCAACGGTAATCAGTCTTTTGAGATGAAAGCTGATAAAGTGGGGGCTGATACGCTTCTTTCACAGATTGTAGAAATGGTCAATGAGGCGAGTAGAAGCAAAGCACCCATTCAAAAACTGGCCGATAGAATATCGGCTTACTTTGTTCCTGCGGTAGTTGGGGTGTCGATAATCACTTTTGTGATTTGGTCGGTTTTTGGCCCTGAACCCAGCTATGTGTACGCTTTGGTAAATGCTATAGCCGTGTTGATTATTGCCTGCCCCTGCGCTTTGGGGTTGGCGACCCCCATGTCGGTTATGGTAGGTGTCGGTAAAGGGGCCCAGAATGGGGTTCTTGTCAAAAATGCCGAAGCCTTAGAAAAAATGCATGAAATAGAATATCTCATTGTAGATAAAACAGGAACCATAACCGAGGGAAAACCGTCAGTAGAAAAAGTGGGTTCTTTCAATGATGAATATAGTAGCGAAGATACATTGAAGTTAATTGCCAGTTTGAACCAAATGAGTGAACACCCCCTTGCCGAAGCTACTGTTAAGGCTGCAAAGGACGAGAATATTCAATTGTTAGATATTGATGATTTTGACTCAGTGAGCGGTCAAGGGGTTAAGGGTTTAGTCGATGGAAAAAATATAGCTGTGGGTAACCATGCCTTAATGAAAAGTCTAGAAATTGAAAACGACAGTGAGCAGATTTCTCTAGCTAGAAAAGAACAGGAAAAGGGAAAAACCGTCTCTTTTTTGGCGGTAGATGGTAAACTTATAGGGTATGTTTCCATAGGTGACCGAATAAAAGATACGAGTACAGAATCAATTCGGTTGCTGCAAGAGGAAGGCATAGAAGTAGTAATGCTTACGGGTGACAATCCCTATACGGCTCAAAAGGTGGCCGAGGAAGTGGGCATATCTTCGTTTAAAGCTGAAATGATGCCCGAAGACAAGTTGAACGAAGTCAAAAGACTTCAAAATGAAGGTAAAAAAGTGGCGATGGCAGGCGATGGTATAAATGATGCCCCCGCCTTGGCCAAAAGTGATGTAGGTATCGCGATGGGTACCGGTACCGATGTTGCCATACAAAGTTCTCGGATAACTTTGGTGAAGGGTGACTTGAACGGTATCGTCAAGGCTCGTAGGTTGAGTAACTCAACCATAAAAAATATTAGACAGAACCTATTTTTCGCATTGATATATAATACGATAGGGGTTCCAGTTGCCGCCGGCGTGCTTTACCCGGTATTTGGCATTTTGTTATCGCCAATGCTGGCAGCTTTGGCAATGAGCTTTAGTTCGGTTTCGGTCATTGCCAATGCATTAAGATTAAGAACGGTAAAACTTGATTAGATAGATGAGTTATATGTTTAGATGTGCGGTCGTTTCAAGTGCAATCTTTTTTTCCTCTTTGGGATTTTCACAGGAGAAAGTGAAGGGAAAGGTGCTTGAAAAAAGTAATGCCGAAAGCGAATTGTCCCTCTCCGGTGCAAGTGTTTATTGGATGAATTCCCAAACAGGAACTGTTACCGACGATAACGGTTCTTTTGAGATAGAGTATACAGGTGAGTACAAAAGGTTGATTGTTAGTTATATGGGTTTCGAATCGGATACCCTGACCATAAATGAACCCAAAACAGTATCCATCAGGTTGAAAGCGTCCAATGAGTTGAACGAGGTGGTCGTCGAACAAAAAAGGGATGCCACCGAAAAAGCCTTTCTGACCCCACAGAATGTGGTGACCATCAATAGTGCCGAGCTTTTGAAGGCAGCTTGTTGCAATTTGGCCGAAAGTTTCGAAACAAACCCATCTATTGACGTGAACTTATCAGACGGTCTTACCGGTACAAAACAGATTCAGATGTTAGGGCTTACAAGCCCCTATCTTTTGATTACCCAAGAAAATATACCGATGGTAAGAGGTGCTTCGCAGGCCTACGGACTCACTTTTACCCCGGGCACATGGATCGAGAGTATTCAAATATCAAAGGGGGCCGGTAGTGTGGTGAATGGCTATGAAAGTATATCCGGCCAAATAAACACCGAATTGGTAAAGCCTTTGACCGATAATGAGCTCTTCGTAAATGGGTACGGCAACCAAAATGGGCGTTATGAGCTGAATACCCATTTAAATAAAAAGTTGACCGATAAGTGGAGCACCGGTCTATATATTCATGGTAATAAGCGTAGCCAAAGAGAAGACAATAATGGCGATGGTTTTTTGGATGCTCCTCTTGCCGATCAAATCAATATTATGAACCGTTGGCAATTTCAAGACCCGGAAAAGGGTTGGGTAAGTTTTTTCAACGTTCGTTTTTTAAATGACGAAAAGCAAATCGGCCAATTAGATTACGAGCCTGAACTTCATAACAACGGGTCAGATGTTTGGGGTGGTGAAATCGATACGCGAAGATTCGATTCTTCTGTAAAAGTAGGATATGTTTTTCCGAACCTTCCTTTTCAAAGCATCGGTTTTCAGGCTTCTTATAGCAATCATTTACAAGATTCTTATTTCGGAAAGAGAAGCTATAACATAGGTCATGAAAGTATATATACCAATCTTATTTTCAATTCTATTGTCGGAGATACCAGAAACAAGTTCAAAACAGGATTGACCTTTGCTTACGATGGTTATGACGAACAGGTGAGCATTGATGATTATTCCAGAAGTGATCGATCTGCAGGGGCGTTTTTTGAATACGGTTATGAAAACTTGGAAAAACTTAGTTTTACCGCGGGTCTAAGAATAGATACGCACAACAGATTAGGTACTTATATAACCCCAAGGTTTCATTTGAGATATACGCCTTGGGAACGAGCAAGCCTGAGAGGGTCTTTTGGTAGAGGAAAAAGGGCCGCCAACATATTTACAGAAAACCAACAGCTCTTTTCAAGTGCTCGAAGAATTGCGATTACCGATACTGGTGGAAGTGTTTATGGGTTAGACCCAGAAGATGCCTGGAATTATGGTGCAAGCTTTCTTCAAGGCTTTACCTTTTTAGGTAGGTCGGGCAACATTTCTATAGATTTTTATAGAACCGACTTTAAGAATCAGGTAGTGGTCGATTGGGAAGACCCGCAAGAGGTATCGTTTTATAACCTTGAAGGAGATAGCTTTAGTAATAGTTTTCAGTTTGAGATAGATTATGAGTTGGCGACCAATTTTGAAATACGTACCGCATATAAGTACTACGATGTAAAGGTCGATTATCGCCGCGGAGAGTTACAGAAACCGCTTCAGGCCCAAAATCGTTTTTTTGGTAACCTTGCCTATGAAACGAACCTAAAGAATAATGGGGCGCAATGGCGTTTTGATTTTACGCTGCATACATTCGGGAAACAACGTTTGCCCGATACGAGCAGTAACCCTGAAAGCTATCGCTTTGAAGAGTTTGCTTCGCCCTATTCAAACATGAATGCCCAAATTACCAAAGTGTTCAGTAAGAGTTTTGAGGTTTATGTGGGGGGTGAAAATTTAGGCAACACCACGCAGCAGGTTCCCGTGCTGGGGGCCAACGATCCTTTTGGACCGTATTTTGATACCAGTATAGTATATGCACCCATTATGGGAAGAATGTTCTATGCGGGCTTTAGATATAGAATTTGATAACTAAATTATAATTAAACAATGAGAAAGATTCTTGTAGTAGTAATCTTGGCCTTGGTCTCTCAAATGGCCGTGGCACAAGAAAAGAACAAAAAGGTTGAAATGCAAGTGGCCGGTAAATGTGAAATGTGCAAGGCCAGGATTGAAAAGGCCGCTCTTGGTGTAAAGGGCGTCAAATATGCTCTATGGGATGTTCCTTCGCATCAATTGTCATTAGTTCTTGATGAACGCAAAACTAACCCGATGCAAGTGAAAATGGCACTGGTAGAAGTAGGCCATGATACGAAAGAACTAAAGGCCACCGACGAAGCTTATAATAGCGTGCACCCTTGCTGTCAATACAGAGAAGATAGTAATGACGATAGTGGTCACCACTAATGTAATTTATTGATATTTAATAGTTTGAATTCAGTGTTAAATTCTTCATAATTAAATATGGGAGATTCAAAAACAGCCTACATTTAATCAAAATTTAATACTGTCAAATTATGGCAACATCAAAGAAACCGGCTCCTGCAGCCGCTGCCAAAAAAGTAGCTCCAAAGGCTGCTAAGAAGGCACCTTCTAAAAAGAAGTAATTATGATGGCTCTTGCTATTGAGCCCAGAAATAGGAAATGAAACCATCTCGAAAGAGGTGGTTTTTTTATTTTTAGTGTGGTTGGAGAATTAGATCCCCCAATCCGAGGCTGTCTCGAGAAAGGAATGCAAGTAGGCGAGTATGCAAAGACTTTCAAAAGATAAATACGTCGCAAACAGTTTGAAAACTCCAGTCAATATTGTAAAAGAAAAAAGCCGTTCCAAAAATCTTGGAACGGCTTTTTGTTTTATAGAAAGATGATTGAATTACATCATTCCTGGCATTCCGCCACCACCCATTGGAGGTGCAGCAGGAGCGTCTTCTTTAATGTCAGTCAAAGCACATTCGGTAGTCAAGATCATTCCGGAAACAGATGCAGCGTTTTCAAGGGCTACACGAGTTACTTTCTTAGGATCGATAATACCGGCCTTCAACATTTCTACATATTTTTCAGACTTGGCATCGTAACCGTAATCAGCTTTTCCGTCAAGAATTTTGGCAACCACTACAGAGCCTTCACCACCAGCATTTTCAACGATGGTACGAATAGGAGCTTCAATAGCGCGGGCCACAATCTGTAAACCTGTTTCTTCGTCAGAATTCTCAACACTAACTTTGCTCAATACAGTTTTGGCACGAACCAAGGCAACACCACCACCGGCAACAATACCTTCTTCAACAGCCGCTCTAGTGGCGTGAAGGGCATCATCAACACGGTCTTTCTTCTCTTTCATTTCAACTTCAGAAGCGGCACCTACATAAAGTACGGCAACACCACCGGCCAATTTGGCCAAACGCTCTTGAAGTTTTTCCCTGTCGTAATCAGACGTGGTAGTCTCGATTTGAGATTTAATTTGGTTCACACGGCTTTTGATGTCTTTTTGCACACCACCACCATTTACCACAGTTGTATTGTCTTTATCAATAGTCACCTTTTCGCAAGTACCCAACATATCGATAGTAGCGTTGTCTAGAGAGAAACCTCTTTCTTCAGAGATGACGGTACCACCGGTCAAAATGGCGATATCTTCTAACATGGCCTTTCTTCTATCACCGAAACCAGGAGCTTTAACAGCTGCGATTTTCAATGAACCTCTCAATTTGTTAACTACCAAAGTAGCAAGAGCTTCGCCATCTACATCTTCGGCGATAATCAATAAAGGCTTACCAGATTGGGCAACAGGCTCCAATACAGGTAACAAGTCTTTCATTGAAGAGATTTTCTTGTCGAACAAAAGAATATAAGGATTCTCTAAGTCGGCAGTCATTTTCTCTGAATCGGTTACAAAGTAAGGAGAAAGATAACCTCTATCGAACTGCATACCTTCAACAACATCAACATAGGTATCGGTACCTTTGGCTTCTTCAACGGTAATAACACCTTCTTTACCAACTTTGCTGAAAGCTTCGGCGATCAACTCACCGATAGTCTCATCATTGTTAGCTGAGATAGAAGCGACCTGCTTAATCTTTTCAGAAGAATCACCTACTTTTTTAGATTGCTTTGCAAGATTCTCTACAATAGCTTCAACGGCTTTGTCGATACCTCTTTTCAGATCCATAGGGTTAGCACCAGCAGCAACGTTCTTCAAACCTTCTTTTACGATAGCTTGGGCAAGAACAGTGGCCGTAGTTGTACCGTCACCGGCAAGGTCATTGGTTTTAGAAGCAACTTCTTTCACCATTTGCGCCCCCATGTTTTCCAATGCATCGGCAAGCTCGATTTCTTTGGCTACGGTAACACCATCTTTGGTTACTTGAGGAGCACCGAAAGATTTGCTGATGATTACGTTTCTACCCTTGGGGCCCAAGGTTACTTTTACTGCATTTGCCAATGCATCGACGCCTCTTCTGAGGCCATCGCGAGCATCGATATCAAATTTTATGTCTTTTGCCATAATTGTTTATAGTTTTAAAATGAACTCCTTAGTATCAGATGAAAAAAAATCCTTTCGGACAATAATTCGTTACTACGGAATCTATATTTTGATTTAGTGTGTGAATTGAAATTTAGATAATTGCCAAAACGTCACTTTCGCGCATCATTAAGTAATCGGCGCCTTCCAGTTTTAGCTCCGTACCGGCATACTTGCCGTAAAGAACGGTATCACCAACTTTTAGTGTCACCTTTTCGTCTTTGGTGCCAGGGCCAACAGCAACAACTTTACCTTGCTGAGGCTTCTCTTTTGCGGTGTCTGGAATGTAAATACCGGACGCAGTTTTGGTCTCGGCTGCCATTGGCTCTATTAGAACTCTGTCGGCCAATGGTTTAATGTTGACTTTTGCCATATTTTTAGTTTTTAGTTTGAAATAATATTAATCTCGTATCCTCTTTGGCAGAAATTATGCCATGTACTAAAAACTGACACTTTGTTAAAGCAAAAATGCCAGCTTGTCATTCAAGCTGGCATTTATATAGTTTTTTGGGTAAATATTATAAACTGTCAGATGGGGTAGTAGCCGGAGCAGGTGCCTCTTCTGGCAATGATTCGGGCACTGTTTCTGGTACCGTGGTTTCTATATCGTCACCATTCAATAATTTAGAATCACTGGTTCCAAAGTTGCCTTTCAGTGCAATATTGGATGCCAAAATGAGAACGACCAAAAGAATGGCCAACGTCCATGTACTTTTATCCAAGAAATCTCCTGTCTTCTTAACTCCACCAACAACTTGACTGCCTCCGCCACCAAAAGATGAAGATAATCCGCCTCCTTTAGGGTTTTGGACCATAATGACCAATACCAACAAAAAGCATACGATGATAATAAGGATCAAAAAAATGGTAAACGTGCTCATAACTTCCTTACTTGTTATCCGATTGAATTCTTTCCACCGCTTTAATTCGGTCTGCAAAGAAACCACTTTTTTCCGGATATTTCAAACTTAAAATTTTGTATGCCTGAATGGCCTTTTTATACTTTTTTTGTTCGAGATAAACCTTCGCCAAAGTCTCGGTCATCAGCTCTTTTTTATCCAATTTTACCGACTCTGATATAGCTACTTTGGGCACATCTTCTTTTGGGGTAATCTTAGGGTTATCGGCAATGAACTTATCTATCAAATCGAATTTTTTCTTCTTAAGAACGTCTTCTTCTAAAGGAAAGTCGATAGCCTTCGCCTCTTCAGTAGGAGGGTTTTTGGGCTCTTTTTTACGGTCTACCGATTTAAAAGCGGTCAATTGTAACCATTCGCCAAAAGAATATTTTTCCCTTTTGGTAAAAGGTAGTGGTTGGCCCATTTCTAACTCTTTGGCCGCTTTGGCTTTCGATTCTTCTATCTCTCGATCGATCTTTGGATCTTTTGATGCGAATAGTTTTGGGTCGAGAATGGTTTCCGCCTCTTCTTTTGATAGTGGGAGGGAAGTATTCTTGTTTTCTTCTTTCGAAACGGAAGGTGCTTTTTCTACTTTAACTTCTTCCGAAACAATTTCGGTATCTTCCAATGCCGTGCTTTTTCCGGAAATGGTATCGGCTATGGCATTCTGTAAAAATTCTTCGGATGTGATAAAGTCGAAGAGAACATCTCTATCTGCGGTATAGGCAGCGGTCATTTTGAGGGCATTGTTATATTTGAAACTATTCAAATTTTTCAACCCTTTCAAATGAATGGCCCGTGCGGCCTGAAAATAGGGGTATTCTTCCAATACATCTTCCAATTGTTTGGTCTGTACCGGGTTGACCACCTTTTTCGGGTGCTGTAAGAGATATGTAAAATCTTTTACGTTCATTTTAGTGTTGCTGCGAAGCCCATTTTACCAATCGGCCAGCGATGCATTAAAAATATCTTGTGTTATCCTTTCAAAAATGACTTCGAGGGCCTCATCTTTAACGGCCGATAATTGTACGTTATCAGGGTAATCATAAAAAAACGAGAACCGCTGATCGAAGTCGGCATCTTCTTTAGTTTTGTTGTAAAACCTCACCTTAACGGCCATTGAAAGCCTGTTCTGTGCGGCGGTTTGCTGAGCGGTGGCACTCATGGGCGAAATACGGTATTCTACAATTTCTCCTTCGTATAAAAGGTCACCGTTCGATGAGGTAAGGTCGAGGCTCGTCTGGTTTAATATACGATCTTGTAAGGCTAACGTGAAATCGCGTTCAAGACCGGGCTCGAATGTAGACCCGGGGCTTTGGGTAGCATAATTTTGAAAGGTAGGTACGGTAAAAGTCGTAGCCGTGCCGACATTGCCCCCAGTGAAATTATAAACGCCACATCCGTTCAAACATAGTAGTAGGATTAGGCCGATAAAATAAAAAGGTTTCTTCAAGACTTTGTTCTCTTTGGGTTTTTTTAAAGGTCGTATTGCTTGATTTTTCTATATAAGGTGCGTTCAGAAATACCCAGTTCTGCAGCTGCCGCTTTGCGCTTGCCCCTGTTTCTTTCGAGTGATTTTTTAATCAGTTCAACCTCCTTTTCCTGTAAAGATAAGGTTTCTTCTTCCTCGATTTCCTCAGCAAAATGGTACTTATCCTCAACTGTTGGTCGACTAATGGGCTGGTCTACCTTGGGCTCCGGTAGGTGTAGCACTTCAAGGGCATTTCTATCAACATCTTCAATATCCTCGCCATTTTCGCCGTAAATTTTTCTAATAAGCCCTTCGTTTTCTTCTTGAACCTTTTCGCCATCATTGCTCTTCATCAACTCAAGGGTGAGTTTTTTTAGGTCGTTAAGGTCGCTTTTCATGTCAAAAAGAACCTTGTACAAAATTTCGCGCTCATTGCTAAAGTCACTTTCCGCCTTTTTCTGGCCGACCACTGCTGGCAGATTGGTGCTACCGGCATTGGGTAGATAAGTATTTAAGGTTGACCATGAGACCATTCTGCTTTCTTCGAGCACTGAAATCTGTTCTGCAATGTTTCTTAGCTGCCTGATGTTTCCCGGCCAGCGATATTTTAATAAAAGTTGAACGGCATCATCTTCAAGTCTAATGGTAGGCATTTTATATTTCTGTCCAAAATCAGAAGCGAATTTTCTAAAAAGAAGATGAATGTCATCTTGCCTGTCTCGCAAAGGTGGAATGTTAATTTCTACCGTACTTAACCTATAATAAAGGTCTTCGCGAAATTTTTCTTTTTTGATGGCCTCGAACATGTTCACATTGGTGGCAGCAACAATACGAACGTTCGTTTTTTGAACTTGTGAGGAACCAACTTTTAAAAACTCTCCATTTTCAAGAACCCTCAAAAGCCGCACTTGCGTAGTCAGCGGTAGCTCACCCACCTCGTCTAAAAATATAGTGCCGCCATCAGCGACCTCGAAATAACCACTTCTGGTTTGCGTTGCACCGGTAAATGCCCCTTTTTCGTGACCAAAAAGTTCACTGTCGATAGTGCCTTCGGGTATAGCCCCACAGTTAACAGCGATGTATTTGGCATGCTTTCGGTGCGAAAGAGAATGTATTATTTTAGGAATAGCTTCCTTACCTACACCACTTTCGCCTGTTACCAAAACCGAAATATCGGTAGGTGCCACCTGTACCGCTTTTTCTATCGCTCTGTTCAGCTTGGGGTCGTTTCCTATAATCTCGAAACGCTGTTTGATAGCTTGTACACTTTCCATAGTATCTTAAAATCCGTTTCTCTAAACGGAAGTCTTTAGTTGAATGGGGCTATTGTAATAAATTGTCCCATTTAATTAGTTGTTGTGTGAAAGGCCTACCGCTTCACCGATTAGTGTGGCCGAGGTGCAATCATCCATTCTGACCATAACGAAATCACCCACTTTATAATTCTCTTTTGGAAATACGGCTACCGTATTCTGTGATGTGCGGCCCATCCAATGCATATCGGATTTTTTGGAAGTTCCCTCAATAAGTACTTCTTGAGTTTCTCCAACGTTTCGTTGAATACGCTCTAAAGAATGCCTTTGTTGTAGGTCTATAATTTCGGTGAGTCTTCGTTTTTTGACCTCGTCGGCCACATCATCTTCCAGTTTTCTGGCGGCAAGTGTTCCCGGTCTTTCTGAATAAGCAAACATAAACCCATAGTCGTATTTTACATATTCCATTAACGTCAAGGTGTCTTTATGATCGTCTTCGGTCTCGGTCGGGAACCCGGTAATCATATCTTGAGAGATGGCACAATCGGGTATGATCGCTTTGATGTTGTCAATCAGTTCAAAATATTCTTGACGTGTATGAAGGCGGTTCATAGCCTTTAAAATTCGATCACTGCCACTTTGAACTGGTAAATGTATATAGTTGCAGATGTTTTCGTATTTGGCCATAGCTCGAATCACGTCAAGCGTCATATCTTGCGGATTTGAGGTGGAGAACCTAATGCGTATTTTTGGTTGGGCCAAGGCTACTTTCTCAAGTAATTGTGAAAAATCTACCGCTGTAGCCTTTTGCATATCGGAAGCTCCTTCAAAATCTTTTTTAAGCCCACCGCCATACCAAAGATAACTATCGACGTTTTGACCCAAAAGGGTTATCTCTTTGAAGCCTTTTTCCCAAAGTTCATTGACTTCGTTGATAATAGATTGTGGATCTCTACTTCGTTCTCGTCCTCTAGTGAATGGTACCACGCAGAAGGTACACATATTATCACAGCCCCTGGTAATCGAAACGAAAGCAGTTACGCCGTTTGAATTAAGGCGTACCGGGGCAACATCGCCATAAGTCTCATCTTTAGAGAGTATAACGTTAACGGCATTTCGCCCTTCATCGATTTCCTGTATGAGGTTGGGTAGGTCTTTATAGGCATCGGGGCCAACGACCATGTCAACAATTTTTTCCTCCTCTAAAAATTTATGTTTCAGGCGTTCGGCCATACAGCCGAGAACGCCAACTTTCATGTGAGGTCTTTCTTTTTTTACGGCATTGAACTTTTCGAGTCGCTTTCGAACGGTTAACTCTGCCTTTTCCCTAATAGAACAGGTGTTGACCAAAACAAGGTCAGCCTCACTCAGCTCTTGAGTAGTGTTAAAACCTTCTTTTGATAGAATAGAGGCTACGATTTCACTGTCAGAAAAATTCATTTGACAGCCATAGCTTTCTATATAAAGCTTTCGACCATTATTGGATTTGTCGACTAAAGAAAGGGTTGAGCCCTGAATTGATTCGTCAATTGTCTTTTCCATAACCACATAAAATACGGGCAGCAAATATAGGGCTTAAAACTGGCAAGTGACAAATTGACAGTGAATTTTAATACTATTTTAGATGAATGTAAAAAGGTTGATTAGCCATCTCGGTCTATGCCTTCTTGATAAGATTTGCCCGTAACTTCATTTTGAATCTAATAAAAGGATTATGCTTTTGGTGGGTTAACAGTTATTTCTTTATCAAATCGTTGAAATGCACGCAACTTTTCTGTGAAAAAGGCATCTATCTGTTAAACAAACCAATAGATACCTATGAAAAAGAACATCTTGCTATTCGTTATAGCGTTATCATCAATTATGGTTTCGTGTATCGACGACGATTCCATTTCTGGTAAACGCGAATATCTCGTTGCCGTGCCCTTAACTTCCGATTTACGCCAATTTAAAGAAGAAGCGATCGATATTAGCGAACCGGAACCCATTCAACAATCGGGAAAGATTTATGCTTACAAGAATTTCGTTTTTGTAAACGATGTGTACCGGGGTTTTCATATTATCGATAACAGTGACCCCTCAGCACCGGAAAATGTTGGGTTCATTAAGCTAGAGGGTAATAATGATATCTCGGTTAAAGACGATAGGCTTTATGCCGATAGCTATGGTGATTTGGTGATTTTCGATATATCGGATATCGAGAATATTCCGGCTGCCAAACGTATTGAGAATGCTATTTATCAGCAATTTTGGTGTACGGTAGGGTTTGATGTAGATTGGCCCGAGGCCGACCTTTATGATTATTCTGAATTTGATGTGAACAATGAGGCTATTGTAGGTTGGGAAGTTAAACGCGAGATTCTTTCTGAAGAAGAATTTATGGAAAAATCGGGTTATGGACGAGTTAGTGAAGACCTTGCTTTTAACTCGGGTGCTGAATCGGCCTCCTCTGATTCTTCAACTGGTCAAGGAGGGTCTTTGGCACGATTCAAAATTGTTGGTGATTACCTTTATGCCGTTGAGTGGGGTAGTATCAGTATTTTTGATATTTCAGATCTAGATAACCCGAAAACTTTAGACGATGTCTATACCAACGGTGCTGTTGAAACAATTTACAACCAAGGTGATATTCTTTTCTTGGGGGGTACCCAAGGCATGTATATATATGATATCACTTCGCCTGATAAGCCTGTTTTTGTTTCCGAATTTATACACGGTACGGCATGTGACCCTGTCGTCGTAGACGGTGATTATGCATATGTGACCCTTAGGGGCGAGAATTCATGTGGAAATACTGAAAGCGGACTGTATATTGTTGATTTGACAAATTTGGCCGAGCCTAAACTTGAAAAATTTTACTCATTGACGGGGCCTTATGGTATCGGTTTTAAAGATGATAAGCTTTTTGTTTGCGATGGAGCTGACGGTCTAAAGGTGTATGATAAAAGCAATATTCAGAACCTCACTTTGTTAAATCACTTTAAAGATATTGTTACCTATGACGTTATTCCCCTTCAGAATTCATTATTGATGATTGGTAACCAAGTACTCTATCAATATGAGTATCTAGAGAACGATATTGAGCTATTAAGTAGTTACAGTTTGAACTGACTCTTGGCAATAATTCTGTCTAACGCCCCGTTTTATCGGGGCGTTTTTCTTTTATGAAATCCGTTCTGTGGGGGCGAATTAAAATTTTCAATTACTTTTGTTGCATCAAAAAACCATTAATGGCCAAGAATTTAGTTATAGTAGAGTCGCCCGCGAAGGCAAAGACCATCGAGAAATTTCTCGGAAGTGATTATAAGGTCGAGTCAAGTTTTGGGCACATTGCAGATTTACCTTCAAAAGAACTCGGCGTAGATGTCGATAATGATTTCGAACCCAAATATATCGTTGACAGCGATAAAAAGGCACTTGTCAAAAAATTACGTGATTTAGCAAAGAAAGCAGAGACCATATGGCTTGCAAGTGATGAAGACCGCGAAGGAGAAGCCATATCATGGCACTTGGCCGAAACTTTAAAACTCGATAAGAATAAGACCAAGAGAATAGTATTCAACTCGATTACCAAGAGTGCCATTCAAAAGGCTATCGAAAACCCAAGGTCTATCAATTATAATCTCGTAAATGCACAACAGGCCAGACGCGTATTGGATCGTCTGGTAGGTTATGAGCTTTCTCCTGTACTATGGAAGAAAATAAAACCTGGCCTTTCGGCTGGGCGTGTACAATCGGTAGCCGTTCGATTGATTGTCGAAAGGGAAAGGGATATTGAAGCATTTACCCCGGAAGCCTCTTTTAGAATTGCAGCAGAATTCAAGACTTCAGAAGCAAATGTTTTCGCTGCCAAGCTCAATAAAACCTTTGCTTCAAAAGAAGAAGCCGAAGCTTTTCTGAAACAAAATATCGGTGCTGACTTTTCGGTGGGTAGTTTAGATAAGAAACCGGCCAAAAAATCACCGTCCGCACCCTTTACCACTTCTACATTGCAGCAAGAGGCATCTAGAAAGCTATACTTTTCTGTTTCTAGAACTATGCAGGTAGCGCAGCGTTTATACGAGGCAGGGCTTATTACTTATATGAGAACCGATAGTGTTAACCTTTCAAGTGAGGCCATCAACGCTGCTAAAGAAGCCATTGTTCAGAACTATGGTGAAAAGTACAGTGAGGTCAGAAATTTTAAGGGTAAGACCAAGGGAGCGCAAGAAGCGCACGAAGCTATTCGACCTACTGATATAACCAATCAATCTCCTTCTTTGGAGCGTGATCAAATGAAATTGTACGAGTTGATTTGGAAACGTACCATTGCCTCTCAAATGAGCGATGCCGAGTTGGAACGTACCAATGTTAAGGTTGTTGCCAACACGCATTCCGAACAGTTCAGTGCTAATGGTGAGGTCATTAAGTTCGATGGTTTTTTAAAGGTTTATTTGGAAAGTGTCGATGAAGAAGATGTAGAGGAGCAAGAAGGAATGCTGCCGGCCATGAAAGAGGGCGAGGCATTGACCAATAATTATATAACGGCAACAGAGCGTTTTACACGTCCGCCATATCGTTTCACAGAGGCCTCCTTGGTAAAGAAACTAGAAGAGTTGGGTATTGGTAGACCATCTACCTACGCCCCGACCATTTCTACCATTCAAAACAGAGGTTACGTAGAAAAAGGAACTATAGATGGTACGGAACGAAAATATGCTCAACTTCTCTTGGAGTCGGGCGCGGTAAAGGAGAAACAACTTTCTGAAATGGTAGGTTCCGATAAAGGAAAATTGGTTCCGACCGATATAGGTATGATAGTCAATGACTTTTTGGTAAGTCATTTCGCTAATATTCTTGATTATAATTTTACGGCCAAAGTCGAAGAAGATTTTGATGAAATCGCCGAAGGAGAAGAAGACTGGCAGAAAGTAATGCAAGCTTTTTACAAAGATTTTCACCCAACGGTGCTTGACGTTCAAGAAAATGCCGACCGGGCCAGTGGTGAACGCGTTTTGGGTGAAGACCCCAAATCGGGTCGTCAGGTTTCGGTGAGGTTGGGTCGTTTTGGCCCTATGGTGCAGATAGGTACGGTCGATGATGAAGAGAAACCACAGTTTGCCAGTCTGTTGCCTGATCAGTCGTTAAATACCATCACTTATGAAGAGGCGATGGAGTTATTTAAACTTCCTAGAAAACTAGGAGTATATGAAGGGGAAGAGGTTGAGGCGAATGTTGGTAGATTCGGACCGTACGTTCGATTCGGAAAAAAGTTTGTTTCCTTGGATAAGGGAGAAAGCGCCTTTGATGTCGATTTTGAAAGGGCGGTAGAGCTCATCAAGGCAAAACAAAAGGCCGATGCTCCTATTTATGAATACGAAGATAAAGAGGTTACGAAGGGTACCGGTAGATTCGGCCCTTTCATTAAGTGGGATGGCATGTTCATCAATGTGAACAAAAAATATGATTTCGATAACCTTTCTGAAGCTGATATTATTGAACTGATCGAAAACAAAAAGCAGAAAGAAAAAGAAAAGGTCGTTCAAAATTGGGAGGAAGAAGGTATACGAATTGAAAAGGCGCGATGGGGCAGGCATAATATTATTAAAGGAAGAACGAAAGTAGAACTGGCCAAAACCGTTGATGCGGCCAAAATGTCTTTAGATGAAGCAAAAGCTCTAATTGAGGCGAAGGTACCTAAAAAGAAAACCAGGGCAAAGAAGAAATAAGCTGGTCGTAGGGCTTGCTATTGTTTTAACGACAGGGTCATGATATTTTTCATGGCCCTTTCGTTGTTAGATAGGCTATAATGGTTTTGAAAGAGCTCTAATTTATGAAGTCAAGACGAGGTTACTTTAAAGTCGATAAGTATCTTTGAAGTTTGATGAAATAAACCTCAATCTTCCACTAATTATTTATTGTAATGGAATTAGACTTTTTGGTGCCTGTTGATGACAAGGTGCTGGCCCATTGCGAATTGCTTCCTAGGCAGGCAATCGGTAAGCATATTAAGATTCACTCACATCGTGACGGGCTTCCTTCCCTAGATAAGGTAAGTATGGTTATTCTAGGGGTAAAAGAATCCAGAAATGCCTTTGAAAAGAAAACGGAGAAACTTGATGTGTCAGGTTTGCGCATTCAGCTGTATAAACTTCTGTTAGGTAATTGGAACAGTACCCTCGCCGATATAGGAGACATTGAAGAAGGGGCAACGGTCGAAGATACTTATTTTGTGGTGAGAAACACGTTAACTAAGCTATTAGAGGCTGATATCTTGCCTATAGTCATTGGGGCAACACAAGATTTGACCTATCCGGCGTACCGATCTTTCGATGGAATCAAAAACTTGGTAAACTTGGTGGCGGTCGATAGTCGTTTTGATTTTGGAATGGATGATGAGCTTATATCTTCCCATTCTTACATGAGCAAGATTATAACCGATAAACCCAACAATCTATACAACTTTTCGAACATAGGATATCAAAGCTATTTTAATGCTCAAGAAGAAATGGATCTTATGGATCGACTTTTTTTTGATGCCTACAGGCTCGGTGAGCTCGGTGCCGATATTACCTTGGCAGAACCCGTTCTTAGAAATGCCCATATGATCAGTATTGATGCACGGGCAGTAAGGGCAAGTGAAATCGGGCTATCGGATAATTTTTCTCCCAATGGTTTTACGGGCCGAGAGATTTGCGCTATCGCCCGTTACGCTGGTTTTGGTGACAAGGTTTCCATTTTCGGAATGTACGAAATGGAGAACACCGTACAGTCTCATCAATTAATGGCCCAGATTATCTGGTACTTTATAGAAGGTTTCAATTACCGAATTACCGAATCGCCTCTTGAGGAAGCTGAAAATTTTACCAAGTACAATGTACCCTGCGATAGTGAGCAATTGGTTTTTCATCAAAGTCAATTAACTGAAAGGTGGTGGGTAGAAGTGCCATCTATTTTGGCACCGCACACTAAATCAGATGCCGTAGCGTTATTACCATGCACAAAAACTGACTATTTGCAAGCCTGCGACCAAATCATTCCAGAAAGATGGTTGAAGGCTTACAAAAAAGGGTTCAATTAAAAAGGTGATAGTTTAAAAGGCTTCTGTATAAGGGCTTTGCCGACAATCTTCTTATTTATTGCAGAACCCAAAAAAAATTTAAGTATATGTACTGCCAATACAATAATTTAAATAAATCACAGTTTTAGAGTGTAGAATTAAAGCACAGTATTTGCAGTTAATAACCAGAATCGAAATTTAACCTAAAGTATGAAAAAGCTATTGTTATCATCTATAGCGTTTGTTTTTTTGCTTAGCAGTTGCGGCTCAAGAACAAAAGGAGAGCTAGTAGGGGCCCAAGGTAAAAAGTGGTATCCTGAAAAGCCATACGGCATGGAGCTTATCCCTAGGGGTTCATTTATCATGGGTAAAACCGAAGAAGACCAGGCCAAGCTCTTAAACGCTCCTACAAAGACCGTAACGGTTCGATCGTTCTATATGGATGATACCGAAATTACGAATAGTGAATATCGCCAATTTGTTGAATGGGTGAAAGATTCCATTACAAGAACAAGATTGGCTATTTTGGCCGATGAACTTGGTCTAGGCCCTGAAGATGGCGGTATTGGTGATTACGCGTTTAAAGATGCGGATACGACCAAGCTTTCGGCGTATGATAAATATATGTTGGATAACTATGCCGGTATGGGCGAAACAGGTTTTGAAGGTAGAGGCCTGAACAAGGACGAGCAGTTAGTTTGGGATATTTCCGATTATCCTGATGAGTACTATACCGAGGTGATGGATTCTTTGTATATTCCTGAGGAAGAGTCTTATAATGGTCAGCGAACTATTGATGTCACTAAATTGAAGTACAAATATAGCTGGATGGATATCGAAGCTGCCGCTCGATCAAGAACTGGTAGTAGAAAAGACTTCATCCGTCAAGAAGAGTTAGAAATTTATCCTGATACGACCGTTTGGATCCGCGATTTTGAATATTCTTACAACGAACCAATGCACAATGATTACTTCTGGCATGATGCTTATAGCGATTATCCGGTAGTAGGTGTTTCTTGGGCTCAGGCTAGGGCTTTCTGTAACTGGAGAACCAAGTTTAAGAATGATGATCAAAAGAGTAGGGGCAAGCAGTTCGTTAACCAGTTTAGACTTCCTACCGAAGCTGAATGGGAATATGCAGCTCGCGGAGGTATTGAAGGAGGAACTTATCCTTGGGGTGGCCCTTACGTAATCAGTGATACTGGTTGCTTTATGGCCAACTTTAAACCTCAAAGGGGTGACTATGCTGCAGATGCCGCTTTATATACTGTTGAGGCGAAGTCTTACGAGCCTAATGACTTTAACCTGTACAACATGGCTGGTAACGTTTCTGAATGGACGAACTCTAGCTACGATCCTAACTCATACGAGTTTGTTTCTACCATGAACCCTAACGGAGGTGATGGCGCCAACGAAAGAAAGGTTATACGTGGTGGTTCTTGGAAAGATGTTGCTTATTTCCTTCAAGTGAGTACTCGAGATTATGAATACGCAGATTCGGCAAGAAGTTACATCGGCTTTAGAACTGTTCAAGATTATATGGGCGAAGAAGATTCAACCCAATAAATTATTACGGGGTCAAAACCCGAAAAGTAATATTAGACGTAAATAAATTTTCAAATACACCGTTCTGAAATTCAATTAGATAATTGAACTATTAACAAAGTCCAAACAATAAACCAAATCTTTATTTTTAACATTAAATTTCAAATTAAATCTTAAATTATGGCACAGTCAAAATCAACAAAGAAGCTGTTTAACATGGCCTACGGCCTTGGTGCATCGGTAGTAATTATTGGTGCGTTATTTAAAATTCTACACTGGGAGCTAGGTCCCTTAAATGGTGGTGTCCTACTTGCCATCGGTCTTATTACTGAAGCACTTATTTTTGCCATTAGTGCATTCGAGCCGGTAGATGACGAGTACGATTGGTCTTTAGTTTACCCTGAATTGGCAGGTGGTGAAACTAAAGCTAGAAAAAGCAATGAGGCTGCTGAAATCAAAGAAGCTGAGGCTTCATTGTCAGCTAAATTGGATAACTTATTAAAAGAAGCTGGTGTAGATGCCAACTTGATGGAAAGCCTTGGTTCTAGCATTCGTAATTTCGAAGGCGCTGCTAAAGGTATCGCTCCTACAGTTGATGCAATGGAGTCTACAAGAAAGTATTCTGAAGAAATGGTACAAGCTGCCGCTCAGATGGAATCTTTGAACAGCCTTTATAAAGTACAATTAGAAAGTGCAAGCAAGCAAGCTTCAGTAAACGAAGAAGTTGTTCAGAATGCTTCTGCCCTTAAAGATCAAATGGAGTCATTAGCAACCAACCTTTCTTCATTGAACGGAGTTTATGGTGGTATGTTGACTGCAATGAACAGAAACTAATTAGATATTAGTAATTACCCCAAATCATTTAAATTAATCAAAATCTAATTAGAAAACATGGCAGGAGGAAAACAATCACCACGTCAGAAGATGATTAACCTAATGTACTTGGTTTTCATCGCAATGTTGGCGTTAAACATGAGTAAGGAGGTACTTTCGGCTTTCGGTATTATGAACGAAAAGCTAGAAGCTTCCAACGCCAAAACAATCGAAAGTAACGAAGCCTACTTGGCGAATTTAGGAGTAAAAGCGGAAGAGAATGCCGCTAAGTACAAAGATTTGTACGCAAAAGCTCAGCAAATTAAAACCATGTCCAAAGACTATTATGATTATTTGGAAGGTCTTAAGACTGAGATGATGGCCGAAGTTGAAGATCCAAAAGACTATACCGTAATGGATAAATCAGATTATTTGGATCAGAAATTCTTCCAAGGAGATGGCCTTTCAGAAGGTGGAGAAGAATTCATGAAGAGAATTCAAGATTACCGTACGCAGGTTGCTGCTATCGTACCACAAGGTATCAAGTCTTCTGTTGAAGCAAGATTTGAAACAAACGAAGTAACTACTCGCGATGGTTCTAAACAAGATTGGATCAAATATCACTACGAAGGTTTCCCTCAAGTGGCTTCTTTGGCCAAATTGACTGCGCTACAAGCCGATATAAAGGCTACCGAAGAGTCTGCTTTGAAGGCGATGCTAGAAGGTGAATTGAGCGATCAAGTATCTTTGAAAAACTTTGAAACCTCTCTTTTTGGATCTAAATCTGCTTATTACAGCGGAGAAAAGTATGATGGTAAGATTATCATCAGCAAAACTGACAACAGTTCTAAGCCTGTTAGGGCCGAGTTGACCTTAGATGGTCGTAAGCTTTCTGAAGGTACTGATTACCGTTTAGAAGAAGGTGGAGTTAAAATGTTGGTGGGTGCCGGTGCTCCTGGTGACCATGAAGTTAAAGGAAAGCTTTTCTTTTCTCAAGATGGTGAGGAAATCGAGGTTCCTGTGAGCAACTCTTTCGCTACTATTAGCAAGCCTAACGCTGCTTTGATAGCTGCTGATAAAATGAACGTTGTTTATAGAGGTGTTGCCAACCCAATGTCAATCTCTATTCCTGGTATTCCTAACAACAAGGTTACAGCTTCTGCTCCTGGTCTTAAATCAGCTGGAGGTAGCAAATATGTAATGAATCCTGGAACTGGTAGAACGGTAACTATTACTGCTAGCGGTAAGTTGCCTGATGGTCAAACGGTTTCTTCTAAGTCTGAGTTCAGAATTAAAGATATTCCAAGACCTGCAGGTACTGTTAGTAAGCAAGATGGTTCGGTTAAAATGCCAAGAAACAATATGGAAATCGCTACTATTGGCGCAATGTTAGAAGACTTTGACTTTGATTTGAACCTAGCTGTTAGCGGCTTCAAGTTCAAGGTTCCTGGTCAGCCTACTGTAAGCGTTAACGGTAACAAATTGAACGGTATGGCCAAAACAGCCCTTAAGAGAGCTAAAAGAGGTGATGTTGTTCAGATATTCGATATCCAAGCTTACATTACCAACAATAAGAGTTATAAGTTGAAAAAAGTATCTCCTGTAGTTGTGGAGATTACAAACTAATAGTTAAGTTAAAAACCGGGTAGTCTTTTGACTGCCCGGTAACTTTAAAATTTACAAACATGAATTGGAAGAATGTTTTACTAATCGGAGCGGTAACCTTGTTGCCTGTTTCACTCATGGCCCAGGCGAACATATTGAATGCCAAAAAGCCTGAGGATATCGGCCGTAAGACCGAAGCGCAAAAAGCTTTGGATAATGACGCTCCACTAGAATACGGCTACGTAGACGATAGGGATATTTTATGGTCTAAAACCGTATGGGAAGTAATCGACCTTGATGAAAGGGTAAACTTTGCTTTATACTATCCAACCGATACCATCGATATAGGTAACGACCGTAGGTCTCTATACGATGTGTTATTAAAAAATATTAAGAACGGTAAGCTAAAAGATGTTTACGCTGATTCTTATTTTACCGATAAGCGTAAGTTTAGTGACCTTACCGCCACCTTACAGAAAGTCGATACAACAGATTACGGTTACGAGCAATTAAATGCTGGTGAGCAGGTTTCTCCTGAGTTTATCATGAGAAGAGATATTACTGCTGCAGACATTGAAGAATACCGTATCAAGGGTATGTGGTACTTCGATAAGCGTCAAGGCGAACTGAAATACCGACTTCTAGGCATTGCTCCTGTGGCTCCCGACGTAAACTTCATCGATGACGATTCAATGGATCCAGGAGATGCTAAAGTTGAGTTGTTCTGGGTGTGGTACCCTGATGCCAGACAGATTCTTCATGATGCCAAAGTATTTAACCAAAGAAACTCTGCTCAGCCGATATCTTTCGATATGCTGTTGAATGCAAGAAGGTTCAATGGTGTCATTTATAGAGAGGATAATGTTCAAGGCGACCGAGAGGTTAATGCATACATACCTGATAACGCTCTATTTCAATTGTTGGAAGCCAACAGAATTCAAGAGGTTATCAGAGACCGTGAGCAAGATATGTGGGCTTACTAAGTCCTTAAAATTTTCCAATTCAAGAATTTGAAAGCCGCGACTTTAAGTCGCGGCTTTTTTTATACCATTTTGTGAACGACTACTATTTTAAAAAGCCCAATGACTACCTTTGGCAAATGGTAGATTATTTGGTAGTTGGGCTGGGTTTGGCCGGAATTTCTTTTTGTGAGAGGTTGAAACAAAACGGTCTTTCCTTTAAGGTTGTGAGTGACGATTCGCAAACATCTTCGCAGGTTGCTGGAGGGTTGTACAATCCGGTGATCTTAAAACGTTTTACCTTGGCTTGGAAGGCAGATGAACAGCTTCACTTGACCAAATCGTTTTACTCCGATTTAGAATCGAGATTAAATGTTCAATTGAATTACCCTCTGCAGGTTTTCCGTAGATTTCATTCGATTGAAGAGCAAAATCAATGGTTTGGGGCTTCCGACCGAGATAGTTTAAACCATTTCCTTTCTCCGCAATTACAAAAAAATTCCAACCAATATCTAAATGCATCATTAGGCTTTGGTGAAGTGCTGCATACCGGTCGTATTGATACCTCGACACTGATTGAATATTATAGAAAGAGCCTAATTAAGCAAAACTTATTGATTCAAAACCGTTTTGAGCATAATCAACTTGCAATGGAACAGGATTACATCTCTTATCAATCAATTAAGGCCAAAAGGGTGGTTTTTTGCGAAGGTTTTGGAGTTAAGAGTAACCCCTATTTTAATTATCTGCCTATTAATGGAAGTAAAGGAGAGTATTTATTGGTCAAGGCGCCTGAGTTGAAAGAAACGCGGGCAATAAAATCATCTCTTTTTATTATTCCTCTAGGGGAAGATGTCTATCAAGTGGGAGCCAATTATGAATGGAAAGATAAAACCAATTTGCCTACTGAAGTGGCCAAACGTTGGATTTTGGAACGATTTGAAGATTTGGTCACCTGTGATTATGAGATAGTCGGTCAAATAGCAGGGGTTCGTCCAACGGTGGCCGACCGTCGTCCTCTCGTTGGCAGACATCCTAAGCACAAAAGACTATTTATCTTGAACGGGTTTGGTTCAAGAGGAGTGCTAATTGCCCCATTTGCATCTTCTCACCTCTTAAAATTTATTGAGAACGATGAGCCAATTGACGATGAAATGAACGTCGACCGTTATGAGAAGAAATTTTCTTAAGAGGTTGCCTGTTGGGTCGATTTTGAATCGTACTTCACAAACAGATTGATCCAAATGTTTCTTGAGATGCGTATGATAACGGGTAGAAAGACTACTAGTGTTGCGACAATAGCAATAAAGGAATTGATTAGAGAAGCACCCACTATCAAAAACGAAATAACAAATGCGCCTACAGCAAAAGCTACACCTACGGCATAACTAACATACATGGCTCCATAGAAAAAAGAGGGTTCCATTTTATATTTAAGCCCACAATGAGAGCAGCGTTCGTGCATTTTGAAAAGGCGTCCAAAGCTATACGGGTTAGGGTCTACATACATGCTCTCCTCATTGCATCTAGGGCAACTTCCTGTTAAAATGCTGTATAGTTTGTTTCCTTTTTTTAACATTTGCAAAACTTTCAGTAAAAATACGCAATACTGCTTATTTGGTTGGTAACAAATATTACAATCTTAACCTTTTTTAAGTTTTTGCTGAGGTAAATGGCTTGGCCGATAAATAAATATTTCGAAAGACAATTGCATGCTAAATATTCATAATCTATCTGTTTCGTTTGGTGGGGAATACCTGTTTGAAGAAATTTCATTCAGGCTTAATGGAGGTGACCGAGTGGGGCTCATAGGAAAGAACGGGGCCGGAAAGTCTACCTTGTTGAAATTGTTGGCGAAAGATTATAGTCCTGATTCGGGTACCATCGCCACCGAAAAAAATGTCAAAATAGGTTTTCTTAGGCAGGATATTGATTTTGAAGAAGGAAGAACGGTCTTAGATGAGGCCTATCAGGCTTTTGAGGAAATAAAGACCATGGAGCTTCAGTTAGACCATGTCAACCACCAACTGGCCGAACGTACCGATTATGAAAGTGAGAGTTATAATCAGCTGATTATCGACTTGAGCGACCTTACCCATAGATACGAGATTCTGGGTGGTTATAATTACCAAGGCGATACTGAAAAGATTCTTCTAGGTTTGGGTTTCAAGCGTGAAGATTTTAACCGATACACTGAAACCTTTTCAGGAGGGTGGCGTATGCGTATTGAGCTGGCCAAACTATTGCTTCAAACGAACGACGTATTGCTGCTCGATGAGCCGACCAACCATTTAGATATTGAATCGATAATTTGGTTAGAGCAATTTTTGAACAACTATTCAGGGGCTGTAGTTATCGTTTCGCACGATAAAATGTTTTTGGATAATGTTACCAATAGAACCATTGAAATATCATTGGGCCGCATTTATGATTATAATAAACCGTACTCAAAGTTTCTAGAGCTTAGGTCAGAAATCAAAGAGCAACAGCTTAATGCCCAGAAGAACCAAGAGCGTGAAATACAGCAGGCCGAACGATTGATAGAAAAATTTCGTGCCAAGAGCAGTAAGGCCTCTATGGCGCAATCGCTAATCAAGAAGTTGGATAAAATGGAGCGTATTGAGGTCGATCAAGATGATAATGCCGTAATGAACCTAAGATTTCCGGTATCTGTAACTCCTGGTAAGGTAATTGCCGAAATCGAGAATTTATCGAAAAGTTATGGTGAAAAAGAAGTGTTGAGAAATATCAACCTTCTATTGGAGCGGGATAGCAAAACAGCATTTGTTGGTCAGAACGGACAGGGTAAATCTACCTTGGCCAAGATTATGGTGGGTGAAATTGAACATCAAGGTAAAATGAAATTGGGCCATAATGTTCAAATCGGATATTTCGCTCAAAACCAAGCTGAGTATTTAGATGGCAGCAAGACCATTTTAGATACGATGATCGATGCTGCAAATGAAAAGAACCGAAGCACGGTGAGAGATGTACTGGGTTCGTTTCTTTTTCAGGGCGACGATGTTGACAAATATGTAAAAGTGCTCTCTGGTGGCGAACGTAATCGACTTGCACTCGCAAAAATGCTTCTTCAGCCATTCAATGTGCTTGTTATGGATGAGCCTACCAATCACCTTGATATAAAATCGAAAAATGTACTTAAAAAGGCACTTCAAAACTTCGGGGGCACTTTAGTGGTCGTATCTCACGACCGTGATTTTTTGCAAGGTCTTACCAATAAGGTCTATGAATTTAAAGACAGAAATATAAAGGAGTATTTAGGCGACGTTGACTTCTATCTTGAACAACGAAAGGCAGAAGATTTCAGAAAGATTGAAAAAAGAACGGAAAGCGATAAAAAGACCTCTGTAAAAGTTCAAAACAATGATTTCAAAGACCAGAAGAAATTCAAATCTCTAAAAAATAAGCTCAGTAATGTCGAGAGTCAAATTGCTTCTTTAGAAAAGAAAATTGCCGAGATTGATCATGAACTGTTAATGGATTATGATGCCACTATAGCAAAGCCTAACTTTTTCGACAACTACCAAAAGAAGAAAAAAGACCTAGAGAAACTTATGCAGCAGTGGGAAAACATAACCTTGGAACTCGAAGAAATAGGTGATTGATAAAGCCTAATTTTAGGGGTGTAAATTGTTACACAACAGAAATCTAAGCTTTCACAACAATATAGTGCCGTTGGCCGATAAATTTTGGTTTTTGTCCTCTTTTGAACTTAGTTTGTAGGGTATTTCTCAGTAATATCAACCAAATAGATACCATAGAAACAAGCTTATTATGAAGAACCTACTATTCTTAGTTTCCCTTTTTGTTTCCGTGACGGCCACGTTAAAAGCCGCAGTTCCCGAAGCAGAAAAACAGGCTTTAATCGCCTTTTACAACTCAACCAATGGTTCTGAGTGGACTAATAAATGGAATTTAGAATCCGATGTCTCTAAATGGCATGGTGTAAAGGTTATAAATAACCATGTGGCCGAAATCAACCTGTTTAGAAATAATTTGAGCGGTACCATTCCGGCTAGTATCGGAAATCTTAAAAGTCTTACATCACTTAATCTTGCCTTTAACTCATTAACAGGTGAGTTGCCAAAAGAATTGGTGAACTTGGCTAAGTTGAGAACTTTGAAATTGGAAATGAACAGGCTAAAAGGGGAATTGCCTTTGGCTTTGGGTGATATGAAAAGTTTGGAGGAATTTACCGCCTTTAATAACTTTTTGACCGGAAGCATTCCTGAAAGTATCGGCAATATTAAAAATTTGAAGGTTTTGAACCTTTCCAGCAACAGTCTTAAGGGGAATATTCCAAAGGCACTTGGTGATTTAACTTCTTTAGAAAGCTTAGGGCTTTTTGAAAATACATTAGAAGGTTCAATACCGGCCGAAATGGGTAATCTTTCTAAATTAAAAGAACTGGTTTTGGCGAACAATAGCTTGGGGGGTGAAGTGCCTGCTGAGTTCGGACAATTAGCGAGTCTTGAAGTTTTTCAGATACAGAACAACAAGTTTGAATCTGTTAAAAACTTAGAATACATGCAATCTTCTAAAGACTATTTGGTGTTTGATTATGATAAGGAAGAACTAAAACTTGATTTTAAAGACGCCAACTTCAGCAAGACAAGAATGGCGGATACAAAATTCGAGGATGACGTTGACGATGAGTAGATTACCATAATTTATTAGTTAGTTTGGTTAAAAGGGACACAATGAAAGTGCCCCTTTTTTTAGTATGTGTCAAAAAGCACTACATTTAAGATACATTTAACTTATGCCGCTTAAACATTTAGATAGTTTTGCAGTCATACCACCAACTAGCTTAAACTTATGGATACTCGTAAAGTCGTCCTTTCGATCTTAGGATTACTGTTGATAATTGCCTCTGTGTTTGTTGCCAAAGCAATAATCGCAAGCAAGTTTACCCCCAAGCCCCAACTTCAAAAAATTGTAAAGACTGTTTTTGTAGACACCGTTAAAAATGGTACGGTTCCTATTAAGGTTCCCGCCAACGGTAATCTGATTGCGCGGCAAAGAGTTGAACTATATGCCGAGGTTCAGGGCGTGTTTCGTAGAGGTAGCAAACTTTTTAAGACGGGTCAGCGATATAATGCCGGAGAAACCATTATAAGAATTGATGCGGCCGAGTTTTCAGCCAGTGTTCAATCTTCAAAGAGTAATCTTTATAATCTTATAACCTCGATAATGCCCGACCTCAGGCTTGATTATCCTGAGATATACCCTAAATGGCAAGAGTATTTGAGCGGTTTCGATGTTGACAAGAGTACGCCACCACTACCTGAAATGACAACGGAAAAAGAACGCTTCTTTATTTCAGGCCGAGGTATATTGACCGATTATTACAATATTAAAAACTTAGAGCAACGTTTGGCAAAGTATAGAATCGCCGCGCCTTTTAATGGGGTTTTAACAGAAGCTCTAGTTACCGAAGGAACATTGATTCGCTCTGGCCAAAAACTGGGTGAGTTTATAGATACAGGGGTTTATGAGCTAGAGGTTTCTGTAAGCAAAACGTATAGCGACCTCTTAAAGGTTGGTGAAAAGGTTGAATTGGTCAATTTAGACCATACGAAGACTTTCGAAGGTACGGTAGTGAGAATTAATGGAAGTGTAGACCAAGCCTCACAGACAATTAAGGCTTATATAGATGTAAAAGACCAATCGCTTCGCGAAGGTATGTACCTTGAAGCGAATTTGAATGCGAAGTCAGAGACCGATGCCATTGAAGTTGACAGGGGGCTGCTGCTTGAAAACGACCGAATTTTTGTAGTAAGAGATTCTATCTTAGATCAAATAGACGTCAAACCGGTCTATTTTTCTGACAAGAAAGTGGTTCTCAAAGAGATCCCCGATGGAACGACCATAGTTTCAAAGCCCGTAGTCGGTGCCTATGTAGGCATGCTTGTAAAGGTTTTCGAAGAGCAAGGTAACCAGTAAACCGCACTCCAATGAAAAGTATTATATCTTACTTTATCAAATACCATGTTGCGGTAGACGTTTTTATTATCGCGTTTTTCATCTTTGGTATTTTTGGCATGTTGAGCCTTAAATCATCATTTTTTCCACTTTCCGATTCAAAGAACATTACTATTAATATCACCTACCCTGGAGCATCCCCTCAAGAGGTAGAAGAGGGTATCGTTCTTAAGATTGAAGATAACCTTAAAGGTCTGGAAGGTGTAGATAGGGTAACTTCTACTTCTCGTGAAAATAGTGGCCTTATCAATGTTGAAATCGAAAAAGGTAGGGATATCGATTTTATGTTGCTTGAGGTTAAAAATGCAGTTGACCGGGTACCATCTTTTCCCTCGGGCATGGAGCCTCTAGTGGTATCTAAGTTAGAGGCTATTAGGCAGACAATAAGCTTTGCTATAAGTGGGGAACATGTTCCTCTGGCAACCTTAAAACAAATTGGGCGGCAGGTTGAGAATGAACTTCGCACCATTGACGGTATTTCACAAATTGAAATGACCGGTTATCCCGAAGAAGAAATTGAGATAGCCGTTAATGAAAATAGTCTACTGGCCTATAACCTTACTTTTACCGATGTCGCGCAGGCCGTTTCAAGAGCGAATATTTTGGTAACGGGCGGTAATATAAAAACGGATGCTGAAGAGTACCTCATTAGGGCCAATAACCGCTCTTATTACGGTAAAGAGCTTTCCAATCTGATTATAAAGGCCGATGTTTCCGGTCAAACAGTGCGCCTTAAAGATGTAGCCATAGTTCGCGACCGATTTGCCGAATCACCGAATGCATCTTATTTCAATGGTCAGCTTTCGGTAAATACTTCCATTACCAGTACCAACACCGAAGATTTGATTTCTTCAGCCGATAAGGTGAAAGAATATATTGAAGAATTCAATCAAAGGCACAATAACATTCAATTGAATGTGGTGAGCGATCAGTCAAAAACCTTGAATCAAAGAACCCAACTTTTGACCGAGAACGCGATTGTGGGTATGATTTTAGTGCTGATTTTCTTATCCCTTTTTCTAAATACAAGGCTAGCATTTTGGGTAGCATTTGGTTTACCCATTTCTTTCTTGGGAATGTTCATTTTTGCTGGTTATTTCGATGTTACCATTAACGTGCTTTCTCTCTTTGGAATGATAATCGTAATTGGTATTCTTGTAGATGACGGTATTGTGATTGCCGAAAATATATATCAGCATTACGAAAAAGGAAAGTCGCCGATTCAGGCCGCTATTGATGGTACAATGGAGGTGATACCGCCAATCGTATCGGCCATCATTACAACCATTTTGGCTTTTTCAATATTTCTTTTTTTAGACGGTCGAATTGGAGAGTTTTTTAGTGAAGTGTCGGTTATAGTCATACTGACATTGGTGGTTTCGTTGGTAGAGGCGCTCATCATTTTGCCGGCTCACTTAGCGCACTCAAAAGCTTTGGCACCGTTGGAGAAAAAACCCAAAACTAAAATAGGGCAAGCTTTTGCCAAATTAAGGCGAATCAATGAAATGGGCGACCGTTTAATGATTTGGATGCGTGACAAAGCCTACAGTCCGGCACTCCGTTTTGGGCTGAAAAACAAAGTCTTGACATTTGCTTTTTTTGCAGTGGCACTTATATTGACCATCGGGTCGATGGGTGGTGGAATTGTTCGTACATCATTCTTTCCAAGGGTAGCCAGTGATAGGGTTTCGGTCGAGCTATTGATGCCCAATGGTACACACGAAAAAGTTACCGACTCCATCATTAGTCTGATTGAAGAAAAATCGTCAATCGTTAATGAAGAGTTGACCGAAAAATACCTAAAAGGTACGGGCAAGCAACTTTTTGAAAATACCATCAGAAATCTAGGCCCTGGCTCGTCTTCTGCAACTTTGATGATCAACCTGCTGCCAGGGGAAGAAAGGCCTGATGAGATACGTTCTGACATGGTCACCAACCGATTGCAAGAATTGGTAGGGCCCGTAATCGGGGTAGAGAGTCTTATCTATGGCTCCGGAGGTAATTTTGGAGGTAATCCGGTTTCCGTTTCGTTGCTTGGTAACAATATAGAAGAGCTCAAGGCCGCCAAGAATGAGTTGAAATCAGTTCTATTAAACAACTCTTTATTAAAAGATGTGGCCGATAATGATCCAGCTGGTATTAAAGAAATACGCTTAGAACTCAAAGAGAATGCCTATCTCTTGGGGCTTGATTTGCAAGCTGTCATGAACCAGGTAAGAGCTGGTTTTTTTGGAACACAAGCGCAGCGCTTTCAAAGGGGGCAAGATGAGATTAGGGTATGGGTCAGGTATGACCGAAATAACCGCTCGTCCATTACAGATTTAGATGAAATGAGAATCGCGACGCCTAGTGGTAGTAAGGTTCCCTTGAATGAGATAGCTAATTATACCATAGAGCGGGGCGATGTGGCTATCAACCACTTAGAAGGCCAACGTGAAATACAGGTTTCCGCCGATTTAAAAGATGAAAAAACCACTACGGCGGCAGATATCATGTCAGATATTAGAATCAATGTAATGCCTGAAATACAATCAAAATATCCTACGGTAAGGGCGTCTTATGAAGGGCAGAATAGAGAGGCGGCCAAAATGACCAATTCGTTGAGAGTGGTCGGTCTTTCGGCTCTATTACTGATATACATAACCATTGCTTTTACCTTTAGGAGTTTCAGTCAGCCTTTGCTTCTTATTTTGATGGTTCCTTTTAGTTTGACTGCGGTAGCTTGGGGCCATTGGATACATGGTTTTCCTGTCAATATGCTCTCTATGTTGGGTATAATCGCTTTGATAGGTATTATGGTCAATGATGGCCTGGTGCTGATCAGTAAGTTCAACGGTAACCTACGGCAGGGCATGAAGTTCGAAGATGCTATCTACGATGCCGGACGTTCTCGATTCAGGGCCATATTTTTGACCTCGGTAACGACCATTGCCGGTCTGGCTCCGCTATTGTTGGAAAAAAGTAGGCAGGCACAATTCTTAAAGCCTATGGCGATATCTATTTCTTATGGTATCGGCTTCGCCACTATTCTTACACTTCTAATGTTGCCATTGTTTCTTTCTTTTAGCAATCGTCTTAAAGTGAGCAAAAAATGGCTTGTTACCGGTAAGGATATAAGTAAGGAAGAAGTTGAAAGGGCAATCATAGAGCAAAAAGAGGAAAGGGAAATGAACCGGGTATCTGTACATTCCTTAAATGGAAGATCCAACGGTAAGGAGGTTCATTTAGAGGAATTTGAAAGCCAAGAATAATTACGAATGAGATTAACTAAAATGTTTGTTCTTTTGCTCTGTGTTGTATACGGCACAGGACTTTCGGCTCAAGAACAGGTACTGTCAAAAGATGAGGCCATAAAAATGGCATTATTGAACAACTTTGATATCAAAGTGGCCCGAAATCAGGTCGACATTGCTAAGAACAATAAGGGAATCATGAATTCTGGGTATTTGCCCAGTTTATCGGCAAGTGCCGGCGCTAACTATAATAGGGATGATTCTAATATTGAATTCCCTGGTCAACTTCTAGAAGATGGGTCTCCAAGACCGGACCAAGAGTTGGTAAAGGCAGAAGCCCAGCGTTATAACTCCGCACTTAATTTAAATTATACCCTTTTTGATGGAATGGGTAGGTATTATACCTATAAGCAGTTAAAAGAACAATACCAGTTGACAGAGCTGCAAGCAAGGGAAACCATTGAGAATACCCTACTTCAACTTTTTAGTGTTTATTTTGAGGTGGCCAGACTTACCGAAAATAAAAATGTACTGGAGCAGGCCTTGGAAATCTCTTTACAGCGTATAACCCGTGCAGAGTATTCATTTGAGTATGGTCAAAATACGAAGCTTGATATATTGAACGCTCAAGTTGATGTAACCAACGATAGTATAAATCTCCTGAATACGCTGCAACAATTAGAGAATACCAAACGAGATTTGAACGTAGTGTTGAGTAGGGATTTGAACTCGGCTTTTGAGGTCGATACCTTGGTGCAGTTTATTCCGAAACTTCAGTTAGAAGAACTCATTTCGCAGGCTGAACTGAACAATGTGGCAATACTTCAGTCAGAAAGGTCATTGACCATTAATGAATATGATATCAAAGTAAATAAATCGGGTTACTTGCCCAATGTAGGCTTGACCGGTACATATGGTTGGAACTTGAACCAGAGCGCGCCATCGGCTTTCTTTCCGGGTACTAACAATGAAACTTGGAATTTCGGTCTCGGAGCCAGTCTCACATGGAATATTTTTGATGGGGGAGGAACTTCGGTAAGGGTGAAAAACGCCAAAATTGCCTACGAGAACCAAGAATTGGTGCAAGAGCAAATCAAATTACAGGTAGAACGAGACGTTCAGAATGCCCTTGCTATTTTTGAAAACAGATTGAATATTTATCAGATTCAAGAACAGAACGTGATTACCAATCAAAATAATTTTGAACGTTCTAAAGAGCAGTTTCAATTGGGTAGAATCACCTCTATTGAGTTTCGTCAAGCCCAAATTAACTTGCTGAATGCCCAGACGAATAAAAATTTGGCTAAATATGATGCGAAGTTGGCAGAGCTTCAATTGCTTCAATTGACCGGGCAATTATTGAACATTCAGATATAAATATTGTATTTCTTCTTTTGGCTAGCGCAATAGCTGTTGTTTAAGCCATTATTTCTTTGTAACATAGTTCACTCTAAAGAGATTACTATGACTGCAACAATAGGTATCGGAATCGTCGGAACAGGTTCCATCGTCAACAATTATATCAAATGCATCGATGAACTGGATAATGCTAAATTAGTCGCTATCTACACCAAATCAGAAGATAGGGTGAAGACCGCTACCTCGCAGTTCGGCGTCCCCGTTTTTAGTGATATGAATCAATTTTTGGAACAAGATTTTCAGTTGGTCTGTATCTGCAATGAAAGCGGAAGACATGGTGAGGCTATAGTCGCAGCAGCGAATGCCAAAAAACATATCTTGAGTGAAAAGCCATTAGAGGTGACCACCTCTAAGATAGATGATGTCATGGCGGTTTGCGAGAGTAACAATGTAAAGTTGGGGTGTGTTCTTCAAAACCGATGTAGTGATGATTATAGCTTGCTAGAAGATGCTGTCAAATCTGGTAAGTTGGGCAAAATCATTATGGGTAATGCCCACATCAATTGGTATCGCTCAAAAGATTATTATTCCGGCAGTGATTGGAGGGGAACTTTAAAATATGATGGTGGTGCAGCCTTTATGAACCAGGGTATACATACCATTGACCTCTTGATCAATTTGATGGGAGAGCCTTCTTCGGTATTTGGTAAGGTAAAGACCAGTGTTCATACTATTGAAGGCGAAGATGTTGGTAGTGCCATTCTTGACTTCGATAACGGTTCTATTGGTAATATCACGGCAGGCACGGCATTGACTCCAGGTTACCCAGAACGATTGGAAATTTATGGAGAAAAGGGTAGTGTTCTGATGGAAGCGGGTAAAATAGTACAATGGAATGTACCTGATACAGCAGCGCCAAATATACAAAGCAAAGGAGATGGTAGCGGTGCGGCCGACCCAACAGCTATAGGTCATAAAAATCATAAGATTGTTCTTGAAAATATGTTGACGGCAATAGTAAATGACGGTCAGCCCATGGTCGATGGTCGTGAGGCGAGAAAAGCAGTGGCAGTTATTAATGCTATTTATGAATCTTCAAAATCGGGAAAACCCGTTTCACTTTAACTTCATGTATGTTTGAGCATTTTTTTCAATGCCCTTATTGTTGGGAAGAAATTTCAATGCTATTGGATAGTTCGGTGACCGAGCAACAATATGTTGAAGATTGTGAGGTATGCTGCAACCCCATAGAAATATTTTCAGTATTCGAATCAAATGAACTGGTTGCTTTCGAAGCCAATAGTTTAGAGCAATAAAGCCTTAGTCGACGACCTCTATTTTACCGCCGAAAACCTTGTCTTTGTCTATTTCTTTCGGGTTGCCATAAATATAGATGGAACCACCTGCCCTTACCTTGGCGTCAACTTTCTCACTGGCATTGACGTCTGCTCTTCCGCCGGCATTCACCACCACGGTGGTCTGTTGAGTGTTTAATTGCTTGTTGTAAATCTTACCGCCGGTATTGACCATTACTTCCTGTAATTTTGAACTACCGGTCAAAGTTATTTCCCCTCCTGAAATAGATTTGGTATAAAGATCTTGAAGTTCGATTTTCAAATCGATTTTGCCTCCTTCTTGAACTTTTATTTCTACCCTTTCCGAAGCGGTAACGACATCTTCTGAATTTATTTTGGCATTTTCGTTGGCATCGATGAGGGTTAGGTCTTCGGTATGGTATAAGGTAGCCTTGGCTTCATCACCATCCATAAAGTTATCAAACTCCATTTTTATTTTAAGAAGTCCATTCTTGTTTGAGATTTCCACTTCGTCCTTATCATCCCCAGTTATGACCAATTTGTTCTCCGAACCTTTGACCAAGGTTACCACTATGCGGTCATAAGCCTTTAGCTGGGTGAACTTCTCAAGAGTTTTAGTGTTCGATTTTTGGCTGAAAAGAGTGGCTGAGCAAAGGGTTGCTACAATTAATAGTACGAAGGTTCTCATTTTCTCATTTTGATGATGAAGCTCAAATATAGGGCATTTTCAGCATAGTGGTCTGTAATAAAAGTACTTCAAGTTTCTATAAATTGGTTTGAGGAAACCCTCATCGGGCAAGTCATAAAGAATAAGGCCTGTTTTTACTTTTCTGCTCGGAAAAAACCTTTAATTTTAGCGAAAACCGAACAATTTAAACTTTCCGAATGAAAAAAAATATTTTCTGCCTGACGTTGTTGGCGGGTGCCTTGTATTCCTGTTCAACTAAAAAGGCAGTAAGTGGGGCCTCAGAAGCTCAAGTAACTACCGAACAACCAGTAAAAAGTACAGTAAGTTCTAGCACCGAAGGATATACTGAAAATGTGCCTGCCACCGAAGTGAGTTTTGATATGGTTTCGATTCCCGGTGGAACCTTTATGATGGGTAGCCCCGAGGCTGAAGCCAACAGAAAAACGGATGAAGGACCTCAAAAGAATGTAGAGCTTGACCCGTTTTATATGGGGAAATATGAAGTGACGTGGGATCTTTTTGAACTATTTTTCAAGCAAAATAAAGAGCTTTTTGTTAAGCTTGATGATGATAGGGTAATGAAGGTAGATGCCATTACAAGACCTAGCCCACCTTATGAAGACCCTTCATACGGCATGGGTAAAGATGGCTTCCCGGCGGTAAGTATGTCAGCGTATTCCGCTTTGGTTTTCTGTAAATGGTTAAGTACCATTACCGGTAAATTCTATCGTTTGCCAACCGAGGCCGAATGGGAGTATGCCGCTAGGGCCGGAACAACCACTGCATATAGTTTTGGTGACGATATTTCTCAAATAGACGAGTACGCTGTTTATTACAAAAACTCTGAAAGCAAATATGCCAAGGCGGGAAGTAAAAAACCAAACCCTTGGGGCCTTTATGATATGCATGGTAATGTGGCCGAATGGACACTTGATGAATACAAAGAGGATGCCTATTCGACTACAAAAGATTCGAACCCTTGGGTAACACCAACGGTAATACACCCTCGTTCGTACAGGGGTGGCTCTTGGGATGATGATGCCGATAAATTACGTTCGGCCTCCAGAACAGCTTCCAGCTTAAAACAGCAGAAGAGAGATCCTCAGATACCTAAAAGCTTTTGGTGGTTCACTGATTCAAATTATGTGGGTATGAGATTGGTAAGCCCCGTTCAACAACCTTCTGCCGAAGATCAAAAGAAATTTTGGCAACAAGTCTTGGACGAATAAAAGAATTAAGAATCTTTGAAGTTGATCCCATAGTTTAAAATGTTTTAAAAATGCCGTTGTTATAGATGGCCTGAATAGAATTACAATGAAATATATTATTGCGGCATTCTTGATGCTCGGCACGATTTGTACAAATGCACAGCAAGAATTTAGCTTGAATGAAGAAAGTACCTTGACCATTGACGGAACATCGACCATTCATGATTGGACGGTCAATGCCGAACAATTGCAAGGAGAATTGATTGTTGATGGTGGAAAGCCAAAGAAAATTGATTTTGCCGTTGCAGTAGAGGGTATTAAAAGTGAGCGTGGTGCCACGATGGACAATAAAATGTACAATGCCCTTAAAAAGGATGAGCATCCGAACGTTACTTTTAGTTTAACCGAAGTAAAGGGTGAGGGTGTTCTTGTTGGGCAACTTTCGATTGCAGGTTCTCAGAATGAAGTTGAGATTCCTGTTTCTATTTCTGATGATGGCGGTTACAAAATTACTGGGGAGTACAAACTTGCACTTAAAGATTATGGTATTGAACCACCAACTGCCATGTTCGGGCAAATAGTGGTGGGCGATGATGTAACTGTCAAGTTTGACCTAAAATTTGCCCAGTAAGTTCATTGCAGCCAGCTAATGTAACCTTTAAATAGATGATTTCATCAGTGATGACTTTAGGGGAAAAAATCAAACAAAAGGCTCGTGAACTTGCCCCAAAGTACATTGATGTTAGAAGGTATCTACATGCGCACCCAGAGCTTTCTTTTCAAGAATTTGATACATGTAGGTATCTGAAAGACCAACTTTTGAAGTTGGGTGTTAACGATATTCATTCCGTGGCCAATACAGGTTTGTTGGCCACCATCAAAGGCGGAAAAGAGGGCAGGCAACTGGTCTTACGCTCCGATATGGACGCATTGCCTATTCTCGAAACCAACGATGTCGAGTTTGCTTCTCGAAATGAAGGCGTAATGCATGCCTGTGGTCATGATGCCCACATGTCTTCTTTATTGCTCTGTGCAGAGATTTTGATAGATTTAAAAGAAGAACTGAGAGGAACCGTGCATTTGCTGTTTCAGCCCGCAGAAGAGCTAATGCCCGGCGGGGCCAGTTTGGTGATGAAAGAACCCGTTTATCAAAAATTGGGCCAATTGCCTCATATCGGTCAACACGTACGGCCAGATTTACCCGTTGGAACCATCGGTTTTCGTCCTGGTAAGTTTATGGCTAGTATGGATGAGCTTTTTCTAACGATTAAGGGAAAAGGGGGCCATGCGGCAATGCCCGAGAATGCCGTTGATTCGGTTTTAATAGCATCGCATATAATTGTTGCGGCACAGCAATTAGTGAGCAGAATGGCTTCTCCAAAGACACCTTCAGTGCTTTCTTTTGGAAAGGTGATTGCCGATGGGGCGATCAATGTCTTGCCAGATGAAGTCTATATTGAAGGTACTTTCAGAACAATGGATGAAGCCTGGAGGTCATCGGCTTTGAAAAAATTGAATAAAATGGTGGTTGCCATGGCCGAATCAATGGGGGCTACGGCAGAATTAAAGATTAAGCACGGGTATCCGCATTTGATCAATGATCAATCGCTGACCAGTGAACTAAGGGTAAATGCCATCAGTTTTGTCGGAAAGGAAAATGTTATCGGTCTAGACCAATGGATGGCCTCGGAAGACTTCTCTTATTACTCGCACGAGCACCCATCTTGCTTTTATATGCTAGGTGTGGGTAACAGTGATAAAAATATCGATTCCGGTCTACATACTTCTACTTTTAATATCGATGAATCTGCTTTGGAAATCGGCGGAGGCTTAATGGCATTTTTAGCTATTTCTAAATTGAGGGATTAGGAAAGTTTCATTCTATTTTTTGTCAATCTGAACTTTTATTTCGTTTTTAATGCGCAAGTAGGCAAAAATATGCTTGTTCATTGCAAAAATATTAGAGGCTTGGCTCTCTTAAATTCACTAATTTTAAATACTGCGAAAAGCGCAGCTAAATCATCCCAAAATGAAAAATGCGGTTGCCCTCGGCTTGATTTTGGGCCTGTCGATAGTATTGCTTTACCTGTATCAGGATGGCTATTTCGACAAGGTGGAAGATGATTATGCCTCGGTGGCCCTCCCGGAGACAGTAGATTATAATTTTCACATCAAGCCTATTCTTTCCGATAACTGTTATACCTGTCACGGCCCGGATGCGAATAAGCGTAAGGCAGGTCTACGACTTGATATAGAAAAGAATGCTCTTTCCGAACTTCCTGAAAGTCCTGGTCATTTTGCAATAGTAGCCGGTAGCCCTGGCAAAAGCGAGGCCTATCGAGCGATTATATCAGACGACCCGGCTGAACAAATGCCACCGCCCGAGTCGAACCTTTCTCTCACGAATTATGAAAAAAGACTTCTGAGAAAATGGATAGAACAGGGGGCAGCTTTTGAAAAACATTGGGCATTCATCCCTCCCGAAAAGAAAAAAGTACCTACAGATACCTCTAGTTATCTAAAAAATGAGATAGATGCCTTTGTAGGTTCCAAATTAAAGGAAAAAGGATTAACATTCTCCCCAAAGGCTTCTAATGACATACTATTGAGAAGAATGGCTTTAGATGTCACCGGACTGCCACCTGCCCCGGAATTGGTTGATAAATTAATGAGCGAAGCTCCCGATGAGATGCTACAAAGAGCCATTGACACTCTGCTAGCATCTCCCGCTTATGGAGAGCGTATGACACAATCATGGCTAGATGTGGCCCGTTACGCTGATTCACATGGGTATCAAGATGATAGTTACCGCACTATGTGGCCGTGGCGAGACTGGGTCATTCATGCTTTTAATGAAAACCTCTCGTATGACGAATTTCTAACCTGGCAGATTGCAGGCGACCTAATGCCCAATGCAACCAAGGAACAAATTCTGGCCACGGGTTTCAATAGAAATCACCCCATCACCCAAGAAGGGGGCGTCATTCAAGAGGAATATCGCACGAATTATGTTCTTGATCGGACCAATACCTTGGGCAAAGGTATTTTGGGGTTGACCCTTGAATGTGCCCGATGCCATGACCATAAGTATGATGCCATTTCGCAAAAAGATTATTTCGGGTTTTATGCCTTTTTCAATCAGGTAAATGAGAAGGGTATTCAAATGGATGCCGTTCAGGCCAAAAATCAAAAATTCTTTGCAGACCCTCCTTATATCGGTATTAGTGCCAAAGATACGGTTGGGGTACTGTCTTTTGTGAATATGAACGGTTCAAATCCCGTAAATGTCATGGTGATGAACGATTCAGCACCAAAAACAACGTTTGTACTTGACAGGGGAGAATATGACCGCCCGACGGATTCGGTGCTTCCCGGTACGCCATCAATTATACTTCCGTTTGCGAACGATTTGGCCAAGAATCGTTTGGGTCTGGCTCAATGGTTGACCGATAGAAAAAATCCTTTGACCGCGCGCGTATTGGTCAATAGAATTTGGGGTACGCTTTTCGGAAGGGGATTGGTAGAAACTTCCGAAGATTTTGGGGTGCAGGGTAGTTTGCCGACCCATCCAGAATTATTGGACTGGTTAGCGGTTGATTTCATGGAAAACGGATGGGATATCAAGTATCTAATTAAAAAAATAATGCTTTCTGCAACTTATCAACAGCGCTCTGAACTTACCCCTGAACTAGAAAAGGCTGACCCTGAGAACAAGTGGTTGGCCCGGGCTGGGCGTTTCCGAATGAGTGGGGAAATGATAAGAGACTATATATTGGCTACAAGTGGTCTTCTGAACCGCGAAATCGGTGGCCCTAGTGTACGACCTTATCAACCTGAAGGGCTTTGGGAAGAAACCAACGCCGGTAGTGAAAGAGGGGTTCTCACAAGTTATGTACCCGATAGTGGCGATGATCTTTACCGCCGTTCACTTTATACTTTTTGGAAACGTACCCTTCCACCTCCTTCGATGACCATTTTCGATGCTCCTAATCGAGATTTTTCTGAGGTGCGGCGGCAAAAGACCAATACACCCCTGCAAGCTTTGGTACTTCAAAACGATGTTCAAATACTTGAGGCAGCTCGGGTGTTGGCCGAAAAGATGCTTAATGATGGGGGAAAGGACAATCTTGTTCCCCAGTTGTTCGAAAGAATATTGGTGCGTAGCCCTCGGAAGGAGGAACTGTTAACCCTCACGGCCTACTATCACGATGCATTAAACACCTATGGGTCAAAACCCAAGGATGCTGAAAAATTGGTGGCGGTGGGAGATTATCCTCACCTGAAAACAGACCCCGTGAGTACGGCGGCACTTATGCTAACTGCACAAGTAATCTACAATCTAGACGAAACTATTACCAAGGAATAAACGAAAGAAGCTATGGAAGAAAAGGACAACAAAAAGGAAAACCCGTTGAAGGTGAACAGGCGTCACTTTTTCTCCCAATTGAGCGTGGGCATAGGTTCACTGGCTCTTGGTTCATTGTTGATTCCCGACCTTTTCAAGAATACTGGCGGTCAGCAAGCCAGCCAGCCGTTGGGGTTGCCCCACTTTGCACCAAAAGCCAAAAGGGTCATTTATCTATTTCAGGCCGGTGCCCCTTCTCAATTGGAGACTTTTGACCATAAGCCTATTTTGAGAAAACGAATGGGGGAGGATTTGCCGGAATCGGTGCGTAATGGACAACGATTAACGGGAATGACCGCTAATCAAGAAAAATTCCCCTTGATGCCCCCAGCAGTGAACTTTAAGCAATATGGTCAGAGTGGCACATGGATCAGTGATTATTTCCCTCATATCGCTAAAATCGCAGATGATATAACGGTTGTGAGAAGCATGCATACAGAGGCTATCAATCATGATCCCGCTATCACTTTTTTTCAAACCGGAAGTCAAATATCAGGTAGGCCCAGTATGGGCTCTTGGCTAAGTTACGGTTTGGGTAGCGAAAATAAGAACCTACCCTCGTTTGTAGTACTTACCTCTAGAGGCAAGGGTAACAGTCAGGGGTTGTATTCAAAACTTTGGTCAAGTGGTTTTCTTGATTCAAAGCACCAAGGCGTGCTTTTGCGTTCAGGCAAAGACCCGGTACTTTACCTAAATGATCCAGACGGTATATCTCGCTCTACTAAAAGAGATTTGCTGAATGAGGTATCAGAACTGAATAGATTGCATCATGTAGAGACTGGAGACGATGAAATAGAATCACGAATTGCCCAATACGAAATGGCATACCGAATGCAAATGTCTGTGCCGGATGTGATGGACATTTCGAAGGAGCCAGAATCAGTTGTCAAATTATACGGTGAAGATTGTCAGGTGCCCGGCACTTATGCTGCCAATGCCCTTCAAGCTCGAAGGTTGGCTGAAAATGGGGTGCGTTTTATTCAGTTATACCACCAAGGCTGGGATCAGCATGGGAATCTACCTGATGAGATGGCGGGCCAGGCCAAAGATGTTGACCAAGCTTCGGCTGCTCTTGTTATGGACTTGAAGCAACGAGGTATGCTTGAAGATACCTTGGTCATTTGGGGAGGTGAGTTTGGCCGCAGTAATTATTGCCAGGGGAAATTCGATCCTGCCAATTATGGTAGGGATCATCACCCAAGGGCATTTAGCATTTGGATGGCCGGAGGAGGAATCAAGCCAGGCCTTAATTATGGACAAACCGACGAATTTGGGTACAATGTAGTAGAAAATCCGGTGCACATCAACGATTTTCATGCTACGCTCATGTATGCCTTGGGTCTCGACCATGAACAACTTACTTATAAATATCAGGGTAGAAGATTTAGGCTCACCGATGTGGCCGGTAATGTGGTTAAAGACTTATTGGCTTAATGGTTGCACAAGGTTTTAAGGGCCGTTGGGTAGAGCTTATGGTCTTGGCGCTTTCGGTATTTCTTGTTTTTTGTCTCATTTTTGAATCCTTTATTGAATTGCCGTCGATAGTCGGGTGGATGGGTAGGTGGCACCCATTGATACTGCATTTTCCTATTGTACTGCTGGTTATTATTGTCTTTCTAGGCTTTACAGGTCGGGAGATTCCCAAACTTCTTTTTCAGATTGCGGTAATTACCGTTTTATTGACTGCGATATCGGGTTTTTTTCTGGGGAAAAGTACAGGTGAAAAGGGAGCTTTGTTGCTCTGGCACCAATGGCTGGGGGCTTCTTTGGCTTTGGTGGCAGTTCTTTTATATAGATTCCGGGCAGAGCTTCAAAAGAGTTTGATTCTCAGGAAAGTATGTATGGGTTTAATTTTGTTATTGGTCGGGTTCACTGGTCATTATGGCGGTATGATTACCCATGGGGAAGATTTTCTGGCTTTACCAGGCGCAGACGGCCCCAGAGAACTGCCGGAAGACCCTCAGGTGTACTCTGATTTGGTGGTTCCTATTTTGGAGGATAAGTGCATGTCGTGCCATAATCCCGACAAGCGAAAAGGAGAACTATCGGTCAAAGGGTTCTCATCTTTAATGAAAGGAGGGGAGAGCGGAAATACGGTCTTACCTGGAAATTATGAAGAGAGCACTTTGATAACAAGATTGCACCTTCCTTTAGAGGATGAAGAACATATGCCGCCTGAAGGAAAGTCTCAATTAGAAGTCGAGGAAATAACTATTCTGGAAAGGTGGATTGCCTTAGGAGCCTCGGATACCCTCCAATTATCCTTACTTGCACCATCAGAACCATTGGCGGGTATAATCAAGAAAATGATGGGCGCGGCATCTAGTAGCGATTGGTCTCGATTACCTATGGTGGCAGATGAGACTATTGATCAACTTTCCAATGATTATTTGACTATTACAAGAATGGCCGGTGGGTCTAACGCCTTGGGTATCGATGCTTTTCCGCCACCGGAATACGACTCCAAACCCATTCAGGATTTGGAAGCGGTGGCCGCAAACATTGTTGAACTTGACTTGAGCGGTTTGCCGATAGGTGATAACGAGATGAATATGGTGGAGAAGTGTGCCAATTTAGAATGGTTAGAGCTTGATAGAACTCCGGTTACCGACCAAGATTTTCAAAAAATTACGGGTCTTAAGCAGCTCAGGCTCTTAAAGATATACGGCACCAAAATTTCTGACCGGTCTATTTCGGTAATTCAAGGTCTTGAAAATCTAAAAAGGCTTTACATTTGGAGTACGGAAGTAAGTAATGAGGCACTTGAACAATTAGCCCGACAACGACCCGATATTGTTATCGAAAAAGGTATCGACGATAAGATTCAAAACTTTTTGGAGGCAAAGGATACGGTGCCGAACCTAGAAAAGAAAGAATAGGAATGAAGTTTGATTTAAAAGGAAAAAATGCCATTGTAACTGGTGGCGGAAGTGGTATTGGTAGGGCGATTTCAAGAACATTGGCTTCGCATGGTGCACATGTTCATATCTTTGAACTGACCAAAGAGTCTGCCAATGATGTCGTTGAAGAAATCAATAATCAGGGCGGAACTGTTCACGCTTATAGCTGTAATGTATCCAATCAAGATGAGGTGAAATCAAATGTGGCTGCTATTGCTGAAGAAGGCAGTATTGATATATTGATCAACAATGCAGGTATCGCACACATCGGAAATGTTGAAAAAACGACGGAGCAAGATTTCGATAGAATCTATAATGTCAATATCAAAGGTGTGTACAATTGCATTCATGCGGTCATACCGTTTATGAAAGAAAAAGGCGGGGTTATTCTTAATATGGCCTCTATTGCCGCCACTGTAGGAATCAAAGATAGGTTTGCCTACTCAATGTCAAAAGGGGCGGCTTTGACTATGATGTACTCCGTGGCCAAAGACTATTTAGAGTATAATATACGTTGCAATAGTATTTCACCGGCAAGAATTCATACCCCATTTGTAGATGGGTATTTAAAAAATAACTTTCCTGATACGGCAGAGGAGAAATTCAATCAATTGTCGGCTACTCAACCTATAGGGCGAATGGGTAAACCCCAAGAGGTGGCCGATTTGGCGCTGTATTTATGCTCCGATGAGGCTTCTTTTGTTACCGGAACCGATTTTCCTATTGATGGAGGATTTATTCGCCTAAACGGTAACTAACGTAAAACAGGTCTTCCGTAAAGCAGGAAGAATACGGTTTCGTATTGGTCTCCTAAACTATCTCTAAGTCTATTGTAGGCTTTTCTTATTTGTACTTCAACCGTACGAACGGAAATAGAGAGGTGCTCCGAAATTTCTTTATTGGTAAGCCCCTCCTGTTTGCTAAGTCGAAAAATCTCGCGGCACTTCGGGGGTAATTTTTCTATCTCTTTCGATAAAAGTCCGAGAAATCTTTCCAGCTTATATTCGTTGGTCTCTTCTACGACTTCGAACATGTGTTTGTAATACTTGTCTTCAAGAGGCAACAACTTTTTGCCTTGCCTATATTCATCAACAAATTCATGATAGGCCATTTTGTAAAGAAAACTTTGAATGGGGTAATTGGCTTTTAGTTTTTTTCTGAACTTCCAAGTTTTGATAAAAACGTTCTGAACAATGTCTTGGGCCAACGCCCTATCATCAATTAAAGTAAGGGTATAGGCAAACAATTTTCTATGGTATTTTTCTAAAAGAAAAATGTAGGCTTCTTCCTTTCCTTTGCTTAAATCCTGTATCAAAGCCTCATTGTTATTGTATGTTGCCATATTGACGATATGTTAATTTTAAAACTAAAATTTGGATGAATTTAAAAAAATATCCATAAAAAGTAAGTGTATTGAAAATTTTGAACGTAATAATTAATAGAGCAACCTGAATTTGTATGAAATTAAGTTCCCTCGAAACACTTCTAGTGAAGTTTATGGGCAATTCTGCCAACGGTAATGATTTAGATGAACTAAACGAATACCTTGGGCAAGATGATTACAAAGGTTTTATCAAAAATTATTTAAGAGCACATTTTGTCGTTTTATATAAAATGAACCAACCCGATTTAGAACAGACCAAAAAAGAACTATTAAAAGAGATAAGGCGGGACAAAAGGCTCACTCTTAAAAGAAACCTCTATCAAGGTTTAAAGTATGCTGCGATACTCGTTTGTTTTATCGCTGTAGGAATTTATATGTTCACCAGACAAGAGAATGAACTGAGCCCTCAAATTCCCGCAACGGAAAATGTAATCACGCTCGAACATTCGAACGGTCAGGTCGAGGAGATATCCGAATCTGGCAACCTTTCAATTAAGAGTAAAAGCGGCGAGGTAATCGCACAGCAGTCGGGCAACAAAATAAGTTTCAACTCCCAAGCTGCCTCCAATGAAAAAGTAGAATACAGTACCATCACGGTTCCGTATGGCAAAAATATAACCTTGGCGCTCTCTGATAGTACCGAAGTCATCATGAATGCAGGAAGCCGTATGACTTTTCCCAACCGATTCAGAACAGGGTACAAGCGGAAGGTGAAACTTTCCGGCGAAGCCTTTTTTAAGGTGGCTCATGATGAAAAACATCCGTTTATTGTTGGTTTAGATAGCTTAGACGTTCAGGTTTTAGGAACTGCTTTTAATGTAGCTAACTATACTGAAGATGCTACTACAGAGGTTGTTTTGGTAAATGGATCGGTCGAACTGGTGCCCACTACAGAAAGGGTTGCGAAGGTGTTGTTAAAGCCTGGCTTTAAAGGCACTTTTTATAAAAACAGTTCAAGAATCGAAACGGCAGAAGTACCTACCGATTTATATACTTCTTGGGTAAATGGGTATGTGGTCTTTAGAAACGCCCCTTTCAAGAACATTCTACAAAAGCTTGAAAGGCATTACAATGTTACCATCAATAACCCCGAGGGGCACTTGGTAGATGAAAAATTCAATGCTACCATAGATGTGCAACATGAAACGATCAGTGAGGTGCTCGATTATTTCAGCAAAATTCACAATATCAAGTTTCAGGTCAATGATGACCAAATAACAATTTTAAAAAAATGAAGAAAGTATGAAATAACACTCTAACAAGGTTGCTCGTAAAAAGGGGTAGCCATGATCGAACAAAAAGAAAAATCGGAGGATGTTCGCACCACCCCCCGATTATAAGCGATTATTAAAAATAACCACTCTAGACATTCAAAATTATGAAAAAACGGTTGAATTCCGTAGGACAAAAGTCCTGCCTATTCAAATTACAGATGAAATTATCGCTACTACTCATTACGATGACGATTGCGATGCAAGCCAAAACAACTTATTCCCAAAACAGAATCACACTTGATTTGGAGAATGTTACCCTTTCAAGGGTAATAGATGAGATTGAAGCCAATACCGAATTCAAGTTTATTTTCAACTCTGAATTGGTAAATACAGAACGGGTTCTAAGCTTGAGCGTACGCAACGGAGAAATTAAGAAAGTACTGAACATGGTGTTCAGGCAGAATCCGAATGTCGCTTACGAAATCTATCGCGACAAAATTTTATTATTACCAAGTAAGTCGACAAGCCCAAGTGGTGTAACGACTAATGCTCCACCGCAAGAAGAAGTTGAGGTCAACGGAACTATTCTTGACGATCAAGGCACGCCGTTGGCGGGTGTCAACATTGTTGAAAAGGGCACCGGTAACGGACAGATTTCCGATTTCGATGGCAACTTTACTATCAGCGTAGCAGACCGAGAGTCTGTGTTGGTATTCAGTTATTTAGGCTTTGAAACAAAAGAAGTTTTGGTCGGTGATGCCACACAATTGGATGTTGTGTTAAAAGAAAGTGCCCAAGGCTTAGAAGAAGTCGTTGTGGTCGGTTATGGTTCGGTCAACAGAAGCGATTTGACCGGTTCGGTATCGACTGTTGATTCTGAAGAACTGACCGCTTTGCCTACCACTGATGTTCAACAAGCCTTAAAAGGTAGGTCGGCCGGTGTTAGGGTAACCCAAAATTCAGGTCAGCCCGGATCTTCTGTTCAAATTCAAATTAGGGGGGGTAACTCTTACCTGGGGGACAATAACCCATTATATGTGGTAGACGGCTTTCCGATTACGGGAGGAATAGATTTTCTGAACCCGTCTGACATTGAAACGATTGATATACTAAAAGATGCTTCTGCTACGGCCATTTACGGTTCTCGTGGTGCCAATGGTGTGGTAATGATTACCACCAAAAAAGGAAAAAAAGGGCAGCGTGGTGTTGTTGACGTTCAGAGCTACTATGGCGTTCAGAACGTAATGAAAACCTATGATTTACTGAACTCACGTCAGTTTGCCGAAATGGCAAATGTGGCAGCGGTTAATGAAGGTCTTTCAGAACCTTTTGATTTAAATAATTTGCCCAATGTAGAAACCGATTGGCAAGATGAGATTTTTAGGGCGGCCCCGATTCAAAGTCATACCTTGACATTTTCGGGAGGTAGCGAAAATTCTTCTTATTCAGCATCTGCAAACTATTTTGAGCAAGAAGGCACCATATTGAATACGGGTCAGCGAAGGGGTTCAATTCGTCTGTCTTTAGATAATCAGGTGAATGACTGGATTCGTCTTAGCGCCAATACAGTGTTAACAAGGTCTAGGGTAAACCGGGCCAATGTTAACAATGGTAATGCAGGTAATAATATCTGGTCTGCAACCCTACAGGCCCCTCCTACAGTGTCCCCTTTTGATGCTGAGGGTAATTACAACGAAATCGATTTCTATGATTTTAGCCCTGTATCTATCAGCAATCCGTTGCTTTATACAGAGATTAAAGATCAGGCGCTTACCTCAAAGATTTTAGGAAATATTGCTGTCGAGTTTGAGCTTTACGATAGACTCAAGTTAAAGGTGTTGGGTGGTACTGAGCAAGAATTTAGAGAGAATAACTATTACTCGCCATCGCTTTTGGTCAAACGAACTCCGCAGGGTTCTGCAAGCTTCAATATGTTCAGGGGAATTTCATATCTGAATGAGAATACCTTATCATATGACGCTACCATTGGTGAAGATGATCGATTATCAGCTGTAGCCGGTTTTACGGTACAGACATTTAGAGGAAAGACCAATGGGTCAAGTGCCACGGGGTTTTCTACCGATATTTTGCAGGACAATGCCCTGGGTATAGCTGAGAGTACCTTACCAAATTCAAGTGATGTAAGCGACTGGAAACTTTACTCTTGGTTAGGTAGGGTCAACTATAGCCTGAACAATAAATATTTGTTTACCGCCAGCGTGAGGGCCGACGGTTCATCACGTTTTGGTGATAACAATAAATGGGGTGTCTTCTCTTCCGGATCTTTCGCTTGGCGATTGAGCAATGAAGAATTTCTTTCGAACTGGGAAGCGTTATCAGACCTTAAACTACGGGTCGGTTACGGTGAAACGGGTAGTACCGCTATCAACCCATACCAATCTTTGAATACATTGGGTGAGGCCAGAACCACTTTCGGAGGATCAGATGTTGTCGGCTTTGCCAATGTTTCGGCCCCGAATCCTGACCTTAAATGGGAAACCACCGGTCAACTGGGTGCCGGTATCGATGCTTCATTTTTAAATGGTAAGTATCGCATCAATATTGACTATTACAAGAAAAACACCAAAGACCTTTTGGCTATCATTCCTCTTCCTGGATCGACAGGTTTCACCTCGTTGGTAACCAATTTAGGAGAGATTCAGAATATGGGGATGGAATTTAGTCTAGGGGCTACTTTTGGAAAGGAAGATTTTACTTGGGATGTCAACGGACAGTTATCCTTTAATAAAAATGAAGTTATAACCATTGGTGAGGATATTTTTGGAGGTGCTTTGGATATTCCTTTCAACTCACCCGTGAACATTGCCCGTGAAGGAGAACCTCTCGGTATGTTCTATGGTTTTATTGAAGATGGCTATGATGACCAAGGGGTTATTCAATACCAAGACCTGAACAATGATGGTGAGGTAACGAACGAAGACCAGACCATACTTGGCGGGCCTTATCCTGACTTTATCTATGCACTTAATTCCACTTTAAATTACAAGTCGCTAAGTCTCAATTTGTTTTTTGAGGGAAGTGAGGGTAATGAGCTTTTCTGGGCGACCGGAGGGTATATTGCCAACTCTTTCAGTACGGGTGGTAATCAAATCGTTGATGTATATAACGACTACTGGACACCTCAAAATACCGATGCTGCTTATCCGGCACCAAGTGAGAACCGGGCGCAGTTGAGAACATCGGATAGATTTGTAAAAGACGCTTCTTATCTGAGGTTGAAAAACGTAAAGCTGGCCTATAACATTCCTGTTCAGAGCATCAAGCCGGCATTGGCGGCGTTACAGGTTTACATTAGTGCACAGAACGTATTTACGGTGACCGATTTTCCGGGTCTTGATCCAGATGTTAATACAAGGGGAGGTACAGGCGATTTGCGAATCGGTATTGCCCAGACTTCGTACCCTAGCTCAAGAACGATTACTCTTGGTATGAACTTGAAGCTTTGATTAATCACCTAACAATTTAAAGAGATGAAAAACAATATATTAGTAATAAGTGGCTTGATTTTAGGTCTGCTCTCATCTTCTTGTGAGGATGCTTTAACGGAGCAACCCGAAAGCCTTTTGGTCAAAGAAAATTTTTATAAGAATGAGACTGATGCCTTTTCGGCATTGGCAGCGGTTTACGGAACTTTTCGCTCGGGCGGCGAACGTTATTTTCCGGTAACCTATTTTATGGCAACCCTTGAAAACAGGGCCGAATATTCAAATGGTAGAGGTAGTCAGGCCGGGTTTAGCAAATACGATGGCCCTTTGGACAATACCAGTCAAGAACGCGTGTTCGCGGCCTACAATGATATTTACTTGGGTATCAATCGTGCCAATTCTGTTATCAGTAATGTGGCCAAGATAGAAGATATGAACGATGACCTTCGGTCGCAATACGTGGCTGAAGCTAGGTTTCTAAGGGCATTTTTCTATATGAACCTGGTGAAATACTGGGGCGGTGTACCCTTGAGAACCGAAGAGTTTGTAAGCCTTGACCAAATTCCGGCGCCTAGGGCTTCCGTTCAAGAAGTTTGGGATTTCATTATTACCGAGCTCAATGCAGTGATTCCTGATTTGGCCGATACATTTTCTGATGCCGATGCGGGCCGTGCCACTTCGTGGGCTGCTAGAGCCGCTTTGGCCGATGCTTATCTGAATACCGAAGACTGGGCTTTGGCGGCAGAAACGGCCGATAATGTGATTGTAAATAGTCCTTACTCGTTTGTAGAGGTATCGGTGGCCGATGATTTTCTGAATATCTATGGTCCTGAGGTCATAACCCATTCCGAAGATATTTTTGCGGCCCATTATTCCGAGACCAACGGTAATGATGTACCTCGCTTTATACATAGGGCGAACACTGGTTTCTCGGTGGGCGGTTTTCACGCTTGGCTGCCTGTAGAGAATTCTATTTTGGGTTCTTGGGATATCAATGATTTGAGAAGACAATTCAGTTTGTATACCGAATACATTGATGAAAATGGAGAAGTACAGCAGTTGCCTGAAGATTCTCCGATTTTATTTCATAAGTATAGAGATGCCAACGCGCCAAGTGCACCTCAGAGTAGAAATAACATTCCTTTCTATAGGCTGCCTGAAATGTACTTGATCTATGCCGAGGCCACTAGTGAGGCGAACGGAGGTCCAACCTCTTTGGCTACCGAAAGATTGAATATGGTTAGAAGAAGAGGTTACGGATTGCCACTGAATACAGCTTCTGCGGAAGATTATCCTGCCGGTATGTCTCCAAGCGGTTTTAAAGATGCTGTGCTAAATGAAAGGGTATATGAAATGAACCTTGAAATGAAACGCTGGAACGATTTGTTAAGAACGGGTAGGGCGCAAGAACTGGTAGAGGCTACCGGTAAAACGTGGAGCGATGTGTCCCTGCTATTACCGTTGCCAGTTGATGAAATAAACAATAATCCGGCCATGGGTCCTGAAGACCAGAATCCTGGCTATTAAAGTTGATTACTGTTAGTTGATGTTAGTTTCTATGAACCAGGCCGTTGTACCGGCGGTCTGGTTTTTGTTTTCATGAAATTCGAAACGGTCAAATGAATTTAAGCAGAAGAAAAAAGAATTTTTTAAACCCAATACGCCTTCAGCAGCTTTTGGCGGTTATGGTACTGATTTGCTTTGTATCTTGTAGTCAGAGAGATACGAAGAAAGAGGTTCGGCCAAATGTAGTTTTTATTTTGGCTGATGATTTAGGGTACGGTGATATTGGGGCATACAATGCCGACTCAAAGATACCGACCCCTAACCTTGATAAACTTGCATCTGAAGGTATAATGCTCGAAAATGCTTATTGCCCAATTTCAGTTTGCTCGCCGACTAGATATGCTCTAATGACGGGCACCTATCCATGGCGAAGTTGGAACAAACACGGGGTGATGAGAAATTATGAGCCTTCGATGATGGATGCAGATATGATCACATTGGCAGAGATGTTCCAGCAATCAGGTTATTCGACCGGCGGTTTTGGTAAATGGCACCTAGGGGCCACTTTTCCCACGCTTGATGGTGAGAGACCGACCGGTTATGGTAAATTTTATGCCAAGAACAATGGCTCAAATCTAGATTTTTCTAAACCTATCAGTGACGGACCTACTGACCATGGTTTTGAAAACTGGTATGGGTTTAGCTGCGCCAGTGAGTGTTGGGTATTTGAAAATGATATGGTTGATGCCTACCTCGAACATGACTATTATACTGTGGACCAAGCGCCAGGCGCTGAAAATTTGACCTCATTGCCCATGAATAGTTTTCTCAACGTGATTACAGATAGGGCACTGAAGTTTGTTGGGGAAAATCAGGATAAAGGTGAAGAGCCTTTTTTCCTCTATTATGCGCCATATGTACCTCATGTGCCTTTGGCCGTTAGTGATTCTTTTTTAGGAAAAACGGAGGCCGGTCCATATGGTGATTATGTTCACGAACTTGACCATTATATTGGCAAGTTGTTGAAAGGCCTAGATGAGATGGGACTCAAAGAGAATACCATCGTACTATTTGCGAGTGATAATGGTTCGGTTTTTCGAATGACCTATAAAGGTATGGAAGCTTCGGATGACAACAACAGGGTTCCAGGGCATTATATAGATACGGTCGGTACAAGTTTTTTACAAGAAAAAGACCTTACCGATAAACATATACCAAACGGAGAATTAAGAGGTTGGAAAAGAACTGCTTGGGAAGGTGGTGTTCGAACCCCATTTATCGCAAGTTGGCCCGGTCATTTTCCTGAGGGAACCACCAACAATACAATTTTTGCCCTTAACGACGTATTGCCAAGTCTAGGCTCATTATTGGATTTTAAATTTCCTGAGGATTTCAAAATAGATGGGGTTGACCAATTTTCAGTTTGGGAAAACAAAAAGGGACCAAGAGAAGCCTTGGCCATACAATCGGGTAACAATGTGTTCGGGTATCGTAAAAATGAATGGAAGTTGATAGTGATGCCTATGGGGCCTAAAGACAATAGAACGGGCCATTTTTACGAGTTGTATAATCTTGAAGAAGACCCGCAAGAACGAACCAATTTGGCTGATAAACATCCCGATTTGGTTCAAGAACTGCATGAAGAATTAAAACAATACCTATAACCAAATCAGTTCTTCTACCGAAGGAAGAACACTAATTTTATTAAAATGAGTAATTTAAAATGGTCTGTCAAATTCTTGGCACTTGTTCTTTTTTTGATGGCCTTTGGCTGTAAAGAAGAGAAGTCGAAAGAAGAGAGCAATTCTGAGAGTTATACGGCAGATGTTATTGTATACGGCGGTACTTCCGCGGCTGTAACTGCAGCTGTACAGGTCAAAAAAATGGGAAAATCGGTCATTATGGTATCTCCTGACAAACATTTAGGAGGGCTATCTTCCTCTGGGTTGGGGTATACCGATACCGGTAATAAAGAAGTAATAGGAGGACTTTCCAGAGAATTCTACCAAAGAATTTACCAAAAGTACCAACAAGACAAAACTTGGCGTTGGCAGAAAAAAGACGAGTATGGCAACGTTGGGCAGGGCACGCCGGCAATTGATGGTAACAATAGAACCATGTGGATATTCGAACCACATGTAGCCGAACAGGTTTTCGAAGATTTTGTTTCAGAAAATGAGATACAGGTGTTTCGAGAAGAATATCTTGATAGGTCTAACGGTGTCGAGGTAACAGATGGAAGCATTACTATGATAACTACTCTTTCGGGCAAAGAGTTCAGCGCTCCTGTTTTTATAGACGCCACATATGAGGGCGATTTGATGGCGGCTGCAGGTGTAACCTTTACCATCGGTAGAGAGGCTGGTTCTACTTACGATGAAGAGTGGAACGGTATTCAAGTCGGTACCCTTCACCATCAACACCATTTCGGAAAAATGAATATTAGCCCCTATAAAGTTCCTGGTGATAGCACCAGTGGTGTCGTTTATGGGGTGTCGACCGAGGATCCGGGAGAGCGGTTAGAGGCTGATAAAAGAGTGCAGGCTTACAACTTTAGAATGTGTCTTACCAAAGTGGATGAGAACCGAGTGCCCTTTGAAAAACCGGATGGTTATGATCCGGCACATTACGAGTTGTTGGCAAGGGTTTATGAAGCTGGCTGGGACCAGACGTTCAATAAGTTTGACCCAATTCCGAATTTAAAGACAGATACCAATAATCACGGGCCTTATAGTACTGATTTTATTGGCGAGAATTATGACTATCCAGAAGCGAGTTACGAACGCAGGCGTGAAATCATTAAAGAGCATGAAGACTACCAAAAGGGTCTTATGTATTTTGTGGCCAACGATTCGCGAATTCCTGAAGAGGTTCAAAATGAATTTAAGCAATGGGGCTTGGCCAAAGATGAGTTTACAGATAATGGCAATTGGCCACATCAAATTTATGTTCGTGAAGCACGTAGAATGATTGGTGAATATGTAATGACCGAGAATGATATTTTAGGTAATAGAGAAGTGCCCAACTCCATTGGAATGGGCTCTTACACGATGGATTCACATAACGTTCAGCGTTACATTACCCCTGAGGGTTATGTTCAAAATGAGGGTGATATAGGCGTTCATGCCAAAGAGCCTTATAAAATAGCGCTGGGCACCATTCTTCCTAAGAAAGAGGAAATTAAAAACCTAATTGTTCCGGTAGCCGTATCGAGCTCACATATTGCTTTTGGTTCCATACGTATGGAACCGGTGTTTATGATATTGGGTGAAAGTGCTGCTTCATTGGCTAGCTTGTCCATTGATCAGCAAAAACCTGTACAAGAAGTTACGTATACAGACTTGAGAGCAGTTTTGGAAAAAGATGGCCAAAGGTTGGAACTTCCTAAGGAATAAATATAATTAAGACGCCAATATGATATCTTTCTTGCTTTCGATAGTCGTTCTTGTTGTGGGATACTTCACTTATGGGGTTTTCTTAGAGAAGGTCTTGGGTATCGATAGGCAACGAAAGACTCCGGCTTACGAGCTTCGTGATGATATTGACTTTACGCCGTTACCTACTTGGAAGGTCTTTATGATCCAGTTTTTGAACATCGCCGGTCTTGGTCCGATTTTTGGCGCTATTGCTGGTGCTATGTTCGGCCCTTCTGCTTTTTTATGGATTGTCTTGGGGAGTATTTTTGCCGGGGCAACCCACGATTATTTTTCAGGGATGCTTTCCGTAAGGCATAATGGGTTGAGCATTAGCGAAGTGGTGGGTATTTATTTGGGCCCTGGAGTAAAACAGTTGATGCGTGCATTTACGATTGTTCTGCTCATCTTTGTCGGAACCGTTTTTTTGGTTGGTCCTGCAAAGATTATTGATGGGCTGACAAGTGAAAGTATGGGCGTTTCGTTTTGGGTAATGCTCATTCTGGTTTATTATTTCTTATCTACGTTGTTGCCTATCGACAAATTGATAGGTAAGCTCTATCCGATTTTTGGAGTGGCCATGCTTATCATGGCGGTAGGTTTATTGGTCGTTTTGATGGTGGGTGATTATCACATACCCGAGCTTACAGGGGCTAACCTTACCAACATGACCTTAAACCCAGAAGAAACACCCATTTTTCCTGTGCTATTTGTAACTATTGCTTGTGGTGCCATTTCTGGCTTTCATGCGACACAATCACCATTAATGGCTCGCTGTATGAGAAATGAGGCCAATGGAAGGTCTATTTTTTCCGGTACAATGATTACCGAGGGGGTAGTCGCCTTAATATGGGCAGCGGCTGCAATGGTTTGTTTTGGTAATGTTACTAATCTTAATGAAACTATGGCTGCCAATAATAACAATGCGGCGTGGGCAGCGAACGAGATTACCCTGAGTATGTTGGGTAGTGTGGGTGGCGTATTGGCGGTTTTGGGTATTATAGCTGCGCCGATAACTTCGGGAGACACTGCTTTTAGATCTTGCCGATTGATATTGGCCGATATTTTTAAAATGGACCAGAAAAAATACGTGAAAAGGTTTTATATCAGCTTGCCCTTGTTCGTTATTGCATATGCACTTACACAGGTTGATTTCGGTATAATTTGGAGGTATTTTGCATGGAGCAATCAAACATTGGCTTCCGTAGTTTTATGGACGATTACGGCCTTTCTCATTTCAAAGGGCAAGTTTTACATGGTTTCACTAGTGCCGGCCATTTTCATGACAATGGTCTGTAGTACCTATATTCTAATCGCCCCAGAAGGGTTTTCCCTGCCAAACATTTATGCCTATTGGGGTGGCGCCCTGATTACTTCATGTGTTACGGCTTTGTTTTCGTGGTATGCGTTTAAGGGCAAGCTGCAAGTGACATGATGGGCGGTTGCAGAACTTCATTTATTTTAATTTTTCTCATGTTTTCTAACAACCTCAGTTCACAAATTGTTGAGTTCATTAATGCCGGTGTTTCTGGTAACACTACCACCGATTTGATTAAGCGACAATCAAAGATTTTTGATTATGATCCAGATTGGGTGATCTTGATGGTAGGTACGAACGATATGTTGAATTCTCGTAAGTTAGAGAGTTATGCATCCTATGAAAGAAAATTAAAACATATCGTTTCTCGATTTAAAAAGCAGAAGGTGAAGGTCGTTTTAGTCAGTCCGCCAACAGTAGATAGCAAATATCTTTTTAAGAGGCACGATAAAGAAAAATTGCTTGATGAGCCGAACGATAAGCTGGTTTTTGTTAAAAGATTGATGGAGAAACTAGCCGATAAATCTTCGGTCTATTTTGTTGATGTTTTTGGAGCCTTTAAGTCTTTGGGTTTACCTGAGCATAACAAAGATGAATATATCATGAACGTGGTAAACAGCGGTTATGAAGATGGGGTGCATCCTACCCCAAAAGGTTATCAACTTATAGCTCAAACTATTGATAGTTCTTTAAAATACCAAGAAGTGGTTCTTAGTGGTACCGTAGTGTGTTTTGGTGACTCGATAACCTTTGGGCAAGGGGTTGTTGGTGAGGGAACTGTGGAAGGAAAGACTTATCCCGCCCTTTTAAGGGAAATTTTGAAAAATGAAAATATTTTAAATGAAAAGTAAGATTCAAAAAATAAGTTTTTTCGCCGTTGCCATTCTCATTTTCTCCGTTTTAGCTTGTAAGGATAGCAAGAACAGGGTAAAGGAAAATAAAAATGTAGAGGTAGAAGCGGAAAGCAACCAAGAACCCAAGTTGATTGTCTTGGCGGGGCAATCGAATATGGTCGGGGTAGGCAATCGAACAGAAGGAAAATTACCTAGTGAGCTGCCTAAAATTACATATGTCAATCACGGTAAGAGTTCAAGTTTAAAACCTGCAGGCACCAATTCTTTTGGCCCTGATTGGGGGGTGATGAAAGCATTGTCTTCCAGTTTTCCGAATGAAGAATTTATTGTCTACAAATATGCGGTGGGCGGATCATCACTATATGATTGGTGGCCCGAGCAAGACGCTGATAGGGTGTCGGAAATGGGTCATCCTAAATTCGGGAATCTTCATGATAGTTTGGTCAAGTACATTCCGAAGGGTAAAGATGGCAAAACAATGATTCCCGATGCTTTTTTATGGATACAAGGTGAAACCGATGCTAGGTTCTCTCAAGCTGGAGAGGAATATTTCTCAGGTTTTAGCGATTTGATATCCTCATTCAAAAAATCAAGTAAAAATGACCAACTACCGGTCATTATAGGCCAAATAAATCCTCCCACAGAGCGATATCCCGCTGCGGTGGCGGTCATGGAAGCACAACAAAGAGCGGCTACGGAGTTGCCTAACACCTATATGATTACTACGGAAGGCATCGCTAAGCGAGACGATAACCTACATTATAATACGGAGGGACAAATAGAATTGGGGCGAAGGTTTGGTGAAAAATTGGTCGAATTGCTTAAAAAATAATAGCACTAATGAATATCAACGGAGTTTATAAAGAGAAGAATACCTATGATGCGATTGTTATCGGGTCTGGTATTAGTGGTGGATGGGCGGCTAAAGAGCTCACAGAAAAAGGTTTGAAAACCTTAGTGCTCGAACGCGGTAGAATGGTAGAGCATATAAAGGATTATACCACGGCACATAAGGCTATTTGGGAGTTTCCGCATCGAAATAAAATCCCCAGAAACGTGCGGGAAGAAAACCCTATTGTTAGCAGATGTTATGCATTTAGGGAGGCAACGGAGAATTACTTTGTAAAGGATGATGAACACCCTTATGAACAAGAAAAGCCTTTTGATTGGATCAAAGGGTATCAGGTAGGTGGTAAATCGCTGATGTGGGCGAGACATACGCAAAGGTGGAGCGACCTTGATTTTGAAGCTAATGCTAAAGAAGGGGTAGCGGTCGATTGGCCGATTCGATACAAAGATTTGGCTCCGTGGTACAGCTACGTCGAAAAATTTGCGGGAATCAGTGGTAATAGAGATGGTCTCGACCAGATACCGGATGGTGAGTTTTTGCCGCCTATGGAAATGAATTGTTTAGAAAAGCACGTCAAGGGTGAGATGAAAAGTAAATTTCCGGAACGTGATTTGGTTATTTCGAGAACGGCCAATTTAACCGAAGGTAAAAAGGGTAGGGGCCCCTGCCAACATAGAGACCTCTGCAAACGTGGTTGTCCGTTTGGTGGATATTTTAGTAGCAATTCAGCGACCTTGCCGGCAGCAAAAGAAACGGGTAATCTTGAAATGAAGGTGAATTCGGTGGTACATTCCATTCTTATCGACCCTGTTTCGAGTAAGGCAACAGGGGTGCGGGTTATCGATACCCATACCAAAGAAGTAAGCGAATATTACGCAAAGATTATTTTCTTGAATGCGGCTACCCTAAACTCAACATTGGTGTTGTTGAATTCAACATCTGAAAGATACCCTAACGGACTTGGAAACGATAGCGGTGTTCTGGGAGAAAATCTAATGGACCATAACTATAACGCAAGGGTTCAAGGTGACTTTGACGGTTTTGAAGATCAATATTACGAAGGTAAAAGGCCTACAAGTACCTACTTACCACGGTTTAGGAATTTCAAAGGTGATAAGCAAACTGATTTTTTACGTGGTTATGCTTATTCATGTGGCGGATTTAGAACCAAGGGCACAGGTGAGCAACGTTTTCTGGTGGGCGATAGCCTAATGAACAATCTAATGCAAGTCGGCCCTTGGAAGTTTAATATGCTGGGTATGGGTGAATGTCTTCCGTACAAAGAGAACAAGGTGACTTTGAGCACTTCCAAAAAAGACCAGTGGGGCATTCCACTTTTGAATATTGATGCGGAGTACAAGGCCAACGAGCTGAATATGCAAAAAGATATGGTAAATGCTGGTATGGAGATGTTGAATGCGTTGGGTTTTAAAAATGTAAGAGACATGGGAGAAAGACGAAATTTCGGCTTGAATATTCATGAAATGGGCACAGCCAGAATGGGTCGAGATCCTAAAACATCGGTTTTAAACGGTTTCAATCAAGTTTGGGGTACTCCGAATGTATATGTAACCGATGGCGCCTGTATGACTTCTAGTGGATGTCAAAATCCTTCATTGACTTATATGGCCTTGACTGCCAGAGCTGTCGACCATGCCGTAAGTGAGCTTAACAAACAAAACCTTTAAAAAGTAATGAAAAGAAAAGACTTTCTAAGATTATCAGGTTCATTGGCCATTGGTTCGGTCACTACGGCTCCAGTATTGTTAAATAGTAGCTGTACACCACGTCCGCCTGAATTACGGACGGAAATGACCGAAAAAGACATAGCCCTTTTAAACGATATTGGGGAAACAATTTTGCCATCAACTGAGGATGTGCCCGGTGCCAAAGCGGCAAAAATAGGGGATTATATTTTTATGATGTATTCCGATATGATGAAGGAAGATGATAAGTTGCTTTTGGTGGATGGATTAAACCGCATCGATACCGATAGCTATGAGCTTTTTAAGAACGATTTTGTGAATTTGGAAAAAGATAAAAAAGAGTTTTTAGTTCAAGGCTATCAAAATGAGGCCTTGGTTACGGGTCAACAAAAATCGGCTGGGTTAAAAACGGAAGACCACTTTTTCAACTTGATCAAGGGGTTGACGCTTTCAGGTTATTTTAGTTCAGAAGTGGGTATGACGCAGGCTCGGGTTTATGTGCCCATACCAGGTAAATTTATAGGTTGTGTGCCTCTCAAGGATGGTCAAAAGCCATGGGCCTAAAAGTTTAATCCCTGTCGTTCAATTGTAGTTGAGTGATAATACCTAGGCCATCACCTTTTCCCTCACTGCTAATAAACAAGATACCTTCTTCATTAAAAGTGATACCTTCCGGTTGGGGAAACATGGCTTTTTCCAAAAAGTAGGCATTTTTTAAATGACCATCACGGTCAATGATGAGTAGTTTTGGGCGTACCCCTTCAAGTACGTAATATTCGCCTGTAATCGGGTGTATGGCCATATCAGATGGCCGAAAAGTTTTGTGCTTTTTATTATCTCGAAATCTTTTCAATACCGGGTCATTCATGGCTATGGTAAATACAGGCTGCCGGTTCAATTCATGAGTTTCAAGAGAGTATGAATAGATGCCTTTGCCTTCTTCAGAGCCCAGGTCATGGTCTTTCGGAGCAAGCAACAAGCGGTTGTTCGTAGGGTCAATTTCTAGACTCTCAATATTGTTCTTTTCGCTGAACGGGGTTTTATAGGTAGAAACCTGAAAGTTAGGCTTTTTAAAATTCTTGATTTCTGTAATAACCCCATCGCTTGTAACTACATAAGCATCGTCATTTTTGATGGTCAGGCCTTCATAATCGCCATTTTCTCCAAACTCTATTTGATTCTCAATTAATTTTGTCTCAAGGTTATAGATGAAAATGATACCATCTTCATCTTGTATGGCGGCCATAAGATGATTGTCTAGCCAAACTATGCCGGAAACCTCCCGTAGTTCTTCGGGCAAATTCCATCTTTTGGTGATTTTATACGACACATTATTTTCCCTTGGTGCTGGCAACCAATCTTTAAAAGCCCAAAAGCCTAGGGCGGTGCAGATTAGAATTGCCAGCACAGTATAAATTTTTACTTTACGCATATCAAGGGTGCCACATTCAGAAGTCATGGTTGCAATTAATTTTACTTTATGCAATTAAAGTAGGGGTCAAATCTGTAAGTAATTGGTAATTATACTTCTGAGGATTAAACAAGAAGCAACTTTTATTGAAAATAGGTCACCTCGGAATTGATTTCGCCATCTTCCTGAAAAACCAAATAAATGTCTTGTGGTTCATTTTCAAGTTCTACCTGATAGTAGGTCTGGGTGCCAATTTTGAGAACTTCGCTGTCATCTAGTCGATTGTTAGGGTAATCGGTAGATAGTTTTGATGTTACTTCAGCAGGAAGTTCAGTAGCGACAATATCGTATTTGTATTGTTCAATGGAGCCATCGGAAGCTATCAAAGCCTTATGGTCAATAGTTTCAATATCAAACTCGACTTCATACTTATTGTTTTTAGCTTCCCACTCAATATCGGTAGCATTCGGAAATGTTTGATTGAAAGTGGCATCTACGGCCTGAGGTACTTCATTGGCGTTGATGTCATCGTCATCACTACAGCTCACGATTGAAAGGGCCAAAAGGGAAAGGCCCCAAAAGAAATTCTTAATGTTCATAACCATTTTTTAAAATTATGGTGCAAACATCCAATAGAATCCTGAAAAGATTCTGGAACTTTTTCCATCTGAAAAAAAGAAGTTGGTTAGGGAAAAATAATGGCAAATTCATGTTGCCCTGAAAAATGATAGGTCAGGTTCAGCTGGTATCGGTCGGTAATGGCTTTTGAGATGGCCAGACCTAACCCTGTAGAGCTTTTGTTCGATGAATTTTTACTGAAACGTTTGAATATCATTTCAGGGTTTAAAGCCTTGTTCTCACCGATGTTCTTGATTGTTATGCTATTTCTGGCGACTTCTATCTTTACTTGACTTTTTTTGTCGGAATGAATGACCGCATTTTTGATGAGGTTAAGCATTAAAATTTCAGAAAGGTCTTTGTTGATTTTGAAATCGATTTGCTCTTTTTCATCCACATAAATAGCAACACCCCGATGCACTGCAAAATCCTCTAAATTTTCTACAGTTCTGTGGATGACTTCATTAAAAGAAACACGTTCTTCTTCGATGTATTGGTCATTGTCGATTTTAGAGAGCAACAAAAGTGATTTGTTCAAACGATTAAGCCGGCCCAAACTATCAAGTACTTGGCCTACCTCTTGTGATTGAAGGTCGGTAAGTTCGTTTTTCTCCACTAAAAGCTCCAATTTGTTAATGGATATCGCTAACGGAGTTTGTAGTTCGTGTGCAGCGTTTTCTATAAATTGTTTCTGAACCAGGTAACTTTTTCTAGATTTCTCGGTAAGTTTTTCAACACTTAAATTCAATAGCCTGAATTCATCGATGCTGGTCGGTTTAGTTTTTATAGGCTCATCTTTTTCAATTCTAAAGTTTTTAAGATGCCCGATCAGGTCGTAGAAAGGCTTCCAAATCTTTCTGAAAATTAAATTATTGAGCAGTAAGATGCTTGAAATCAACAATAGGTAGAGAACAATAAGGTATTTGACCAAATTCTCTATCTGATCATCTTCTTCGACCATTGAGGTGATAAGCTTTATTTTGTAGTAATCGCCTTTGTGCTCGAAAATACTTTCTAAAATACGTACTGGCTCATATTCATCTTCCACCTGCATGTACATCAGCGTGTCTCGATAACTATCGCTGTAAAAATGCTCAGATACAGGTTGGGAAGTCTTCTTTATAGTGTAATTGTTGACCCCGAATTCAGTGTCAAAAAGTAGACTAGGGTCTTCTCGAACAGCCTGTAGAATGAGTTCTTTTTGGTTTTCGAGTCCGTCATCAAGACTGTCATAAACCTCGTCTAACATGGCAAAATAAAAAACTACCGCCCATATCGAGATGAGAATGATCAAAAGAATAGAAAAGTATTTCGTGGTATGGTTAAGTAGTTTCATGAAATTGATCTGACTTTCGTTTCGGTTATCGGTAAGCTATTGAATATCTTTTAGTTTGTAACCAACACCATAGACAGCTTCAATCATTATGGTTGCCTTTTCGTCTGAAAGTTTTTTACGTAAATTTTTCATCTGGGAATATATAAAATCAAAACTATCCGATTGATCGATGTGATCTCCCCAAACATGTTCGGCCAAGGCAGATTTGGTGACCAAACGTTGACGGTTAGAGATAAGGTACATGAGAATGTCATATTCTTTTCGGTTTAGGTTGAGTACCTGTTCGTTGATGTATACCGTTCTATTTTCGGGTCTAACACTAACATTACCGAATTCGATAATATTCGATCCTTCAAAATTTCGCCGACGAATAATAGCTTTCACCCTCGCATTGAGTTCTGCCATATGAAAGGGTTTGGGCAAATAGTCATCGGCTCCTAAATCAAGGCCTTTCAATCGGTCTTCTAAAGAGTCTTTGGCAGAAACAACGATGACACCTTCTTCTTTGCCCATCTTTTTTAGTTCTTGAAGAAGTTCAAGACCGTTACCATCGGGCAACGTAATGTCTAATAAAATGCAATCATAATCGTAGCCCCCAATTTTGTCAATGGCCGAAAGGTAATTATCGGCAGTTTCAACACGGTAGTGCTCCCTCTCAAGACTACTCTTCATATTCTCCAACATTTGGGGCTCATCTTCTACAATCAATATTTTCATCGACTAAGTTTTCTACATAAATATAACGGAAATCTAAAATGAAATGGGAATCGCCCCAGATTCTGCGATTACTAATTCCTTACAGTTTTTGCTTTTAAACTTGCCATGAAATCAAAAATAGAAAGATCATGAAGCACACTGTAAAGTTAAGTCTAATGTCATTATGTCTATGCACAGCGTTGGTCAGTGCGCAAGAAATTGCCCATAACAGTAATATCGTCGATGTAAGGGCGCTATTCAATGCAAAGTACCCTAATGCACATGATGTAGAGTGGGAGCGAACTGCATTCGGTTACGAGGTAGAGTTCGAGATAGGTCGAAAAGACCATGAAATATGGTACAACGAAAATGGGGTTGAACTGAAAAGTAAAGAAGATATAGGCAAGAACGAGTTGCCTGCAGCCGTAATGGAGAATATTACTTCAAATTATAAGGATTTTAGAATAGAATCTGCCGAATTGCTCATCAATGACGGAACGAAGTCGTATAAAGTTGAGGTGGAAAAAGGCTGGGATTTTGAAAAGGATTTATTTTTTGACGAAAAAGGAACACTTTTAAAAGAGATTGATGATTAACCAGTAAGTTTAGCGTTAATTGGTTTGTGGAGAAGGGTCTTGACCAAGTCAAGACCTTTTGCATTTTATAAGTTTTGTATATCCAAAATTTGCGGGCTGTACCAAGAATGAGATTGATAGAATTAAAAAACCTTCAAAATCATATGATTAAGAGGGTTTTTGTACTCGAGGCGGGATTATTTATTTCAATTTTATTCAATAAATCAATTCTTCTTTCTACTGTTTGAGCTCTGGACAATTGTATCAAAGAAACCAATAATGGAAATAGAAAGATTACTCTGTTAATTTTGATTAAATTATATGAATAAATATTGAACTATAAAGGATAAGTGTTATTTCAATTTTCTTTTTTGATTCTTGGTATTTTTTTAAAAAGACCTTCTTCTATTTTTAGACGATTGGTTCCATGATGAATTTCTCTGTGACAATTAGGGCATAGTGCAATAGTATTCTCAATTGTATCTGAACCACCTTTTGAAAGTGCTTTAATATGATGAACTTCCAGAAAGAATTCTCCCTGATCAGTATTAAATGGAGCGTCTTTATTGCATACTTCACATATACCATTGGAATTTTGCAAAACCCACGCTTTTACGAAAGGATTTCGTTGAAAATAATTTAACGTAGTTAATGTTCTATCGGGATTCAGGTTACCAATGGGAGCATTAATTGGTCCACTCTTTAAAATTTCAACAACCTGATTTTCAAATTTCCTATGAACCTTTCCAAGGTCTTCAACATTATTGTTTTCTGGGTGACCATGCTCCATCCAACGTTTCCAGGATTCAGGGGCTTTGAGATTATTATTTTTGGTTGGATTCCAGGATTTTCTATCATAAATCCATGACCAGTCGAACTGGTTATTTTCTAAATCTATAAGTTTAATGTCATAGCAATAATTAGCAAAAAATTTTCCCTCCGTTGTTTTTTGTTGAATCAATTGGTAATTGTATAAATATCCCACTCCAATAAATTTTCTGTATCCCTTACTTTGCCTGCCCACTTTGCAATGCTGGAAAATAATTATGGGAGGGGCCTCGATTCTTTTGGCCCTATCATTTGATAAATAATTTTCGGCCATCGAAACCATCTTTTGATTTCCAGTTTGAGGTTCTTTTGGTAAACTTTCTAAAGGATGTTTTCCAGGTGTTTTATTATCGCCAAAATAATGAACTCTAGACTTTTCTATGTTGATTTCATCTTCCCATGGTTTTCTTTCCTTATTTTTTAATAAGGGATTAGATGACAAAATTATTGCTGGACAGATTTCGTTTTTATTTTTAAACCAAAACATTGGCCTGAAAAGATTGATTGCCTCTCCTTCGACCCCGTTCGATGTAATATGTCTAAGATTTAGGTGGCCCTCATCAGTATATTTAATATTTTCCTTAAATTTCGTAGTTGCTTTAGTAATTTGTCCAATACTTAATTTCATTTATTAGGTTATTGTTACATTGGTTATGAATTCCTCATTGTAATATTAATTATTAGGTTTGGTCATTCAATCTTTCTAATTAAACCATTGAATTGAGTAATGTTCGAATATAATTTTTTATTTACTAATATTAATTAAGTAGGACGTATGTACTTCAATCCTGTCATGCAATTTGAAATTAGGTTTACGCGAATCATAGATTTTCCCAAAAGCGTATATGATGAAATATCTCCATTTGCCGGTTTGTCCACCACAATAGAAATTGCAAACGAGTTATCTAGTAAGGATTGCATGATTTCCTTATTATTTGCTGACGATTTTACTGAAATACATATCAAGTGGGATAGGGTGTTTTTCAAATGCACAACTCATAAAGATGATTGGTTAAAGAACAATAACTTTGTAGAGGAACCTTTTTTAAATTTATTTAAACGTTTAAAAGCCTCCAAGAACTTTGGAAAGATTAGCAATATTTTATTTCTGGGAGTTTTTGTTGAGGACGCAAGTGGAAAGGATTTAAATATTGAAAGAATCAATAAGAATTTTGCTGAGAAATACTTAACTGAAACATGTGCCAATGGTGTTTTAAAAGGCTTCTCTGATGTTGGAATAGTATTTGACAAGAAAGAAAGTACATCTGAAGTAAATGTCCAATTCGGTCCATATAAAGGTTTGGAAGATTTAAAAAAACTTGGATTTGAAACTAAGGATATGGTATTAGCAGAGAAAATTTCAAAACCTTCTCAAATAATGAAATATAAATATTTGCAACTAACAGATAGTTTAAATTTTGCCAAGTTTAAATCAATCTATCAAGCTGCAGTAAAAATTGTTGATAGTCAATGGAAATAATTAGAGAAACTAAATCCGAAGAAAGTCTCGACATTAATCAATTTATTGATATGAGTGGTATCACCTTCGAGAATTTCAATTTTAAAGATGATTTCAAAAGTATTAAAAATGTATTCGATAATGCTCTTTCCAGTTTTAGTGAGCCTCTAACTATAGATTTTGATAAATTCAAGGAGGAATCCCAATTTAAGGATTTATATCTTACTGAGAGTAAATTAAAACTTAGGGGATTTGTTGAAAATGAAGAATGGACAACCAAAATCTCAATACAATCCAGGGTTGTTGAAATTGATAACTCCCAAATTAAATGTGATTGTCTCGTTGACCAAACTGAAAGGGTTTTTGAATTAAGAATATTTGATAAATCGTTGTTTGATCATATTGAAACATTGAGTGTTGGGTCTCCTATTCTACTTAAAATTTATTCGAAACCTGGTTCAAGTAGAATAGATGTTTTGGATGGAGAAAAAATTGTAGATGATAGTCTATTTGATCTAGGAGATGTTTATTCTAATATTGAAGGGAAGGGATTGGACAAACCCTTTTTTAAACCTTAAACGTTAAATCTAAAAATGTACAAAATCACCTTCAAAAATGTGGGTCAAGGTGATTCTATCATCATTGAATGGTTAGAGGGATCACATTGGAAAGTAGGTGTTGTAGATTGTAATAAGTATTATGGTAACCCTGTACTTGAGCATATAATCAACGAAGGTTATAATGAGTTAGAATTTGTAATATTATCCCATCCACATGATGATCATTTCTCTGGGATTCTGGAATTATTAGAGAAATGTCGCGATAATAATATTAGTATTAAAACTTTTCTCCACACCTGTAAGTTAACAAGAGAATTTCTTGATTCTTGTTCAAAATCGGTGACTAGTAGAAAGAAACTTGTTAAGATATTTGAATTTCTACTTAAATATTCCGGTTCTTTAGGTGTTCAAACTGGAACAATCGAAGCAGGTATATTCGAAAATGTTATTAAATTAAACTCAAATAGTTATTTAGAGTTCTTTTCCCCTTTCCATGTCGATTACGTTAATTTCGCAGCAAGTAGAAAATACGATGTCGCTTTTGAAAAGAGTGGCAATAATAATGAAGCCAACAAACTTTCAACGATTATAAATATTCAATTAGCAGAAGGCCATATATTATTAACATCTGATGCCCCAAAATATAACTTAACAAGGGTTGATGACAAATTTAAAGGTAAAATTTCTGGATCTCTATTTGTGGGGCAAAGCGCTCATCATGGGTCTCCAAAAAACCACAGTAAAATATTTTGGAATAAAAGAGCAAAAAATGATCAATCAAAAATCGTTTTTTCTGTCGGTGAAAATGGACACAAACATCCGGATGAAAATGTGGTTAAATATTTTATTGACAAAGGTTATATTGTGCATTCTACTAATACGGTTGGACCTTTTTCTTCTATGAATGGAAAAGGAAAGAAATCTTCACTTCTTGATAGCTTTAGTACTTTAGTGCCTCAAAAAGTAAATAATAATCTTCAAGGTGATCAAGTATTCGAATTCACCTCTTAACGAGGATTATCTGAGGGTAAATTAAAAAACCCTTCAAAATCAAATGATTAAGAAGGGTTTTTGTACTCGAGGCGAGTACATAACCTAGAAAGTAAAAGAAAAAATATACTACTTAAAAGCATAGATAATCAGTAATTTACATCTTTTCCTTTTTCCTTTTTAATCTTTAGTTTTCTTATTTTAGTGGTATTATTTGTTACTATTTTGTTACTGGTAAGAAAATTTCGCAAATTCAGAAATCGTATTTATTATGAGTGTTAAACTAAGAGAAAGGAATTTGGCTAAAGGCCGTAAGCGGTATTATTTAGATATCTATCACAATGGGATAAGGAGTTATGAGTGGTTACATCTGGTTGAAAAAGGAGATGACAAAATTCAAAAGAGAGAGTTAGCTCAGAATATTAGAGCTGCAAGAGCTTTGGAATTAGAGAGTGAAGGGACAAACTTTATACCAAGACACAAAAAAAAGGTCACAATTTCTAAGTACATTGAAAGCTACTTGGCTAACTATAAGTTAAGAGATATAAGAAGTATCAAGAATGCATTAAATAAATTCCAACAGTACTTGAAAGAGGAAAAAGGGAAGCCAAATCTCACAATGAGTGGATTAAACAAGCTCTATATAGAAGGTTTTAGAGAATATTTGCTTTATAGGGCTGGATTGAACGGCGAAACACCTTATAGTTATTGGAAACGGTTTAAGAAGGTTTTAATCCATGCCGAAAAGCAAGGTTATTTAAAAGAATCGGTTTATAAAGGAGTAAAATGGGAATCTAAAAATAAAAAAGCTGAAAAAACTCTTGTAAAGCAGATTCTCACTGAAGAGGAGATCCAAATTTTAAAAAATACCTATTGCGGGAATGATGCAGTAAAAAGGGCATTTTTGTTTGCCTGTTATTCAGGTTTAGGATATTCGGAGTTTAAGAGGTTGAAGTGGCATCACATTACTAACCATAGGCTAATTATAAATAGAAGTAAAGTTGATAGTTCTGAAATTAATATTCAACTTAGTGCTTCTGCTATGGAATTATTGGGGGAGGAAAACGGGCAGAACGAATTAATTTTTAATCTGAAACATAAGGGCAAATTCCTATCTGAAGTGGCTATAAAAAAGAACCTTACTGCAATGATGAAGCGTGCTAACATAAATAAGAATATTACTTTTTATTGCGGAAGGCACACATTTGCGGTAAGATTGCTTACAAATGGAGCCAATTTAAAAACTGTAGCTGATGCTTTAGGGCATAGTAGTACCGCCCATACAGTAAAGTATTTAAATTATGTGAACAGTATAAAGGACAATGCAACTTCAAATCTCTTATGATTAAAATAGAAAACGTTACATATAAACAACGGATTGATAATTATTTTAAAGACTTAAATGAGTTTTTAAGTAGTGGTGATGAATCAGGAGATGAAGAGATAGACTTTCTTATTCCCCAATTAGGAGGTTATATTTATGCCCTTCAAGTGTCTACTTTGAATAAAGATTTTGTTGATATGGTAAAGAGTCAACAAACCCAGTATTTTGAAGTTGGGGAAAACGCAGCTCGTATGCACGGCCTTCAGTTAAAGCTGATTTACCTTAATAACTGCAAGGTTTCACGGGATGATATTTTGGATACTGTCCAAAATTTCGATGAGCAAACTAAGAATTTCCAAACTGAAGAGATTGATTTTGTTCTCAACTCATATTTCTATACAGAAGAAGGTAAGATTTGGTTTGAAAGAAGAGAATGGATTAATTCTGTAAAGTCTTTAGCTAAATTTTGCAAGTGGTTGCATACTAGAAAGGAACAGATACTAAATGGAGAAGTGGCTTCAGATGATATTACCGATAGTTTAGATCGATTGGAGTTTAATCTAAATCAAACAGATTTAGTTCATTTCTTTGATTTGTTAGTCGATGCAGATTTGATTAAAGAGCCTGAGAATGAAGTTCACAAGACGAAAGGTGGGTTCTACGGTAAACTGGCTAAATACTTTACTGCAAAAGGTAAATCAATCAACCCTAAAAGTGCTAAAACAATTAAAGCAAATAAGGAGAATAAAGGTACTCCCTATTCGCAATCTTATTACGAAATGTTAAATAACCTCAAGAAAACAATAGAGCGAAAATTGGATATTTAGAGTTGACAGTCAACCTACTGTAAACCAACTTTCTTTCCTTTCCTTACTTTCTTTACAACGTAATTACAAATTCGGATTAGCTAATCCATCATTTATTAATTTAAAAAATGAAGGATGGAAAAGAACATCTTAAATCTTAAAGAAGCTTGTCATTATACAGGTTTCAGTAAAAGCCATTTATATAAATTAACTCATTATAGAAAGATTATTCATTATAAGCCTAATGGCAAAAATATCTTCTTCAAGAAGTCAGATTTGGAGGCCTACATGCTTAGAGGAAAAAGGGAAGCAAAGCCTGTTTTGGATATGGAAGAAAAGGCTGCAAATTACATACTCGATAAAGGCTTTGAGGAATGATATTCAATACATTAGCGGAAAACGGGACAAATAAACTGGGACAAACTTATGTGGTTCATGGCAAAGGAACTGACCTGACGGATTTGAAAGTTGTTCATTCTAGAGCTAAACGTAAGCTAATCACTCATCAAACGATTCTTAGAATGATTGATATTGCCAAGGCCGATGAAGATAAAGAAAGAGAAAAGGCTTATTGGAATACGTACCATTGCCAAAGTAACTTGGTATCTTCAAATGGAAAAGTCTACGGGAACTATTGTAAAAATAGGTATTGCACAATCTGCCTAAGTATCAGAAAAGCAGAAATAATAAACAAGTATTATCCAGTAATCGCAAATTGGGATGATCCTCATTTTGTAACAATTACAGTTAAGTCCTGTAAGGAGCATCAACTAAGAGCATACTTTAAAAATATAAAGTCGACATTCACTAAAATAGTCAATAAGTACAAGAAACGAGAACAGCGAGGCACAGGGGAGAAATTAATTGGAATAAAATCTATGGAAGCCAATTTTAATCCAAATAAGAAAACCTATAATCCACATTTTCATATTTTGGTCGCGAACAAAAATATGGCTGAAATAATTGTAAAGGAATGGAGTATGAGAGCCAAACCAAACAAAGTGAACCTTAAAGGCCAAAAAATCAAAAAAGTATGGGACTTAGAAAAGAATCTTATTGAAATAATTAAATATGGCAGTAAAATTTTTACAGAACCCCATATAAAGGCAAAAGCCAAAGAAACAGATTCGCATATTATTTATGCTAAAGGATTGGACACCATTTTTAAAGCGATGAAGGGGCAGCGAATTTTTGACAGATTCGGTTTTAATCTTCCCCCAGAAATTGCAGAATCTATACAATCACAAAAAATATTGACCAATTTCAAACAATGGGAATATATTCCAGAAGTGGCCGATTGGGTTAATGTCAACTCTTGGGAAAAACTAGCTGACTATACACCCCCATCGCACCTTGTCGCCTTACTAGATAACAACATAAACAAAACACTTTCATAAAGCCTTATATTTGAATTGGAACTAACCGAAAATATTCATGTCAGAAGACCATAAAAAGCAATTGGAGCAACAGCTCTGGAATATAGCCAACACACTTAGAGGCAAAATGAATGCAGATGAATTTAGAGACTACATCTTAGGCTTTATTTTCTACAAGTATTTAGCAGAGAAAATGGAAAATTATGCAAATTCTATTTTACAACCCGATGGCCTACAGTTTACAGATATAGACGAAAACACCCTAGAAGGACAAGAATACATAGAAGCTATTCGAGAGGAAGCATTAGAAAAGCTAGGTTACTTCTTAAAGCCATCAGAGTTGTTTTCTGCAATTGCAAAAAGAGGGAATCACAATGCAGAAGAAACGTCTTTAGAACAAGCGGCAGACACTACAGAAACCTACAATACCAAGCATAATTTTATTCTGGAGGATTTACAAAAAATCCTAAACAACGTGCAAAACAGTACAATGGGTACAGAGAGTGAAGAAGATTTCGATAACCTCTTTGAGGATTTGGATTTAAACTCTACCAAATTAGGTAAAACACCAGAGGCGCGAAACGAAGTTATTGCTAAAGTATTAGCGCACTTAGATAAAATAGACTTTCAGTTAGACCAAACCGAATTAGATGTGTTGGGTGATGCCTACGAATATTTGATTGGAAAGTTTGCAAGTGGCGCTGGTAAAAAGGCAGGTGAATTTTATACACCACAAGAAGTAAGTATGGTTTTGGCGAAGTTAGTAACCACAGGAAAACATAAACTAAAATCGGTGTACGACCCAACCTGTGGTAGTGGTTCTTTGTTATTACGAGTTGCAAAAGAAGTTGAGGAAGTGAATAACTTTTACGGTCAAGAATTAAACCGTACTACTTACAACTTAGCACGCATGAATATGATTCTGCACGGTGTGCATTATCGTAAGTTTGATATTAAGCAAGAAGACACCTTAGAGCATCCACAACACTTAGAACATCGTTTTGAAGCTATTGTAGCCAACCCACCGTTTTCTGCAAAATGGAGTGCCAATCAACTCTTTATGAGCGATGATAGATTTAGCCAATATGGTAAGTTAGCACCAAGCAGTAAAGCCGATTTTGCTTTTGTTCAGCATATGGTACACCATTTAGCGGAGAACGGACAAATGGCAGTGGTTTTACCACACGGTGCATTATTTAGAGGTTCTGCAGAAGGGAATATAAGGGAATATTTGATTAAAGAAAAAAACTATCTGGATGCTGTTATAGGCTTACCAGCCAATATTTTTTACGGTACGAGTATACCCACTTGTATTTTGGTGTTTAAAAAATGTAAAGAGCATCCTAACGATATTTTATTTATAGATGCCAGCGAACATTACGAGAAGGTAAAAACACAAAACATCTTAACTCAAGCGCATATAGATAAAATTGTAACTATTTATAGAGAACGTAA